>NZ_CP026106.1:1961881-2615842 GCF_002902965.1 Paraburkholderia hospita | reverse complement strand
CGACACGTTCGACGAACGTCAGATCGATGCTCGACAGTGCCTCGCGTTCGCTGCCCGCTGTCTGAACCATCAGGCGATGCGTGACGTCCTGCGTGATCCACGTGAGCCAGCCGACGACGATCAGCATCACGCCGACCACGACACCCGCCGGCGACGCAAACATGCCGCCGACCACCAGGCCCACGGCGCCGATCAGCGAAATCGCCCAAGGCACGAGTTTGTTCTTCTGCACGGTGACGACGCGCACGTCCTTGATCTCGCGCAAGGGAAAGACCTGGCCGGCCGCCGACAGCGCATTGCGCGTGACCGACACGCCGCGTTCGTTGAAAGGGGTATCCATCTTTACGGGTTCAAGCTGGGAGAAAGGGCGCAGGGTAACAGACTTCGTTTGCCTAATATTATGGGATTTTCGCAACCGTCTGCGCCCTTACTGGACAAGGGCGCAGACTATCAGTGCCTAAAACTGCCGATAACGGTTTTTTTTGACTAAATTTTTTCACGTTTTTGTCTGACATTTATTATATCAGCGCCGAGTCAGCAATGAACGGCAAGTCAACAACGTTGCATGGGCTGGTTGAAAAGTGGCTGGCACCGGACCATGGGGCTCCCGCGCGTATCGTCAGATTGGCGCGTGACGAAGCGGGCCCTCACCGCTGCGTCCGGGTTGAGGTCTGCCGGCCGTCGCGTACGTTGTCGATGTTGTTCTTCCGTCACGGCGACGGGTCGTGGCAGGTGTTTCCGCCTCAGAGGGCACGTCCCTGCATGAATGCGTGGTGACGTCTCGTGGCTCCCGACATCGGAAGCGAAGAATTAAGGGCGCCGCACTGAGCGTCTCTCTCCAGAATGCCGCGATCACATACGAAGAAACTCATGTATCACCAGACATGAGTTGTGATTGCATAGCGCTTTCGTTCCTATATTTTTCGTCTGAGTGGATCAGAAAAACGTATTGGTAGCGGCAACCGTCGACGCATAAGCTACCGACAGACAAACCAATTCAGACAGATCGAACACGCAGGCGGTGTCGCAAGGCACTCGGCAACCTTCGTGCGCGTGAACTGCGCGTGACCTTCAAAGAGACAATTGGAGCACACGGACTTCGGAGCATGCTCCGTGGTCCGGGGGCTTCGTCGTCTCCACGATTTCGCATGTGATATCCGATGCATCGTCACGCGACGCATTTCGGTCTCTGTCTATACGTTTGCTGAACGCCGCCATAGAAGCGGCGATAAGGCAGTCGTGGGCTGGCAAGTTCTCAAGAACCGCAGATCAATTGACAGTGCCCGAATATTCTTATTGGTGAGGAGACGATGCAACATAATCCAGTCGCGCAGCATTCTGCACATTCCGGATCGCACACGGCCATTGAACGGAAGATATTTTTAAAGGTCACGCTTCGAATCATCCCAATTCTGATCCTCTGCTTCTTTATCAACTACATCGACCGCGCCAATCTTGGGGTTTTGTTCTCCCCCATTTCCAAAGAGCTTAACCTCAGTGCATCTGCGTTCGGGTTTGCAGCAGGCATCTTCTTCCTCGGCTATCTGGTCTTCGAAGTCCCGTCCAACATGGCAATTGTACGGTTCGGAGCGAGACTCTGGATCGCGCGAATCATGATCAGTTGGGGGATCGTCACATGCCTGCTCTCAGCGACGCATAGTGTGCCAATGCTCTATACGTTGCGCTTCCTGCTGGGTGTCGCCGAGGCGGGTTTCTTTCCGGGTGTGCTGTTCTATCTGACCTTCTGGTATCCGCGACATCTGCTTGGCCAGGCGTATCTGGCTCTCGAATTGAGTGTGCCCGTTTCGCTCGCGCTGGGCTCTGTCGTGACGGCAGGACTTCTTTTGATGGATGGTGTGGCAGGCATTGCCGGATGGCGCTGGGCATTCGCGCTGGAGGGGATACCCGCGGTGCTGATGGGCATCCTCGTGCTGTTTATTCTTCCCGACAACCCTAAACAGGCGAAATGGCTCACGCAGGAAGAGCGAGACTATCTGCTGTCGAAGACTTCGCCGGATCATGGAGATGGGAAAGCCGACCTGAAAGAACTCAAAGCCGTCGTGTTCGATTCCTTGACATGGCTTTATATTGGTCTTGAATTTTCCATCATCATCGGGTTCTGGGCGGTCACCTATTTCCTTCCGAAGATCATGCAGGAGCGATTTCACGTCAATCCTGTCGATGCTGGTCTGATTTCTTCTATTCCGTGGCTAGCGGCCGTATTCGGCATTGCGCTGGTAGTCTGGACGTCCCGCAAGACGGGGGACCGGAAATGGCATCTGCTGATCAGCCTGCTCCTGTCGGCTATCGGTCTGTGCATCACGGCAAAAGTCGATTCACCCGTCGTAGGCCTGGTCGGCCTTTGCATCAGTGCTGCGGGCGTGCAGGCGGCGGTGCCGTTGTTCTGGACCATCCCCGTGATGTCCTTCAGCGGTGCGCGCGCAGCCATCGCGATTGCCTTCATCAACTCGGTGGCGAGCACGGCGGGGCTGGTGGGACCCTGGATCCTCGGCATATCGCACGATCTGACCGGGACGAGTCGAACGGGACTTTATGTGATGTCCGCCTTCTTTCTCGTGTCCGCATTTCTTGCGTTTCACGTCAGCCAGTCACGTTCGAAAGCGGATGCGGGACGGGGGGCGCTCGACATTTCGACAGCAGGTACACCTCATCCCGGTGGCGTTCGGATTGAGTGACAGATACGCGACAGTGCAGCGCTGCTGCACTGTCAAACCTGGATCACCTTCGAAGAGGTAACTGTGCAAAAGGATTTAGACGTATTGGTTCAAGACGACACAGAACGCGAGTTTCCATTTCAACGGCGTGGTAACCCGCTCAACCCTCCACTCGAATACGCGCATCTGCGCGCCGAGCAGCCGCTCGCCAAGGTCACGTTATGGGATGGCTCGACCGCGTGGATTGCGACGCGGTGGGACGATGTTCGTGCCATCCTCGGAAGCCCGCATTTCAGCGTCGACCCTTTCCGTCCCGGCTATCCGTCGATCTCTCCGGCGCGCGCCGTGCAGGCGCGTTCGCGCCAGGCATTCATCAATATGGACGACCCCGATCATGCACGGTTTCGCCGCATGCTGACGAAGGACTTCATGCAAAAAAGGATGAGCGACCTGCGTCCAATGGTGCGGAAACTCGTCGATGAACTGATCGACGGGATGGTTGAGCACGGGCCGCCCGTCGACTTCGTCAAGCATTTTTCGCAGCCGCTTCCGTCCATGGTTATTTCCGCGCTGCTTGGCGTGCCGTACGAAGATCACGCGACGCTCGGCACATGGAGCAACACCCGAAACGATCACACTGCATCGCCTGAGGTGGTCCAGCAGGCTGTGCGTAGAATGGAAGCTCACCTCGGCCAGATCATCGCGCAAAAGGAAGCCGACCCTGGCGATGGCAGCGACATGCTGAGCCGCCTCGTCATCGAGCAGATTCTCCCCGGCAATGTGACGCGGGAAGAGGTGGTGCGGATTGCGTCGCTGTTGTATTCGGCGGGACACGGGACGACCAGCAGCCAGATCGGGCTCGGCACGCTGTCGCTATTGATGAACCCGGATCAGCGCGCTGAGCTTGAGGCTGATCCGTCGTTGCTGTCGAGTGCTGTCGAAGAGATGCTACGTTTTCATACCATCGCGCATTTCAACTCGGCTCGTGTGGCGACTGGGAACGTGATGATTGGCGGTCAGCAGATTCTCGCCGGAGAAGGGGTATATCCCCTGATCTTCGCTGCAAACCGCGATCCAGCCGTATTCCCGAATCCCGATAGCTTCGATATTCATCGTAACCCGCAGGAACATGTAGCCTTTGCTTATGGTATTCACCAATGCCTCGGGCAACCGCTTGCGCGGCTTGAATTGCATACAGTATTTGGCATGCTGTTCAAACGTCTGCCCGAATTGAAGCTTGCCGTCCCTGTCGAAGCGCTCACGTTCAACAGCACTTCGCAAGTCTATCGGCTGGAAACGTTGCCCGTTACGTGGTGAGTACTTTCGCACCGGCGTGCCGGAGCACTTCCTGAAGGCGTTTCTGTGGAGTGGCGTGCGTGACAACAACTTCAACAACGAATGACACGACGGTTGCGGCGCGCAGCACGCCGCGCTTCTTGAACAAGATCGCATTGATTACAGGCGGTGCGTCCGGAATCGGCAAGGCGACTGCGGAATTGCTGGCGAGCGAAGGCGCATGTGTCGTAATCGCCGATCGTTGTTGCGAAGAGGGCAACGCGCTTGCGACTCGCCTCAGCCGCGAGCGTCGGAAAGCGTTGTTCGTGGAAACCGATATCACTTCCCCGGCTTCCGTCGAATCAATGGTCGCGCGGACCATGAGTGAATACGGGCGGATCGACTGCGCGGTCAACAACGCCGGCGTGTCCGAAACGTCCATCGATCTGGTCGATGCTTCAAGTGAACAATGGGAGCGCCTGATATCGATCAATCTGCGTGGCGTCTGGCTATCGATGCAACACGAAATTAGCGCGATGCTGCCAGCCGGCCGTGGCGCGATCGTCAATGTCTCGTCGCGCACGGGACTGGTGGGCAAGCCGCGGCTTGCTATCTACACAGCCAGCAAGCACGGCGTGCTCGGACTGACCCGGTCGGCGGCCATCGACTACGCACCGTGTGGCATACGTATTAACGCGGTGTGCCCAGGCCTCGTGCAGACACCTTTTGTCGAAAGCAAATTCGGGGAACGTCTGCCTGAGCTGGCCAGAACGATGAATCCGTTGGGCCGCATAGGCGAACCCAAAGAAGTCGCCGAATGCATTGCATGGTTGTGTTCTGACGCGGCCAGCTTTGTTGTCGGCGTGTCGTTGCCGGTAGACGGCGGTGCAGTGGCTTGATCGCGGCGCCGGCCATCGCTACGGCGCCGGAGCTCGATCGGCAGTCTCGCTTCACTTCGCAGACAATGGACGCGGCGCAGACTTGAACGACAGCCACGCGATTGCGCTGGACAGAGCCAGGGTGGCGATCATCGATACGGCGGGATTATCCGGCCAGAAGCCGGCCGCAGCCGTGCAAAACGCGCCGTAGCCCATTTGCAAACTGCCGTAGAGTCCCGCCGCCGCACCCACCACCGACGCATCGACATCGAGCGCGCCGCTGATCGCGAAAGGGCTGGACAGGCCAGTCGCGTAGAACATGACGATCATCGGCGCCATGACAGTCACGACCGTCCATTCGTGCGCCGCATACGCAACCACAAGACTCGCGGCCGCTGCCGCCATGATGAGACTCGACGAGATCAGCGCGGTGCGCGCAGGCACTTTGCCCGCAATCCGTTTCGCCGTGGTCTGCCCGCATGCGAGTCCGACCACCAACACACCATATGCACAGCCAAACGCCGCTCCCGAGAGTCCGAAATGCGACTCGAGAATAAACGGGGAAGCGGAGAGGAACGCATAGATCCCCGTGCCCGCGCTTGCGCCGCCAAGAGTGTGCGAGACGAACGCAGGCGATCTGAGCAGGCGTGCATAGCCAGCCAGATAACGAGCCAACGTGTGATGACCCGAGACCGCGCGCGTTTCTGGAACCGTGAACCAGACGCACAGCAGGACGGTTGCGTTGACCGCGCTGAGTGCAAAGAAAATGGCTCTCCACCCAAGATGCTCGACCAGTAGCGCGCCGATCACGGGGGCGATGGCCGTTGCTGCCGCCATAGCGATGCTGAGCGAAGCAAGCCTGCGGATCAGCGTGATCGCACCGCTGACGTCGCGCGCAATGGCGCGGCCGAGCACGAGACCGGAACATCCACCGAACGCCTGGGCGACACGTGCAAATTCGAGCGCTTCGAGCGTCGGCGCAATGGCCGCGCCGAGACTGGCGAGTGTAAAAAGCACGAGGCCGGCCAGGAGCACGGGCCGTCGGCCGTATCGATCGGAAAGCGGGCCATACACCAGTTGTCCGATCGACAAACCGATCACATAGAGCGTGATGGTCGCGCCAATGGATGACGTCGAAGCGCCGAGATCATGCGCCGCCGATGGCAACGCAGGGATGAACACATGTAGCGGAAACGTGCCGCACAGCGTGATGCAGACCAGCATGAAGAAGGGGGGCGCCAGCAGGAGCGGCACAGCGGCGCGCGCCTCGATATCGGTTGCAGTAGCGTCCGCATGGCCGGTTTCGCTCACGCTTCGACTCCCTGCGCACGCATCGACCGGGATAGTGCGTCAAGGCTGGCAGTAAGACGCTCGACGGGCAATTCATCGAGTGACATGACCACGTCAGCGACGTCGCGCGCCGCGCGCCGAAGTTCGTCGCCGCCGTCGCCGTTGACATCGAGACCGACCATCACACCAAATTTCCGCGTGATCTGCTCGTCGGTGAATCGGGTCGCGCCCGTCCACGGATCGCCGATCGCGTTGTCGGCGGTCGCGCTGAAGATCGTCCCGCGGGCGTGAATGTCGACACCACCCGGCACGCCACGCCACTGGCCGCCCGTCATCCATTCGGCGATATTCGACGACGATGGTTCGGGCACAACGGTCACGCGTTCGCGGAACGCGGCGATGCGCGGATCATCCATCGTTGCGGCTGCGTACCAGCGCGGACCCGCTGGAATCCCGTGCGCCAGCGCGGCGAGCGCGTGCGCGTGGCTGAACTCGGCGCTCAGCAGATCGCGAGGATGCTGCTCACGAAAAATAGGCGTAAGGGCAAACGGATTGGCGCGGACCACTACACGCGTGATTTCATCTGGCCGCAGAGCATGTTGATCGAGCAATTGCGCAAACGCGGTCAACGGATGATGAATCCAGCGACAGCAGGGCCAAGGCTTGTATGTCGTGTTGAGAATCTGCCAGTCGGTGCCGAGCCCTGCCAGTAGTGCGTGGTCGTCATGGGTAGGTGACCCGTAGAACTTCCAGAACGCATTCTCGCCGTCGAGAATATGCTTGAAGCCCGTGCTACCCAATCGCGCCAGCAGTGCGGACGAAACACCGATCTCCGCGCACCAACCCGCGTCGGCGTACTTGTACATCGGCTGTTCGATAGATTCCGCCCACTTGCGCAACGTGGGTTGAGGCGAATTACTGCCGCCAATGCCGAATGCGTGATTGGCCTGCCGACCGTCCAGACGCGCAATATGCGTCGACGCACCAATCGCGGCCCACGTAATGGTCGCCGCCGGGCCGCCCAGTTCATTCCAGCCGATCACCTTGCCGTTTTCGATCTGCATCGGCGCGCCCATCCAACTGCCGATCCGCGCGCCGACGTCGAAGCCCACAGCGATTGCGCCGAGCAGGTCGCGGCCGCTACGCTTATCCAGTTCCGCCAACGCCAGTGCTGAGAACACGGTCGCGTTGCCGAAGTGCGTCGAAGTGGGAAAGGTGTCGTCGGCATCGAGCACATTGGCGAGGCGCGCGTTTGCGTAGGCGGCAGCCCTAGCCGAACTGCGCCGGTCTGATCCCACGACGGTCGCGTGGGGCGTTCCGCCGAGCATGCTCACGTATTCCAGCGCGATCTTGCCGCTTGTCGTTTCGATTGCACCGAGCGCACAGCCTATTGTATCGAGCAGCAGGCGTTTGGCTTCGTGCACGACAGGTTGAGGCAGGTCTTCGAAACGCGTTTGAACGGCGAAATCTGCGAGTGTTTGCGTCAGTGTGGTCATGTCGGCAACTCCTGAAGGAGGCAGTGGTGCAAGCGGTTAAAGCGGTCGGCATGCGTTGCAATGGATGCCAGCCTCGCCCCGCACACGACGAGGCGAGGTTCTCGTTCAAGACCTTGAAGTCAAAGCGCAGCCTGCAGTTGCGGCAGCGCCTCAAACAGATCGCCGACGAGACCATAGTCCGCAATCTGGAAGATCGGCGCGTCCGCATCCTTGTTGATGGCGACGATCACCCTTGAGTCTTTCATTCCGGCCAGATGCTGAATCGCACCGGAAATGCCGACAGCGACGTACAACTGTGGCGCGACGATCTTCCCCGTCTGTCCGACCTGCAGATCGTTCGGCGCGAAGCCGGCATCAACGGCCGCGCGCGATGCGCCCACGGCTGCGCCGAGCCTGTCGGCCAACGGGTAGAGCAGAGAGAACTGTTCGGCGCTTTGCATGCCGCGGCCACCGCTCACGACGATCGCAGCGGCATTCAGATCGGGGCGATCCGAGTTCGCCAACTTTTCGTCGACGAAAGCCGATGTGCCAGCATCCATCGCGAACTCGACGGATACGATGTCCGCGTTGCCAGCCGTTGCATCCACTGGCTCGAATGCTGTTGCACGCACGGTCGCGCACTTGACCGGTGCGGATGACTGCACGATCGCGAGCGCATTGCCCGCATAGATGGGACGCTTGAACGTGTCGCCGGAAAGAATAGCGACGACGTCTGAAACGGGATCTGTATCGAGCAGCGCCGCGATACGCGGCAACACGTTTTTGCCCTGTGAGTTTGCAGCGCAGAGAATGTGGCTGAAGCTCGCCGCTAGCGATACGACGAGCGGGGCAACATTCTCCGGCAATTGATGCAGATACGCTGCATGGTCGGCGACGAGCACCGTCTTGACGTGCGCGATGCGGGCGGCATGCTGCGCGACGTCCTGCACCTGATGCCCCGCCACCAGCATCGTGATGTCGCCGCCAATTGCATGAGCAGCCGCGACCGTGTTCAATGTCGCCGCGCCGAGCGCGCCTTTCGCATGTTCTGCGATTACGAGAATGGCCATCAGATCACCTTTGCTTCGGTCTTCAACCTGTCGACCAGTTGCGCGACGGATTCCACCTTGACGCCCGCGCTGCGCTCCGCCGGAGGTTCGACACGCAGTGTTCTGAGCGTCGTGTCGATGGGCGTTCCAAGCGTGCTCGCCGCCAGCGTTTCGAATGGCTTCTTCTTCGCCTTCATGATATTGGGCAGCGTCGTGTAACGCGGCTCGTTGAGTCGCAGGTCGGCCGTCACAACGGCGGGCAACTTCAGCGAGACCGTTTGCAGGCCGCCGTCTACTTCCCGTGTAACCGTCACGCGCTGCGCCGTGACGTCGATGGCCGAAGCGAATGTGCCTTGCGGCCAGCCCATCAAGGCGGCGAGCATCTGGCCCGTCTGATTGTTGTCGCTGTCGATAGCCTGCTTGCCGAGCAGCACGAGTTGCGGTTGCTCGCGCTCGACAACCGCCTTCAGGAGTTTGGCGACGGCCAGCGCACCGGGTTTTTCTGCCGTTTCGACCAGAATCGCTCTGTCTGCGCCAATCGCCAGCGCTGTGCGTAATTGCTCGTGCGCGGCAGCGGGTCCGATGGAGATGGCCACGACTTCCGTCGCGATACCTTTTTCCTTCAGACGCACGGCCTCTTCGACGGCGATTTCGCAGAAGGGGTTGATCGACATTTTCACGTTGTCGAGTTCGACGCCGCTGCAGTCCGTTTTGACGCGCACCTTCACGTTGTGATCGACGACGCGTTTGACTGTAACCAATACCTTCATGCTGACGACCTCATTGCCTGAGTCCTTATCCGTGAGAGACAGAAACAAAGTTGAACACTTACCGTCGATGAATTCCAATCGCTTAATCCTGTCGAACGATCGAGAAAAAGTATCGGGTCGGGTGCGAGACGAAACGGTCAGTGTGTGAGTTGCGGTCCGCCCATTTCCACGAGCTCGGCTTCGCTCGTTTCGGCGTTGAAGCGTTCGAGCTCAGCGTGAGCAGCGGCTTCTCCGTGCAACAGCGAACGGCTGGCAAACAGCAGTGCACCGATGGATATGGGCAGCACGCCGATGGCGCAAAGAATTGCAAGCCGAAGGTCACCGGAAGCGTCGCTGACGAGTCCGACGAAATACGGACCGAGGCCAAGACCGAAAATGTTGGGTCCCAGCGAAAACGCGGCGAAGGCCGTGCCGCGCAGGCGCGGAATGACGAGGTCTTGTGTGGTCGCCTGAAGCGGACCAAACCACATCGGCACAAAGAACGTCGCGACGGCATATGCGCAATAGAACAGCGTGACGCTATGCGTGAGGTATTGCAGCACGCTCGCCGCGCTGAAGGCCGACGCGGTCACGCAGACGAAATATAGACGGCCAAAGGGGTGCTTGCGCTTGGCCCAGTCGCACAGATAACCACTTGCAGTGATTCCCGCGCCGCCCGCGATGATCGCGATCATGCCCAGATGCAGGCCCGCTTGCGCGGTAAGCCCGAGATTGCGGCTTGCGTAGACGAATACGAAGGCGTTGACGGCATTCATCGCAAACGCGAGAAATGCACCGGCGACAGTGACGGCCGCAAAGGTCCGTGATCCCGTGATGAGACGATGCGCGTAGGCGTCGCCGAGCCGCGTGGCTTGGTACCAGTTAGAGCAGACGTATAACGCGACGGCAATCGCAATCCACTGTACGAGGTTGCTGGTGACATCGAAGCCGCCGACCGTTGCGATCACGGCCTTGTGACCCGCGGAGAGCAGCTGATTGGTGCCCCATGTCGCCACGACCACCAACGCAACGGAACACAGCAGGTAGACGAAGTTACGCAGATATTCCCGGCGCGGCGCGCCGAGGGCCTGCAGACGCAGCCAGCTCCACGGCGGGACCATCGAGCCGAGATCGCGCAGTGCATGAGCGAACGGACGCGGGTCTTTCCTGGCTGGCACGGCGTCGAGCCGGCCACGCACCGGCTCGCGAATCGTCAGCAGCACGATCAGCGCGAACAGCATGCCCGGTACGCCGACGCCAATGAACGACGCCTGCCATCCCGTGAGACCGAGCGGCGCGGTGCCGTGCGCATAGGTGTGTTCCCAGGCCGATACGATCGAGCCACCTATCGCGAGCGATGCGCCGGCACCGACATACACGCCCACCGAATAGAGTGCGAGCACCGTACCGCGCCGTGCGCGTTCGAAGTAGTCGCCGAGCAGCGAAACGGCGGCAGGCGTAGCACTCGCTTCGCCGATGCCGACACCGATGCGTGCGGTGCCGAGTTGCACGAAGTTACGCGACAGGCCGGAGAGGGCGGTCATCAGCGACCAGAATGAAAGACCGAGCGCGAGTGTGCGCACGCGGCTCCAGCCGTCAGCGAGACGGGCGAGGGGAATACCGAACACGCAGTAGAAGAGCGCGAAAGACGTGCCATACAGTAACCCGAGCTGCGCGTCGGATATACCCATGTCCCTCTTCAGATAGGGCGCGAGGATAGTCACGATCTGGCGATCAATGTAGCCGAATGCATAGATCAGCGTCAGGATGAACAGTACATACCAGCGATACCAGGGGCGTTCATGCGTCGTCATGGCGAGCCTTTGGAGAAGAGGCGCCGTCGGGAAGTGTCCACGGCGCACCGGCGAATCGACGGCCACGCGTCCGGACTTGCCGGCAGGCCGAGCTGCTGAAACATGTCGCGCGATGCGACTAATCGAAACGGCTGGCTGGCATGGGACTGTGTCTCCTGATCTTGTCTTTTATCGGGCGCCGGACTGTGTCGACCGGACGACTGTTTCACAGGATAGCCATGCACATTGGCTCGCCACCAATACGTTTTTCCGATCCAGTGAGAGGAAGAACCTTGTCTGCATGTCAGAGGGAAATCCTCTGAATTCCTTCACAAACAGTATTGGTCGAGGCCCGGGAGTGCTTGCTAGAGTGGCTTCACATCGAGGTGCCGCTGTCGGGAAGCGAAGCGGTGCGACGTAAGTTCATACGACACGTAGAGCATGATGGAGCATTCAGCTATGGCGCAAATAGACGCGATCGGGCGCACCCCGGTCGTCATTGTCGGAGCGGGGCCGATTGGTCTTTCCCTTGCGGGCGATCTCGGCTGGCGGGGTATTCCCTGTGTGCTGATCGAACGGAGCGACGGAACCGTCTTCCAGCCGAAGATGGACATGGTCGGCATCCGCACCATGGAGTATTGCCGTCGTTGGGGAATCGTCGACGATGTCGAGAACGCGGGCTATAACCGCGACTATCCGCAGGACTACGCGTGGGTTTCGCAGCTTGCGGGCGGCTATGAATTCGGCCGCGAGCCGTTTCCGAGCGTGCGCGACGAAGCGCGGCCGGAGCAAAGTCCGCAAAAACGCGAACGCTGTCCGCAAAACTTCTTCGATCCCGTATTGACGCGCTTCGCCAGGAAGACAGGCAACGTTCAGGTTCGTTATTGCACTGAGTACGTGTCGCACGAAGAGCGCGATGACGGCGTCACCGTGACCGTGCGCGATCTCGCATCGGGAGCGGAAGAGACCATTGAATGCCAGTACGTCGTGGGCTGCGACGGCGGCGCGAGCCGCGTGAAGGAAAATCTGGGCATCCGCATGACGGGTACTCCTGCGCTGACCTACACGACGAACGCGATCATCGAGTGCAAAGGGCTCGAAGCGCTGCACGACAAAAAGCCGGGCTATCGCTACATCTTTATCGGGTCGGAAGGCACCTGGAGCACGGTGGTCGCGATCAACGGATGTGACTGGTGGCGCTTTTCTATCGTCGGCGATGGGACCATGCGCACGCTGTCCGAAGACGACGTGGCAGCCGCATTCCGCCGCGCGGTGGGCCGCGACGATTTCGAGTTCAGGATCATCTCGGTGATGCCGTGGATTCGCCGTCAACTCGTCGCCGACAACTATGGGACGGCACGCGTGAAGATCGCCGGCGACGCTGCGCACATCACCTCGCCGACGGGTGGCTTCGGCATGAACATGGGCATTCAGGATGCCGTGGATCTCGGCTGGAAGCTGCAGGCGATGGTCCAGGGTTGGGGTGGGGAACATCTGCTCGACACGTACGAACTCGAGCGCCGTCCAGTGGCGATCCGAAACGTCAACGAGGCGACCAGCAACCTGAAGTTGATGCTCACGCCGCGGGAAAACCTGAGTGCCGCTGTGTTCGAACCCGGCGAAGCAGGCGACGAGGCTCGCCGTATTTTCGGCGATGCCTACACGAAGATGATGAAGCGCGAGTGGTACACGATCGGCATTCATCTGGGCTTCCGCTACGAGGGTTCGTCGATCGTGTTACCCGACGGGACGCCCGAACCGGAGGACACCGTCAGCACTTATGTGCAGACTTCGCGTCCCGGTCATCGCGCCCCGCACGTGTGGCTGGAACCCGGCCGCTCTACGCTTGATCTGTTCGGTCAGGCCTTCGTACTGCTTCGCTTTGACCGGTCGCTTACCGTCGACACGCTGCGTGACGCCGCGCACCAGGCGGGCGTCCCGTTCAACGTGGTCGATATCGACAATGAGCCGGCGCGCGCGGCATACGAACGCGCACTTGTGCTCGTGCGGCCCGATGGACACGTGGCGTGGCGCGCCGACACGGCGCCCGAAGACCCTCAGGCGCTGATCGACGTGATTCGCGGCATGTACCCCGTGAGGCCCGAGATGGTCGTGTCCGAAGAGGTGGCCACGCGATGAAACTCGTTACGTTCGACAAAGGCCGCATCGGCATCGTCGATGGCGAGCGCGTCATCGATGTCAGCGATCTGGCGGGCGCGGTGCCCGGAACGTGGCCGCCCGTCGGCATGGTGCGCCTGATTGCGGAGTGGGCGGAACGCGGCTCTACGTTGCTCGACGCGTTGGCGAATCGCGAAGGCAGGCCACTCGGCGAAGTGCGGCTCGAAACGCCTGTGCAATGGCCCAACAAGGTTATCGCGTTCCCCGCGAACTATCACGCGCACATCGACGAAATGAAGCACGGCAACGGCAGCAGCGTGATCTCGACGTACAAGGCGAGCGGTCAGGGCTTCTTCCTGAAGGCCAATTCGAGCCTGAGCGGTCCCGCCGACGACATCGTGTTGCCGCCTCTCGCTGGCCGTCAGATTCATCACGAATGCGAGTTGGGCATCATCGTTGGCAAGCGCGGACGCGGTGTGACGCGCGCTGAAAGCCGCGACTACGTGTTCGGCTTCACGTGTCTGCTCGACATGGTGGTGCGCGGCAAGGAAGAGCGTGTGATGCGCAAGTCGTTCGATACGTTCTGCCCGACGGGACCGTGGATCACGACCGCCGACGAAATCGCCGACTTCGGCAACATCGAAATGCGTCTGCTGGTCAACGGCGAGGAGCGGCAATCCGCGTCGACACGCAATTTGATCGTCGACATTCCCGAAATGATCGCGATGTCTTCGGCCGTGATGACGCTTGAACCTGGCGACATCATTGCGAGCGGCACGCCGGCGGGTGTCGGTCCCGTCGGGGACGGCGACGTGCTGGAGATCGTGATCGAAGGTGTCGGCTCGATGAAGCTGCGCGTGCGTCAAGGCGAGCTTGGCGATCACCCGGTATGGGACGAGGCGAAAGCCGGCCTTGCGGTGTGATGCGAACGCGCTTGCCGCCACGCGTTTCAATGTCGTCCGTGCTGGACGAAACGAATAGAGGACAGTGATGTCACAAACCGTCACGCAGGCGCCCACTGCGCCAGAAGGTTTCTTCGAGGACCTGCATGCGCGCGCATTGTCGCCGGGCTGGGCCAAGAAAGCGCCGCAGATGTGGCCAACGCCGCGTCCGCGTTTCGTACCGGCCGTGTGGCGTTATGCCGATGCGCGCGCCGCGCTGGATGCCGCCTGCGCGTTCGTCTCGCCCGAGCAGGCAGAGCGCCGCAACCTGATCATGGTCGATCCGATTGCCGACAACATCTATCCGACCTGCCGCAATCTGGTGGCCGCCTATCAGCTCGTGCTGCCGGGCGAGACAGCGCGTTCTCATCGTCATTCGCCCAACGCGCTGCGGCTCATCCTCGACGCGGGAGAGCGCACCTTCACGATCGTCAATGGCGTGCGCATCGATGTGGCGCCCGGCGACGTAGTGCTCACGCCTTCGTGGCATTGGCACGGCCACAGCAACTTCGGCGACGAACCCGCTTTCTGGATCGATTTTCTCGACGTGCCGTTCGTACAGAACCTCGAGTGCATGTTTTTCGAGGATCACCCGCAACGCAACGAGCCTGTGACGGGACACGAGCCGGATTCGCCGATGCGCCACAAGCGCGCCGACCTGGAGCGCGGCGCGCTGGAACAGGGAACGTTCGAGCTCGACACCGGCTGCCTGAAGACCATCGGCGTGCAGTCGATCGGACTGACGCAGGGCGCGCGGCACGAACAGCGTCCGCGCATCGACAACAGCATTTACACCGTCTTGAGCGGCAATGTGCGCATGACAGTCGAACAATTCGGCACTGTCGAACTGACGCGTGGAGACGTCATCGTCATTCCTTGCTGGCACGCATTCAGCATCGAAAGCCTGTCCGAACAGTCGCAGCTGATTCGCGTGAGCGACGAGCCGGCGATGCGCGCACTCGGCTTTCGCGACGTGACCATGCTCTGACGTGATGCATACGAGGAGAACGATGTGAAGTTTAGCGAAGAACAGGAGATGCTGCGGGAAATGGTCCGCAGGGTCGCCGATGAACAGGTGCGACCTCTCGTCGCCACGATGGAAGAGACGCGCGAGTTTCCGCACACCCTGGTCGAGGTGTTCGGCGATCTTGGTCTCCTGCAGATGTGGGTGCCGGAAGAGTACGGCGGCCCGGGCGGCGACCTGACGTCCGTGTGTATCGCAAAGGAAGAAATCGGCAAGGTGTCGCTCGCTGCGTCGACGCTGTGCGCAAACAACTCGATTGGACTCATCTTGCCTCTGTTGCATTTCGGCACTGATGCGCAGAAGGCGCGCTATTTGCCCGAAGCCGCGAAAGGCCGGACCATTTCTGCCGTTGCGATCACGGAACCCGAGGCGGGCTCGGACGTCTCCGCGATCCGCACGACGGCGCGCCGTGACGGCGGCTCGTACGTGATCGAAGGGCAGAAGAGCTGGATCACGTGGGCCGCGCAAGCGCACTACATGCTCGTGTTCGCGCGCACGTCGGAAGGGCGCGGGCACGACGGCATCAGCGTGTTCCTCGTCGACACGAAAACGCCTGGTCTCAAGGTCGGCCGCAAGGAAGTGAAGATGGGACGGCATGGCTCGCCTAGCTATCAGGTGTTCTTCGAGAGCATGCGCGTGGACGCCGATTGTCTGCTGGGCGAGGAGGGCAACGGCTTCAAGGCCTGCATGAAGATTCTCGACCTGAACCGGCCTTCCGTCGCGGCGTCGTCGCTTGGACTGGCGCAGGCGGCACTCGATGAATCAGTGCGCTACGCGAAGGACCGCCGTCAGTTCGGCAAGCGGATCGGCGATTTTCAGGCTATCCAGTTCAAGCTTGCCGATATGGCGATGAAAATCGAGGCCGCCCGCACGCTGCTCTACACGAGCACACAGGAAATCGACGCGGGTGACGTTAGCCGGCTCACGCTGCTTTCGTCGATGGCGAAGTGCTACGTCACCGACGTCGCGATGGAAGCAGCGCTCGAAGCTGTCCAGGTGCATGGCTCATACGGTTACTCGACCGAGTATCCCGTCGAGCGCTTCATGCGCGACGCGAAGCTGAACCAGATTCTCGAAGGCACTAACGAAATCCACCGGCTGATCATTGCCCGGCAGTTGCTCGGCAAATGATGCGATACCCCTACATTGACGATCAAGGACACTGACATGACGACGAGTATTCATCCGGCGCTGGGTGAAGCGGCACGGGCCTTTCTTTCCCGCGAACATCAGCTGTTGATCGATGGCCGTATGGTCGCGTCGGATAGCGGCAAGCGCACCGACGTCGTCGATCCCGCGACGGGTGAAGTGATCGCCACGGTTGCCGAGGCGAGCGCGACCGACGTCGATCGTGCAGTCGAGGCGGCGCGTCGCGCGCTGGAGGGTTCGTGGCGAAAGGTCACGCCGTCCGGGCGCACGCGGATGATGCTGCGCTTTGCCGACCTGATCGAAGCCAACGGCGACGAACTCGCGCAACTGGAATGCATCAACAGCGGCAAGCCCTTGCCGTTCTGCCGTAACGGCGACGTGGCCGGGATCGTCGAGATGCTGCGCTACATGGCGGGCTGGACGACGAAGATGGGCGGTGAGACACCGAACGTCTCGCTCGCGGGCGAATGGCATGCTTATACGCTTCGTGAACCGGTGGGCGTTGTAGGGCAGATCATCCCCTGGAATTTTCCGCTCAACATGGCGATGTGGAAGATTGCGCCTGCGCTCGCAGCAGGTTGTGTCGTCGTGCTCAAGCCGTCGGAGCAGACGCCGTTGACGGCGTTGCGGCTCGGCGAACTCGCGCTGGAAGCGGGCATTCCGCCGGGCGTGCTGAACATTGTGACAGGCTTTGGCAATCCCGTCGGTTCGGCTATTGCTGCGCATCCGGATGTCGACAAGGTGGCGTTCACTGGCTCCGGCGAAACGGGGCGGCGCATCCTGCAGGCAGCGAGCGGCAACCTCAAACGCGTGTCGCTGGAACTCGGCGGCAAGTCGCCTGTGATCGTGTTTCCCGATGCGAATCTCGAAGCCGCCGCCGCAGGTGTGTGTTCATCGATCTTCTTTCATGCGGGGCAGATCTGCGCGGCGGGGTCGCGGCTCTATGTCCACGAGCGCGCATTCGAGCCGATGCTGGAACTGATCGCAAAGCGCGCCAACAGCATGAAGATGGGTCACGGTCTCGACGTTGGAACGGAGATGGGCCCGGTGATCTCACGACGCCAGCTGGACCGCGTCGCGGGTTACATCCATAGCGGGCAGGAAGAGGGCGCGACGCTCTACACGGGCGGCGGGTCGTCGGGCGAACGTGGCTTCTTTGTGCAACCGACCGTACTGACGGGCGTAAAACCCGGCATGAAGGTGCACGACGAAGAAATCTTCGGACCGGTGCTCTGCGCGATGTCATTCGACGATGACGATCTGGACGGGATCGCTTCTACCGCAAACGCATCCACCTACGGTCTCGCGGCCAGCATCTGGACCAAAGACATCGGGCGCGCGCACAAGATGGCGCGCCGCATGCAGGCGGGCATTGTCAACGTCAACGCGCTGTCGTCGCCCGACGCGAGCTTGCCTTATGGCGGCTATAAACAGTCAGGCTGGGGCCGCGAGCGCGGCTTCGAGGCGATCGAGCTTTACACCGAAGTCAAAGCGGTGGCGATCAACCTGAACAACTGACCAACCCGCAGGGTTGCGAACAGACATGCGCCCACTCGCACGGGTGCGGAGGAGAAACGTATGACAGGCAGCATCGATTACGTCGCAAAGGACGGCCGGGCCTACATCACGATCAATCGCCCGGAAAAGAAGAACGCGATGACGGGCGCCATGCTCGATCAGCTGATGGATGGTTATGACCGCGCCGAAGCCGACGACGACGTCCGCGTTGTCGTGTTACGCAGCGCGGGAGATGACTTCAGCACGGGGCACGATCTCGCCGAAGTCGGCACCGAGTACGGGGAGACCACCTACGACGACAAAGGCCGTCCACGCAAACCGAGTCAACGCGCGCGGCTGCTGCACGACAAGCGCTATATCGAACGCTTCGAGCGCATCTTCCGTTTTCTGAAGCCTACCTTGACGCTTGTGAAGGGTTATTGCCTCGGCGCCGGCCTGTATCTCGCGGAAGGCTCGGACCTCGTGATTGCGGCCGATACGGCGAAGATGGGTCACCCGGAACAGAAGCTCGGGCTCTCCGGCGCGGCCTATTTTGCGGCGTGGGAAATCATGGCGCTGGGGCCGCGCAAGGCGCGCGAACTGCTGCTGATGGCCGACGTGTGGGATGCGCAGACCTGTCTGGCCAACGGTCTGATCAACAAGGTCGTGCCGCTGGCGTCGCTCGACGATGAAGGCGAGGAATGGGCCGAACGCATCGTGCGTCTGCCGCGTGATGGCATCGTGGTCGGCAAGGCGGCGACCAATCTCGCGATGGATTCGCTCGGCATCGCCAGCCAGTTCTCATACGGTCACGTGCTGCACGCACTTGCCACGAACGTGCGCTACGAGTCCGATGAATACAACTTCATGAAGCAGCGCCGCGACAAGGGCGTGCGTGCGTCGAATCACGAGCGCGAAGCGTTCTACACGGCAAAGGAAAAGGCATGAAAGCGGCGCTGCAGGGCCTGAAAGTGCTTGACTTCACACAGATGATGACGGGGCCGTTCGCAACGATGATGCTCGGCGACAGCGGCGCCGACGTGATCAAGGTCGAACAACCCGAGGGTGATCCGTTTCGACACTCCGGCGAGACCACGCTCAACGGCGATGGTGCGTTCTTCCTGGGCGTGAATCGCAACAAGCGTGGGATCGTGCTCGATCTGAAGACGGAGGCGGGACAGGCCGCTGCGCGCGCACTGGCTGCCGAAGCCGATGTGTTGGTCGAGAATTTCCGGCCGGGTTTTACCGACCGTGTCGGCATTGGATATGAAGCACTGCGGGAGATCAATCCACGGCTCGTGTATTGCTCGATTTCGGGCTTCGGCCGCACGGGACCGGACAAGAACCGTCCCGCACTCGACATGATCATTCAGGCGATCTCCGGGGTGATGCAGGTCACGGGCACGGAAGAATCCGGTCCGCTGAAGACAGGCTTTCCGTTTTCCGATCTCGTGACGGCCCTGCTGGCCGCGATCGGCATCCTCACCGCATTGCAGGCAAGGGAACGCACGGGCGAAGGCCAACGTGTCGATCTGTCGATGCTCGACGCCAGCATTTTCAGTCAGGTGCCGCGCGACGTGTATTTCGACCTGACATCGAAGACGCCGTTGCGCATGGGCAACCAGCACTGGGACATCGTGCCGAACAACACTTACGCGACCTCCGATGGCCGCGAAATCATGATCATCACGATCAACGACAAGTTCTGGCATGTGCTGTGCGATGCGCTCGATGCCCCCCAACTGAAGACCGACGCGCGTTTCGCCACGAAGGCCGCGCGGCTCGCGAACCGGGATCTCGTCAACGAAACACTGGCGGCGATTTTCGCAACCCGCGATCTCGACACGTGGGAACGGGCGCTGTCGGCTTCTGGCGCGATCTACGGCGCGGTGCGCACCTGGCCCGAAGTGTTCAACGATCCGCACGTCGTGGACAACCTGTTGAAGACCTTGCCGCATCCCAAAGGCGGTCACTTCAAGATCATCAACAATCCGCTGAACTTCTCGGGCACGCCGACGCAGATACACCGTTCGCCGCCCATGCTCGGCGAACACAACGACGAAGTGCTCGGGCAGCGCGGCGGCGCCTGGCCTGCCATGGGCGCGTGAGACGTCATGACGGACAGCAAGGAGGGCATCGTGGAGCAGACCTGCATCATCATCGGCGCGAGCCATGCAGCGGCGCAACTGGCGCCGAGTCTGCGGCAGGAGGGCTGGGAAGGGCGCATCGTTGTGATCGGCGACGAGCCGCACTTGCCCTATCACCGTCCGCCGCTGTCGAAAGCGTATCTGCTCGGTGAAAAGAACAGCAACGACCTGCTGATCCGCACGGCGGACGCCTATAGCCGGTTCAACATCGAGTTTCGCCTCGGCGAGCGTGTCGCGTCCATCGATCGTGACCGCAAATGCGTGACATTGCAGGATGGTTCGGCGCTTCCGTACCACAAGCTCGCACTGTGTACAGGCACGCGCGTGCGTACGGTCGCGTTGGCTGGCGGGCAATTGCCCGGTGTCCACTATTTGCGCGGCATCGCGGACATCGATCGCATCCGTCAGCACGTCAGACCCGGTGAACACGCGGCGATTGTCGGCGGCGGCTATATCGGGCTCGAGACGGCCGCCGTGCTCAAACGTCTTGGGATGCGCGTGACGGTGCTCGAGATGGCGCCGCGCGTGCTTGCGCGAGTTACCGCACCAGAAGTGTCAGGTTTTTTCGAACGTGTGCATCGCGAAGAGGGCGTCGATATCCGCACAAGTGTCACGGTCGAGCGATTCGAGGGCGACGGTTGTGTCGAACGCATCGTGCTGCGCGACGGAGTAGTGTTGCCGGCCAGTCTGGTGGTGGTCGGCGTGGGCGTGCTGCCGAACGTCGAGCTTGCGGAGCAGGCCGGTCTCACTGTCGACAACGGCATCGTGGTCGATGCATGCGCGAGGACGACGGATGTGGACATCGTCGCAGCGGGCGATTGCACGATGCACCCGTCGCCCTACTACGGCCGCATCCGTCTCGAATCGGTGCCCAATGCGATGGAGCAGGCGAAGGCCGCAGCCGCCGCGCTGTGCGGCAAAGACAAGCCGTATCACGCGTTGCCCTGGTTCTGGTCCGACCAATACGACATCAAGCTGCAGATCGCCGGCCTCAATGTGGGCTACGACCAGGTCATCGTGCGCGGTCAGCGCGACACGGGTCGCAGTTTCACCGCGTTCTATCTGAAGGGCGGCAAGCTCGTGGCGGCGGATTGCATCAACCGCGCGCAGGAATTCATGCTCAGCAAGCGTTTGATCGCCGAAGGCATTGCGGTCGATGCAATGCAGTTGTCCGACGAGAAGTTTTCGTTGAAGTCGCTGTTCGACACGGCGCAGCAGTAGTCCGATTGTTTCAGCCAGAGAGAGGTGCGCAATGCCAGTCGTCAAATATATGCAAGTGAGCGGCGAAATCACGGAAGTCGATGTGCCGCTTGGCAGCTCCGTCATGCAGGGTGCTGTCGACAACATGATTGCGGGCATCGTCGCCGAATGCGGCGGCGCGTGCAGTTGCGCGACCTGCGAAGTCTACGTCGACGACGCATGGATGAGTGCCGTCGGAGGGGCGTGCGATATCGAGCGGGAGATGCTGGAAGGTCTCGGCGAGCCGCGCAGCAACAGCCGCCTGAGTTGCCAGATCGAGATCACGCCGGAGCTGGACGGTCTCGTCGTAGCGATTCCCGGCTGACGGGAGGGTGCATGGCGCTCACTGTGAGCGAACTGCTGTCGCTGCTGCGGGTGCGCGAGGAACGCCGTCATGTGTTTGCGGGATGGTCGCCCGTTGATGGCGTGCGCCGCATTTACGGCGGACAGTTGCTCGCCCAGTCGATCATGGCGATGGGGCAGACGGTGCGCGAGCCGCATCGTCTGCACTCGATGCAAGGCTATTTCGTGCATCCTGGCGACGTGGCGAAGAAGATCCGCTTCGACGTGCATCCGGTGCGGGAAGGCCGCAACTTCAGCACCCGCCATGTTTTCGTCACACAGGACGGGCAGGCGGTGTTCATTGGCGGGGCCTCGTTTCAGACGCCCGAAGGCGACCACGAGCGTTTGCCGCCGATGCCGGTCGTGCCTCCGCCTGAGCAGATGCAGGCGGAAGCGGATTTCTTCGCGCGTGAAGCGCACCTGCTGGAGAGACGGCGCTCGCATGTGTCGTTGATCATGCAGCTTTTCGAGCGGCGCAGCGAGATGTGGCGACCGTGGCTCGATCCCGGCGTGAGGCCGCCCGTCAATGGGCTGTGGTGCAGGCTGCGCGAACCATGTGGTGACGATCCGCTGTTGTGCCATGCCGTCCTCGCCTATGCGAGCGACCTGGATTTGATGACCACGGCGATGCGTCCGCGCGGCTATGGCCAGATGGACCGTCGCGCGCGCTCCGCGAGTCTCGATCATGCCATGTGGTTCCACGCGCCCGTCAGACCCGACCGCTGGTTTTACTACGACATGACGGGGGCATGTGCGATGAACAATCGCGGGCTGGGTGCGGGCGCGTTGTATCAGGACGGACGGCTGGTTGGCACGGCGATGCAGGAAGGGTTGATGCGGGTCGGTGAGGATGAAAGTCTTGCGTGACGGCGTCGCGCAACCTATGGATTAGCCGGGGCGAGCGAGACGATGGGGCAGTGGGACGACAAGTTCGAACGGGCCGAACGCAGATGGGCCGAATGGACGATGCACGAGTACGCGCAGACGGATCGCGTGATCGGGCGCATTCTCGAAGACAAGGCACGGCGTCATCCGCAACACGAGGTGTTCCGCTTTCGTGATCGAACCATCAGCTTTGAAGAGTTGAACGCGTTATCGAATCGCGCTGCGAACGGATTTCGCGCGCTTGGCATCGGGGCTGACGACAAGGTTGCGCTGATGTTGTCGAACCGGGTCGAGTTTCTGTTCGCGTGGTTCGGTCTGAACAGGATCGGCGCGGTGTGCGTGCCTATCAACGTCGCGTTGAAAGGTGATGGCCTTGCGTATCAGATCGACCACGCCGATTGCATTGCGCTGGTCGCCGAGCCTGCCTATGCGGAGCCGCTTGGCGCCATAGCGGACCGGCTGCCGAAGCTGCGGCACGCAATCGTGGTTGATGGACGGACGTCGCCGCCTCTTGCCGGTTGGCCTGGACGCGAGGCGTTGCATTTCGATGAACTGATGTCGCGCGCGGAAACATCGCCGGGTGTGTCGGTCGACTTCCGGCAGTTGTCCACGATCTCGTACACATCGGGGACGACGGGGCGCTCGAAGGGCGTGCTGATCAGCCATCACTACTGGTACGAAATCTGGGCGCAGGCGGTGAAGTACGCGCGCTATACGGACGAAGACGTGTTGTACACCGGCTTGCCGTTCTTCCACACCAGCGCCCACGGCACGACAGGACCTGCGTTGCTGGCCGGTGCCCAGGCCGTGTTCGTCGAACGCTTTTCCGCGAGCCGCATGCTCGACGATTGCCGGCGCTGGAACTGCACGTCGGCGAAATTCATCGGCGGCATGCTGTCGATCCTGATGAAGCAGACACCCTCACCACGCGATGCCGACAATCCACTACGCCTGATGGTCGGGGCGGCTGCTCCGCCGCATGTGTGGCATGCATTCGAACAGCGCTTCAGTACGCGTCTGCTCGAACTCTACGGCATGACCGAGTGCAGCAGCTGTCTGGTCAATCCGTACGAGGACCGTCGTGCGGGCGCATGCGGAAAGGCGATCACGGGCTACGACGTGAGGCTCGTCGACGATCTCGATAACGAAGTCAGCTGCGGTCAGACGGGCGAACTGGTCGTTCGACCGCAACGTCCATATCTGGGCACGACAGGCTACTACAAGGATCCCGACGCGACGCTCGACCTCTTCCGCAATCTGTGGATTCACACGGGCGACCTCGCGAAGCAGGACGACGACGGCTATTTCCACTACGTCGACAGAAAGAAACAGGCGTTGCGCCGGCGCGGTGAAAACATTTCGTCGTTCGAAGTAGAGGCTGTGATCAACGCGCATCCGGCCGTGCTCGAATCGTGCGTGGTGGGCGTGCCGTCGGAACTCGGCGAAGACGACGTCAAGGCCGTGATCGTGCTCAGGAGCGGCGGGCAACTGACAGAAGTCGAACTGATCCGCTGGTGCGAGCCGCGTCTCGCCTACTTCGCAATTCCGCGTTACGTTGTTTTTCGCGCCTGCTTGCCGAAGACGCCGAGCGAACGCGTCGAGAAGTATCGGTTGCGCACTGAAGGGGTTACGGCCGATTGCTGGGACAGGGAACGGGCGGGCATCGTCATTAGCCGCTAACCCGTGTCATACCGGCTCTGCAACGATAGGAATTCGGTCTCACGATCTCGCAAAACAGTATTGGACCCGCATCGTCTGTCGGGCGAATCTTGAGCCTGACGCCGCTCGACAGAGAGCGTGCAAGAAGCGGATGCAGTTCCAGACCATATCGTGAGAAGAGGCGACACATGACCACCAAAGTTGCAGTTGTCACAGGCGCTAACGGCCTGACGGGACAAGCTATTTGCAAGAACCTGAGTGAGCGCGGCTATAAGGTCGTCGGGCTCGACGTGGCCGAGTCGGGCAAGGGTGATTACGCCTACCGCAAGTGCGACGTAACGGACTATGAGCAGATCCAGACAGCCATCGAGGCAATCGACGCGGAACACGGCACGATTCGCGTGCTCGTCAACAACGCGGGCGTCTGGCACGGCAAGACGTTCTTCGACATCTCGCCGTCCGACTACGACTTCACCTACGGCGTCAACGCGCGTGCGCCGTTCTTTCTCAGTCAGGAAGTGGCGAAACGCCTCGTGAAGGCGGGCGGCGGCGGCGTGATCGTGAACCTCGCGTCTATCGTGGCCACGGCAGGCAGCGGCGTGACGGACTACGGCGGCTCGAAGGCGGCCGTCATCAATCTGACGAAGAGCCTCGCCAAGCCGCTCGGGCCGCACGGCATTCGCGTCGCAGCGGTCTCGCCGGGCACGATCAACACGGCGATGGGCGAAAAGGTGCCGAAGGAAATCCGCGACAGGCTCATCGCAAGCTCAGGCTTGCAACGCGCAGCGGAACCCGAAGAAATCGCCTCGGCGATCGGCTTTCTCGTCAGCGACGATGCGCGCTACGTGACGGGCGCGACGCTCGACGTCAACGGTGGTCTGTGATCGGCTTTCCGACATGAATTCAACTATTCAATCGATGTGACGGGAGGCACGATGTCTGGATGTCCTTTCAGCAAACCGGCATTCCCGATGCAGCGGCAATGTCCGTTTCTCCCGCCTGGGGAATACCGCGATTTCCAGCAGCAGCCCGGACCCGTCAAGGTGCAGATGTGGGATGGCAAGGATGCATGGCTCTTCACGCGTTATGACGATGTGCGCGCCGTGCTGGGCGACAACCGCTTCAGCGGCGATCCGCACGTGAGCGGATTTCCGAGCCTTTCGGCTGCCCGCAATGCCGTGCTGGACCTGGAACCAGCGTTCATTCGCATGGATCCACCGCAGCATGGCCAATTTCGCCGCATGCTGACCAAAGAGTTCATGATCAAGCGCGTGAGCGACATGCGTCCGCGCATCGAGTCGATCTTCAGTCGCCTCGTCGATGAATTGCTCGAAAAGGGACCGCCTGCGAATCTGGTCGAAGACCTCTTCTTGCCGCTGACGTCGGAAGTCATCGCGGGCCTGCTCGACGTGCCCGCCTGCGATCACGGCTTCTTCCAGGAACAAAGCCGCCTCAAGGTGCTCCTCGATGTGGATCCGTCGATCCCAAAGGCGGCGTCGGATCGCATCCTGTCCTATCTCGACCGTCTGATTACCGAGCGTGCGAAGGACGCAGAGCATCGCACCGACCTGCTGAGCCGGCTGATCGTCGAACAGGTGCGGCCGGGGCATTTGACGCACCGCGAGCTGGTCATCATGGCCGAATTGCTGTTGATGGCCGGTCATGAAACGACGGCGAACCAGATGGCGCTCGGCGTGTTCAGCTTCCTGACCAATCCGGACCAGTTGCAGCTGTTGCGCGAGAACCCGACGTTGCTGCGCAGCGCGGTCGAGGAAATGCTGCGCTTTCATACGATCGTTCACTACAACGCGTTTCGCGTCGCAACGGAAGACGTTGAAGTGGCGGGTCAGATGATCAGAAAAGGCGAGGGCGTGATCGCGCTGATTTCCGGCGCGAATCACGACGCCACAGCGTTCGATCAGCCGGAACGGTTCGACATTACGCGCAAGGCCGATCATCACGTCGCATTCAGCTACGGCATTCACCAGTGCCTGGGCCAGCCGCTGGCGCGCGTCGAGTTGCAGGTCGTGTTCGCATCGCTGTTCGAACGCATGCCGGGCTTGCAGTTCGCCGTGCCGCTCGAAGACATCAAAGGCAAGGGTGACCATTTCGTGCAGGGTCTCGAAGCCTTGCCCGTCACCTGGTAATTCAACAAGGCGCGCTCATCGTAGCGAATGAGGAGAGTAAGGCATGTCGAATGGAAACTTCAAACTTCGGGTCGCCGTCGATCAGGACGTCTGCGTCGGCGCGGGATTGTGCGTGCTGTCGACAGCTGAAGTGTTCGACCAGCGCGACGAGGACGGCGTCGTGAAGTTGTTGCAGACGGAGCCAGACGAGGCGCTTTATGAAAAGGTGCTCGGCGCGGCACGTAAATGTCCGTCGAAAGCGATCAAGGTCGAGAAAGTGACGGACGACGCAGCGGCACAGGAGAACGGGCAGTGAACGCGCGGCCCGATTCGATCGTGATCGTCGGTGCGGGGCAGGCCGGGCTACAGGTCGCGGCGTCCCTGCGCGACGAGGGATACGAAGGCACGATCCGGCTGATCGGCGACGAAGCCGGCTTGCCGTATCAACGGCCGCCGCTGTCAAAGCGCTTTTTGACGGGCGATGTCGGCGCGGAAGAGCTTTGCCTCGAAGAGACGCACTGGTTCGACGATACGCGTATCGAGCGGCTCGCGGGTGAGCGCGTCGGGTCGATCGACCGTCGCCGGCGGCGCTTGTCGCTGACGTCGGGGCGTGCGATCTCATACGATCATCTGGTGCTCGCGACGGGCTCTCGCAACCGGTCACTGCCGTTTGTGACGCAACCGACCGACGGCATCGTGTCGCTGCGGTCGGTGATCGATGCGCAGTCGCTGAAAGCGCATCTCGAACAGGCGCGGCGCGTGGTGGTGATCGGCGCGGGCTTTCTCGGACTGGAAGTCGCCAGCATCGCGGCCGCGCGTGGATGCGACGTGCGCGTGGTCGAGTCTGTGGATCGCGTGATGAAACGGGCGATCTCCGCCGAGATGTCGGCGGCGTGTACCGCGCATCACGAAGCGGCGGGCACACGCTTTTACTTCAACGCGCACGTTGAGCGCATTCTGCGCGGCGAGAAGAGCGTCCTCGCGGTCGAACTCTCGGACGGCACCCAACTCGAAGCAGATCTCGTGCTCGTAGCCGCAGGCGTGGTGCCCAACAGTGAACTTGCTTCGGAATGCGGCCTGTCTGTGTTCAACGGAATCATCGTCGACGAGCGCTTGCGCACGTCGGACCCTTCGATATCCGCAATCGGCGATTGCGCGGCCTTCCCGTACGCGTTCGACGGCGGCGACCTGCTGCGTCTCGAATCCGTGCAGAACGCCGTCGATCAGGCGCGGCACGTCGCGCGATCCATTCTGGGGCAGACGGCACCCTACGACCAGACGCCGATCTTCTGGAGCGACCAGGGCGGCGCGCGTCTGCAAATAGCGGGCGTTGCGCGCAGGCTCGACAGCAGTGTCATGCGCGGCGATCCCGCGTCGGGTTCGTTCTCGGTGTTCCGCTTCCGCCATCATCGGCTGACGGGCGTCGAATCCTGCAACCGGCCTTCCGACCACATGGCTGCGCGGCGATTGCTGCAACGGCGCATCAGTCCGTCCCGCGAGCAGGCCGCCGATCCGTCATTCGATCTGAAGCTGTTGCTCACGCTCGAGGAAGCGGTCTGATATTCGTTGCAGGAAAAGATAGCCATGGCCGCATCGTCCATTCTCGAAGGGGTTCGCATTCTCGACATGACGTCGGTGATCTTCGGCCCCTATTGCACCGCTACGCTTGCCGAAATGGGCGCGGACGTCATCAAGATCGAGCCGCTTGCAGGCGACGAGATCAGGCGAGTCGGGCGGCCCGCGAACACACGCGGCATGGGGCCGGCGCACATCACGCTCAATCGCGGCAAACGGTCTGTCGTTTGGGACCTGAAGACGCCGCGCGGAAAAGCGTCGCTGTTGCGTTTGCTGCGCCGTTGCGATGTCTTCATACACAACCTGCGCCGTGACGCGATCGAGCGGCTTGGCCTCGGCTACGAGGCCGCATGTTCTCTGAATCCTCGTCTCGTGTACGTCCATTGCACAGGCTTTGGCGAAGGCGGCCCCTATGCGGGCAAGCCGGCGTATGACGACATCATTCAGGCCGCTTCGGGCGCGGCGAGTCTTCTGCCGCGCACAGACGGTAATCCGAGTCCCCGCTTTCTCCCTATGGCGATGGCCGACAAGGTGGCCGGCCTGCACGCGACGTACGCCGTGCTCGGTGCGTTGTTGCATCGCGAGCGAACGGGGCAGGGACAAACCGTCGAAGTGCCGATGTTCGAGAGCTTCACGCATTTCCTGCTGCAGGAGCATATCTATGGGCGTGCGTTCGTTCCGCCTACTGATCCCGCCGGCTATCCGCGCCAGCTCGATCCGCTGCGCCAGCCGCTGAAGTGCCTCGATGGCTATATCTCTATCGCACCTTATACGGATGAACGATGGGTTCGATTCTTCGAAGTGACGGACCACGCGGATTTTCTGAAGCGGGAGAATCTGTGTTCGGCACGGGAGCGATTTCGCGCGCTGGACCGGATGTCCGCGGAAATGGCACGCATTGTCGCGGACAAACCGCTGAGTTATTGGCTCATGCTTTTTGCGGAGTCGGATATTCCGGCCTCGGAAGTCAAGGATCTCGATGCGGTGTTCGCGGATCCACATTTGACATCGGTGGGTTTCTTCGAGCGCAGGACGCACCCATCGGAAGGCGACTACCTGCAAATGCGTCTACCGGTGCGCTTTCACGGCTCGCCTTCGGCCGAGGTGCGCGCAGCGCCTCACCTCGGCGAACATAGTGAAGAGATCGAAGACTGGTTACGCGAGGGGCACGAGACGTAGCGGTGATGCCTCAGGCAGCCACTGCCTCAACGAGACGCGGCGCCGATGTGTCGATGAAGTACTGCGGATGGCGCGCGATCAGTTGCGCTGCGTTCGCACGCGCGGCCTCGCGCCATGCGCCAAGCAACGGCGGCACGCGGTCCTTGTGCCATGCGAGAGAAAGCGAGACACCCGGCGTCTCGACGGCAAGCGGACGATACGCGACACCGTGCGGCTGCATCAGTTGCATGATTGCGGGCACGACGGCCACGCCCACGCCCGCTGCGACGAGGCACGCGGACGTATGCATGTCGTACGCCTCTTTGGCAACGTTGGGCTTGAGGTTCGCGTCGTCGAAAATGTCGAGAATCTTGTCGCCGTAACCGCGCTCGGTAGCCGTGCCACGCGCGACGGCGATCAGCGGCCACGTGGCGAGATCGTGCAGATCGACGGGGCCGGGCACGTCATACTGGCTGCCCGCGGGCACCGCAACGACGAGAAGCTCGCGATACAGCAGCTCGGTCACGATGTTGTGATCGAAGATGTGTCCTCGCACGAGGCCTACTTCGATCAGACCTTCCTTGAGCCCGGCAATCTGCTGTGAAATGGTCATTTCCTGCAGACTCACATCCGAGTTTGGCGCGAGCGTGTTGAAGAGCCGCAGCGTATTCGGCAGGAAACAGTAGATCGCGGTATAGATCGAACCAACGATCAGATGGGCGCGCGCCCCGCGTCCCGATGCTCGTACGGCGGCAATTGCCGCCGAGGCCGTATTGAGCACGCGTTGCGCATGTTCGACGAGAATTTCGCCTGCGGGCGTCAGCAATACCTTGCGCTTTTCGCGTGTGAAAAGCGGCGTGCCCAGTTCATCTTCCAGTGCGATGATTTGCGCGCTCAATGCTGGCTGGGCGATGTTCACGCGCTCCGAGGCGCGCGTGAAGTTCAGCTCGGCCGCGACGGCGAGGAAGTATTGAAGTTGGCGCATGTTCATGTCAGCGTTCCTTCTCTGATGTTCGCATACTGCTGGTTGTATCGATCCGGCAGATGCAGTTCGATGCTCGTCAGGTGATCCGTCCTGTACTGCACGGAGCGTACGATTCGGATTCACGGAGGTACTCGGCGACGAGTTCGGCGTCGATACCCTGGCGAATCGGGTCGGTCATATAGAGCGCGAGGCAGAGTGCGTTCATCCAGCGGCGCGTGAGCGATTTGCCGCGCGTCTTGGGGCGTCCTTTATGTCCGCTGGAGGTTCGCATCGCCTTGCCGCTCACGCACTCAGTGAACACCGCGCCACGCGAGCGTCCCGGCGTCGACGCTGAACGTGCTGCCCGTCGAGAACGACGCTTCGTCGGAAGCGAGAAAGCACACCAGTTTCGCCACTTCCTCGGGATGCCCCAGGCGCTTGAGGAGATGCGTGCCCCACAGACGCGAGCGGGCTTTCTCGCGATCAGGCGCATGCTCGACGCTGCGGCTGAGCATCGGTGTGTCGATTGCGCCCGGCGCGTATGCGTTGCAACGGATGCCTGCGTCGGCAAGATCGAGCGCTATCGCTTTCGTCAGCATGACCACACCACCCTTGCTGGCCGCATAGGCTGGCAAGCCGGGATAAGCGACAGTACTCGCCACCGATGCACCGTTCACGATAGCGGGGCTTCTTGTGGACCGCCGCAGCCACGGTGCGGCGAACTTGCTCGCCAGCCACATTGCCTTGAGATTGACGTTCATGACCGTGTCCCAGACTGCTTCGGGCAGGTCTTCGATCGTGGGCGCGCGACCCGTCAGGCCGTCGTCGGTCACCCCCGCGTTGTTGACCAGCACGTCGATCCCACCCGCGAGGCGCGCGGTCTCGTTGATCATGTGGCGGATCGCTTCCGTGTTCGAGAGGTCGGTGCGGATGAAGCGGCTTTTCGCGCCCGCCTGTTCGACCTCATAGGCAGCCGTCGCGCCGCGATCTTCCTGCACGTCAGCCAGCGTGACCCACGCCGCGCCCTGGCGCGCGGCTTCGAGCGCGATCGCGCGGCCCATGCCTTGTGCTGCGCCTGTGACGATGACGACTCTGTCCTTGAGTTTCATTGCTTTGTCTCCGTGTTGTTTTTCCCGCGGGGGGATCGCCGGCTTGATTTGCGCTGCGCGTGCGCGCCGGTCGGTGAGAAACACGTTAATGCACAGCGATGAGTTAATCTATAAGAGGCCGTCTCTTAAACTTTATCGATCGTCTCAACATGGACATCCTGACCGATATCATCCGACTAATGCGACCTCAGGCGATCAGTTGGAGAACGGTCGAGGCGCAAGGGCGCTGGGGGTTGAGCGTGCCGTGCCGCGACTTACCCGTGTACTTTCTCGTCGTCACGGGGCAATGCTGGTACGTGCCGCGTCATGGCCAGCCGCTGTATCTGCATCAGGGGGATTACCTGTTGATACGGGCAACGGCCCGCTACTGTCTCGTCAGTGACCTCGAAGCGACGAAGACGCTGCACGCGAAGGAAGAGCGCGTCGCCAGCGATGAATACGTGCGATGGGACGAAGGCCTCGGCGGCGATACGGTGCGCCTGGTTGGCGGGTACTTCGAGATTGGCCCTGAACACACGGCGCTCTTCTCGGGCATGTTGCCGGACTTTCTGCATATCCGTTCCTCAGACGAAGAGGCAGGCAGGCTTTCGCGGTTGATCGCACTAATCGGCGAAGAGTCCAGTTGCAACCTGTCGGGGCGGGACCTCGTGATGAGCCGCCTCGTCGAAATCATGCTGGTCGAGGTGTGGCGCCGGCCGCTGAACAAGATCGACGTGCGCGAGGCCGGCTGGTTCAGCGGCATGGCTGATCCGCACATCCACCTGGCGTTGCAGAAGATCCACGCGGACGTGGCGCGTCACTGGACCGTCGATCTGCTTGCGAAAGAGGTCAGCATGTCGCGCGCTGTATTTGCGCGGCGCTTTGCCGAGCGTGTCGGCGTTGCGCCTGCCACGTATTTGTCGAACTGGCGCATTGCGCTTGCCAAAGATGCGTTGCTCAACAGCGAACGCTCGATCACCGATATCGCGCTGTCCATCGGCTACTACTCGGACAGCGCGTTCAGCACCGCTTTCAGCCGCACCGTCGGCGTTGCTCCCGCCGCGTTCCGCCGTGCCAGAAAAAGCGAGCAGGCTGCGCGCCAATAGCCTGCGGGCGTGCGGCAGATCACATCCCGATCTATACGCCGATCTGCTTGAATCATCGTTTTTTAGTATTTCCCCTCCTGCCCGGGTGGCCCGTATCTTTTGCTCATCGTATGCGTCTGACTTCACATCTGCGTGAAGTGGTGCAAGGCGCAGTTCATAGGTTTGCGAGAGAGCGAATTATGCTGAAGGTTTGCATTTTTGGAGGCGGAGCAATCGGCGGCTATCTCGCGGCTCATCTCGCGCGTGCCGGGCAATGCGAGTTGAGCGTCGTTGCGCGCGGCAAGACGCTGGACGCTATCCGGACAAACGGTCTCCGCGTTACAACGGCAAGCGATGAATTCTCAGTGTCGATTCACGCGACGTCGGATACGCGCGAACTGGGTCCACAGGACTATGTGTTCCTCACGCTCAAGGCGCATCAGGTCGACAATGCGCTCGAACAGATCGCACCGCTGATCGGCCCGAACACCACAATCCTCCCGCCGACAACGGGCATTCCTTACTACTTTTTCCACGCATTGCCGGGACGCTTTAACGGCACGCAACTGCCCGCGTTGGACCGCGACGGAAGTCAGTGGCGTGCCGTGCCGCCCGCGCAAGTGCTGGGCTGTGTCTACTGGATCGGCGCGCATGCCAGTGCGCCAGGTGTGATCGTGCAGGACGGCGCGAAGGCGGGCTGCCCGATCGGCGAACTCGACGGCAGCGACTCCGAACGCGTACGCGTATTGAGCGAATTGCTGTGCGCGAGTGGAATCGCCGCGAAAGTGAATGAAAACATCCGTTCGGCAATCTGGGTCAAGTTCGTCAACAGTCTCTGCTTTAACCCGGTCGCACTCTTGACACAAGCAACGCTCGGCGAGATGGCAGAAGCCGGCGGCGCATTGCCTCTCATCAAATCAATGATGTCGGAAGCCGATACGGTCGCCGCGCAGCTCGGGCTGCGGATCGGACCCACGCCAGACAAGCGAATTGCGATGACGCTCAGCGCGCCGCATCACAAGATGTCCATGTTGCAAGACCTCGAAGCGGGCCGCGCGCTGGAACTCGAACCGTTGATCCGTTCGATTGGCGCGGTGCGCGATCTTGCAGGCGTTGCCACGCCCACTCTCGACATGGTGCTCGCGATGGCGAACCTACGGGCCGTTACTGCGACGAACGCAATTCAGACACAGGAGCAACACGCATGACAACCGTTTCCACAATGACCCCGTCGAACGCCAACGACGCGTTCGAACGACCGCTTGCCGGTGTAAAGGTGATCGAAGCATGCAGCTACATTTCGGGGCCGTTTTGTGCGCAAATGCTCTCCGACCTCGGCGCAGACGTCATCAAGGTCGAACCGCCGACGGGCGATCCATACCGCAACTTCGGGCATAGCTGGGACGGCGTCGGCACGGTCTGGACCAACTCGAATCGCGGCAAGCGCAGCGTCACGCTCGACCTCAAGTCCGCTGACGATCTGGCTAGATTCAAGGTGCTGTTGCGTGACGCCGACGTCTACGTCGAGAACTGGCGTCCCCATGTGTCGGCATCGCTGGGTTTGAGCTTCGAGGCGGTGAGCGCGCTGAATCCACGGATCGTCCAGCTTTCGATCACGGGATATGGACCCGATGGAGAACTTGCCACGGAGCCTGCATTTGACGCGTTGATTCAAGGCCGCACGGGCCTGCTCAGCTATGAAGCTGCGGGCGGCACGCCGCGCGCGACGAATACGTTTCTTGCTGACAAGGTCGCTGCGATCTTTGCCGCGCAGATGGCGCTCTCGGGACTGATCGCGCGGGATCGCGCAAACCAGGCGATTCATCTCGAAACGTCGATGCTGGATATCCTGTCCTACTACAACTTCCCGGACATGTTCCATAACCGCACCTTCATCGGTGACGATTCTGACGTGACGCTGGCGCCGCAACCCGTGCTGAAGACGAGCGACGGGTACCTCGTCGTGTCTCCCGTTTCCGGCAAACAGTTGAGTCGCACACTTGAAGCCGTCGGGCACCCCGAATGGAAAGAAGAGCTGAAAAAGCTCACTGACAAGCGCGAAATGACGCACGCGTTCTTCGAACGGATTGCGGCGCCGATCAAAGGGAAGACGACGGCGGAATGGCTCGCGCGCTTTCGTGAACTCGACGTACCGGCGGGACCCGTGAATGAGCCCGCTGCTCATCTGGAAGACGCACAGGTGCGCCACAACGAACTGTTCTCGCAGCTTGAAACGCCGACAGGCGTCGTGCGGGCAATCCGCTACCCTGCGCGTTTCAACGGGCATCTGCTGAAGCCGCGCCGAGCTGCCCCTGTGCTCGGCGAAGGCAACACCGAACTCTTCGAGTCATAACGCACTGACGCGCGATGGCGCGACCCGAACACGGAGATCCACGTGCCAATAATGCTAAGCGGAATCGAGGGCATCCGCGCCTGCGTTGGCTTCAATCTCGGTCACAGCGACTGGGTGGAGGTCGATCAAGCGATGCTTGCCTGTTTCGAATCGCTATCCGTCGACTGTTTGCGGATGCAGACGGCGGGATCGCGTGAGCGACAGGTGCCATGTGCCGTCCTGCTCGCCTTGGTGATTCCGATGCTGCAGGAGATCTACGTGATTGAAGACACGCTGGACTTCACGCTTTGTGGTGTCGAGCAGTTGCACTTTCTCCTGCCTGTGCCGGCGAACACGGGTCTACGCCTCGGCGCGGCAGTGAAGGCAGTTCGACCCGTAGATGATCACTGGCAACTGACACTGGCTTGTGTGATGGAGTGCGATGCCTTGGCCAAACCGGTTTTGCGCGCCGATGTGCTGTACCAGTTCCGTACGCGCTCAAGGACGCCCATGCCGCAGCTTTCATTGTGCAGGAGCGAATGAAGTAGTTGTCGTACGTTGGGCGGCGCGACTCATGTGCCCGGATAAAACTGGGTGTCGCCTAAATTCTGGGTTCGCTCTAGTGCCGCATAAGTAGTAGTACAAATCATATTATAAATCATACGAAACTAGGAGACGGAGATGAGGTATTGGAGACGGGCGTCAGTCGCTGCTGTTTTGTTGGTGTCGTTAAAGGCTTCAGCTCAGAGCAACGTGCTGATTTACGGCGTGATCGACTACGGCCTGAATTTCGTCAACGATGCGCAAACGGCCGCGCCAGGCGGACGGACGGGCAGCCATCAGTACGCAATGAGCAGCAGCATCATGCAGGGTAATCGACTGGGCTTCCGCGGCACCGAAGATCTCGGTGGCGGCTATCAGGCTATCTTCCTGCTGGAAAATGGCTTCGATATCGGCACAGGTGCGCTTGGGCAAGGAGGTAACCTGTTTGGGCGCCAGGCGTACGTCGGGCTTTCGTCTCCTTATGGCACAATCACCCTTGGTCGCCAGTATGACTCTGGGGTCGATTTCATCGGGCCGATTACGGGGGCGGTCGGCAACGGAACCTACGCCTTGCACGGTAACGACATCAACAATTTTGGCAATTCGTACCGGGTCAACAACGCCGTCAAGTTCACCAGCAACACGTATGGGGGATTCAAGTTTGGCGGGCTGTATAGCTTTGGTGGTGTAGCGGGTTCGTTCGGCACGAATAGCGTCTATTCCGCTGGCGCTTCGTATGCAAACGGCCCATTTACGGCGGCTGTTGCCTATTTGCGTGCCCGGGATCCGAATCGCTCGTTCTTCGGGAACAATCCGAACAGCTCGACCACGGCCAATAACCTTGGCTCGATCAACGGCGTTCAGACTAACCCTGTGTATGGCGCATTCGCTTCCGCGGCTTACTACCAGGTCATGGGTGCCGCTTTCCAGTACGCGATTCAGAGCCTGGTGCTGGGCGCCGACTATTCGCACATCACCTTTGGTGATCTGAATTCGCCTTCGTCCGGCAATCTTGCGCTCACCAACCCGCGCGGCTATACGGGCACTGCAACATTCAACAGCTACAACGTTTTTGCCCGCTATGCGGTCTCGCCTTTCCTGTGGCTGAACGGTTCCTACGACTATCTCGTCGGCGGTGCAATCGACGGCAAGGACAGTGCCAAATATCACATGTTCAATGCATCGGTCGATTACTTCTTTTCCAAACGGACAGACGTGTACTTCATGGCGAACTACCAGATTGCTTCCGGTACGGATTCGACGGGTCAGCCGGCTGTGGCGTCCTATCTGACGATTACCCCGTCCAATACGGCACATCAGGTCGTATTGCGTATCGGCATGCGGCATCGCTTCTAGGAAAGACAGACCCGAACGCCTTATTGCGAGGAAAAAATGAATATGTCTGAGACAACCCTCAAATGCCCGTTTGCCACGGAGAGCTTTCCCTGGCCACGAGATAGCGCCGCACCGCTTATTCCTCCGCCTCAGTATGCGAGGCTTCGCGAAAAGGCAACCGTTGTTCAGGTCGAGCTGTGGGACGGAAGCCTTGCCTGGCTCGTCACCGACATGGAGCATTTCAGGGAAGTCATGACCAGTCCGCACTTCAGTGCGTCGCCGCTGACGCCCGGGTTCCCGTTTATTTCGCCGTCGCGTGCCGCGCAGTCGAAGTCGTACCAGACCTTTATCACCATGGACCCGCCCGAGCACGGCCAGTATCGCCGCACGCTGACGAAGGAGTTCATGGCCAAACGCATGCAGGAACTCAGGCCGCTGGTTCAGCAGTCGCTCGATCGTCTCCTCGACGAAATGGAAAGCAAGGGTGCGCCCGCCGATTTCATATCGGGGGTCGCGCTGCCGCTTCCGTCTCTCGTCATCTCAATCATGCTCGGCGTGCCCTACGAGGACCACGACAAGCTCCAGAAGTGGAGCGGCGACCGGATGGACCTGTCGATTGCGCCAGAAGCGCTGACGCAGTCGGCGAAAAGCATGAGTCAGTACATCGACGCGCTGCTGCTCGAAAAAGAACGCAATCCGGGCGACGGCAGTGATCTGTTGAGCCGGATGGCGATCGAATGGATCAATCCGGGGAAGGTGTCGCACGCCGATGCTGTTCAGATGGCGACCTTGCTTTATCTGGCGGGGCACGAGACGACCGCAAATCAGATTGGCCTGGGTTTGTTGAGTTTGTTCCAGCATCCCGAACAACGCGATGCGCTGATGGCAGACGGCTCACTCGTCAAGGGTGCCGTCGAGGAGATGCTGCGATTTCACTCGATCACGCACATGAACTCGAATCGGGTCGCGACAGAAGACGTCATGATCGGCGGACAACTGATCCGCAAAGGCGAGGGCGTGCTTGCGCTCCTGCACGGTGCGAATCACGATCCCGCCGCATTCCCGGAACCGGAGCGCTTCGATATCCGTCGCGATACGAAAGACCAGTCGCACGTCGCGTTTTCGTTCGGCATCCACCAGTGTCTCGGACAGCCGCTTGCGCGTCTTGAACTCCAGGTGGTGTTCGAGATGATCTTTAAACGTTTCCCGAACCTCCGGTTGGCCGTACCTGCGGACACGCTCCACTACAAGGACAAATCGTTCGTTTATGGGCTGAAGGCGTTGCCCGTCAGTTGGTAAGCGTCGGGAATCGCAAATGTGCGAGGTGATGATGAACAGGAAATCTTTCGTGACTGGTTTCTACGCAACCCTCGACGCGCTGCTTGCGCTGTTCGCGAACCTCGCAATGACGGCATAGCGGAACGTGAGCGGTGCCGCCGCAGGGTCGCAAGGATATGAACATGCGCAGGCATTGAGCCGTGCGTGTGAGACAGAGGAGATATAAAACATGGATCGACGACCAGGCTCGAAGGTGGCGCTGGTGACGGGTGGCGCGTCCGGCATCGGCCGTGCAACGGCCATCGCCTTCGCCCGTATCGGAATGGCAGTCGCAGTCGCGGACGCCGATACGGCGGGCGGCGAGGAGACGGCCGGATACATCGAGGCGCATTGTGATGCGAGAGCGGCGTTCATCAAGGTCGATGTAAGTGACGGGGAATCCGTCAAGGCCATGGTGCAATCCACTGTCGAGCGATTCGGTGCACTGGATATGGCATTCAACAACGCGGGCGTGCCGGATCGTGCGGCAAGCCTGCATGTGTCGACGCAAGAAAACTGGGACCGCGTGATGTCCGTCAATCTGGAGGGCGTATGGCACTGCATGAAGGCCCAACTCGATCACATGCTTGTCGCCGGGAAGGGCGCGATCGTCAATAACGCTTCACGCTCGGGCCTCGTGGGTGTTCCATCGGATGGTGTGTATGGAGCAGCAAAACACGGCGTCGTAGGACTGACGAAGGCGGCGGCCATTGAATTTGCAGCTAAGGGTATCCGCGTCAATGCCGTGTGTCCGGGACTCGTAGAAACGGCGCTCACGCATGCGAGATTCGGTGACGAGCTGCTCACACGCGCCAGGCTCGCCAATCCGCTCGGACGGATGGCGCAACCCGAAGAAATTGCAGCGGCCGTCGTGTGGCTGTGCTCCGATGCGGCTTCTTTCGTGGTCGGCGTGGCACTACCCGTCGATGGTGGTGCGACTGCGCGCTAACGCGATTCAATGGTTCAGCAAGAAGGTGACTGCGAATGACTGACGATACTTCTCAACAGCGTTGTCCGCTCGAAAGCGACACATTTCCCTGGCCTCGTGCAGCGGAGTGTCCGCTGCATCCGCCGCCTCGCTATGCGAGCGTTCGCGAAAGCGAACCCATCAGGCGCGTAAAGACGTGGGACGGCAGTAGCGTATGGGTGGTCACGAGAATGAAGGACTTCAGGGAAGTGCTGACCAGTCCGCATTTCAGCGCTTCGCCGGAAACGCACGGTTATCCGTCCGTTTCGCCGGCGCGGGCAGCACAGTCCCGCTCTTATCAGACGTTCATTACGATGGATCCGCCGGAGCACGGTCAGTATCGCCGGACGCTCACGAAAGAATTCATGATGAAGCGCATCGACGAGTTGCGTCCATTCGTACAGAGCACACTCGATGCATTGCTTGATCAGATGATCGCGAAGGGTGCGCCCTCGGATTTCATCCAGGATGTGGCATTGCCGCTCCCCTCGGTTGTCATCTCGATCATGCTCGGCGTACCTTATGAAGATCACGCGCGCCTGCAGATGCTGAGCAGCAACCGGATGAACCTCGACATCAGCCCGGAACTGCTGACGCAGTCAGCGCAGGAAATGGAACAGTACATCGACCGGCTTCTGCGCGAAAAGGAGCAGCATCCTGGCGAAGGCAACGATCTCTTGTGCCGTCTCGCTGTCGAATGGATCAACACAGGCAAGCTCTCGCATGCTGACGCCGTACAAATGGGTGCTTTGCTGTACCTCGCCGGACATGAGACTACGGCCAATCAGATTGGACTCGGGCTGCTGAGCCTGCTGCAGGATTCGCAGCAAACGGCCGCGCTAATTGCGGAACCGTCGCTTGTTCGCGGTGCGGTAGAGGAAATGTTGCGCTTTCACTCGATCACGCACATGAATTCTGCGCGGGTGGCGACCGCCGACGTGATGATCGGGGGGCAACTTATCCGCAAGGGCGAGGGTGTATTTGCGCCGGTGCAGGCGGCGAACCACGACCCGGAAGCGTTTCCCGAACCCGACCGGTTCGATATCCGTCGTGATACGAGAAGCGCGTCGCATGTGGCATTTTCTTTTGGTGTGCACCAATGTTTAGGTCAACCGCTAGCACGCCTGGAACTGCAGGTGGTGTTCGAAACGCTATTCAAGCGGCTTCCGTCGTTGCGTCTCGCAGTACCCTTCGACGAACTGGAATTCAAACGTAACGGCAATGTGTTTGGTCTCATTGCACTGCCCGTCGAGTGGTAGCTTTCTTATTGGATCGACAACATGAATCTGTCTGAACATGCCATTTTGTGCGCGACGCTCGACATAAGCGACGGCGATGACGCGAACTTCGTTGAATGGCATACACGCGAGCATCTGGTTGAGAGGCTCGCAATTTCCGGATTTCTGCGCGGACGACGCTTTGTTCAAGAGGCTGCGAGTCCGCGCTATCTGATTCTGTACGATGTCGAAAGTCTGGCCGTTCTCTCGCAGCCAGACTACGTCGAACGACTCAACCATCCTACGCCATGGACCCGCGCAACCCTCGCGACGTTTCAGAATGGCAGACGTTCGGCGTATCGGCTCATAGCGCAGCAGGGCGGTGCGGAAGGCGCGTTCTTGATGGTAATCCGTGTCGCGCCGGATGAACCCGATCGGGTACAACGCGAGATCGAGCGCGCGGTTCGCGGCGAGTGGAGTGCGCGACCCGGCATTGCGACTGTGGCTTTCGCCATACCCGACCGGCTTGCTTCCACGCTAGATACGGAAGAGAGTCGCCGGAGTGGCAATTGCTTCGCCGAGGAATGGGTTGTACTGGTTGAGGGGATATCGGAACAGAGTTTGCTCGATTTCGCGCGCAACGAACTGACCTCGGAGCTTTGCGAGCGATGGGCAATGGTGAAGGGAGATGGGCGGGAAATCTACCGGCTTCAGGTGCGCATTGGGCGGAGCGTGAGAGACTGAAGGAGGACCGATAGTTCAGTCTATCGGAAAAGACCAGAGACAGTAGGCCCCGTCGTTCCCCACATCATAACGGAGCGTCTTACTGCAACAGATCCGTTCGCCCGATATCCCTCGATCATCGCAGTAATTGTCGTTACGACGGATACATATTCGCTAGCAAGCCTGACGCGATAAAGCGCAATCGTGCTAACAACAATAATCAGGATTGAAACCGACATCGGGCGCGCCCGGAGGATCGCTGCTGCTCGCTTTCGACGAGCACGCGCGGCATACACATAGAAGCCCGCTCAGCGGCACCGCTCTTCTATATCGATCGGTCGTTTGACCCGTGGACCCGCGCCCCAACGAGCCGATAGTTAATCGCCGCGCGCAACAGAGCTGTCAATCCCATTGCTCAGATACAGGGAGATCCCTGGTTGAACTCGGTTCGTCGCTTGCCTAATATCTCTACATCATACGTATGATCTAGAGGCGAAAACATGGAAACGCTCCATCGGCAGGTCCTGAACCAGATGGGCGAACAGATCTGTTCAGGCAAGTTCGCGCCAGGCGACATTCTTCCGGCTGAGCCCGTGCTCGCCGAGCAGATGCAGGTCAGTCGCATCACGATTCGCGAGACGATGAAATCGCTGTCGGCGAAAGGCATGCTCCAGGTGCGCCGCCGTTACGGCACGATCGTGCTGCCGCGTTCGCAATGGCAACTGTTCGACCCGGACGTGATCACGTGGCGCGCGAGGGCGGGAACGGTTGACGCGGGCCTGATCCAGGATCTGATGGAGCTGCGCCTCATCATCGAACCGAATGCAGCCAAACTCGCCGCCCGACGCGCGACCGATGAAGACCGCGTTGCCGTGCGTCGCGCTTTCAAGGCGATGGAACGCGCTGTCGCCGGCCATGGCGAATACGTTCCCGCCGATCTCGCGTTTCACGGCGCAATCCTGACCGCCTGCCACAACCAGTTTGTCCAGCAGATGCAAAACGCGCTGTCGGCGATTCTGCGTACGAGTTTTGAGCTCAGCTCCGAAATCGCCGGCGGTCCGGCGCGTTCGCTGCCGATGCACGAGGCTCTTTGCGTGGCGATCGAAAAGGGCGATGAAGCGGCCGCGGAGGCTGCCGTACTGACGCTGATCGAGCGTGCGGAGAAGGACTTCGAAGACCGCGACAAGCTCAGGCAAACCGCAAACGACACACCCGTCTGACGCTTCCTGCTTCCACTATCGTCGCGGCGGGAGGCCGGTCGCGAGGGGCGTTTTCGCGCCTGGTTTTTGAATTCCGCACAAGGAGCCACGCATGACACAGTTATTCGACTTGAGCGGGCGCACGGCGCTCGTCACCGGTTCCGCGCGCGGCATCGGCTTTGCGCTGGCCGAAGGGCTCGCAACCGCAGGCGCGAGCGTGATGTTGAACGGTACACGCGCCGATACGGTCGCCGACGCGGTCAGCCGGCTGGATGCGAAGGGCTTCCGCGCGCAAGGCCGAGCCTTCGACGTGACCGATGAACAGGCCGTCGCCGATGCGTTCGCCCAATGGGACAAAGACGGCGTGAAGATCGACATCGTCATCAACAATGCCGGCATCCAGTTTCGCAAGCCGCTCGTCGACCTAGAACTGTCGGACTGGCAGCGCGTGATCGACACGAACCTGACCAGTGCCTTCATCGTATCGAAGCAGGCGGCGAAGCGGATGATCGCGCGCGGCACGGGCGGCAAGATCGTCAATATCGGTTCACTGACGAGCGAAGCGGCCCGTGCGACAGTCGGCGCGTACACCGCGGCGAAAGGCGGCATCAAGATGCTGACCCGCGCGATGAGCGCCGAATGGGCCGCGTCAAACATCCAGGCGAACGCGATCGGTCCCGGCTACATCCTGACCGATATGAACCAGGCGCTCGTCGATAACGCCGCCTTCGATGCATGGGTCAAGAACAGCAACCCGTCGCAACGCTGGGGCAAACCGGAGGAACTCGTCGGCACGGCCGTGTTTCTGTCGTCGCCCGCATCGAGCTATGTCAACGGCCAGATCATCTATGTCGATGGAGGCTGGCTGGCCGTGCTTTGAATGCAACTCATGCAGGGATCTACGACAACTAAAAGAACGGCACGATCCCGCTCATCACGCAGTGTGTGCCGTCTTTCGCGGTACCGATCGGAGACATCATGGAAAGCGTCAAACCCGTAGCAACTCAAAGGTGGTGGTATCTGATGCCCATCATCTTCATCACTTACAGCCTCGCCTATCTGGATCGCGCTAACTACGGTTTTGCAGCAGCTGCCGGCATTGACAAGGATCTCGGTATCACGCATGGGACGTCGTCGCTGATCGGGTCGCTGTTCTTTCTCGGCTACTGTCTGTTTCAGGTGCCCGGTGCAATCTACGCGCAGCGCAACAGCGTCAAGAAACTGATTTTTTTCAGCCTGATCCTGTGGGGGCTCTGCGCAGCAGCGACGGGCATGGTGAGCAACATTCCGATGCTGATGGTGCTGCGCTTTGTGCTCGGCATCGTGGAGGCTGCCGTGATGCCGTCGATGCTGATGTACATCAGCCGATGGTTCACGCGAACAGAACGGTCGCGCGCCAACACGTTCCTGATTCTCGGCAACCCGGTGACGGTGCTGTGGATGTCGGTGGTGTCCGGCTATCTGGTGCACAGCTTCGGCTGGCGCGAGATGTTCGTGATTGAAGGCGTACCTGCGCTGGCATGGGCCGTGGTGTGGTGGTTCACGGTCAAGGACAAACCGGCCGATGCGCCCTGGATGAGCGACGCAGAAAAGACCGAATTGCAGGCGCGCCTGAAAGCCGAGCAGGCCGATATCGCGCCGGTGCGCGACTACAAGACCGCGTTCCGCTCGTCGATCGTACTGAAATGCTGTGCAATTCACGCGCTGTGGAGCATCGGCGTGTATGGCTTCATCATGTGGCTGCCGTCGATTCTCAAGACGGCTTCGACAATCGATATCGTGTCGGTCGGCTGGCTTGCCGCCGTGCCGTATCTCGCTGCAATCGTCCTGATGCTGCTCGCATCATGGCTGTCCGACAAGACCCGCAACCGCAAGCTGTTCGTCTGGCCGCTGCTGCTGATCGGGACGATTGCATTCGTGGCTTCGTACATGATCGGCAGCTCGCACTTCTGGATGTCGTTTGCGTTGCTCGTCGTGGCAGGTGCAACGATGTATGCGCCGTACGGACCGTTCTTTGCCCTCGTTCCCGAACTCATCCCGAGCAACGTGCTGGGCGGCGCGATCGGACTCATCAACGCATGCGGCGCATTGGGAGCGTTTCTCGGCTCGTGGATCGTCGGCTATCTGAACGGCGCAACGGGTAGCCCGGCGGCCTCGTACATATTCATGGCGGGTGCGCTGCTCTGCTCCGTGATTGTGATGATCACCGTGCCTGCGCCCGCCGGTCAGCGCTCGAAGCAGGAAGGGCGGCTCGCAGTGAGCCGCTGATAAAGCGCCACGCCACGACACAACATTTGCAAGGCAGGAACAACATGGCAACGCTGATCACCGATGTAAAGGTCATCCTGACCGCGCCGGAAGGCATCAACCTGATCGTCGTCAAGGTGGAGACCAATCAGGCTGGACTGTATGGGCTCGGTTGCGCGACGTTTGCGTATAGGCATGTAGCCGTCAAATGTCTGATCGACGAGTATTTGCGGCCACTTCTGATCGGCAGGGACGCCGAGGCGATCGAGGAACTGTGGCAACTGATGCACCAGAACGCTTACTGGCGCAACGGCCCCATCGAGAACAATGCGATCTCGGGCATCGACATGGCCTTATGGGACATCAAGGGCAAGATGGCGGGCATGCCGCTCTATCAACTCTTCGGCGGCAAGTGCAGGGAAGGGGTGCCGATCTATCGCCATGCGGACGGGCGTGACCTCAACGAGTTGTGCGAGAACATCCAGAAGTACCGGGAGCAGGGCATCACGCACATTCGCTGTCAGAGCGGCGGCTACGGCGGAGGCGGCTATGGCAAGGCGCCCTCGGGCGCGCCGGCGCGTGCGCCCGAGGGCGTGTATCTCGATAGCAGGAAGTACATGCGTGAGACCATCAAACTCTTCGACGGCATTCGCAGCAAGGTGGGCTTCGACGTCGAGCTGTGTCACGACGTGCATGAACGCCTCAAACCCGTCGAGGCGATCCGCTTCGCGTGCGAGCTCGAGCAATACGAGCTGTTCTTCCTTGAAGATGCGATTGCGCTGGAAGAGGGCGAATGGATACGGCAATTGCGAGAAAAGACGACGACACCTCTCGCTCAGGGCGAACTCTTCAACAACCCGTCTGAATGGCGTTTCATGATCACGGAGCGCCTGATCGACTTCATACGCGTTCACTTGAGCCAGATCGGCGGGATTACTGCCGGACGCAAGCTGCAGATATTCGCCGAACAGTTTGGCGTGAGGACGGCCTGGCACGGTCCGGGCGATATGTCGCCGATGGCTCACGCGGCGAACATCCATATCGATCTCGCTGCGCGCAATTTCGGGGTTCAGGAATGGTCGGGCACCGAGCCGCCCAACTTCGTCATCCAGGACTTGAAGGGGCCGCGGGCGGCATTGCTGGACGTCTTCCCTGGCTTGCCCGAGTTCCGCAACGGGCACGTGTACGCGAACGACAGACCCGGTCTGGGAGTCGATATCGACGAAGCTGAAGCGGCAAAGTATCCGTGTGAGAACACCGTGACGACGTGGACGCAAACCCGGTTGAAGGATGGTACTTTGCAGACTCCCTGATTGAGAGCAGGCGCCGGGCGAGGCGTGTTCGTCATCCGGACGGTCTGGCCATGTTTTACGTCGCAAGCTGGCTACCCTTGGTGGCTTCGGATAGGCTGCCGGCGTACCTCAAGAATCCCGACGCGGCCCAGGCAGCCTTGCGCAACGGCAGGCTGCACACGGGCGATCGTGCACGGCGCGATGCCAACGGGGACTTCTTCTTCATCGGCCGGCAGACGGACAGCATGCGCGTACGAGGCGAGAATGTATCGGCGTGGGAGATCGAGCGCATTTTCGCGGCGCATCCGGCGGTGCGCGCGAGTGCTGCGATCGGAGTGGCTTCGGTGAGCAGGACATCCTGCTCAACGTGCAGTTCAAGGACGAACCTGTGGACTGGTAAACCATGCACGCGTGGGCTCGCGAGCTTTCAGTTGCCGCGCTACTACCGGGCGGTGGCGAGCTTCGAACTGACGTTCACGCTCGCCGCGCTCGGCTATCTGTTCAAGGATCCCGACAGTCGCAAATATGAACTGTCGCCGAGGCTGCTGGACTTCACCTATCATTATCTGACATCGAACGAGCTCGTGAGTCGTGCGACGCCTTATCTCCAGCAGCTCGGCTCGGAGACGGAGGAAGCCACCAACCTCACCGTGCTGGACGATACGGACATCGTGTTCGTGTTGAGAATCGTGAGCCGCAATGTGTTCAACGCCCATGTGATCACGGGCTCGCGCCTGCCTGCATATTGCACCGCGCCGGGACTCGCTATCCTTGCGACGCTTCCCGACGGAGAGATCGAGGACATCCTCTCCCGCACGAATCTCGTGCCTTACACATCGTCGACCGTGTATCAGCCACGCAAGATCAGGGACCGCATCGCGCAGATCCGCAAGCAAGGGTATGCCCATACGGAAGACGAGTACTTCGTCAGCGATATTTCCACGGCGGCGGCGATCACCAATGCGCACGGGCGGGGAATCGGTGCGGTGAATATCGCCGTGGCGCGGTCGCGCTGGCACGCCGACCGCGACGAGCGACGCTTCGCCGATCTGGTCATTTCCACGGCATCGGCGATTTCGACGCGGCGTCGCGTGGAATAGCGCTGTTCGGGTGAAGCAACGGCCTAGCGACGATGCCCGTATCAAGTCCCGACATTGAACGCTGCGTGCAGGCGTTGTCTGGCACTCGTGCTCCCACTGCTTCGATTTGTCCATCGGATGTCGCGCGCAGCCTCGCCGGCGATGAAAGCGGCTAGCGCGCCCTGATGCCCGTGGTCCGGGACGTGGCCGTTCGGCTGGCGCGAGACGGACCAACTCGATCACGCAGGCTTGCCAATGTGCAGCTCCATCATCGAACGCCACGGAGCTTATAGGCGACGTCGCGTTCTCCCAGGGGCGGATGCGGCGCAGTGGCGGAATGCATAGCTAAGACGTACCTTCTTCTTCAAGCTGCCGTTACCGCTCTTACCGCGACGGATGTTCGCAGCGAATCGAAGAGACACCGGAGTCGTGCATGCTCGATGGCCGGTTCGGGGTCGTCATCAGGCAGTGGACGGCGGGCGGCTTGCAAGACCGATGAACGAATGTGCATCAGCTGCGGAAAACGTGCCTCAGTCACCGTGCCGTCGCACTGCCGCTTAGCATGCCGTTTGGTCGCCAAGGGCAATTTTATGAACGTTCGCTGCATACACCCATTCGCGGGCTTGGCGCTCAATGAGATCCATGAAAGCAGGGGGGCCGCTGCAGTAAATCTGCGTGTTGGCATGAGTTGGACTCATTGCGTGGGAACTCTTCTGCGCGAATAGATCATCGGACAGGCCGAAATGGTGATAGACCTCACCGTGACTTCGAAGCGCGTCAAATTCTTCTCGAAGAACTGCGCGGTCGGCCGATCGGGCGAAGTTGTGCACCTCGAACCTTTGACCCGCCAATGCAAGCCGCTTCGCGATTCCCGCGATCGATGCTGCGCCTATTCCGCCAGCAAACAGGATGGATCGCGCACGATCGTCCAAAATTGTTGGCGGGCTTTTGGGAGAGCCGACAAACACTTCGTCTCGTTCATTCAACGGAAACTCGGATAGCAGACTATCCGTTCTGCCATCACCATCTTGTCTCGTGCCAACCACGTAACCATCTGACAGGGACGAAACACCGAGCAAGGGATAAATTCTTTCCTTGTCACCAGTGCTATTCAAGCAGAGTGTGACACACGACCCATCGTTAAACGGCGGAAGCGCCGATTTTGACGTCGTTCGAAGTTCAACGGCATGGTACCCCTTGGCAATTTGCCATTTCCGGCTAACGATGACGGGAATCAGGTTGTCGCGCATGTCTTCTCCAATAGGACCTGCATCACAGATGGAACTCTAGCCGATACCGTGTCAGGGATGGAAAGGGGAGGCGGGTGGTAGTGAATCCGCAGTGATAGTCGGGCATCGAAACCCGCGCGGTTAAAGGCTTTGAGCGATTAGTGCAAGGTTGGTATTTTCAGAGCGTACTTTCTGTTTATGCAGCTGCTTTCACACCGATCCATGCACGATCGCCAATGATTAAATCTAATCAATGCTCTTGTAACCGGGCGTGTTGGTCAACTACGGTGCCCGGCATCGCAAGGGCCTGCCGATCAGCAACAGCATCGCCGAGTCTGCGGTGAAGCAGGTTGTCAGCTACCGTATTGCGGGATGCTCTTGTGCTGGCGTTCAGAAGCGCCAGCGAAGCCTGCTCGTTGACGGCTGGATTGACTTCAGGGTCCATACTTTGTGTCAGACTGACACCCCAGCACTTTTGTCGACCATCTGCTTGACTTCGGGGATAGCCATAGTTGCCTGAGCGTTTTCGCTTCAGGGCGGTCCGTGGGTTGATCGAGTGAGGGAGATGTTTCATGCTGAATAGGTCGCGCTGCGGCCAGATAGTCGGGGTCCTTTCAGCTCCCTTAGAACTCGCCGCATACGGGCAGAGCGCTTACGCTTCTTGACCCGATAAAGTGATTTATGGAAGGGGAAATCATAGATAAGCGCGACGCGTATTGGCGCAACGCGCTCTCATCTGCACCGGACCAGTGGTACGGAAGTTCTTTCGACTATCAGCTTTGTCGACTGGCGCCCCAATTGCGTGTGAGCGCTCAATGCTCCGCATGCGTCGGAGGCAAAAGGAGTGTGGCAACATGCCGGCCCGCCGCTCAGTCGACGCCGCCGGCGATGAATGACGACGTTAGGGTACAACTAGCTCAAGAAAAGATGACTTACCGATATTCAGATCCCACCGATCGGGAGCAGGCTTCAATAAGTGATGCCAAACGGAATGCGCTGCTGCCGCATCGGATAACCAGGATGGATTTGGGTCGTTACTCGCTATCAGTAGTCCGCCCTTCGTTTTAATATTGTCGATGATTACTGTGGTGAGCGCTGTGGTGTCAGTGGCAACCGATGGAACGCAGTGAGACTTACTTTTCTATCATCCTGTTCTCGTGCGCTTTCCTCTCGTCCTTTGCCCGGACACCACCGCATGGCGGAGAGAATCCCGAACCGCCGCGATTCCGCGTGCCCCTTGCTCTGACGCCGCGCGCGACCGGGTGGCTTGTGAGATGTGACGAGCGCTCGCCCGGCGAGCCCGTGGCACGTCCATCACGATCCTGAAAGCAGGACCCTGGAGTTGATCGAGAAGCCCTTTTCGGTTTTCACCTGATCCGGACGCTGCAGTACGGATGTCGGGAAACGTTCGACCGATATCGCACATACCGCACTTAACGGGAACGGTGCGGCCCGCGCAAGCGAGACCCTTCAGTTGTTACCTATACTCCGGATAGGGAAAGGCGAGGTTCCGGACGCCCGCATCGGCACCCGCCCGACCTGACCTGACCTGGAGATCGTCATGGCAAGGTTCAGATTCTTTGCGCGCTCGCTGGCATTGCTACCTCTGCTGACCCTGACTGGCTGCATCTCGTTGAGCAGCAGCGACTCCTCGCCTCCGCCGAACTCGCACACGGTCGTCGTGCCTGCAGGTTCTACCGTGGTATGCACGCCGGGTCCGTGCCAGTGATGTTGCCGGGATGCTGGCAGGCGGCAACGTCGCGCGCCTGTCGAAACACGGTGCTGGCGAACAATATCGTGCCGTCCACCGGCAATTGCGCGGACCTCAGGGCGTCGGCGGTCCAGGTATTGCAGGTGTAGTAGCCCGCGTAGTTCGCTGTGGCGCCGAAGTACAGGCTGCCGGCATACGGGCCGTCGCCGAGCCGCACGGGGTGCGATAGCTTGTCGCGCTGCACCGACTGGTCGAGGTAGGCGGCCAGGCCCGCCTTGCCGGCCGCGGCCACCTGCAGCGTGACCACCTTGTCGGCGCCGTAGGCGGCGACGGGAGTGTCACGCAGCACCGTCATCAGGATCGCGCCGCGGCCGGGCCACAGGGCCGATAGCGTCGCCAGGATGCTGTGCTCCCGCGTCATCGCGAATTCACGTTCGCCGAAGCCGAAGCACAGGTGGGTGGCACCGACGAAGTCCTGCGCCAGCCAGGCCTGCAGGTCCGGCACGTCCTGCACCTGCACGCAGACATCGGTATGCCAGCCGCGCTCGACCACGTCGATGGTGGTCACCGGCGGTCCGCTGGCGGGCGTGAGCGGGATGGTCGAGCAGGCAGCAAGAAAGGCGGCGTGGGCGAGAGCGAACCCGGCCAGCCGCCCGATCGTTCGCGTCATATGGGTTTGATGATGGGCGTCGCGCATCCCAGAAGTGTAGTCAGCGCCGGCGCGGGCGAGTTCAGACGCAGAGGCATTCGACATGCCGTCACAAAGGCGCCATTGGCCCAAGCGAATGTTTCTGACGGGCAGATCATGAGGCTTGGCATTGAACGCGTACAGTCGAGATTTCCGCTTAGAAACTCATGGCGAATCCGAAGGACACGCCGTGGACATTATGTCCAAACACGTACCGCACCATCGCACGTGTCCTGGTGACGATGATCGGATATCTGCTGCTATCAAGTTCCAGACCGACGCCGAGTGAAGTCAGTTCGTTGAAACCGAGCACCCCCGCACTGTCACCGAAATAATGGGAGTAGGCGAACTCGAGCACGTAACGGATCGGCCGGTCCAGCGCGTGCCAGCCAGTTGGCGCACGCCAGCGTGTCCACAGGCTCACTTGCTGCGCCATGGCCGAGCCCTGAACGGCTTCGGATGAACTCCCGAAGCTGCGAAGGTAGATATCGGTCGCGCGCAGTTCAGCGTCGATTTCATAGTTGTCGCGATAATGCTCATAGTCGAGCATCAGCGATCCGCCGTAGCCATACGCGTCCAGCGACCCGTTCTCGAGAAACTGAAGGTTGCGGTCGGTGATGCGATTGAAGATCGACTGTCCTACCTTCAGGTCGCTCGACACGCGGCCGATCGTACCGTTCAGGATCGGGCGGAACACCAGTTCGTTCGTAATCCGGAAATCCCAGCCGATGCCGACCGTGCCACTGAAGGTGTTCCATTTTGCCGGCACGGGACGCTGGTCGGCGCCGTCCGTGGCGATGAACGTCGGATCGTAGCGGCTGTAGGCGATCGTCCCTTCCACATACAACGGAAAGGACCTGCTGATCGTGAATCCGCCTCCGAGTTGTGACTGACCGAAACTGGGATTGCCGGTGGTGCCGCTATTGATCGAGAGTGAACTGGTCGTAACATCGGGCACCGTTGTGTAGGTCATGACGGCAAGCACGGCATCGGCATGCTGTTTGACGTTGCCACCAACGACGGCCTGGCTCGACAGGGATCCTGGCGTGGCCTGGGCCAACCCCTGTACAGGATGCAGGATCACGATCAGGCCGCAAGCAGCTGCCCGCGTGCATCGCGACAACGACGGACGCTTCAGTCGATCTGGCAGGTACCGCGGCAGGTTGCGCCCCGCCTTGTCGAACCGGATATACATGACGCACTCCCGTTGTTGGAGCGTTGGGAAATCTTCCCGTGCCTTCCAGCCGGAGTAATGCACGACTTTCGATTCAAGAGGAACTATGTGGCCGCTTTGCGGCGAGGATAGAGGCCCCGTTTGGGGCAGGAAGTTCTGCTGGTTCGCAAGCCTGCTTCAGGCGGTCGTTGCTCACTTGTCTGGATGGTTGAAACCGGGATATCCAATCTTGGTGCTTCAGCAAACAATCGCGCCCAAACGCCCACTCGTGCCGGCGCAACAACGGAATCAGCAAGCTTTCGAAGCAACGGCTACCCGGGTGGCGGACGCGTCACGGCTTTCCAGGGTGTCGGCGCAGGCGGTGCGTCGCAGCGCGACAACGATCGTGGACGAGTGAGCACCCAGTCCTCGAACTATAACCGCTCAGGCGGCGCAGCGCGTGGTGGCAGAGGCGATAAGGCGAACAGGTATGGGACGCACTGGTGTTTGCGAACATGGCTGCGAGGCGCAATCATGATGGAACCTGGCCGCAGACAGATTCTGTCGTCGATGCCGCGATCGCAACACGCGAATGACCGACAAATGCTATTCATTCTTTTTGCCCGGCATTTCGACACCTGATGCGCAATGCATGGGGTGACTTGGGCGTACGTTGTGACTGTCTGCAATGCGAATGGCGCAGTGCGATTCGACGTCACCTATTTTTCGGCTTTGGACAGAGCGCATTCGCCGGTAGGAACACTACCGCCGCCAGTGTTCTTCAACGTAAGTGCGAGCCTGCTGCCTCTGTTGGCCGTGATGATCTGCCCGTAACTGACGGTCGGAATAAACTGTATATCGGGTGCCACGGCTACGGCCGGATTTCTCGCGCCGTCCACGGTCAGGTCGAGTTCCACTGTAATCGATTCTATTGCGACGCCCCAGTCCTTTCCGCGTGCCGCCTGTTCCTTCTTGAAATTGCACAGGCCCGTCATGACCTGCTCCAATGCGGTGGGGATATCGATGGATTTTCCGGGGGGAATGGGCGGTGTGTTGCAGCCAACAACCAGAAGAGGCATGACAACGAGAGCAAGGTGGGCGCGCATCACGATCCCCTGATTCATGAAGTAGTCACGAAGCTTCGTTGCAACACAAGCATTCAATACCTTTGCTTGTGAACCCGGCGGTCGGCTCTTTACCAACCAGTCAAGATTCTAGTTCAAAGTGGCTAGTTGAAAACCAGATCACACAATTCCTGCGGCAGAGATGAAAATCATCTGATGAAGCCGGCGGTGCAGAATCGACGAGACTGTCCTTCGTCGGAAGAAAAATCAGGCTGAAAAATCACGCAATTCGGCGTCTGGCGGCCACATCGTGGGCTCTTAAGCCCGAGCAATGTACCGTGAAAGCCGCACGAGAGAAACGGTAGTCGTCACTGCGTCAAACTAACGGTTCGGTTTTGCGCATCCTTGCATATGCGCTCGTCCGACATCGTGCTGGTGAAGGTCGCCCCGCCTGCTTGCTGAGCGAACAGGCCATTCGTCCCTCGCAATTGGGGAATCAGCGGCGAGCCCGTGGCCCCGCCTTCGATATATCCGGAAACGGAAGCTGGCTCGATCGCCGCCGGCGGAGACGGCGCCCCCGATGCGCCGAAAAGAAATCCAGTCGACGTAAAGAAAATCGCGGCCAATAAGAGAAATTCCATGGGATTGCCTTACCGGCCTGGTAGGCTGTGCCCGCGAGCGAGTTGGCGTCCGCTTTCTCCTGCACAACTATCTGACACGCTCCAGTTTCAAGCGATGATCTGTTTCTACAGATCCTTCCACTTTCCTAATAAGTTTAGCCACCAAACTGCTGCCTGAAGGCGGCATCGGTAAAAAAGCAAAATCGTCTCATTTGATTTGTTTTCTACCGGATATTCTCCACAAAAAAGACGATTTAGTTCTTACGCTAGTTACGAACAAAGGGGCCATTCGCGTGCGAACTCGTGATCAACCGTCGGATAACCGCCTCGTCCTGGTCCAGGCATCCTGTTGTTGACGACCGTCAAAGAAGCCGGTTCGCGTGATCGTGAGCACACGAGTGCCGCGCACTCACGCTTTGAGTCGATGCGCCATTTCGTCTTCCCTGTAACAGTACGGGCAGTACCAGTTCCACTGGATACAGTAGTTTGGTCGGCGGGACTACATGGCGTAACGGGAGGAGCGTTCTGAGTCCGAGGTCGTTACGGAAGGTCAGTCGTGCGAGCGCAGCCGATGCGTCTGGGTCAGCTCTTCGGCGGCTATCGTCCGCTACCGTGTGCGGCATGCTCCTGCCTTCATGCACAGGCGCGCGGCTGTGTTGACTGGAGTCTTCGCGTTGTTCCTTATGGCCAGTGTCCAGTATGCTTTTCCGCGTGTACTGCGCGCACTTTCGTTGGACACGATGTGCGTCGCCATTCGGTTCATCATGTTTGTCCTTGGCGCGTGCCGGGGTGTGTTCGTGGCAAGCGTGATGGCGTGGTGGCGTACCCGCCTGGTTGTTCACTGAATCAGGTTCGGGCAAAGTCCGACTGACAACTTGAACCTGCTCCTGCAACGCTGAAGAAGGTACCCGGCCGCCTTCGTTCACGGCGCGTGGGCGATTGGCGCAGACCGAATGCGGCCACGCGGAGCTGATGCGGTGCGCTGTTACCAACGAGCGCATCTCACGGTGCTCTGAGGCTGTGTTTCGCGGCTGGAGCCAAACCAGACAAACGCCAATTGACCCGCGCGACGAGCCGCCGTATAAACCGCTATGCGCCAACTCAAGCTTCAAGTGACAGGTATGGGCCGCTTGTGTTTCCGAATCTTCCGCGATACCCCTCCGACTTGTTCTTCACTTTCCGTGAGTTCGCGCACGTGCGAGGGGCTCGCGCGATGACCAATCCAACCAACAGGGAATAGCATGGCAACCGGCACGGTTAAGTGGTTCAACGACGCTAAGGGTTTCGGCTTCATTACTCCAGACGATGGTGGCGAAGACCTGTTTGCACATTTTTCGGAAGTGAAGGCGGAGGGCTTCAAGTCTCTTCAGGAGGGGCAAAAGGTGAGCTTCGAGGTCAAGCAGGGACCGAAGGGCAAGCAGGCGGCAAACATACAGCCAATCTGACACCTCACCGCACTCGCTGTCGCGTAGGGACCGGTCCGCCGAGGCAGACCAGTCCTTTTCAACTACGCGCCGTGACACGGTCTTCCCGTGTGTGCAGGTTTCGGACGTGAGCCGGGTAACAGACGTGGGTGGGCATCACGTGCGCCGGAACGAACGACCAGCGCACACGGGAGTAGGGCTTGTCCGATAGCGGCCATAGCGCAGTGTGGCCGGGCGGTCAGCTCACCGCGCGATGCGACCACATCGGGTTCAACGTTCCCTCGAATTATTGCTTCACCGGCTTCGATTTCGTCGCATTCTCGACTGCCTGGTCAGTTGCCTCGGTCACCTCTGATGCGGCCTTCGTTGCGGCGTCCAGGTTGGTTTGCGCGACTTCGACTGCCTGCCTGGATGCCTTTTGCACGCTTTCCTGAGCGGTGTCGGCGAGCGTGATAGCCTGTTTCAGAAATGCGATTGCGGCTTCCGCGCCGACCGGGGCGTTTTGCGCGAGATTTTCGGCGAACGATTGAACCTGGCGGCTGACCTCCTGGTACCGGGCATTGACGACCTCTGACAGCTGCGCTTGCGTACTCGACGCAATCTCGGCAACCTGACGTTCGTACGTCAGGACCTTCTCGGCCGAGGGCAGCGCCAGCACGTCTTGCAAATCACCCACTTCCTGCCTGTCCTTTTTCGTCATCCCGTCTTGCACACGTTGATACCAATCGGCAAACGCCGTCTTCGCCGTCTCCAGATTCAATCTGACGAGCCTCTCCTCGCCCTCCAGCATTCTGCCGGCCAAACCAAAGAAGAAGTCAAGATTTGCTTGCTGGGTCGTAGCAGCCTGTGTGTGAAAATCAGCCATGTTCACCTCCTGGAGATGTCTGCGCATCGCCCAGCATGTTCGGTAACGGTGACCAATTGATGAAGCGCGTCGAATGGAAGCTCCCGTGTCGGCAGCATTTTCGACACCAGCTCCGTAAGCGTATTGTTCTCAGCCGGGATTGCCTGTAGAACGTCCTCCGCGCTGGGCTGCGCAAGGGGGCACTGTGGACGTTGACAGAAGCAGGAGCTGCAAACGTCGAAGATTCCACTACAGGACGGTCGCGGTCGGGGCAATTGTGACGGAGCGTGGCATAACCTTTCTCTTCAAAGGCAAGGTTTGAACGAAACTTCGGAGCGTCGCAGTCCGGATTGCTGAAGTCGTGCCGCGGAAAATCAGTGCCGCGGCGCGACGCTTAGCTCAGTTGGAAGTCGGCCGGTACCTGCGGCTCTTTGTCGTAGCGAAAGACGTTGAGGTCGTCATGCCGAATGGCGGGCTGCTTTCCTGATATCAAGTCGGCAAGAAGCTGTGCTGAACCGCACGACATGGTCCAACCGAGCGTGCCGTGACCCGTGTTCAGGAAAAGGTTCGGTATGGATGTACGACCTACGATAGGTGTCCCGTCGGGCGTCATGGGACGAAGACCGGTCCAGAATGTGGCGCTCGATGTGTCGCCGCCGCCAGGGAAGAGGTCGTTCACACACATTTCCAGAGTCTCTCGACGAGCTTCGCGAAGGCGCTTGTCGAACCCAACGATTTCGGCCATCCCACCGACACGGATGCGCTTGTCGAATCGTGTGATAGCAATCTTGTACGTCTCATCGAGAACTGTTGAGACCGGCGCACGTGACTCGTCGGCGATGGGTACAGTGATGGAGTACCCCTTGAGCGGATACACGGGGATTTTTACGATCTCCGAGAGAAAGTTCGTGGAATAGGAACCGAATGCGACGACGAACATATCGGCATGAATGAGTTTCGCGCCATGCCGAACGCCAGCGACCCGTCCACCCTCGATGACCAGACCATCAACCTGGGTGTTGTAGCGAAAGTTAACGCCAGCTTTCTCAGCCATCGAGGCGAGCCGGGTGGTGAATAACTGGCAATCACCGGTTTCGTCGCCAGGCAAGCGCAGTCCGCCCGTCAGCTTATGTGAGGTGGCAGCAAGGGCAGGTTCAGCCCGGGCGAGCTCAGTGGCTGTCAGCAACTCGTACGGGACGTTGGCCTCTCTAAGTACCGCGATATCCTTCGCCGCGCCATCGAACTGCTGCTGCGTCCTGAAAACCTGAAGAGTGCCCCCTGCACGTCCCTCGTACTGAATGCCCGTCTCGGCTCGCAAAGCCTTCAGACAGTCGCGACTATATTCCGCAAGTCTCACCATGCGGTTCTTGTTAATCGCGTAGCGTTCGGCGGTGCAATTCTGCAGCATCTGCCACATCCATTGCAGTTGGAACTGCTTGTCCTCGTCGTCCGGTCTGATTGCAAGCGGGGCGTGTTTCTGGAACATCCACTTCACAGCCTTCAGTGGTACACCGGGCGCAGCCCAAGGCGCCGCGTAGCCAGGGGAAATCTGGCCTGCATTGGCAAAGCTCGTTTCGAGAGCGGGACCCTGCTCCCGGTCGATGACCGTGACTTCGTGGCCTGCCCGCGCTAGATAGAACGCGCTCGTTACACCCACGACTCCGCTGCCCAGCACGACGACTCGCATTCGACAGACTCCACAGCCAAAAGGCCATAAACAGTTAGTTAAAACTACAGATGCAGAACATGCCAGTTGATGACCGGATGCTAGCCGCAACCTGATGGGTTTTTATATTGTTTAATCGGAAATTTTTGGCTGAATCGCCTGGTTTGCCTCCGCGGCGTGTCGAGTGAGAGTCCGGAGGCTCCCGTCGTGGCTACGAATTCCCGAAGTATGTGTCGGAGCTGGACCTCATCCCGCGTGCAGTGACGCGCCTTGCAGCGTTGCACCGGACGGAAGCGGACCTCTCCTGCGTATTCAGAAGGCGGATGACGTTTATATGCAGGCGGTTGACAGTGGCGACTTCAACGCCATGTCCGAAACGAACAAGGCGCTGCATATGGCCATCGCGCATGCAGCTAACAATCCCTACTTCGTTGGGTACTACGAGCGGCTGCCTGGTGAAGGGCAGCCGCTCCTGCACCTTCACTTTGATTTCACGGTATCGTCGCCAACGGCAACGAAGCTGGGGCGTGACCATGCAGACATGATTGATGCGATTGCGCGCAAGCATGCTGATGCCGCTGAAAAACTCGCGCACGAGCATACGATGCTGTTCCAGAAGCGATTCCTCGATTACATGCGACAGAACATGACGGAATCGATGGCGCTTCTGCAACCCGAGTGAGGTGTCTTGCGTGACTGTTTGAGTCACGCAAGGGAACCAGTCGGATAACGTATGCGATGAGAAACGTCAAACCGGCACCTGCTCCGCGGGTCCGTCCAGGATGCGGAGTTTGTCGCTCATATCGGGAAAGTTGTGACCTGCCGCTCGAAGGTCGCTCACGAGCCGATGTGCAGCTGCCTTGCAGTGTGCGAGCGTCTCATGCAGGCGCGGCTCTGCCTGCAGGCCGGTCACCGCTTTCTCAAGTTCAGGAGGAGATTCGCTTAGCAGGGCGGGAACAACTTCCTCCGGCGGTATCAGGGAGCCGTGGCTCAACAGCTGAGCGGTCCAGTCGCATCCGTACAGAAGCACACGCCGTTCGGCCTTTCGCGCTTCGTCCTGCTCGAGCGTGGCGAGGCTATGCCGGTTCTTCTGGATCTCAGAGCGCCACGCCGCCAGGATGTCGGCCCGCAGCGCCGCTATTGCTTCACCAAGCGGCGAGTTCTGCCCACCCGCTACAAGGCGACGCTCATCGAGCCTGTCCACGTAGTCCCGATAACCTTCAAGGAATGGCTGCCAGTTCAACGGCAACTCCTGCGTTTGGGAGAATGTCTGGCGAACCTCATTGAACTCGTTGCGGATGTCCTGAAGGGCCTGGTTATCGGCAAGACGCGCTTCATGGACGTCGTGGGCCGTCACCAATTGACGGTGCAGGGGGAAGAGTGGATTGCTGTGGCGCCGCTGTAGATGTCGCTCTACCGCGCCCGGCCGGTCGCTCCATTTCCAGTTGGGCAGCAATTTCGCGTCAAAGTCGACCGCCTGAATCATCGGCCGGAAAACAGCCAGCGCTTCCTCTGTTGCATGGCGAAAGCAGTCTGCCAGCTTGTAGTCATTTCCGTTCAAGGGGACGCTCGCATTGCCCGTATAGGGTGAATCGGGCGTGAGCCTGAGGGTGCCTGTGGCCAGAAAGAATTCCATCGGCAGTTCCACGGACAGGCCTTCCTGTCTGAAGGTGCGCTGTTCAGCGGAAATTGCCTCGACAGAATGCGCCAGGCGGTTTTCCAGGTCGAGGAGGGAATCAATGGTGTGTCCCGACGACGGCTGCGCCGCGTCGGCAAGCAGGCAGAAAGTTTCGCGTGCCATCCTCGCCGCGATAGTGCCGTGCTTCTCAGCAAACAGCCAGAACCAGAGGGCAAGCTGGTAGCCCTTGACACCGTTTCGGGCGGTGGGTTCGATGTCGGGTGTGAACGCAATGCCGGGCGCGGCCCAGCTCGCGAACGGCGGTGTTGTGGCGCCCTGATACATGCTCAGGAGCTGCCGTATCGATTCATGCGTATCGGTGGGCCAGTCGCGCGCCTCCTCGAGGCGCTTCACGGTCTTCCAGAACCTCCAGTCCATTCTGCACCTCGCGAGAGAGCAAGAGTATCCGTACTATGTGCTGGAAGGGATACTTGCACACTCTGCCGAGGGCGTAAACAGGGGCTATCCTTCGTCGGCCGCAGTGTCACCAGTCGAAAGGCGATGCCGTTTGCGACGCCCCTTACTTTTGGGAGAGATGGCGCCCCGATTGATCGCAGCCGTTAAGCACGACCGAGCAGGACGACGCGCCGCGCCAGGCTTGACGGGTGCTGGGGCAGTGTGTGCTGCGCTCGCCAAACTGGGGCAGTCGCGCTATCGCGTTGACACGCGGCGTCCGGGGCCGACCGTCGCAAACATACACGCAGGCGTGCCGGTCGTATTCCGTGCCCCCTTGCCGCTTCCGGCAACCTCTCGTTCGATTACGCGACGCAGATGCCTGGCACCGCAATTTTCTGGAACAGATGCGGGGTAGCAGCGGCCGACGACGGATAGGCCGAGACTTTGGCCCTGAACTCAGGGTCCGTGAACGCAGCCCGGAAATGGGCGGTGGATTCCCAGACGGCGTAATTAAGATACGTCGGACTCTCGCCAACCGCACGGTGCAGTTGGGTGGAGATGAAGCCCGGCTGACGCTTCATGAATTCTGCGTCGTCTTGCCATACTTTGAGGAACGACGACTCGTCGGCCTTTTCCAGCGTAAAGACGTTCATCAAAACCACGGGAGAGGCATCGATTGCGACCTGACGTTCTATTGGAAAGGCAGGGTCAAGCGGGCGAATGAGCATGGCGGACTCCTTCAATCGATGGTTGTGATGGTGTAACGATTTCACATTGACATTATGATGTCAATGTGAAATCGTTACACCATATTCAGAATATGGTGACAGATGCCTAAACCTAAGCGAACGCCTGCCGGAACAGCCTTGTCCGATATGATTCTCGACCTGTTTCGGCTCAACAACCGGCTACTCTCGGCGGGAGACCGACTTGTCGCCGAGGTCGGCTTGACGAGTGCCCGCTGGCAGATTCTTGGCACTATCGCCGCAGCTGAGCGGCCGCAGCCGGTCGCGTGGCTTGCGCGCGATATCGGAGCGCACCGCCAGAATGTTCAGCGCATCGTCAACGACCTGGCGGCGGAGGACCTCGTTTCTTTTGAAGTCAATCCGCACCACCGACGGGCGGCCCTTGTCGTACTGACGGACAAGGGGATGCAGGCGCTCGGGGATGCGATGCACCTGCAGGTGCCATGGGTCAATAACCTTGCGGAAGGACTTCAGGTGAAGGACCTCGAGACGACACACAAGGTCATCACGGAGGTGCTTCGGAAACTGGAAGGCGACGGCGAATAGCCAGCAGTAAGCAGGATAAAGGAAGACCGTCGCCCCACGCTGGCGACACCTGTCCATCTCGCGAAACAAGGGACCGGCGGCAGGTTTTCCCGCCGAGTCGCTCGCGATATTGACGGAGCTCGCTCCGCAGGTGTCGAGAGGCACTTACGCTCATGTTGCGTGAGGGCGTGAAGGTCGGACTCGGCTCCGGCATGCTCGCAAAATTACGCTCTTCCCGTCTGATGAGTTCGGGGATCGGGCAGAAGTCGTCAGCGCCGCCGAGGCCATCAGCTCGGCAACCTGTGTTGCTGCGGAAATCACCCGAGAGGAGGGCGTCCGTGGAAGCGTGACGGGGTTGGTAGAGTGCCTTCCGAAAATTGATTGTCAGGGCTTTTCTCGTTGACAGTGCTGTCGGTGGTGCGAAGTTCGGGCGCTCGGGAACCTGGAATCTGAGTCAGATGCGGTGAGCCATTGCGTGTCAGGACGTCGACCCCGGCTGCGGCCAAGGCCAACCCTTCTTCTCGTCGGGCGTATCCCACTCCACAGACGGCGCGGCCTTGACCGACGCTTCGACCGGACTCGCTTCTTCAGTGGCAACGTGCGCGGATTCGTCCGAGACGCTCGTTTTTAACTCGGGAAGCCCGGTCCCAAACCACGTCACCTTCTTCTGGACGTGGACGACGTATTCCTTCCAGCCGTCAGGGTTGCCATCAAAGAGGTCATGCTGAACGGTTGACGCCAGCGCATTGCGGTTGAGTTCGGACTCGAGCAGCTCCTTTGGCCACAGGAAGAACGCGCTCGCGACGCGTGCGCTGAACTCGGTCACCGTCATTTTCGGGGCGAGCGCCCGGAGGTACCCAAATTCCTGGAACGAATCCTGCTCCTTCGCAAGTTGAGCCACCGGCGCATCCGGCCGACCTGCCTTGGTCAAACAGCTCAAAGCTTCGAGTATGTCCCCGAGGTGAAGCAGCAGTTCTCGTCTATCGAATCGGTCATCCATTGAAGTATCTCCGTTGATTGCGCCCCTATGAATGATAGTAGCTGGTCTCACGGTTGACGGGTCGGCGAGCGCATTGCGCATCGTTCGCGAACGGGAATGGTCAACAGGGCGACGAAAAAGGAGTTGGCCCGGCTGAGCGGTCCAACCTGTTCAAACCGTCTGACTGTGGCCGGATTTGTCAGCGAGGTCAACGGACAAGTCCGAGCCTGTACGGCGGGCGCCTATGACCTGGTGTTCGGGCGAGAGCAGGCGGACGACCTCCTTGCCGAGCAGTCCGGTTGCGCGGACTATCAGGACACGCATAGGTCTTCCTGTGTCTGGAAAGGTCACGCCAGCGCGGAACGACGCATCACGCGAGGCGTGGGGAGAAAGGACGAGAAAATCGTACTTTCTCTCGCGGCAATGCGAACACTGCAACACACACGGCGCTGCCCGGCAGGCGGGCTAGAATTGTCCGTTAAGTTTCGTAGAGAAACAGCACGCCATGTCCCGCCACTCACCATTCCGTGACGCCGGGAACAGCAGACCGGTGTTTCAGGGGCATTAGTCCGTTATCCTTTCGCAGTCGCTGACAATCGGGGTTGGGTGTTCCATCCTCGAGCCACACGCGATATTCGCGGCATGGCGTAGGCCGCAGATGGTATATCCCGCACTTGATGCCAGGCTTGCCGACTACCCCTCGCAGAGCGATGCAGCGTCCATTGCCAGTCTCCGTTCCCTTCATGCAAACGATGACTGGATTGACAGCACGCACGAGTTCATCCGGTACCGTGCCGCCCGGTGAACTCGCCATCTCACCCATATACATCGACACCCGAAAGTGCTGGCAACACGCACCACATGACAAGCACGGATTGTCCTCGTCGTCAGCCATATCCACAAAAACACGGTTATCGCTCTGTACGTGGAGTAGTTGAACGATTTTTCTGTTGGTCATATTCGATATTGAACCGATTACTGTACGGCCCGGTTGCCGCGGCATCATCTCAAGACTTGATAAGGAAGCGTCGGGCTTGCGCCCGCGCCGTTGCTCATCGCGCGCCCAGTATCCGCAGCACGGCGTTTCCTTTGTCCGTAATCGCGAACATAGTTTGGCCTTGCTTCGACTCGACCAGATGAACCAACTCGCTTTCCCGAAGCGAAATCACGTCTGGTGTCGCTGCAATCAAATCGACGGGTGCATGAAGTAGCAGCAGCAGCGTAGCAATTTCATGCGCACTCAGGCGCAGCGGTTCTCCGGAAGTGCAGTCGTGTTCAATAGCCTTCATGGCGAGCCTTCTGTTTTGTCGGAAACGCTTCGCTCGTTGCATTTCAGTTGACTGCAAGCATGTCATCGTCGCGACGACGTCCGGGCGTCAACACGTATTTGAAAGTTGCAGTCCCCGACTATGCTGACTCGCGTGTGGGTTTCTCATGGATGCCGGAAGAGCGCTGAAAGCTGCGAGAAGAGAGCTTTAAGACGCTGCCAGAACGCAACAAACTTATGCGGTCTGCTGGCGTGTATTGCGAGCATGGTGTCGTAGTGGACGCGCGATTCCTGGACGTGGGGAAGTTGTGAAACGAGGAGGCCGAAGTTCATCATATTTCTCCAAGACGAGCTTAATGCGGTTCGTGGAAAGCCAGCAGACGCAGAAGTCGGGCACACTATGCGCGCGACGAGGAGCGTCGACTCGCTTCACTAAAAAGATAAAACTGAGACGGCATACGCGATAAGTGTCACTGTCCGGCACGGCGAAGCCTTATCGTGCGCATGTGCTCATGCACGCGGTCGCGGCAGTGAATCCAGATGGCGCGAATGAGCGCAGTCGAGACTTGACGCTCGCGACGTGGCGCCACGCGAACGCGCGCAAATGCGGCATCCGTATGGCGTTATTGCATGTGCACAGAGAAAGTAACTACGGCGCGCACCGTCTGCCTGCTGGCAAGACGGCGGCTGAGAGAAAAGTGCGCGACGTCCTGCGGGTCAGACAGCGGTACTGTCCGAGAATCGACAACATCGATTGTCCAAGGCATCAGTCCTTTTTTGACGTTCATGGGATTCTAGTCGGGCGTCAATCCCAGCGGCAAGTTAAAAGGTTGTAAAGAACGTCTTGCCAACACCGCACGAACACCGTAGTTGCCTTTGTCTCGCTTGAGTTGAGCGCAAGTCAGGCGTGTGGTGCTACGCGCAAGGAGGCAATCTGTTGGCACAGGAAGACCATGAGGAATTCATCGGCAAATGGCGGGCGCAGTCTTGTCAGACAAGGGTGAAGGGCGTGGTCAGTGCCTTCAGGGGAGGTGACAGGAGCTGCAAAGTCTGTTTCCTGTCTGGACGTCAAATCGGCTCTACGACGACCGGTTCGCGTTCGGCTCCGAGCAAGCCTTCAGCAATGCTTGTCTCTGCCTTCGCGATATCGTCCAGTGACGCTACGGATAGTTGGTCGTCCAGAATTGCGAATGCGACGCAAAGCCGCGAGTAGTCGGCATCGTCTATACGCCATACGCGGTCCTGCTGTTCAGTGGCATCCATCCTTACCACCGCCGCCCGTGCCGCTGCTATGCGCCCGATTGCGTCTGACTGGTGTCCGAGATGGCAAAGCTCCCCAGCGATCAGGAGATATCGACCAAGCGTGGCAACCAGTTCGCGCGAACCGTACCCCCGGCGAATGGCATCCAGCGCGGCGTAGCACCGCAAAAGCATTGCCTGCGTAACAGGCTCGTGTGTACCCCGGCTACTCTTTACAGCTCTATTTTGCTGGTTCATTGCGTGCCATCCGGTTGCGGCTGCTTTTTCTGTCCGAGCGGGTATGGCCAGGTATCAAATCAGTTAGGGCCCAGCACCCGCAGCACGGCATCAGGTATTTCATCGGGGTGAAGTGGCGAGTGTTCCAGAGGCTGTTAAACGGAGCCACGAACGACAAGCCACAGAATAGGACGCTCGCCGAAGCAAAGGCGATGCTTCAACAGATTAAGGCGTGAGCCCGACCTCGCGACCGCCCAACTTGAGGAGACCGGGAGTCCAGGTCTTTGCCTTCAAGGTCCGGCCGCTTGTTACGCGCGAAGACATCGAACAGCAATGGAGAGCCGCCATACTCCGCACAGAAGTCTCGCGCGCGCTGTTGAATCGAGCGATAGCTTTGCTGGACTTCGTCCTCGCTCTGCAGCAGGTTGTACTCAGAAAGTTTCGTGTTCAGGTCGCGAAGCACGCCCAACGTCGGCGCGTCCAGCACCACGTGTCCGTTGGCAAAAATCGCCTCGAGTACGTGTGGCCGCTTATTGCATTTAACGCGCAACGCCTTGATGAAACTGTTGGCCAGCCGCGAAGCTTGCAGAAACGGCAGGGGTGGGAATTCGACTTGATGGGTCTTGCCGCGCGTTTCGGACGCGCGCTTCCTTGACCAATGGGCGCGAATATCTCGCACCATGTCTGCCTGCCAAACGTCGAACGCGGCACGGTCGCTCAGATTCGCGGCGTCAAAATAGCCTGGCGCGAGTTGCTTCGCGAACTGCCGGTCGGCCCATTCGTTGAACACTGCCAGTGGGCCATATGGCTCGCCGGTGTATCCCGTTGCGACTCCCCGGGCGCTCTTTGTGTCAACCCCGGCGTGTGTCGCTTCCTTCGCGTGACGGAACCATCTCTCGGCTTCGCCAAGGTACTGCTGGTATTCCGCTGCAAGTGCGGCGTTGTCTGCATGCATAGGCTTCTCGTGTCTTGGTGAGGGGGTACGCGTCCGCCCACGTGAGTGATTCGAAAAGGTGTTAACGAACGCAGCCGCGAGTTGACGCGTTACGACGCGGTGCGATGCGGACGCACGCAATCGCTGCGGCCATATGGCGCCAATTGAGGTGCACAGAGAGCGTCACCGCGGCGCGCAATGTCTGCCTGCTGGCAAGACGGAGGCTCGAAAAAAAAGCGGGCGCGGACGTCCCGTCGGTCGGGCAGTGAAACTGTCCGGAAATCGACGACATCGATTGCCCACCGCATCTGTCCTCAGTCTGACAATCCCGAAATTTTAGGGGGTCTTGAAACCCTGCAGCAAGTAAAAAGGTGGTAAAGGACGTCTCGCTAATCGCGGGTGAAGACCGAGGTTGCCTTTGTCTCGCGAGCTTTGAGGGGATGCCGGGCGTACCTGCAAACAAATCATTACCTGGTACGTTTCGGGAGTCGTCCGCGATGAGCGGTCCAACCTGGTCAGCTATCAGTCGGAAAGACACCAATTGTGCGCCGCTACAAGCTGGCATATGGTTTGCGCAGGGCGGTGTATCTTTTTCGGTAGGCATCGCCCAATCGGGACTACTTCAGTCGCAGTGGACCGTGACACTCCGTCTCCCGAGACATTGAACATATCTACGACGCGGCCGATGGCGTCTGCATAACGCGGCCTATTTCAATTTTGGAAACAATCATGGCAACCGGTACTGTGAAGTGGTTTAACGATGCGAAGGGCTTTGGCTTCATTACACCAGACGATGGCGGCGAAGACCTGTTTGCTCATTTTTCGGAAGTGAAGGCGGAGGGCTTCAAGTCCCTTCAGGAGGGGCAAAAGGTGAGCTTTGAGGTCAAGCAAGGACCGAAGGGCAAGCAGGCGGCCAACATTCAACCGATCTGATACCAAAGCGCTTTCGCGGTCGCGCGAAGAATGGTCCGCCGAGGCGGATCGTTCTTCTTGCAGTTATGTGCTGTTCGTGAATGCGGACAGGGCACGTCCTTTTGATTGCTCGCGCCCGCATGTGATGAGGCGCTCAGCGCCTTGCTTGAGGCATTGGCTGTGCGAGATGTGTCATAAAAGGCCACGAGCGTGCGACGTGGAGGGTGGGGGCGTCGGCGAGAGTCGTTAAGCTCCAGGCGGGCTTATCGTCTACGCCTGAACAGGCCGGTCCGCCGTCGCGACTGATACCCGAAATCTTCTCGTTTTGGCCGGCGTGAGCGTGGTTCGAGCGCCAGCCTGCGAGCCTCTTCTGCCTGAGGCGAGCTTTCCGACAAATCGCCGTTGTTCCACATCCAGAGTGGCAGAACTGTAACGACAGCCCAGTTGCCGATGTCCTGTACAACGACAAAACAGCGGTCGTCTGCTTTGCTGTAAATGAGGTAGCAGCGGCGGTTGGGCGGAACCTCCCCAAGCAACACGCATCGACCTGCATCCAACATTTCTCGAATAGATGTTGCCGATAACGTAGACCGTTGACTCACCCGTTCCTTTGCGTGAAGTGCAACCCACGACCGTCGAGAACTGGACCGTCTCCTGGAGAAATGAATCGTTTCCTCCTACGCGTTAGTGGTTTTCTCACGCAAGTCTATGTCGCCTTCGGGCTCATTGCTACGCGGCTATGGACAGTTTCCGCGGGCCGCCGGGTCTGCTGCATCAGGTTGACAGCCGGCTGTCGTGTGGCCAGCGAATCTCACGAGGGCTTGGCAGGCTTTATCATATTGTCCGCCGGTAGCATGCCCGGCAAGGCATCGACAAAAAAATCAGCTTGCAATGCGGCCCCAGCCTGGACGTCGTATTGAGAGAAGTCCCGGACGCCAGCTGCCAATAGTACTTCGTCATCGAGAAAGAAATTTCCCGAGCACTCCCTGGATGGGCGTGTCAGGATAAAGTAGGCCGCGTCGGCAACTATCTCCGGTTTGCGACACGTAGCAATCATATCCGCGCCACCGATCTCGTTTCGCACGGCCGCCGTCGCAATCGCGGTTCTTGGCCACAGCGAATTTACAGCGACGCCACGGTCCTTGAACTCACCAGCTAGCGCCAGCGTGAACAGGCTCATCGTGTACTTTGCGATGGCGTATGCCGGGAAGTCCTTGAACCACTTGGGGTCCGTGACCAGCGGAGGCGACAGCGTAAGGATGTGTGGATTCGGCGAATCGAGGAGGTGAGGCAGGCAGGCCTGAGCACAGACAAACGTGCCCCTGCCGTTCACCCCGTGCATCAGGTCGTACCGCTTGACCGGCGTATCCAGCGTTCCCGTCAGCCGGATGGCGCTGGCATTGTTCACGAGTATGTCGATGCCGCCGAACACGTCAACGGCCTTGGCAACCGCAGCCTTTACGCGTTCTTCATCACGAATGTCGACGACAAGCGGAAGCGCCTTTCCGCCGGCAGCTTCCACGGCAGCGGCCGCCGTATGTATCGTGCCGTCAAGCCGCGGGTCCGGGTCGGCCGTCTTCGCTGCAATCACGACGTTCGCACCGTCACGTGCCGCCCGGAGTGCAATGGCAAGTCCGATACCGCGACTGCCGCCTGACATGAATATCGTCTTGCCGGTAAGCGCCATGGTCGTCTCCAGGTGATATCCAGCAGCATACGCTTCCGTAGCTGGCGGCTTTGACAACGTCGCTTTGAGCGATGCAACCAGCGATGTCAAATGCGACGACGAAGAGGCTATGAGCCGAACGATCGTCAGTGGCCAAGGCGTATCAGGAACCTGGTGGCGACGAGTGCAGAAAGCGGTCCACCACATCCTCAATTAAGCGAGCACTGAGGTAAAGGTTTGCTTTCTTCTGCTGAGAGCACTGAGGACACTGGGGGAAGTGAAAACCGCCCGAGACAGCCTGGCCAGAACGAGGCTCGAGAGGTCGGGCTTTCTTCGTCGAACGTCGGAAAGGTTGCCCATCGGATGCAAAAGATGCGGGGGCAAATTTACCGAGTGCAGGTAAGAACGATGCGCCGTCGGCAGGCAACAAACCTATCGTCTGACGTCCTAACTATCGCAATTTTTGGTGATAGTCGACTACGATGCTCAGCACATGCGCCATCAGTTGATAGCCGTAGCAAACGCCGAAAATGGGCATGTCTATAGTCATCGCATCGCGAATCCACTCGGCCGTCATTTCGCTCCACGGAAGACAGTCCGTCACCATGGCCCATGAGCCTGTGATGACGGCAACATGGCTAGCATCAGGTACCGGCAGTGCTTCTCCCTTGAAAACGCGGACTATCTCTACGGTATCAGGTGAGCGCCAGGCGCGCGGCAAAACCAAGGTCGGAAGGACAGACCGACCGGCCATGGGAACTGTCCTGCAAGCTTAAATTCGACGCCGTTGATTCTGCCGACGCGCCGCGCGCGCGTGACCTTCACTTAGGCGTGCGTCGTTCGATTCGTCGGCTCGGCATGTTCTCGTCGAGTTGACATACTGCTCAATGCAGTGGAGCAGGGCGGGGAGGGCGGTGTTGAAAACTATCCATCGGGTTCCGTTGGGGAGAAGGCACATAAATCTGGCCTTGGACCTCGATATTTGGCTCAGTCAGGGGCGGCTGAAAAATTCACAGTGCGCTTGCGACGCTCATCGACTGACAGCGAGAACACGTCTGGGCGGGAGTAATGGCCGACGACATCGAAGTCGTATCTGGCGCGCGTTAGCTCGGCCGTATCAATTTCTGCGACGACAAGACCCGCTTCGCCGTGCAGCGGTCCCGCGAGCACCTCTCCCAGCGGACCCACGACGAGGCTGCCACCGTTGATGAGCGGTCGGTTCTCGTCCCAACCCGGAACATCTACTCCAAGCTGCGCCGGAGAAGGCTGGACCTGACATGCGCTGATGACAAAGCATCGACCTTCGTGAGCGATGTGCCGCATTGAGCATTGCCAGATGTCGCGTTCATCGACCGTGGGAGCGCACCAGACTTGAACGCCCTTGGCGTACATGGCGGTGCGCAGCAATGGCATGTGATTTTCCCAGCAGATAGCCGCACCGGTGATGCCGGCTCCCGTTTTGACCGTGGGCAGCGTCGAGCCGTCTCCCTGGCCCCAGATAAGCCGTTCTGTGCCGGTAGGCATCAGCTTGCGGTGCTTCGCCACTAATCCCTCTCCGGGATTAAAGAACAGCGCCGTGCAGTAGAGCGTGTTTCCATCCCGCTCGATGACCCCAATGACGATTGAAGCGTCGCACTTAGCCGAGAGGTCAGCGAGCGCTTGAGTTTCCTCGCCCGGCACGTCAATGGCATTGTCGTAGTACCGCGCGAAAGCCTCGCGACCTTCCGGCAATCGATAGCCAAGACGCGTCCCGAAAATTTCACCCTTAGGATAGCCGCCCAACAACGCCTCAGGCATGACCACGAGCTTGGCGCCGGAGGCGCGAATCTGCGCTTCGAAAGAGAGGATGTGCTGCAGGGTCTGGGCTTTTCCTGCTGCAGACGAACCGATTTGTAGCGCGGCGACTTTTGACCTGGACATGGTGTTTTCCTTGATGAACGTTTGTGTCTGCATCTTTGCCCGGAAGTAAAATCGTGTGAACACATATCGCCACTATCTGATATGAACAACATTGATATCGATGCTGTCGACCTGAACCTCTTCAAGGTGTTTGAAGCTTTGTTCGAGGAAGGCGGCGCAAGCCGGGCTGCAATTCGGCTCAATCTCACCCAATCCGCAGTGAGTGCGGCGCTCGGACGGCTGCGCGAAGTGTTCTCCGACACCCTGTTCGTACGCACCGGACGGGGTCTTGCGCCCACATCCCGTGCAAAAGAGCTGAAACCGCTGGTGAGCGAAGCGCTCGGCAAGTGCCGTCAGACCGTCGCTATCGCTTGGCCCGAGGCGACCTCGTTTCACGGCCGCTCAGTTTCGGTTGGGCTGTCCGACGACTTTGAGATTGCTGTGGGACGACAATTGATTGAACGCATGGCGCAGAGCACGCCGGGACTAAGGCTCATATTCCGGCAAACCCATAGCCAGATCGTCGGCGACGCACTGGCAAATCGCGAAATGGACCTCGCGTTGTTTGCGGGTGCACCGTCCGGCCGAGGGCTCAATCATCGAGTTGTTGGTGAAGGCGATTACGCGTGTCTCCTGGATGAGAAACGCCGCGCGGCGTCTACTCTGACGCTTGACGAATACGTGTCTCGGGGACACATTCTCGTCTCCTCGGGAGGGGTGGTAGGGATCGTGGATGAGGGGCTGTCGGCACTCGGCCGAAGGCGTAACGTCATAGCCTCAACAACACATTTTGCTTCCCTGCCGCATCTGCTGAAGGGCTCCCGTGCGGTCGCGACCATTCCGAGGCATGCGGCCCTGGCGATTTCCAGATTGACCGGGCTGACGCTTGTCGAGTGCCCGGTAAAACTCCCGATTTATCCCATCGTACTTGCCTGGCGGACTAGCTCAATGCGCGATTCTGCGGTGGTCAAGGTCCAGTCCGCGATTCAGGAGAGTTTTCCTCTCGTCATCTGATGGCAAGACGCCTCACGTGCAACCGCATAGCTTTGGCGGATTGACTCGCGGCGCCGGGCAGTCGATGAGCGACGTACCTCCTTTTGCGGAGGCCCACGCACTCTTGGCGACAGACAAATAAACATCGTTCACCCGCCGGCCATCGGGTTTTCCCCTCTCGAAATCGCCTTGACAGCGCTAGCCCTACAGCTGATTATTTGCTCACCAACTGAGCAGTTGCTCGCTTGTGGTTTTGCAACGGTCGACTCGCACCCCTGCTGCGATCGCAAGGCGGATAGCGCCTTTGGCGGCGCAAGGGTGGAAAGATGAAGCCGCGTTCAATGTCGACTACGGACGCCACGGGGGGCAGGTTACCCGGGGAGATTGCTACCGCAGCAAGTCTGCGACGAGCGCCAACAGGAGAGGATGAGGAAATGGCCGGGGAACTGCAAGGCAAGGTCGCTGTTGTCACTGGCGCTGCTTCAGGCATAGGCTTGGCCAGCACCGAGGCGATGTTATCGGCTGGTGCCCGTGTTGTGCTGGTCGACCGCGACGAAGCCGCATTGAATGCAATCTGCAGGAAACGCGGCGATGCGGCGATTCCGCTGGTCGTGGATTTGCTTGACGCGACAGCCTGCTCGACGCTCGTACCGCGCGTGCTGGACATCGCAGGACAAATCGACATCCTGCATGCGAACGCAGGCACGTATGTCGGCGGTGAACTGGTGGACGCGGATACGGCAGCGATTGACCGGATGCTGAATCTCAACGTCAATGTCGTGATGAAAAACGTTCACGACGTGCTGCCCCACATGATTGCTCGTCGGACCGGCGATATTGTGGTGACCAGTTCTTTAGCGGCTCACTTTCCAACGCCGTGGGAGCCGGTTTATGCGTCTTCCAAATGGGCGATTAACTGCTTTGTACAAACGGTGCGACGGCAGGTTTTCAAACACGGAATTCGCGTCGGTTCTGTATCGCCCGGCCCGGTCATCAGCGCGCTACTTGCCGACTGGCCAGAAGAAAAACTGAAAGAAGCCAAAGAATCCGGAAGCCTGATTGAGGCTAGCGAGGTGGCGGACGCAATCATGTTCATGTTGACGCGGCAACGCGGCCTGACCATTCGCGACGTTGTTTTGATGCCTACCAACTTCGACCTCTAGGCAAATATGGGCAAGAGACAGTTTGGGTTTGTGTAATGTTCCTCGGCATTGACCTTGGCACGACCGAACTGGAGGTCCTCCTGTTGGCCAGCGATGGACACGTCGTCGGCACCGCGCGCTATCCGCTGGAAATCTCGAGGCCGAAGAGCCGCTGGTCGGAACAGGACCCAGAGGACTGGTGGCGCGCTACGCAAATCGCGCTAGCAACGCTGCGTATGAATTATCCCGACGCCTTTGGAGGCATTCAGGCCATTGGGCCTTTCAGGTCAAATGCATGGCGCCGTTCTACTTGATGCCAATGATCGGCCGCTGCGCCTTTCAGCTGCCGTGCCGACCCGGCGCCAGGAGCCGCACAGCAGTTTCGCTTGCTATTTCATCCGCTTCTCGTGCCCCTCCAGGATACTGAGAAGCTTTTCCAGCTTGATACGTTGAGCAGGTCCCAGCCCCGGCATTTCGTGAATTTCATACAGACGCCGCCGCCAGTAAGTCTGAGCGAAAACCGAGTGCGTTCCGTCTGCAGCTAGCGCTTTCTCGAGATTGGAAATTTCGGCATCTGCATTGCGGATAGCGTGCCTGTTCGAGACGCTCAGGCCCCAGCGGCGAGTTTCCTTGGCCATGTCATCACGTGACATATCGAGTCTTTCGCCGAACCGGCAGATAGGTAAAAAGCTGCCGATTGTTTTTGCTTTGCATCATCGCGTTCAATTGCGGTTCCTTCGGACAAGGTCTTGCTGCGGTTCCGATTCCGGCCCCATGAGAGTGTCGTTCGCGACTTCCCTCAAGAGGCTTGCGGACCTCTCGCCACTTACTCAGATAGGGTTCCGATGAGCACCCGTTCCGCCACTTCAACGCCGGGCTGTGTCGGAAAATGTTTGACCTGACATGCACTGATGACAAAGCCATTCCTCAACGCTTATGACCGGTTCTTCCGAGAACCAGATGAGCCAACGTGCCCAGGACGATACCCCAGAACGCCGCACCGAGACCTAGAAAGCTCATGTTGGAAGCTGTGGCGATGAATGTGATGAATGACGCTTCGCGATGGGCGTCGTCTTGCACCAGCCCGACTATGTTCGTCGCAATAGCACCGAGCAAAGCAAGGCCTGCGAGCACTGCAACGAAGGCGTTGGGGAGGGCTGCAAACAGCATGACGACCGTCCCCGCGAAGACGCCACCTATCAGGTAGAAGAGCCCATTCGCGATACCTGCGACGTAGCGGCGCTCCGGGTCACGATGCGCGTCGGGACCGGTGCACAAGGCCGCGGTGATTGCTGCGATGACAATCGTTATGCCACCGGCGAACGCGACCAGAATCGACGCCAGGCTGGTCCCCACGAGAACCGGGCGACTCGGCGTCTGATAACCGGATACCCGCAAGATAGCGAAGCCGGGCAGGAATTGGCCAGTCAAGCTCACGATAACCAGCGGGACCGCCAGACTCACGGTTGACTGCCAGGACCAGGTTGGCATTGTGAACACGGGACGGGTAACGTGCAGACTTACCGACTGCAGATTCGTCAAACCGAGTGCCACAGCGAGCGCACAACCGAACGCCAGAACCAGGATGAGGCAGTAGCGCGCGGCCCATCGACGGAAAACGATGTAACTCGCGAGCATTCCCAGCGCAAGCCAAGGAGTGTTTGCTACCGACTTGAATACATTAGTGCCGAACTGAAAGAGAATGCCTGCCATCATCGCGCAGGCTATCCCTTTCGGTATGCGCTTCACTATCCGGTCAAACAACCCGGACACGCCAAGCACGAAAATGCACGCACCGGCGATGATATATGCGCCGATTGCCTCGCTCACAGGCATGCCAGGAAAGAGCGAAACAAGCAACGCGGTTCCGGGCGCAGACCAGGCCGTTATGATGGGCTGCTTAAGCCACCAACTTAATGTTATGCCGGAGACTGCGGCGCCCATAGAAATTGCCCAGACCCAGGACGCGACGACGTCATTGCCAACATGGGCACTACGCGCCGCCTGGAAGAAGATTGCAAGCGGTCCGGCGTAAGAAATAATGACGGCGAGCAGCCCTGCGGTGACTGCCGACACGGACCAGCGCCCCATTGGAGCGGCGGACAATAGCGTACCTTCGTTATCGCGATGCATGGCATCCGGAAGGCTTTAGTGGATGGAGGATGGGTGACGTGCGAGCGCAGTCACCTTCATCGTCATATACGGAAACAGTGGCAGGCCAGAGAGAATAGTGTGCAGTTCGTCATTGGACTCGACATCGAAAATGCTGTAGTTGGCATATTCACCGACCACGCGATGCAGTTGCTGCCATTTGCCCTGACGTTGAAGCTCCTGCGAGTAGGCTTTCTCGCGGGCCTTGATTTCATCAGCCTGAGCCATCGGCATATCGTTTGGCAGATGCACATCCATTCTTACGAGATAAAGCATGTGTCTCTCATTTTAAAAGTCGGGTCTCTCAGGTTCAGCAGCACACCGTTGGAATGAGCCGGTGTGTTTGATGCTGGAACGACTGCGCGCTCAATTATTTTTTGTCGCGACGATAGAAAGCGAGCTTTTCTTCGTCGATTTGCAGGCCTAGCCCCGGTCCTTCTGGCAGATGAAGGTCGAAATCCCGATACTGCGGTCTTGCGGTGACAATATCGTCTTTCAGTAAGAGTGGCCCGAACAGCTCAGTACCCCACGCAAGTTGCGGAAGCGCGCTGAATCCATGTGCCGACGCAATCGACCCAATGCTGCCCTCCAGCATCGTGCCGCCGTACAGCGCTACGCCGGCCGCATCCGCGATAGCGGCCGCGCGCATCATTCCGTAAATCCCACCGGACTTCGCAATCTTCAACGCGAACACGTCCGCGCATGCGTCACGTACGAGTTCAAGAGCGTCCTCCGGTCCCGTCACAGCTTCGTCAGCCATGATGGGCACGATGAAGCGCGCGGAAAGTCTGGCGAGTACCCCACGTTGCTCACGCGGCGTAGGTTGCTCGATGAGGTCAATGCCAGCAGCTTCGAGCGCATGGATTCCGAGCGTTGCGTCAACCTCATTCCACGCCTGATTCACGTCGACAGTAACCTTGGCGCGGTCGCCAAGCGCGGACTTGATTTTCGACACGTGAGCTACGTCATCACGAACGCTACGCCGACCAATCTTCAATTTGAAAGTGTTGTGGCGACGCTCGGCGAGGAGCATTTCTGCTTCCTCGATGTCTCGTTGTGTATCGCCGCTCGCGAGCGTCCAGAGCACCGGAAGTGTGTTGCGGACAGCGCCGCCAAGAAGAGTCGAAACAGGGACGCCCAGGCGCTTGCCTTGCGCGTCCAGCAAGGCCGTCTCGATTGCACATTTTGCAAACCGGTTTCCCCGCGCAACCTTATTCAGCTTGAGCATTGCGAGGTTGACGTTGGTCGCGTCCTGCCCAACAAGTGCCGGTGCCAGGTAGGTGTCGATGGTCAGCTTGATACCTTCGGGGCTTTCTTCGCCGTACGACAGACCGCCGATCGTGGTGGCTTCGCCAATACCCTCGATGCCGTCGCTCGAGCGCAGACGAACGACGACCAACGTTTGTTGCTGCATTGTCGCCATTGCTAGCTGATGCGCGCGAATGGTTGGGAGGTCAACCAGAACGGTTTCGACGGATGTGATTTGGGCGTTCATACCTGGAATGTTGGAGTTGAAGGGTTGCTGAAGTATTGCGTGCTCAGCAACCGCATGTCCAACACCATCGACGTCTAGTGCCATACCCTCGAGGTATGGCGTGTGTCACCGGCCGAAATCGTTGCGGGCTGCATAGGGGATGCCTTCCTCCTCATACAGCCGATAGATGAGTTCGAGCATTTCCCGAATGTCGCGCGACTCGTCGAGCGCACGCATGCTCATGATGATTGGCGAAACCAAAGTCGGGTCGTCAAGTTCCTTGTAGCTCACATCGTCTCGCTTCAGACCGTAAACGCTACTCGGAACGACGGAAATTCCTTCGCCCGCCGCCACGAGGCCTAGAGCAATCTGCAATTCTCGTACTTCGTATATCCGGCGAGGCTTGAGACCGCGGTCCTTGAATGCCGACAGTACTTGGTCCGCATAACTGGGTCGCGGGGCCTTAGGGAAAATAATCAGGGTCTCGTTGACCAGGTCGCTGAGAGCGAGGATGGGCTTGACCAGTGAGAGTGGATGGCCCTCCGGGAGTGCAACAATCATCTTCTCTTCGCGAAGAATCACCCGACGGATGTTTGCTTCCTCATGCCGAATGCGGCCGAACCCGACATCGATTTGACCGCTTTTCAGCGCTCTGATCTGGTCCATCGTCGACATCTCGTGGAGGCTGAGTTCGACTGTGGTGTTCTCGTCGCGGAATCGCCGGATGATTTTGGGCAGCATTCCGTACAAGGTCGAGCCAACGAAACCTATAGAGAGGCTGCGCTCAATGTTGCCTACGCGTCTCGTCATGGATTCGAGATCGGACGTCTGAGCCAGCAACTGGAGGGCATGAGCGTAAAAGAACTTGCCCGTCTCCGTTAACTGCAACGGGCGTGAGTCGCGCTGGAATAGCTGTACCTGAAGCAGCTCTTCAAGTTGCTGTATCTGACGGCTCAACGGCGGTTGGGCCATATTGAGTCGCTTCGCCGCGCGTGTGAAATTGCGTTCCTCGGCCACAGCGACAAAATAGCGAAGATGCCGCAGTTCCATTTCAATACCTCGTGGATATAGACCGATACTAAATCAGTGTTGGACGAGGCCTTCCGGCGTCCATTATTCTGCATTCACACTCTGTTTCAGCACCCATTATACCTCTCAGGCATATTCAGGCGGGCGCTAAACGAAGGGTTTACCCCAGCAAAAATAGAGATTCAGGAGCAGACATGAGCGTCAAAGTGTTCGATACGAAGGAAGTGCAGGACCTGCTGAAGGCGGCCGCCAACATGGGTAGCGAGGACGGCAGTGCTCGCGCAAAGCAGATTGTCAATCGCCTTTTGGGCGACCTGTTCAAGGCCATCGACGACCTCGACATGACGCCCGACGAAATCTGGGCCGGCGTCCACTACTTCAACAAGCTTGGCCAGGATGGCGAAGCTGCGCTGCTTGCTGCTGGTCTCGGTCTGGAGAAATTCCTCGACATTCGCATGGACGCCGAGGACAAGGCGGCAGAAATCACGGGTGGCACGCCGCGTACCATCGAAGGTCCGCTGTATGTTGCGGGTGCGCCAGTGCGCGACGGCGTATCGAAGATCGACGTCAATCCGGACGATGACGCGGGCCCGCTGGTCATCCGCGGCACGGTGACCGGCCCGGATGGCAAGCCCGTCGCAAATGCCCTGGTCGAGTGCTGGCACGCCAACTCGAAGGGCTTCTATTCGCACTTCGACCCGACTGGCGCGCAGAGCGAGTTCAACCTGCGCGGTGCCGTCAGCACTGACGCCCACGGTAAGTACGAGTTCCGCACACTCATGCCGGTGGGTTACGGTTGCCCGCCACATGGCGCGACCCAGCAGTTGTTGAATGTGCTCGAACGTCACGGCAACCGTCCGGCGCATGTTCACTTTTTTGTTACCACCGACAAGTACCGCAAGCTGACGACACAAATCAACATCGAGGGCGACCCGTTGATTTGGGACGACTTCGCCTACGCCACCCGTGAAGACCTGATTCCCCACGTGATCGAGAAGACGGGCGGCACGGCTCTGGGCATGAAGGCCGACACGTACAAGGAAATCGAGTTCAACATCGAGTTGACTCCGCTGGTTCATGGAAAGGATAACCAGCTCGTCAGTCGTCTGCGCGCGTCTGTCACGGCGTAACCGTTTCGCGCGGCTGCTACCTCGTACCGCTGCTGCCGCTCAATTCTCCTCAAGAATCTTTCGACACCGATGCGCGTGCTTCATAGCTTCAAGCACGCGTAGGAGAGTACACATGTCTGCCATTCTCAACAAAGCCACGCAGCTGGATGAACTGCTGCACACTGCGGTTCAGGACGACAAGGAAAACGGAGTATTCCGTTGCCGCCGCGACATCTTCACCAACCCCGATTTGTTTGAGCTCGAGATGAAACACATCTTCGAGAGCAACTGGATATATCTGGCGCATGAAAGCCAGATTCCCGAAAACAACGATTACTACACGACCTGGATTGGGCGTCAGCCCGTGGTTATCACTCGCGACAAGAGCGGCGAGCTCCACGCGGTCATTAACGCCTGTGCGCACAAAGGCGCGATGCTGTGCCGGAAAAAACACGGCAACAAAGGCACCTTCACCTGTCCTTTCCACGGCTGGAGCTTCGCCAACACCGGCAAGCTGCTGAAAGTGAAAGACGTGAAGACCACCGAATACCCGGTGCAATTCAATACCAACGGCTCGCACGATCTGAAGAAAGTTGCACGCTTCCAGAGCTATCGCGGCTTCCTGTTTGGCAGCCTCAACGCGGACGTCATTCCACTGGAGGAGTACCTGGGCGAGACGAAGGTCATCATCGACCAGATTGTCGACCAGGCCGCAAACGGGCTGGAAGTGTTGCGAGGCAACTCCTCGTACATCTACGACGGCAACTGGAAGATGCAGATGGAGAACGGTTGCGACGGCTATCACGTGAGCACCGTCCACTGGAACTATGCCGCGACGATGGACCGTCGCAAGGTAGAGGGCACCAAGGCGGTAGACGCGAACAGCTGGAGCAAGTCGGTGGCCGGCGTGTACGGATTCGACCACGGCCACATCCTGCTGTGGACCAAGACCATGAATCCCGAAGTGCGCCCGGTCTATCAACACCGCGATGAAATCAAGGCACGCGTGGGCGAAGTCAAGGCGGATTTTATCGTCAACCAGACTAGAAACCTGTGCCTGTATCCGAACGTGTTCCTGATGGACCAGTTCAGTACTCAGATTCGCGTGGTACGTCCGATCAGCGTAGACAAGACTGAAGTCAGCATCTTCTGCTTTGCCCCTAAGGGCGAAAGCGCGACCGACCGGGCTACCCGCGTCCGGCAATACGAAGATTTCTTCAACGTCTCCGGAATGGGCACGGCAGATGACCTTGAAGAGTTCCGCGCTTGCCAGGCAGGCTATGCCGGCACCACTGCGCTGTGGAACGACCTTTCGCGTGGGGCGCCGCTGTGGGTCGAGGGGGCTGACGCCAACGCCAAAAATATGGGACTGAAGCCGCTCATCTCAGGCGAGCGTAGCGAAGACGAGGGGCTCTTTGTGTGTCAGCACGAATACTGGGTGCATGTGATGCGGGACGCGCTCAAAAAGGAACAAGGGGAGGCACTGGCATGAGCTTCGACTACCAGAAAATCTGTGCCGCGCTGTACCGCGAAGCGCGCCTGCTCGATGACCGGCAGTGGGAAGACTGGCTTGCGTGCTATGCCGAGGACGTCACGTACTGGATGCCCGCGTGGGATGACGACGACCAGCTCACCGACGACCACGAAAGCCAGATCTCGCTTATGTACTACCCGGACCGTGGCGGCCTTGAAGACCGGGTGTTCCGCATCAAGACAGAGCGCAGTAGTGCTTCGATGCCTGAACCACGCACCAGTCACAACGTGACGAACGTAGAAGTGCTGGCCGAGCGCGAGAACGAAGTAGACGTGCGCTACAACTTCAACACGCTCAGCCATCGCTACAAAACCACCGACCAGTTTTTCGGCACGATGTTTGTCACTCTGCGCAAAGTCAATGATGAACTATTGATTTCCTACAAGCGCATTGTGTTGAAGGACGACTACATCCGCCAGGTGCTCGACGTTTATCACGTTTGATGTCGAGCGTCAGTGGAAATCAGAAGTACAGGAGGCAAGATGTCCAGCTACAACATTGCACTGAATTTTGAAGACGGCGTGACCCGCTTTGTCACATGCAAGGCGGGCGAGAAGGTGCTTGATGCCGCCTTTCGCGCCAGGATCAACCTGCCGATGGATTGCTCCGACGGCGTGTGCGGTACCTGCAAGTGCCGCGCCGAGAGCGGAAGCTACGACCTTGGCGACGACTACATCGAAGATGCGCTGACCGAGGATGAAAAGGAAAGTGGTCTCGTACTCACCTGCCAGATGGTGCCGCAAAGCGACTGTGTGATTGCAGTGCCGGCATCTTCCACGGTATGCAAGACTGAGCAAAGCAGGTTCGCCGCGACCGTGGCGAAGATCGACCAGCACAACGATGCGGCTGTTGTTCTCGAACTGGACGTGGATGCTGCTGCGCCCGTTTTCCTGGCAGGCCAGTACATCAACATCGATGTTCCCGGCAGCGGTCAATATCGCTCATATTCGTTCTCATCCGCACCTGGCGAATCGAAAATCAGTTTTCTGATCAAGAAGATTCCTGGTGGCGTGATGAGCACCTGGCTCGAATCCGCACAACAAGGCAACAAGGTAGAGCTAGTCGGACCGCTCGGAAGTTTCTATCTGCGTACCGTCGAGCGGCCCTTGCTGTTTCTCGCTGGCGGCACGGGTCTGGCTCCGTTTCTGTCGATGCTGGAAGTGCTGGCGCGCGCCGACTCGCAGCAGACGGTCCACCTCATTTATGGCGTGACCCGCGACCTCGACCTGGTGCAGGTTGATGCCATCGAAGCGTACAAGGCGAAGTTGCCGAACTTCAGCTATGACACGGTTGTAGCCGATGCGGAGTCGAATCATCCGCGCAAGGGTTGGGTGACGCAGCACATGCCAGCTGAGATCCTGAATGAGGGAGATGTCGACGTTTACCTCTGCGGGCCGCCACCGATGGTCGATGCCGTGCGTAAGTATTTCGACGATAACGGTATGAAGCCCAACAGCTTTCACTACGAGAAGTTCACTCCGAACGCAGCGCCGAGGACCGTATGAGCACGCAACGATTTGCCGGCAAGGTCATGGTGGTCACGGGTGCGGCGCAGGGCATTGGTCGCGCGGTAGCGCTTCGCGCAGCCGCAGAAGGCGGCAAGGTACTGTTCGTAGACCGCGCTGACTTCGTGTCAGAAGTCGCCGCCGAAGCGGAAGGCGCGGACACAGCCGGGTTTGTCGCCGACCTTGAGACTTATGAAGGCGCCGCATCGGCGATGGACTTTGCCGCACGCAAGTTCGGCGGCATCGACATTCTGGTCAATGGCGTCGGTGGCGCGATTCGCATGCGTCCCTTCGCCGAGTTCGAGCCCGCACAGATTGATGCAGAGATCCGTCGGTCACTCATGCCGACGCTGTACGCTTGCCATGCAGTGTTGCCGTACCTGCTTAAGCGCGGGGGAGGGACCATCGTCAACGTCTCCTCGAATGCCACTCGCGGCATCCGCCGCGTACCGTATTCGGCGGCCAAGGGCGGTGTCAACGCGATTACGCAGTCGTTGGCGATGGAATACGCGGAGCACAACATCAGGGTGGTTGCCACCGCGCCAGGTGGGACCGATGCGCCTCCGCGACGTGTCCCCCGCAACACGGCCGGCGACAGTGAACAGGAAAAAGTCTGGATGAGCGAAGCGGTGAAGCAGGTCACTGAATCGACCTTCTTGAAACGCTACGGCAGCATCGACGAGCAGGCCGCGCCGATTCTGTTCCTCGCTTCGGACGAGGCAGGTTATATCACCGGCACTGTGTTGCCGGTAGCCGGCGGAGATAACGGCTGACGTTGTCGACGCTTCCCGCGTTCGGCGTATACAAGGAGACAAATCTGTGAGCGAACGTAAAGCCATCGTCCCTGACGGGATGGAAGCCGTGTACGAAAAGATTCGGTACGCCCCTGCGCTCAAGGTCGGCAGCACTCTTTACGTATCTGGTCAGATTGGTCGTAACGCGGCCATGGAACTAGTTGAAGGTCGCGAGGCGCAGATAGTCCAGGCTTTCGAGAACCTCAAGCTTGTGTTGGCTGCTGCAGGTGCATCGATGAGCGACGTGGTTGACCTGACCACATTCCACATCGACATGCGCGACCTTCCGCTCTTCATGGAAGTGCGTGACCGATATATTACGACGGACCCGCTGCCAGCCTGGACGGCAGTGGGCGCCCACATGCTTGGCGGAACGGCCGGTTACATTGTTGAAATCAAGGCCGTAGCCGTCCTGCCTGAGTGACGCGGGAACCAGGCGCATGCCAATATAAGGAGCCGGCCATTGTCCAGCGAAATCCATCAGCAAGCAACACGCGATGTCGTTTCCTGACTCACGAGTCGCACAGACGACATGGCGCGGCTGGCAATCCCGCTTGAACACAACGAACCTCTCGTCTCCGTCATCGGCAAATACAACCACGGCAAGAGCCGCCTTCTCAACGAGTTGATTGGGCGGGACGATTTTGGGTTCTGTCGCAACAAAGACGGCGGCTCGAGCGAATAGCGATATTATTTGGATTGCTTATTTGAGCAGCGAGTAAAACTGCTCGGCGGGGATTTGGCAGCTACTACTGTCTTTCATCTGCCCCTTCGCATTCATGTGCATGATCTCGACGCCGCCCAGCAGAATGCGGGCACAACGAAAGGTCTTTAACCCGAGCATCGGCCGGGTACGGCGCTTGATAGCCCGATGGTCCTGTTCGATGATGTTGTTCAAATACTTGTTCTGGCGGATCTTGATCGGTGTGTCGCGCTCCGCGTTGAGGGCCCCGAGCGCGGGCAGATTCGCACCACTTTATCGATCGTGAGGGTCTCGGGCTCGCCGTTCTGATCGATCGACTTCTCGAAGTAGCGCTGGGCTGAAGCCGTGTCACGGTGAGCACGCAGTAGGAAATCGACCGTCTGGCCGGCCTTGTCAACCGCGCGATATAAATACTTCCAGTGACCCTTGACCTTGATGTGGGTCTCATCAACGCGCCAGCTCGTGCCAATTGTGACGCCGGACCGCCTTCTCCAGCACCGGAAGCAGTTTTAAGGTCCAACGATGCACGGTCGAATGATCGACCTGTATGCCGCGCTCAGCATCATCTCTTCCAGATTTCGCACACTCAGCCCGTAGGCCACGTACTACTGCACGTACACCAACGTTACTCCAAGCGGGTAGTGCAGGCGTTTAAATACGCGGGCCACGGCTGGAGTCAGGGTCTTCTTCATCAATCATGTCATTCGTTGAGTTCGCTCGGATCACAATGCACCGTCTTATTGCGACAGCATCGATCCGTTTGCCGATCGTTATGGCGTCGATCAACGGGTAGACTCGCCACCAAATGGGTCGAAGTCAGGTGGCGCGCCGACATTTGATTTCAGCGCGGTATCTGGTTGTTCAAGCAGCGTTAAATCAGGACGTGGCCGGCGTAAAGTCGGGGAGTGTTGAAGACTCGTTCGAGTGCGCGGGCGATAGCAAGCGTCGCTAAATCTCCGCGAAATGGTCCGATGATCTGTAAGTCGAACGGCATGCCCTCATTGTCGATACCACACGGTAGAGACAACGCGGGATGGCTCGTGAGCGTGACAACGTAGGTGAGCGCTGGCCAGCGATAGTAGTTGTCCTGTGGTTTGCCCTCGACAATCGACGGGTGGAGCTCTCGCCAAGGGAATGGCGATACCGTGGTCGTTGGAGAGATGACCACGTCGACAAACAGTCGTTTTAGTGAGGTCCGCACCGCCTTGCGCTGGTGATTCCGCGTTGGCCATTCAGCCGCTTTTGAGTACGAAGAGCGGCGAGAGGTCGCCGCGAAAGCAAGGCGCTCTCAGCGTGCAGAGCAGGCTGAGAGCGCAATCGTGCGTAGTGTCGCGATTAAATGGGGTCGACTTCAGGGACGGAGGACATCGCGCCGTCTGGCGGCGCACGCCTCACATTGATGAGGCACACCGCGAGCATCGCGATGGCCCCAGGAATCGCAATTGCGATGAAATTCTGCTGCAGCGGAAGCGACTGACTCACAAGGAATCCAATCACGATCGGCGCCAGAATTGCACCGCTTCGTCCGACGCCCGACGCCCAGCCGATACCCGTCGACCGCGCCGCGGTCGGATAGAACTGGCCAGCGAACGCGTATGTGACGATTTGCGTGCCGATCGTCGACGCTCCGGCCAACCCAACGAGAAAGTACAACGCTTCGACGGGAACCTTGACTCCCAGCAAACTGATGGAAACCGCCGCCAGTCCATACATCACGATTAGCACGTGCTTGATGTTGAAGCGGTCTGCGAGCCATCCGCCGCCGATTGCGCCAATCATCGCCCCGAAGTTGAGAACGAGGACAAACGTGAGCGCAGAGCCGAGGCTATAGCCCGCGCTTGCCATCAGCTTGGTCAGCCACGAACTCAACGCGTAGACCATGAAGAGACACATGAAGAAGGCGATCCAAAGCATCACGGTGCTGGAGCCGCGGCCATCGGCGAAGAGTTGTTTGATGGGAGAGCCGGTTTCCGTGCCCTTCTCGTGCAGCGTGAAGTGATCGGCTTGCTGAGGGACGTAGGCCGGGTCGATTTTCGGAAGAATCTGCTTCAGCCTGGCCTCGCGCTGGTTGCGTACCAAGAAGGCCAGGGACTCTGGCATTAGCTTCCAGATGACCGGCGCAAGCAACGCGGGAATGCCTGCGGCGAGAAACACGGATTGCCAGCCGTAACGTTCGATCATCGCTTTCCCGACGAGCGCCGCAAGCATTCCGCCGATGGAATAGCCGCTGAACATCAACGTGACCATCGTGTTGCGGATTTTGCGTGGCGAGTATTCCGTCATCTGCGCAACCACGTTCGGCATGACGCCGCCGATTCCAAGGCCCGCGAGGAATCGCGCAATGCCGAACGTCACTGGATCGCCCGTCAAGCCCGCCGCCGCAGTGAAGATGCTAAAGAGCAACAGGCAAATGACGATCGCGGGAACGCGACCTATGCGGTCCGCGATAGTGCCGAGAAACACGGCGCCGATCATCATGCCGAGCAAGGCCGAACTCACCATGAAGCCGGCACTTGTCGGCGCGACGTTCATGTCGCGCATGATCGATGGCAACGCAATGCCGACGACCGCGAGATCGTATCCATCGAAGATGATGATGAGCGCGCACCACAGGAGCAGCAGAAGGTGGAACTTACTGAATCGGGCTTCATCGCAAAGCTTTTGAACATCGAGATGGCGCATGCTGTCTCCTTTCATGCTTGATTTATGGATCGTGTGCGGATGAGCGCGGTTCTGCGCACGCATTGCGTGAAACCGCGATGTGGGATTCTCTAGATGCGAGGGCTTGCTCGGCGCAGTGTCGTAGATCGTGACTGCCGCTAAGATCGTCTACGCAGAAGTGTGGCTGTGCTGCATGATGCCCCCATCTCCGTGACCTATCCCTTCAATTTATTTGTCTGGTAGCGGGCTCAGGATAGGCGAACCGCTGAAGCATCGTCCAATACTGTTTAAGTAGCGCCTGATACTCTTAGAGAATGGAGTGCGCGCTTAATATCAGGCGGAACATCATGCTTGGATAACGGCATCATATTCTTGGAGTCGGACGAGTCGCATTTACGGGATGCGAAATAAAAGTTCGGAAGATTTGATATCGCGCGTGCTTCGATTAGCAGTTGACGAATTTGCGTGCGACTCTCCTTGATCTCGTTCGCTCCCAGAATTCACGAACTTCAACAATAGCTGCCGATATTGGCGATGACCCAAGCGGGCACATCACGTTAATTGCCAACGCCGGCTTTTACATTCCATAGACGCATTTCCTCATGCGGCGGGACATCGCCTCTGGCGCCCATCGGTCGTTTGACCGATACCCTCGCTGCCGCCCACCTGCGATCCTCATCTTCAAGCCAACCGCGAGCCGCTGCGGAAACGTAGCGCCAGCTTCGGCGCGTTGAACCATGGCGCACGGACGACGCGCGCTCTATCGGCGCTCTCGCAGACTATCGCGCAACGTGCTTTCCATACCGTAGACAACGAGGTTTTCTTGAATCACGCCACGATTCATCCCGTATGGGTCCGCGCTTTCCACTGGATCAACGCAGCAGCGGTGATCCTTATGTGTATGAGCGGCTGGGAGGTGTATGAAGCGTCTCCTATCTTCGGGACGATACGTTTCCCGGCGGCTATCACGCTCGGCGGCTGGCTGGGCGGCGCACTGCTCTGGCACTTCGCGATCATGTGGGTATTGGTCGCCAACTTCGTCGCGTACCTGGCGTTGGGCGTCTTCACCGGGCGACTGCGCAGAACCATTTTCCCCATCACCTTTCGCGCGATTGCGACCGACCTTGTTGCTGCGCTGCGCGGCAAGCTCAGTCACAGCGATCTTGGCGCGTACAACGCTGTACAGAAGCTGGCGTATCTCGTCGTCATCGTCGACATTGCGCTGGTGATAGTGTCTGGCCTGACGATCTGGAAGCCGGTGCAGTTCCCGGTTCTGCGGACGCTGATGGGTGGCTTCGATAACGCACGCATCGTCCATTTCGTTGCGATGAGCGTGCTCGTTGGTTTCTTCGCGATCCATGTCGCCATGGTTGCGCTCGTGCCGCGATCGCTGCTTACCATGATCCGGGGCCGCTAACCATGGATTCAGATAAAGACGTGCGGACGCTCGACGCCGCATCCATCATCAAGGACGCGCAGAAGGAACTGGGTTCGTCTTCGCGGCGTCTCTTTGGCAAGAGAATCCTGACGCTGGGCGGCCTCGCGCTATTGTCGGGTTGCGATCTGACGAACGACAGGTCGGTGAACAACCTGCTACGCACGATGTCCTCGTTTAACGACGACGCGCAGGCGCTACTCTTCGATCGACGCGAACTCGCGCCGACGTATCCGGACTCGATGATTACGCGCCCATTTCCGTTCAACGCGTTCTATGACATCGATCAGGTACCGGAGGTCGATGCACAGACGTGGCGGCTCGAACTCACAGGTCTCGTCAAAGGCCGGCGCGTGTGGACGCTTGGCGAGCTGAGCGCACTGCCGCAACGCAGCCAGGTGACGCGGCATATCTGTATCGAAGGCTGGAGCGCGATCGGCAAGTGGGGCGGCGTGCGCTTCTCGGATTTTCTGTTGCTGGCCGGCGCGGATACCACGGCGAAATACGTCGCGCTGCATTGCGCCGACAACTATTGGACGAGCGTCGACATGCCAACGGCGCTGCATCCGCAGACGCTGCTGACGCTGACCTATGACGGCAACGTTCTGCCTGCGAAATACGGCTTTCCAATGAAGCTGCGCATCCCCACCAAGCTCGGCTACAAGAACCCGAAACATATTGTCGCCATTACGGTGACGAACGAATTTCCCGGCGGCTACTGGGAAAACCAGGGCTACAACTGGTTCGGCGGATCCTGACCCGCACGCCGCAGACATTTTCAATCACATCACACAAACGGAGTCCCTATGCCCATTCGTTTCAAGCTCGCTGCTTCCTTCGTCGCGCTCACGCTTGCCAGCGCATCGTTCGCTCAATCTCCGGCTGCGAAGCCCGAACGTATCCGTGGCGACATCGTGTCGTTCTCCGGTAATACGTTGACGGTGCATCGCCGCAGTGGCGAAACCGTGACGATTGCCATGAGCGACGCGTCGAAGGTTAGCGCCGTGAAGCCGATCCAGCTCGCCGATATCAAACCGGGTTCCTATGTCGGCGCAGCGGCAACGCCCGGTCCCGACGGCAAGCTGACTGCGAAGGAAGTGCTGGTCTTCCCCGAGGCTGCGCGCGGTACGGGGGAAGGTCACTATGCATGGGATCTCGGCGCTAACAGCTCGATGACGAATGCAAATGTGGACACGGTTGTCGAGAGCACGAGCGGACGCGACCTGAAACTCTCGTACAAGGGCGGCAGCAACTCGATCACGGTGCCGGCCAACGTGCCCGTCGTGACGCTCGCGCCCGCCACGCGTGCTGATCTGATCGCGGGAAAGAAAGTGTTCGTGGTGGCAGCGCCGGCCAACGGCGGGAGCTACGGTGCGCAATTCGTCGTGGTCGAAAAGGACGGCGTGGCGCCGCCGATGTAAATGAGCCTTGCGTGGCGGTACTGCTTGAGGTCGGTGGAGTAGGGCGCTTTAAAAACTTGGGCCTGTACGTCCGAGCCAGGCATGAACTGTTGCAGGAGATCGACGGCCTCGCGTGACGATGGCTCCCTCGGTGCCTCGTACCTCGCGAGTCTCCCGACAAGGTCGCCGTCGACGACGGCACAAGACCTGTGCCAGCAGATGGCAACTGATCGGCAACCAGCGCATTTTTTAACGCTTGCACATGCGCTGATTTAACACCTGATTGACCGCAGATTCGGCTGTTGCGGTCAAGGTTGGTTCGCCACGACAATGTCGCGCTCTCTAGTTGATCGTCAATCCGCCATTGCCTCCGGCATATTCAACAAGATCACGATTCCGATAGTCAAGCTGCGCCGGAATTTCCAGGGACGCAGGCGTTCCGCGCAGCACGGTGAGGCGACGCGCTAGATGTGTGTCGCCCATCCGCCTGCCGCCATCGCGGCCTGACGCAGCGCCTCTGACCAGGCGGGGAAAGGGTGACAGATGTGCGCAAAGTCTTCGCACAGCATGGATGCTTCCATTGCAATTGCCACTTGTGAAATCAGATCGGCCGCGCCCGGACCAATGAGATGAGCACCCGCGATCCGATTCGTTCGGGCTTCAACGAGCAGCTTGACGAACCCCTCGGCGATTCCGTCTATCGCGGCACGCGCGTTGGTCGCGAGCGGAAAGTAGCCGACTTTATATGGAGCTCCCACTCGCACAAGCTCGTCCACCGTTTTGCCGATCATCGCGACTTCCGGCCTTGTATAGAGGACATAGGGAATCGACGAATAATCGACGAACCCAGGCAGGCCAGCGATCCGTTCAGCGCAGGCTACTGCTTCCTCTTCCGCCTTCGATATCAGCATTGGGCCTACCGCGGCATCGCCGACGGCCCATATAGCCGGGCCTCTTTGTGCAAACGCTTGCTGAAGTAATGCGCCTTGCGCACCCGCTTGTACACCGATGCCCGCAAGGTTGAGCCCGCCCGTCGATGGCCGCCGGCCAATGGCGACCAGAACGGCGTCTGCATCGACGGTAGTGATTGTGCTGGATGTCGCCGTGCGCAATTGAATCGAAACACCGCTGGCACGCTTGTCGACGCCGATCACATCACTGCACAGCCTGATCGCGATGCCCTGTTGCTTGAGTGAGCGCTCCAGCGCAGCCGTCACGTCGCGGTCGCACCAACAGCATATGCGGTCGCGCTGTTCAATGAGCGTCACGCGTGAGCCGAGGCGGCGCCAGATCGAGCCGACTTCGACGCCGACGGCGCCCGCGCCAATAATGGCGAGATGCCGCGGTACACGGTCGAGCGATAGCGCGTCGTCGGAATCGAGAATCTTCACATGATCGAAAGCGGCAAACGGCAGTGGAATGGGCTCGGAACCTGTTGCAATAACGATGGATGCGCCGCGTACGGTTCGCCGTGCGCCCTCCGCATTTCGGATTTCGACCTGCCCAGCCGCAGCCAGCTTCGCATGTCCATGGATGAGCGTTACCCCTTGCTTGTGCAGCAGGCTGTGAACACGCGTCGACATCTTGTCGACGATTGCCTTTTTGTGGGCCATCATCTGCGCGAGATCAAGCGTGGGTGCACAGCCAATCCCTAGCGCGGTGAAGCTCCCCTTGTCCATCAGGTCATATATTTCAGAACTGCGTAACAAGACTCGGGAAGGAATGCAGCCGGTCCGAATGCCCATTCCGCCAGGGCGCGATGCCCGTTCGATACAGGCGACAGACAAACCCAACTGGCCCGCTCGAATAGCAGTGTTATAGCCGCCCGCGCCGCACCCGATGATGACGACATCGAAATGGTCCATCAGCTTTGCGCCTTTGACTCACAACAGCGAGGATGAACGAATGGATGGGGAAATCGTCCTCGGACAGGTCCGGCATGGCCTCGACATACAGAGGTGCTTCAGGCTATCAGGGCGGGCGAAAGCTGGATTGAACACTCGTGCTGACTTTTGTCGATGCTTGACGAGTGGAATGTGCACGGTTATATCGAACATCGAGACATTGATAGCGACAAACATAACTCGCCCTATGGCTCCACTGGTTTTTCCATTCTGGAATATTGGCGTGTTAGCATTCTTTGCCGAGCCAGATCACAGCTAACAGCAGGCTCACCGGGCACTGTGACATGTCAACGACTTACCAAACTGCCGACAACCCCGTAACGATCGATGAGATCGTTCACGTGCTGTCGCATCGTCCCACAGCAACCACTCGTGAACGGGAGTGGTCGGGAGTGACAGTGGACATGTACGCTCCGCTCCACAATATCTCCGAACGGTATCCCGCCCTCGATCATCATCTGATCTGTTATTGCCCTTCGGGGAGTGCGCGTCTCGTTCAGGGGCGCGATGGAGCCGTTCACGAATGTCTGATTACTTCCGGCGTCTCGATGCTCATGCCGGCCGGGTGCGATTCGCTTTGGGAGGGGAGTGCTTCCGCGACCGCGCGATTGCGTATTCCCACTGCGCTCGTTGCATCTGCCGGCGAGCAGATTGGACGCCAGAGTACGACGCGGATAGAAATCAGAAATGTGTTCGAGACGCGAGACCCTGTCATCGAACACATCGCGCGAGTTCTCATCGGGGAACTCGACCGCAAGCCTCATCCCGCACAAACGCTGATAGTCGATCACGTGTCCTTTGCGCTGGCGGCGCATCTGCTTCGAAGCTACAACGCATTCGAACCGGTCATTCCACGGGAACATCCCGCGTTGACCAGAATGGAAGTTGCGCGCGTTACCGAATACATCGAGGAAAATCTCGACAGGTCGATCGGACTCGACGAACTTGCGGGCATCGTGAACGTGGGGCGTTTCCACTTCACCCGGCTGTTCAAGCGCAGCACGGGTATGACCGCGATTGGCTTTGTCGAGCAATGCCGGATTCGTCGCGCACAGTCGTTGCTACTTGAGACGGACATTCCGCTGTCGGAAATTGCACTCATGACGGGCTTTTCAGACCAGAGTCATTTCACCCGTCGTTTTCATCGTCATACGGGTTGCACGCCGGCTGCGTTTGCACGAGAGCATGGACGGCGACGACGTGTATTGAAAGGGTAGTGCTGCGGCACCGGCGCATGAACGCGTCTACCGTGCAATCAGCTCGTAACCGGTACGCACTACCGTTTGCTCAACGGTAGAAGCCAGAATCATCGAGCCGCGACTGGCGGGTTGAGGATGCGCACTAACAAATGATCCAGCGACAGTGGGCCTGGTCCAAGGGCCATGATACCCACGGCGAGCGACGCCCAATTGAGATGAAAATTTGCCCAGCCGTCGGGGAATACGAGCTGGATGACGCCCGTCATCACAAGCAGCGCAAGCCCCGCAAAGCGGGTTGCGAATCCCAATACGAGCAGAACCGGGAGCGTGACTTCTGCCATTGCAACGATAAGCGCGACTGCGTCAGGGGCGGGAAATGGGTATGCACCGTCCAGGATGTGCACCTTGAACTGGTTTTCGAACAGGAAGAGCGTAGCGGGCGAAATGGACAGCACACCGTCCCAACGGGTGAGACCTGAGCGAAAGAAAGGGAGGGCTAGAGCAATCCGCAGCAAGGGCGGTGCAACGATCCAGGCGAACTTCTGAATCAGCTCTGCGGCCTTACGGACCCTCGGCGCGAGACGGCCTTTCGTTGGTGCGCTAAGCTGACTCATCGATACCTCGCAGGTGGCCGGAATCAGAGGCCCGTGGGCTCAATCCGACAATCGCACCGATCATGAACAGATCTCGCAGCGCACCGGCCAGATCGAAATCGGCATGATCGTCGAGTGCGAGCGTCGTTGCTTCATTCATTGAGTGGTTGGCCGCAATGGCGTGGATAAAAGCTGCCGCGCCGACAGGCAGTCTGCGAACCTCGACCTCGGCGTGTGGGCGCAGGACGAGCGCATCTTCGCCGCCGATGGTGATGTCGACCCCGGTCGGCTTGCCTCTGTCGATGTTCATCTGCCATATCTGGACGACAGGGATGCAGGATCGAACGACCCGTGCCGATGGATGCAGCGTGAGGCGCAGATGCGGAAGGCTATCGGCATCGATCGTGGCAAGAACAGCGTGATCTATGGGAGAGACCTCTGCGGCGTGATACGCCTCGGCCCACGCCCGCTCGAGTCGAGCGACATCATGCAGATATGGCATGCTGTTCGCCGGTCGGAACGCCTCGATGAAGTCTGGAAACGTTCCGCCATAGTCAAGCATGACAGGGGATTCCGGTGGTTGGCGCGAGACGTAAATTCGGGCCATCGCCGCAAAGAACTCATCTCCGACGATACGAAGCACAGCGGGAAACGCAGCCTTTAATGCGTCGACGAGCCCGACCACAACATTGTTGCGATATACATTGAAGCGCTTTTCGCTGGGTTGTCGATCGGGGCCGACCAGGCCGGGAGGCACAGGCATAGCCGGATACAGCAATGCCGAAGCGAAGTGCTTTTGCCGCTCGAACAAGGAATGAGAATTCAGGGGTATGCGGGCGGACGCGGGAGGTGGTTTTAGAAGAACCATGGCCATTGTGCCTTCAGGCCCGGGCCGAACGTTGAACCACATTCGTCCACAATTCGCGGAGACTGTCGACACCACCCGCCGTCGAACTCCAAAGCGTCGTATCACTCACCAGAAGGGTGCCGGCAAACGTGTCTGGGCGTGATTGGAGGAGTGCATCGAAAGTTGGGCGGTCACTTGCGAAAGGGTGCGGTGGAGCGCTCGTGTCGATGCGCTGATGGGCGAGGACATCGAGTTTGTCGAACGCCTCGCCAAGGCGCTCGAGCTGCGGCAGATGTGGATGCAGATTGAAAGTGCTGACTTTCTGAAGCAGGCCGAGGCGGTCAAGCGTGGTATCGACTTCGATCGGCGCTGGCGTGCCATCCGCTTCGGCTGCCGGTCGAAGCCCGAAGCGATTTTCCACAGGTACACCAAGTCCAGCGAGAAGCGAGCGCGCGAACTCTCCGAACCGTTGCCGTGGCGGAATCGTCGTGTCTCCATGGTGCAGGAATTCGACGATGTGACGTTGCAGCTGCTCGCTTTCCGGAAGATGCGCGACATCGCCGATGTCGTGGTGCGGACAAACAAAGGCGAGATGATCCGGATGGTCGAGGAACGTGCGGAGCGCTTCGATCTCGTCGCTCTGCGCAGTCTGGGCTGTTCTCTGGGAATCGAAGCTGATGACTATCAGCGTGTCGATTCCAGCGAGAAGACGTGCGTTGAGTGGCGTGATTTTTCCGTCGTCCGTGACGCGCTCGATTTCCGCGACGCGTTGACCTGTTAGCGATGCCGCCAGATCGACGAAAGCGGTGAAATTGCGCTTCATGATGTGATCGAGAAAGCCGGCGATACTCTGGTCGAACTGATGCGGGTCCGCGAGTTCATGAAATCTCGGGAAGACCATCCTGCGGCTTTCGAAGAGCGTCGGAAATCGATCCTCTATCACCTGAAGCGGCGCGCCCGTTTCGCCTGGCCGACTCCACGCGTAATAGACCATGATGTGCCGTTTGATCATAGCGTTGGTATTCCCGCTGAATTGCGCTGCCGTACAGTGAGCGAGGGCAGCGCTGTCGCCATTTCGACCGTTGCTGGGCGCGTGGCGGCCTTGATAATCGTGTCGGACAGCTCTGCTTCTGCTGCGAGGGTTGGCCAGTCGGGCACGTTTGCGTCCCATTCGATCAGCGTTGGCATCGGACCGGTCTTGCCGATTGCGTATGCGAAGAGGTCCCATACAACGCGTGCAATGTGACGGTCGTGCGTATCGATGAGCAGCGGGCGACGCCGTTCGTCCGCCTCCTGCGCGTGGCCGGCGAGATGAATCTCCTGCACGGCCGCGAGCGGGTACGCATCGATATACGTGAGCGGGTCCCATTGTTGATTGATCGACGCGAGATACACGTTGTTGACGTCAAGAAGGAGACCGCATCCCGTTCGCCGCGCGACTTCGGCAATGAAGCCGGTCTCCGGGTACGTACTTTCTTCGAACGCCAGATAGGTCGATGGGTTCTCAAGCAAGATCTGCCGCCCGAGTACTTCCTGTAGTTCGTCTACGTGATCGACGATGCAAGTCAGGCTTTGCGCAGTGTAGGGAACGGGAAGCAGATCGTTGAGAAAACCGCAGTCGTGACCGGACCAGGCAAGGTGCTCCGAAAACAGCGCGGGCTGATATCGGGCGATGAGTCTTTTCAGCCGTAGCAGGTGATCCCGGTCCAGAGGTCGGTCCGCGCCTATGGACAACCCGACGCCATGAATGGACAGAGGGTAGGACTCGCGTATCGCCGACAGGAATCGATGCGGCGGGCCACCTGCACCCATGTAGTTTTCCGCGTGCACCTCGAAAAAGCCGATATCCGGCCGCGATTCGAGGACTGCTCTGTAATGTTCGGCCTTGAGCCCAACCCCGGTGCGCGTCGGCAGGCGGCATCGAGCATTGGGCGAGAGTGACTCTGACATATCCGGGCATTGTTCCAGAGAGAACTGCGTGGCCAGGCTTACGCGGCCTGACCACATGTCGATATCAGGCCTTGGGAGACAGGCTTCCAGGGCCGTTCGGCGTAGACATGGTTGTGCAGGTTCCCTTGGGCACCAGCTTGAATGCGTTTCCTTGATTGTCGGTCGTGCTCGTCCCGGCACAGGTCGTACCTGCGCCCGCGTAGCAATCGTTTTGCCCCTTGAGCGCCGTGCCGAAACAGGGTTCGACCTTGCCCGATTTGACGAGCACTGTGTGCTCCGCCTGAATCTTCTTCTGGGCGGCAGTGAATTCTTCTGCGCTCGCGGAGGCAGCCGTCAGTGCAGCGAGGGCGGTGGCGAATGCACCAACGACGAGAGTTGTGGTTTTGTAATCGCTCATACGGTTTCTCCAACATTAAGAGGGAACAGCTATCACGACATCGCGAGCCAGCGGGTGCCGGTGCGTGCGATACGCACACTGCCCGCGGCCGGGCCCGTGCGATGGGCGACCGATGAAGTGCCGCTGCATAGCCAGCATACGGAGATGACGTCGCTGGAGATTGCACAGGCTTGTCCCGTTTGGTACTGGATTGCGCGTGGTGCGCGAAGACCGTTGAGTTGGGAAGGCAGGAGCGCATTGCTGCAAACGGGAACGCGTTCCGCTGCTCGTTGCGCTCTTCGCTGAGATTAATGCGCTTGTGCTCGTCGCGATGATCGTTGCGTTCCTGCTGCACGAGGCAACGGCGCTATGGGATGTGAACTTCGCGACGAGCATGCGAACCGTTTTCCCCGTCGAGCAACATGTGCTTAGCTTTCTGGAAATGATGCTGTTGCCTGTTCTGACGAGCGTCGCAGTGCTGCATTAGGACCAGATCGAGTCGCTGCTCGCCGTCGGACATCACTGGCCGGAATGGAATCTGGTCTGGAAGCGAGTGCGCTTGTGATCTCCGGGCACGCGGCAATCGGCGCGATACTGCCAGCGGGCACGCCGGAGCGCGATCATAGTTTTACGATGCTTGCCTATATAGAGCCCGGGGCGTCTCCATCGAATCGTTCGTCAGAGCAGGTTGCACATGGTAGTGCGTGTGCCAGACCGCGTTCGATGTCGCCCAGGCACGACGCGGCCCAGCCATGTCTGCCTGAAACGCGGGCACGTCGAGCCCCGCGTGCGCTCATCGGCTGCGTCGCGCGAACGCCACCCCATATACCTCGGACCTGATCACGGGCATCCTGTCGTCGGAGAGCTCAATTCCGTCGATCAGGTCGGTCGGCAGGAACAGCAAATCCTTCTGCACTTCCCGGCTGTCGTCACGGACCTTGTGAACTGTCAATACGCCCAGGTCCACCACCTGACGATCATTGGGCCAGGGCTGGCTTGGATCTTTGGTCTGGTCGCCGGGTTCGGCAAGCTGGGCGGTGAAGTGAAATTCGACCGGCCTGTTCGCAATGCGCTGCGGCAGGTCGTCGACAAGAAAATCGAGCGGTTGTCTGGCGGCCTCGTCAGCCGTCAGATACACGAGTTCTTCCGGCTTCATGATGTAGCGCACCGCCTGCCTGCGCCCGGCCTTGTCGACGAAGATAAAGGCGTTGAGGCCACGATATTCCTCGTGCGCAAAACTGTCCGGCGTGCCCGCAGTATTGAAGGCCGCAGGAACGGTCGGGTGGCTGGCCGCGAATTCATCCAGCTTCGTCGGCTTCGGTGCATCTTCGGGACTCTCGCTGATGGCCGCCAGCAGATCGCGAAACCCCTCGCCGGTCGCCATCGGGAAGGTCTTCACCGCCAGCATCACGATATTGACTTCGGCCCCGCCAGGCAGATGGAACTTGACGGCCATTCCCTTGATGTTGCCTGGGGCACCGTCCGGGATGGCCGGAAAGCCACCGTCGTTCGAAAAGCGCACGGTGAAGGGAATGCTGCTGCCGTCGAAGAGCGCGGCGTGGCTCAAAGCCGCCGCAGCGGGCGTGGCGACAAAGCTGCCTTCCGCGACGATGCCTTTCGCGTGGTTGACGCGAAAGCCCGGATGGGTACCGTAGATCTTGTAGAAAATGTCGACAATCTCGCTCGCGAGGGAGGCATAGTTGCCGTCGGTCGATTCGTGGGCTGAGAGGCTTTCCTCCGATGCATGATTCATCTAAAACCTCCAAAGCAATTGAGTGGTGTTTGCGGGCAATCGGACTCACACGTCTACTCTAGGCGCTGTGGCGTCGCATACGAATTTCCGGGATGGACAAACACTTATGAATCAGAGGAAAAGGTGTCGCGCGGCGAGCGATGACGCCTTTTTGACCGTCATGTATGCGCTATGCACGGACCAAAACTGTTCCTCAGGGCATCTGGCTTTAAGAGTTGATGGCTCGACGCGCGAAAGGCGCCGGATCCATACAGTGCCGGAATCCGGCCGTACGTCCCTGCAGGGACCTAAAGTTGTCGTCCACAAACGGAACTTCGGTCGCCCGAGTCGATGGCGGAATCGCGCGCCGGCTCAGTCCGCGTTGCTGAAACTCAACCGGTACATACACCACCGAGCCGCAAGAGCAACTACCATAATCGCGGCGACTACGAAAACGAACTTCATACAGCCTTCCTGGGCCGATCGGGCCCATGCTCCTATGACGACGTGCTGGCATTTCATAACGATATCGAAACTCGGTCTTTCCAGGATTTTGTAGACCCTGCCATGCTTCCACTCGGGCCGCGTGCAAGTTCAGCGCACGGCGTTCATTCCGAAACTGTCGGGGTTGACCTTTATGAGCATGAATCCGCTGATCGATAGCTTGATGCTGAAAATGCGACACAACCGAGTCTATACCGCCGTAACCTTCGCCCGTCTGTTCGGCGTATCGGAGAAGACAGTGGAAGCCGCGCTCGCCACGCTGATTGACGCAGGTAAGGTGCGCACCTGGGCTAACGCGCGGCGCGATGTTGGCTACTGTTTGACGGGCACCACACCGATGTCCAGTTCGACGGTGCTCTCGGAGGCAACGACGGTAGCCACGCCGCGTTTGATACGCCGCGTAGATGGTCCGCTTACAGGCTATGACAGGGAACTCGATGCGCATCGTTCGCTTGCCATGCTCGTGCGCCGCTGAGGTTTCAGGGGCGCTACGCTTAAGCGCACGGAGTACTCGTCCGGCCACGGGGCGAACCAACGCCGGAAGTGCCTCAACGTTGCGGCACACCTTTCCACGTCGGCAATTTCACACCGTGCTAGCCGATCAGAAACGTGGACGCGACGTTGGTCTGCTGACAGACATCCACCAGCATCTTCATCTTTCGCGTTGGGCATGAGTCCGCCCGGGACAGCATTGGGCTAAGACGCTAATCCAGAAAAACATAGATTGATTCATTGGTTTGGCTTTGGCTAACCGATTCGTAAGCTTGTGGCGCATCACGAATAACAACTGCTACGGCAATTGCTTCGCGTCCATGCAGGCGCGAAGCGCGAAAGGAGAGCCAGATGAAAACGTTTCGTCCATTGGGAGCCAGCCTGCTGGCCGTCGCGATCAGCGCAGTGCTCGCATCTCATGCGTACGCCGCGGATCCGGGCAAGCCCGAGATCCGCTTCGGCGCGACAGCCGGTCCCTACTCGGACCAGATTCGCTACGGTATCAAGCCGCAGTTGGAGAAGGAAGGCTACAAGGTGACGATCGTCGAGTTCAGCGACTATGTTCAGCCGAATCTCGCGCTCGCCGACGGCGCGCTCGACGCCAACGCATTCCAGCACGAGGTGTATCTGAAGAAGTTCTCGGCCGATCACAAGCTTGCGTTGTCGGAACTCGTGAAGGTGCCGACAGCGCCCATCGGGCTATACAGTCACAAGCACAAGCGTCTCGACGAGCTGAAGGACGGCGCGACCGTGTCTTTGCCGAACGACGTCACCAACCAGGCGCGCGCAATCATTCTGCTGCAGCAGCTCGGCTGGGTGACGCTCAAGGCGGGCATCGATCCCGTGAAGTCGTCGGAGCGCGATATCGCGTCCAATCCGCACAACATCAAGCTCGTGCCGCTCGAGGCCGCGCAGTTGCCACGTTCTCTGGATGACGTCGACTACGCCTTCGTGAACGGCAACTTCGCGCTCGCAGCCGGCTTCAAACTCACGGATGCCCTGCTGCTCGAGAAGATTCCGCCGTATTACCTGAACCTCGTCGCGGTGCGCACGGCCGACCTGAACAAGCCGTATGTGACGGACATCGCGAACGCCTATAAATCGGCGGAATTCAGGCGCGTGATCGATCAGCGTTTTGCGGGATTCTCGAAGCCGTCGGAGTGATGCGGGCGGGCGTGGCCTTGTGCGTGGATCGGAGGGGGCGCATTCAGGGCCGCAGCGCTTCGACCGCTTCTTGCGCAGATGCTGCGTCGGCGCGGCGGTTTCTGGATAGCCGCGGATTGAACGTGGCGTGCAACGCATCGCTCAGCAGATTGAGCGCCAGTACTGTCAGCGCGATCGCCGAGCCGGGCACCGCGATCATGTACCACGCAGTACGCAGCGCTTCGCGCCCGGTGCCGACCATCGAACCCCAGCTCACGACGTTCGGATCGCCGAGCCCGAGAAACGACAGCGCCGCTTCGGACAGGATCGCATTGGCGACGAGTAGCGCGGTGGAAACGAGGATCGGCGTGAGCGCGTTGGGCAGAATCTCGATGAAGATCAGATGCGCGTCGCTTGCCCCAAGCGCCACGCTAGCGCTGACGAACTCACGCTCGCGCAACACGATGAACTCGCCGCGCGTGAGCCGCGCGATGCTCGGCCACGCCGTGACGCCGAGCGCGAACACGATGGTCGAAAGCGAGGGCGTGAGAATGGCGACGAGGATGATGGCGAGCAGAAACGGCGGCACGGTCTGGAAGAATTCGGTGATCGCCATCAGCGTCTGGTCGATGATGCCGCCGAAGTAGCCCGCGACGCCGCCGATCAGCACGCCCAGCACGAGCGCGATGAGCGCGACCGTCGTCCCCACGTAGAGGGACACGCCCGCACCATGAAACAGCCCGGCGAGCAGATCGCGTCCCATCAGGTCGGTGCCGAGCGGATAGGCGTGGTCGGCGCCGGGCCATTGATAGGGTGCGGCGACCATATCGAGCGGATCGCCGGGGAAGAGCCAGTTGGCCGATAGCGCCGCGAACAGCGCCAGCGCGAGCAGGATCACGCCGACCAGCGCGGACGGCTGGCGCAGGAAATGGAGCAGTTTCATCGACGCGACCTCGTACGCGGATCGACCAGCCCGTAGAGCAGATCGACGATCAGATTGAGCAGGACCACCAGAAACGCGGAAAGCAGCAGCACGCCGACCAGCAAATTGACGTCGCGGCTTTTGATGGCTTCGAACGACAACTGTCCGAGCCCCGGCCAGCCGAACACCGTCTCCACGATCACCGAGCCGCCGATCAGCGCGCTGCCTTGCAGACCGAGCATCGTCAGCACGGGCAGGACTGCATGGCGCACCGCGTGACGCGTCGTCACATACCAGGGCCGTCCGCCTTTCGCGCGCGCAGTGCGGATGAAGTCTTCCTGCAGCGTCTCGATCATCGAGGCCCGCGCGAGGCGCGCGAAGATGGCCACGTAATACAGTACGAGCGTCGCAGCAGGCAGCACGAGGTGGCGCAGATGATCGAGCAGCAACGCGACGCCGTGATGCGCGACGTTGGTGTCGGCGACACCACCGATCGGCAGCCATTCGAGATGCACGCCGAAGATCACGATCAGCATCAGCGCGGTCCAGAACATCGGCGCCGAATAGCCGAGGGTCGCGAGCGTGGATACGAGCATGTCGACGAAACCATGCGGACGGCGCGCGGCCAGCACGCCGAGCAGCAGCCCAAGGCTCACGGAAACCAGCAGGGCCGTGCCGATCAGCGCGAGCGTGGCGGGCAGACGGGCGAAAATCAGCGTCGCTACGGGTTCGCCGAAGCGAAACGAGAAGCCGAGATCGAGCCGCACCGCATGCTCGACATAATGCAGCAACTGCCACACGACGCTCTGATTCAAACCATATGCTTCGCGCAACTGCGCCACGTATTGCGGCGACACGTTGCCGCTCTCGCTCGCGATGACATCGACGAGATCGCCGGGCATCAGCTTGAGCAGCACGAAGTTGAGCACGGTAGTGCCGAGCAGCACGAGCACGAGCTGAATCAGCCTGCGCCCGATCTTGCGCGAAGCGAGCGCCGATGTGAGCTGCATGATGATTACGCCTTGTCGAACCAGACTCGCGCGAAGTTGGCGCGCGAATGGCTGGCGGTGTCGGTGACGTTGCGCAGGTTTTTCGCCCATACGCCGAACCAGCGAAACTCGAACAGATTGATGAGCGACAGGTCGCGCTGCGCGATCTTCTGCAACTGGACGTACAGGTCGCGCCGTTTGGCCGGATCGGTTTCCGTCTGTGCGGCTTCGATCACGCGGTCCATTTCGGGGCTCGCGTAGCCGGAGGCGTTGAACCACGGCGTGCCATTGGAAGCCGCTTTCGACCAGTAGTGCTGCTCGATGCCGATCTGCGGATCGAGGCCGTCCGTGCCCCAGCTACTGATGAGCTGGAAGTTGTAGTCGGTGAAGACGTTCTTGATCCAGGTCGGCAGATCCTGCCCGCGCAGATTGACGTCGATGCCGACGCGGCGCAGCGCCTGACGCACGAATTCGCCCGTGCGGCGATAGTCGTCGCCATACGGGATGAAATCGTGATCGAGCTTGAAGCGCCAGCCGTCCGCTTTCTTCGGGAAGCCGGCTTTGTCGAGCAGTGCCTCGGCGCGCTTGGGATCGTACGCATATTGCTGCGTATCCGGTGTGTAGAACGACTTGACGAGCGACGACTCCGGCCCCGTCGCGGGCACCGCATAGCCGCCCCAGACGGTCTTGACCAGCACGTCGCGATTGATCGCATGCGCGATGGCCTGACGCACTTCGAGTTTGCCGAGGATCGGATCACGCAGATTGGGTTCGAGCCAGAGCCACGCCGCGTAGCCGTTATAGCCCTCGCGCGAGACGATGAGATTGGGCAGCTTCGCAAGGCGGTCGGCATCGGCGAAGGTCACCGGGTTGCGTTCGCCGTATTGCGCCGCGCCCGTTTCGAGCGCGGTGGCGCGGCCCGAGACGTCCGGCGTGATCTTCCATGTGATGCGGTCCAGATAGGGCTGACCCGGCGCCCAGTACTTCTCGTTTCGATCGAGCACGATGCGGTCGCCGCGCGCCCATTCCGTAAACTTGAACGGACCGGTGCCGACTGGCTTGTTGTTGTACGGATTGTTGCGGATGTCCGTGTTCTCGTAGAGATGCTTCGGCAGAATCGGCGTGCCCAGCGAATCGAGAATGCCGAACGTCGCGGGCGTCGATTTCGACAGATGCAGTACGACCGTATGCGCGTCCGGCGTGTCAATCTTCGTCAGGTATTGCAGCACGCGCCGCGACGCCGGGCTGATCTTGAGCCACACTTCCTCGGCCGAGAATTTCACGTCGGCGGAGGTAAAGGGCTGCCCGTCGTGCCACAGCACGTTCTGGCGCAGTTTGAAGGTCCATGTCAGGCCGTCTGGCGATACGTTCCAGCTCTCGGCGAGCTGCGCACGCGGCTTCAGATCGGGACCGTACTCGATAAGGCCATCGAAAATCTTGCTCGCCACCGCGCCGATCATGGTCGCGGAGTTGACGAAGAACGCGAGCGTCGGCGGCTCCGGGTGGATGACGGCCGTGAGCGTGCCGCCGCGTTTCGCGCCGTTCAGCGTGATGGGCGTCGTTTCCGTCGTGGCCCAGGCTTCGCCCGTAAACATGAACGGCGTCGCCGCGCCCGCAAGCAGCGCGCCGGCGCCCTTGAGCAGTTTGCGCCGCTTCAGATCGGCAACCGCGGCTCCCAGCGGATCATCGCGGAACAGGAGTGTCGAAGTCGAAGGTGGCTGCTGCTTGCTCTTGAAAGTCACGATCAATTTTCCTTGTGTCGAGTGAGAATGGGGCCTGCGATGACGGCACGGCGTCGATCAGGGTGCGCGTGTAGGCGTGTTGCGGCGAAGTCCAGATGGAGGCTTGATCTCCGCGTTCGACGATGCGCCCCGCCTGCATCACCAGCACGCGATCCGCGATGTAGCGGACCACCGAAAGGTCGTGCGAAATGAACAGCAGTGCGAGGCCGAGCTCGTGCTTGAGATCGACGAGCAGGTCGAGAACCTGCGCCTGGATCGAGACATCGAGCGCGGACACGGGCTCGTCGCAGATGACGAGCTCGGGTTCGAGTACGAGCGCGCGGGCAATGCCGATGCGTTGCCGTTGCCCGCCGGAGAATTCGTGCGGATAACGCCGCAGCGCCGATTTCGGCAAACCGACCGCGTCGACGATGCGGCGAATCTTCGCGTCGCGTTCGCGCCGGTTGGCGACGCCGTGAATCGCAAGCGCATAGGCGAGCGTGCGCTCGACGGTATGACGCGGATTCAGCGAGCCGTACGGGTCCTGGAAGATCATCTGCACACGCCGGCGATACGGCCGCAAGGCGCGCCGCCTGCGATGCGTGATGTCCTCGCCGTCGAACACGATGCGGCCGCCCGAAGGCTCGACGAGCCGCGTCAGTGCGCGCGAAAGCGATGACTTCCCGCATCCCGATTCGCCCACCAAACCCACGGTCTCGCCCGCGCGAATGTCGAAGGTCACGCCGTCGACGGCACGCACGCCGTGGTAATCGACGGTGATGTCGCGGGCCTCCAGCAGCACGGGGGCAGGCGTGTGGGCAGCAGGCCGTGACACTGCGCGCGGCGCGTCCGTGAGCCGCACGTCGCGATAATGCAGACCGGCGCCGAAATGCAGCGATGCGCCGAGTAGCGCGCGGGTGTAGGGCTGCGAGGGCTGCGCGAACAGCTGCGTGCTTGCCGCTTCCTCGACCTTCGCGCCGTCCTTCATCACGACCACCCGATCCGCCCAGCGCCCGACCACGCCGAGATCGTGCGTGATGAGCAGTACGGCCATCGACAGTTCGCGGCGCAGGCGGTCGATCAGCTCCAGAATCTGCGCCTGAATCGTGACGTCGAGCGCGGTGGTCGGCTCGTCGGCGATCAGCAGGCCGGGACGGCAGGCGACGGCGATCGCGATCATCACGCGTTGCCGCTGCCCGCCGGACAGTTGATGCGGATAGTGCACGAAGCGGCGCTGCGGCTCGGGCAGGCGGACGAGTTCGAGCAGTGCGAGTGCTTCCTTGCGCGCGGCCTGCGCCGACATCGGCCGATGCAGCGTCAAGGCTTCCGCGACTTGCTTGCCGATGGGCTGAAGCGGGTTCAGCGAAGTCATCGGCTCCTGAAAGATCATGCTGATGCGATTGCCGCGCACTGCGCTCCATTCGCGTTCGCTTTGGCCGAAGAGCGGCTTGCCCTCGAAGCGGAGCGCGCCTTGCACATGCGCCTGGCCGGGCAGCAGGCCCATCGTCGCGAGGGCGATGGTGGATTTGCCGCTGCCGGATTCGCCGACCAGCGCGACGATCTCGCCGCGCGCGACGGTCAGATCGAAAGGCCGCACCGCGGCGTGCGCGCCGAAGGACACACTCAACTGGTCTATCTGGAGAAGGGGCGACGGGGCGTTCATGTCACTTGCGCGGCCGTGACGTTCGACAGATCGCGAAAGCTCGCGCCCGTGTGCCGCGGTCCGAGTCGTGCGCCTTCGCCGAAGAGCTTTTCGCGCAGCGTCCCCTGCGCATATGCAGTCTTGTAGATGCCGCGCGATTGCAGTTCGGGAATGACCAGATCGATGAAATCCTCGTAGCTTTCCGGCATCACCGTGCGCGTGAGGTTAAAGCCGTCGATATCGGCTTCATCCACCCACGCTTGCAGCGCGTCGGCCACCTGCACGGGATCGCCGACGATCGTCGTATAGCGGCCGCCCAACTGCATCTGTTCGAGCAGATGTCGCACGGTGACGCCGCGCTTGCCGTCGGTCACGCGCTGCACCGACGATTCGATGCCGCGTCCCTTGTGGCCGCCGGGCGGGGCAAGCTCGTCGTCGGGTGCGTAGGTGGAGTAGTCGATGCCGCTGCCCGCCGCAAAGTGTGCGAGCCCCGCCTCGGGGCTGGCATGGCGCGCGTATTCGGCGAATTTCTCCTCGGCCTCTTTCTGCGTGCGCCCGACCACGACGGTGATGCCCATGATGATCTTGAGATCGGCCGGGTCGCGTCCAGCTTCGGTGGCTTGCGCGCGCAGCGCGTCGACCAGCTTGCGCGTGCCAGCCTTGCTCTGGCTCGACACGAACACGCACTCGGCGTGACGCACGGCGAACGCCTGGCCACGCCCCGATGACCCCGCCTGGAACAGCACCGGGGTGCGTTGCGGCGAGGGTTCGCTCAGGTGATAGCCGTCGACGTCGTAGTAGCGGCCATGGTGATGCACCTTGCGGATCTTCGCGGGATCGGCGAATACACGTCCTTCGCGGTCGCGCAGCACGGCGTCGTCCTGCCAACTTCCTTCCCATAATTGGTAAAGCACTTCGAGATACTCGTCGGCGCGCTCATAGCGCTCGTCGTGCGGGATCATCTCGGTGCCGCCCATGGCGCGCGCGGCGCTGTCGAGATAGCCCGTCACGATGTTCCAGCCGATACGGCCTTCCGTCAGGTGATCGAGCGTGGAGAAGCGCCGCGCTAGCAGATAGGGCGCCTCATACGTGAGATTCACCGTGATGCCGAAGCCGAGATTCTGCGTGGCGGCTGCCATCGCGGAGACGAGCATCATCGGATCGTTGACGGGCAACTGCACCGATTCCTTCAGCGTGACGTCGACCGATTGCTGATAGATGTCGTAGACGCCGACGATATCCGCGATGAACAAGCCGTCGAACAGGCCGCGCTCGAGCAGCTTCGCGAGATCGGTCCAGTAAGAGAGCTTCCGATAATCGGTGGAACGATCGCGCGGATGCGTCCAGAGGCCATGATTGATATGGCCGACGCAGTTCATGGTGAACGCGTTCAGAATGATTTGCTTCTTGCTCATGGAAGGGCGTGCGGCGGAACGAAGGTGGATCACGTCAGCGAAGCCGGGCGGCAGCGCTGGCGTGACCCGATGAAACGCGTAGCGTCCCACAGATAGGCCTGGCGGCTAACCATCAAATGCGTATTTGCATTTCAGGTGCGTCGCTGCCCGGTGATGGCGCGTGCTGGGGCGGCGATTCCCGCCTGGCGCTCAGAAAGCCGGAATGATTGCGCCTTGATAGCGCGACAGAATGAACTGCTTGACTTCAGGCGACTGATAGGCGGAAACCAGCTGCTGCACCCAAGGCTTGTTCGCATCCTGCTCTCGCACGGCGATCAGACATGCGTAGACGCTTGAGCCGTTCTCAACGAGGATCGTGTCCTTTGTCGGATTGAGGCCGGCCTTGATCGCGTAGTCCGCGTTGACGGTGGTGGCGTCGAAGTCGTCGAGCGTGCGCGGCAGTTGCGCGGCGTCGACTTCCTTGAAGCGAAAATGCTTCGGGTTCGCGGTTATGTCGAGCGGCGTCGCGTTGATGCCGGTGACGGGATCGATTCCTTGCCGCAGTTTGATGCTGCCCGCCTTCTGAAGCAGCAGCAGAATACGGCTTTCATTCGCGGGATCGTTCGGTATGCCGATGGTCGCGCCGTCCGGCAGATCGGCGAACTTCCGGTAGCGCTTCGAATACAGACCGATCGGCCCAATCCATGTACGGCCGATCCCGACGAGCTTATAGCCGCGCGCGCGAACCTGCGAAGCGAGAAAAGGCCGATGCTGGTAGCTGTTCGCATCGAGGTCGCCTGCGTCGAGGGCCGCGTCCGGCTGGATATAGTCGTTGAACGACACGATCCGGATATGCAGTCCATAGTCGCGCTCAGCGACTTTTTTGACTGCCTCGAAGATTTCTTCGTGCGGCCCGCTCGTCACGCCGACCCGCAGCACTTGCTCCTGAGCGTGTGCGGTGCCGGTTACGATGATAGCGAGCAGCGCCCAACGGAGGATGCGCAGAAACGGGAATGAGAGCGCTTGCACGATGAACGGATACCTGTCCAGGAAAGGTTGGCGAATGCGGTCATTCTATTGACGTGTTCCGTTTCCACTAATCAATCGCTTCGCATAACCTTATGCCGGCCCGACGAGCTCGCGTCGACACCGCTCCCATCTTGCTCTCAAGCAGCGCTATGCAGCCGATCGCAGGACCGCATGTAACAGCGCGCTCGCACCGGCCTCGGCCCAACCCGGCGTGATTGCTTCGGCCTCGTTGTGGCTCACGCCATCGACACTCGTGCGCAAAGGGCACAGGTGCGTAATCGAAGATCTGCTCGAACGTCACATCTGCTGCTTGTTTGGATGAAGCGCCTGGAATCGGAAGTGCGAATGCTTGACTCTGTAGACCGCCGCTCTACACTAAGTCCACTTTTGCCTATCGGCATAGGAGCAAAAAAACATGGCACGTTGGTTCGAAGACAACTCGCGCTCCATCGGTCACACGCCGCTGGTCCGTCTCAACCGTTTGACGGATGGCGCGCCTGCGACCGTTCTGGCAAAAATCGAGGGCAGAAATCCGGCCTATTCTGTGAAGTGCCGCATTGGCGCCGCGATGATCTGGGATGCAGAAGCTCGAGGGCTACTCGGTCCCGGCAAGGAAATAATCGAACCGACGAGCGGCAATACGGGCATTGCTCTTGCGTACGTGGCGGCGGCCCGCGGAATTCCGCTTACGCTCACTATGCCTGAGACGATGAGCGTTGAAAGGCGCAAGCTACTGATCGCGTTCGGGGCGACGCTAGTGCTGACGGAGGGCGCGCGCGGCATGCCCGGCGCGGTGGCAAAGGCCGAAGAAATTGCTGCCGGGCAGCCCGACCGTTACGTTCTGCTTCAGCAGTTCAAGAACCCAGCGAACCCCGCCATACACGAAAAGACAACCGGTCCGGAAATCTGGGACGACACCGATGGCGGCATCGACATTCTCGTTTCGGGCGTGGGCACGGGCGGCACGATTACGGGCGTGTCGCGCTTCGTCAAGCAGACCAAAGGGAAGCCGATACTATCCGTGGCGGTAGAACCGGCTGCGAGCCCGATCCTCACACAGGCGCGAGCGGGTGAGCCGCTCCAGCCTGCGCCACACAAGATCCAGGGCATCGGTGCCGGATTTATTCCCGACGTTCTGGATCTCGCTCTCGTCGACGCCATCGAACAGGTCACCAACGAAGAGTCGATCGCATACGCCCGACGTCTTGCTAGCGAAGAAGGGATACTCTCCGGGATATCTTCAGGTGCGGCCGTCGCGGCTGCCGTGCGGCTCGCGAAGCGTCCGGAGCATTCAGGCAAGACGATCGTCGTCATTCTGCCCGACTCCGGCGAACGATACCTGAGCACGGTTCTCTATGAAGGTCTTTTCGACGCGCAGGGAATCGGTTCGTGACCTGGGGCAATGCCTGTGACGCAGTGCGTAGTCGAGCCGCGCCGACGTGGTTCGACACATTGGGCACTTCATAAGCAGTTTCAAATTCGGGAGTAGGCCCGGCACGTCTGTGCCGATCCAATGCGACATTGGCCCTGCACGCAGCGAAAGACGCATCGCAAGCGAAGGGCTCATTGATTCGTATGTATCGACATGTCTGCTGCCGGATCCTCTTTTGTGGCCAGGAGATTTGAATGCCGACGTACGCCATAGCACGACAATCTCTGATGCGAGTCGCCGGTTTGCTGACCGGACGATTCGATAAAGATGCCCATATTGTCGAACATGAAGCGCTCGACGGAACGCCTGCCGGGTTGACGGTCAATAACCCACGCGGACCCAATACACCGGCTATCGCACTTCTTTTCCAGAACGATCTGCTCGACAAATACGAAACCCTGACGGGTGTCGCGCAGGCTGACTTTGGCACCCGTTGCAACTCGAAGGTAGTCGGTGCATTGCTGATCTACGAACGTATTCGCGCTGTCGACGAACTCAAACCGCAGGATACGTATGTGATTCAGTTCGGTGAAGAGCTTCTGCGTCTCATTTGAGCCCGACACTCGCAACAGGCAATGCCAGGTGCCACTGCCGCCGGGAGCAGGAAGCGACCTGAAAAGCGGCTAACGATGCCGAAGTTCGTGCAGTGCGTAGATAGCCGCGAGCACGCCAACGAGCACCGCCGCTACCGACAACGATTCATCGAACTGGCCAGTGGACGCCGATAGCTTCGCATTGCACCAGAGTCCTATCCCCGCTAGCGTGACGAGCAGGCCAAATGCGAGCCCCCACACCGGGCCCGCCTTGTGCGAAGCGAGTTTGTGAGAAAGCTTCATCGTTAGTCTCCCTGCGTCGATCTACAGCTGCCGGGCGGTGTCCCGAGTCATGATGGCAGCGTACCGTCCCGTTCAGCGCCGCTGCTGGTCGGGTAAGTCTGCGAATGTCACAACACTTCTACAAGAATACCGTATATACCGTTTATGAAAAAATATGTGTTTGTCGGGTTCATTGCGGCTTGAGAGCTGACGAAGCGTGAGGTGCCCAGCGGGTCGACATAGCGACGGAAGAAAGTGAAGGACTATGCGCCGACCGGCGAGGGGCTATGGGGCAATTTTGCTGATCTGTACATACAGCCTTAGGGTGTTAGCGAGCGGGGCAACCGACGACTGCTGAAAAACATATGCGCTGGATGAGATCTCGTGGAAGCGTGCGCGCCCGGTTTCCGCATCTACGACGGTAGGCTGCCTGCCGCGGGGCAACGACTTCAGGAACGCCGTGGCGCTTATGATCTGGTCGCTTTGGCAGTAGCCACACTGGGCGACGTCGTACTTGACCCAGGCTGCGTGCACGATGGCACCGACCTTGTCGCTGCCGTCGGTGGTGGCTTCGGTGGTGGTGATCTGCTTGCCCTGGGCCACCAAGATCGGTGTAACGCAGGAGCGGATGGCCTGCCCGTCCAGATGCACGGTGCAGGCGCCGCACAGCGCGGCGCCGCAACCGAACTTCGTGCCCGTCATGCCCAGCGTGTCGCGCAAGGCCCAGAGAATGGGGGTGTCCGGGGCGACGTCGACCGTGTGCTCATGGCCGTTGACGTGGAGCGTGCTCATGATGGGTCAGTCCTTCGCAGGTTAGGTGTGTCGTGGCAAGGGCAACTCGCCTCGCGATCAGAAGCTGCCGTCCGTCGACTTCGAAAGCGCCTCGAAGGCGTGCACCGCTTTCAATCGAGCCTCCACAGCCGGCCCGACCGACGCCAGTGCATCGCTTCCGGCCACGAACACTCTGGGCGGAGTCTCCATGCCCACAAGCTTTACCAGGATCTGGCCTAGCTTGTCCGGATCGCCCGGTTGCTTGCCTGCATAGGGAGACCACATCGCCTCGGCGCTGACCTCGGCGGCGGCGTAATCGTCGATACGCTTGTCCGGCCATTTGGCGTTGGCTGCGCTCAGAAGGTCCGTGCGGAAAAATCCTGGCTCTACCACGGTGACCTTGATCCCGAACTTTCCGACCTCCTCGGCCACGGAAAGCGAAAGACCCTCCACGGCGAACTTGCTCGCGCTGTAGGCCCCGCAGTGCATCAGGCCGACAGCGCCTGCCACGGAACTGACATTGATGATGTTCCCGGAGCGCTGCTTACGCATGATCGGCAGGGCCGCACGCATCACGTTGCTCACGCCCCAGAAGTTCGTCGCGAACAGGTGTTGAATGTCTTGCGTTCCCAGTTCCTCGTAGTTGCCTAAGAGGCTGTAGCCGGCACTGTTCACGACTACATCGATACGACCGAACTTTTTTTGCACCTCGTCGACCACGGCCGTTGCCTGGGCCTCGTCGGAGACGTCCAGCCGGAGAATCTCCAGATTCTCGCCGGCCAGGTCGCGCAAGGCATTGCCCACCTTGTCCGGGTTCCTGCCTGTGGCAACGACCCGATCACCTGCCTTCAGTGTGGCCCTGGCCGTACCGGCGCCGATACCGCTGCCAGCACCTGTGATAAACCACACTTTGCTCATGCTCAAACTCCCAGTCCTGGTCAATGCCTGTCACTCTAGGCAGATTGACTGAGAAGAAAAACACCCTGGTGCTGAACACGCTTTGAAGATATTCTTCAAAGTATGAGACTCAACCAGCTTGATGGACTGCTCGCATTCTGGAAGGTCGCAGAGTACCGCGGGTTCTCTGCCGCCGCGGCAGCGCTCGAGGTCTCGCCTTCTGCGCTCAGTCAGGCGATCCGCCACCTGGAAGCCCGGCTCGGCGTCAGGCTTCTCAACCGGAACACGCGTAGCGTCAGCCTCACTGAAGCCGGACAGGCGTACCTGTCCCGGATTGGGCCGGCGTTGAGCGACGTACTGGAAGCTGGGGAGCAACTTCATGAGCTTCAAGGCCGGCCATCGGGCGTGCTGCGCATCAACGCAGCGCGAATCTCGACCGCCATGGTCCTCCAGCCGCTGCTGGCCGGGTTCCTGAAAGCCTATCCGGACGTCCAGGTGGAGCTGACGAATGACGAGGGCTACGTGGACATCGTCGAAAGAGGGTTCGACGCGGGCATTCGAATGGGAGAGAGTGTCCAGAAGGACATGATAGCTGTGCCTCTCGGTGGCCCGGTTGCCGTATCCATTGTTGGATCTCCCGACTACTTCAGGCAGCATTCTGTGCCACGGCACCCCTCCGATCTGATCCATCACAACTGCGTGCGATTCAGGTTTTCAGGCAGTGGGGCGATTCACAAGTGGGAGCTCGAGGTCGAAGGCCGTATCGTCGAGTACGAGATCAGCGGCAATCTCACGATCAGCGACTCATTGTTCTCGATTGAAGCTGCGCTGGATGGGATTGCACTGGCGTACACGTTCGAGCAGCTCGCGCTTCCTCACATCCGGGCCAGGAAGCTGAAACGCGTCTTGAGCAGCTTCTCACCGACTTTTCCCGGGTTCTACCTGTACTACCCGAGCAGACGGCAGCAGCCTGCCAAGCTGAAGGCGCTGGTGAACTACGTGCTGGCGCATTCAAGCCCCGAGACGATTGGAATGTCAGCGACCGTGCCCGCGACAGACTTGTAGTCGTACGCCCATTTTTTCGGCGACCTTCAAGGTCGTCAAGAAGCTGGGCGCCATCGACCCTTGCTTCGTCGTCCGGTCACCGTCTCTCGCGCGTCGTCGTTGGCCGACTACATCGGGCAAGTAGTCGGCCATAAGCCGTCGGTCGGGAGTGGGGTCCGAAAGCGGTCGGTTAACGGTGCTTCGGATCTACGGCCGCAATGAATAAGGCGCCGTTAGCCCCCGCAGCCACCAGCCTGAACGCATGACAGATATCGATTTTGTGCGTCCGCCTTGCAAAGTTCTCCTCGTCTGTCGGAGTAATTTCCACACGCTCCGATGTCCCGATTGTAATTGTCGATGCAATTGGTCTTTACGTCGTTGCAATTCGGGGCGGCAAGGCACCCGAATGAGAGACCCGCTAAAACACCCATCAAAATGCTCTTCATGGTTGCTCTCCTTGCTGCAAGGCTCGATCAAAACGAACCGCTCCAGATCTGCACGATCATCTCCCGGTGACGTACGCCACCAGGTCCGGTGTCGGGCCGCCAATAATGCCCGATTGACCGATGGACCCCGATGCACGCATCGGCGGACACGTGCAGAGTCAACTGTACGTATGGAGTTCTATCATGGACATCGACACCGTCGAGTGGCCGCTTTCGGGTGTCACGATCTACAGGTCGATTGTGCACCTTCAGCGAGGTTGGTGGGCGTCCGCTTCTCACGGATCAGCGAGTCAGCAACGGGTCGCAAGTACTCATGCGACTGCGGCGAGAGCTGACATTCGCGGTCGCGGCGGTGAGAATGGCAAAAGAGCAACCCTGAGCTGGCTTACCAACGGCGACACGTGAACGTCAGCTCAGGCCGATCTTGAGTCGGTCGGTTCGCGCGTTCATGGGCGGGATCGCCCGAAGGTGCTCACGTTGGTCGCGTGCAACCCCTTATGGCGAGCGCCTGCGACGATGGAAGATTTATGGTTGAAACCTGTTTGACTTCGGAAGCTATATGGGTAACAGACGGGGTGAGGGAGGTCGATTCTGACGTCGAAATCCTCTCGAAGTGGAAGTAATTTGGTTGAATTTCCTGGGGGAATCGCATTCCTCGACAGAAGCACGCGTGAATGAAATCCGCGCCGGAGGGCCGTGGCGAGCGGCTTCGATTGCCGCGTCCGGATGCATACAGCGCCGGCCCCTTCCAGGGTACAGGCATGTCTCTCGGGCATGAGGCGTTAATCGGGCACTACGCCTGCACGTCGATCAGCACGCCAAGCGGCCGCCACTGGACTCCCTTCGTCTCGTCTGATAATCCGTCGAGTACCGCAGCCAGCGAGACTTTCGCGTTTGCATTCTGCACGAGCGTCACGACATGATCCTTTAACGCCTGATTCAATTGTCCGATTGCGGCTGTCATTGGGTCGCCCGGCTGTGTGTCAGCGCTCGAGGTGTTTGCGGAATCGTCAATATCGAAACCCCATTCGTCCGTATCGGCATCGTCGTCGCTTGCCACCGTACCGGACATCTTCGCCAGATCGGCAATCTGAGCGCCGAGATCGCGATAGCCATTTACGGCCGAATTGGATGACTGGATATCTGTCACGACGGAAAGCGCGTCCTTCGTCTCTTTGCCCGGTATGCTCAGGCCATTGGCCAGGGCAATTGACTGCTGCAGTTCGAGCGCCTGATAGAGCGCCGCGATCAGTGATGCGCTCGACGCACTCACGCGCCTGGGTAACGACAAGGCGTCGGAGTTGTCGTTGACGCTGTCGCTGATGGTCAAGCCCGTTGATGCATCGATGCCGAGCCGCGTCAACGTGCGTTTGAGGGCTGCCATCAGTGCATCGTTACTGCGGTCGGACGTGCTGGCCGTCGACGATGCATCCTTTGATGGAGGAGGCTCGGGCGGTGGCGGTGTGGTGACTGACGTGTTCGTGTTGATCGGATCAGGCGACATGGGGCTGATGCTTCCTTTGTTCAGCGCTTGGAGGGACGGTCGAAAATCGAATGCACGGTAGCGACGTACAATCGGGTTATCGGGACCTTCGCGTGAGACTTGATGTTTTGTAATTGCGCGAAAGGAAGGCAGCCGTGCTTGTAATCGAGTAAATCGGCTGCGAATGGCCGATACCGGTCCGCGGGCATACTTATCGGCGACAACTGAAGATAACCGATGAAACGCAAACGAAATTTCTCTTGCTCGATCCTATGCGTGATTTTGTTCACCGCTTCGTCGGCCCATGCCGGGTGGTATGAGATCAGGAACTATGCCGGCACGATTGGTAGCCTCCCTGTTCATGTGTCGTTACAGACCTACGATGACATCAACCGAAATGAGTCTGGTCAGTGGCGCGTCGATGGCAGTTACTACTACGATGCCCATCGCGTTCCCATTCCATTGCAAGGTAAACGCCAACCCAATGGAGAGATGCAGTTATGCGAAGCAGTAGAGCCTGTTTCGTTTGGTGATTCGCCAACGGTGCCTGCCGCTTCGCCGAGCCACCCTGTTCCTTGCCCTATTGCGTTAAAAATCAGCGATACGAAGGCATCGGGGGAGTGGCGAGATGGCAAAAAAATCCTGCCGATCGCGCTGCATCAAGTCGGCAGTCTCAACGATACCGGCCTCGAAACACCCCGAGTGGTCGGTGTTGTCGAAATACCGATGTGGCATCACACGAAAAACCATCTGTTGCTGGGTGTGTACCAGTCTTCGATGGATTGTTCGTTGTCGATGGTCCGCCTGCGTCTTATCAATATCAAAAGTGGACAAATCGACAAGGATCTGAAATTCGATTGCGGCGCGGGCATCGTGGCGACCCCCATCTATGCCAACGTCTATCGTGCAGACAACCCCCGCAACGTGACTGTCATATTTCAAGGTGGGTATCACGGGATGGGCGACGACCGGGATGTTCCGGTTGAGCCATAAGCCTTTAGGAAACCACATGCTGTCAAGGTCACTGGCGCTGCGCTGCGTAGCCAATGCTGGCGCGAGCTTCCCCGTCGGATCGATTGCTGATCTGGACGCGGGCGAGGGAGCAATGCACCCTTCGAAGCTTCATCGCGATCTGCTTGATTTGCCTGCTTCTCGAACACCGTGAAGCGCGCATCAGCCCGGTTGCCGGGTAAGAAACGCCTATTTCCGGCCGAACATTGATTCGCTCTGCCATTAGCGATACCCTTGAATCGTTCGTGAACGTCGAATGCCAGTCAACCCGGAGACAACCATTTCGTGAAGCGAGCGTGGGCTTTCTCCTGCATCCTCGCCTTGAACGCGATCCTCGGCGGATGCGGCAAGGACGGATCGGGAAGTGGTACTCAGGAATCGGGCGCCTCCGCGAGTCAGGCGGCGAGTCAGCCTGGGCAGGCCGCGAGCGGCACAACGGCTGCATCGGGCGCGCCGGCGCCGAGCGCGCCGGCCGTCGTCACTAAGGCGCAGTTGCCGGCGGAAGCAGCCGAAACACTGCGTCTGATCAAAGCGGGCGGCCGTTTCCCTTTTAGCGAGGACGGCGTCTTGTTCCGCAACAGCGCGGCATTGCTGCCGGAGCATCCGCGCGGCTATTACCACGCATACACGGTTCGCACGCCTGGCTCAACGGATCGCGGGCAACGCCGCATCGTATGTGGTGGACCGCGCAAGCAGACCAGCGACTGCTACTACACCGAGGATTACTACGCCAGTTTCAAACGCATTGCAGAATAAGTTGCGCCAATTAAAAACGCCCCGAGCCTCCTATAAAGGAGACTCTGGGGCGTTGTGTTTTCAGAGACCGTGCCGCGAAGGCATGATCAGTGGAAGGGGTAACGGAGACACGACCCGTCACAGACCAGCTTGCTATTTTTCTGCGCATCTTCCGTGAACGCCGGTATGCGCGCCCTTGCTGGACTGCACCGATTTCCGCCTGACGAACCTCGTCATCGACGAGGTCTCTGCCGAGGCCGTCGCGTACATCGCACCCGTCACCGCCGGGAGCTAGTGCCCGTGCGCCTTCCGCAATTCGCCGGCCGTTCCCAGTCGTCGACTGGTGGAGCCGACGTGAAAGCCTGCGGCGACGACAAAGAGGATTCCAGCCACAGGCCAGACATAGATGGCAGAGGCGACGCCGAGCCAACATGCTTCGTGAGGCGGGTAGGCGTGGAGTGCCCAGAGAAAGAAGGCAACTGGCAACATCAGCAGGAACAGAGCCGACCGATTAAGAAAAGCTCCGACTGCTGCTTTCTTGTGTGTCTCAGATTGCATGCCTGTCTCCATGAGGAATGGCACTGAGACATAGCGTCGCACAGCAGTCGGTTCGCGAATACTTGGTGAAATCCCTACCGTATGCCAATTCGGCAGGCTCCCTGCCAGCTAGCTACGCAAGAACACACCAGCCGGTTCATGCGGAATGGTTCTGCGGATTGCCGACAAAATCGGGGCTTTGTTTTGGTTAATTTGCGTCGTAATGGTATGGAATCCATATGAATTACCATATCCGACTATAAGCGATCCCGGTATCCGACTAACAAAGCGCAACGCAGCATTTACGACACGATCATGTGGGTAGGTCTGCACCAAGACAGCTGGGCGATGCCGGTCGTGCAGCCTTCGAGTTGCCGCCCCACGTGAACGGGGCGTAGATCTGGTCGCGAGGTATGATTCCACCGTGGATACGCTGCTCTTTGGATCCTGATTCCCTCGGGCGCGCGTTCCGTGCATCCATGACGGGGAGCGCATCATGTCAAGTGAATGGAAACGCCGGATGCGCCTGTTTGCCCAGCGTTTCTGGCAGCCCACCAGCGCGTGCATGACCTGCATGCCGGGGAGTTGGGGCAACGTCTTGAGCCTTGTCCACTGGACGATTGCACTCCAGACGGGACTGCTCACCGGGGTCCTCGCGGTACTGTTGACGTTCACGCCAGCCGCGAAACTCTACTCGCATCGATACGGCAATGCGCTGATCGTCGGCTGTCTGACGGCCTTAGGCGACGCTTTCTCGCATACGAGTCACTACCGGCTTCCTGTTGTCGAGCACGTTGCGACGGGCGTCGTTTCCGGTCTGCTCGCGCTGGCCGCCTCATATCTCTTTGAAGATCGGGCGCGGCGAATCCGGGCGGCCTGGGTACGGGTTTTCGGATAGTTTCCGCTGACTGTCAAAACTGCCTTGAACGCCCCGATAGAGGGCCCTTGTTCAGGTGGGGAGGCTGCGAGCGGCCAATTTGAGCCGCTCAGACAGGCATTCCGGCCGATCGTTGTTGGGCTTGGAACGAGCCTCACGCGTTAAAAAAATCGGCCATCCATGTACGGCATAGGGCCATCACCGTTCGATATCGACGGGTGTTCCCTTGCATCGCCCGCCAAAACACAGGTTCCAACTGGCGGAAGCTCCTTGGGTTTCCGGCAGGCGTCTATGCTTTATCGGCGCATTCGCTCGATATGACCAAGGAGGCGTGCATGAAACCCGCGCTATGTGTCGTCGTCGCCAGTATGGTTTTCGGGGTCCAACTGGCGCACGCTGTCTGCTCCCACGACGCCGTCTTTCTCGCGCTCGGTGATCAGATTCGCGGTTACTCAGCGCGCGCCAACGGAGCGACCGAACCCTGCCAGGTGCTGCAAGGGCCACTCACCACCCTGATGTCGGCCGGGGCGACGGTGATCGACAGGAAGGACGCCTTTCATGTAGCGCAGTTTGGCAATGACACCGTCGACATCTTTCCGCGGAAGGCAGAGGGCAATCAAGCGCCTGGTCGCTCGTTCATGCCGGGGATGACAAATGACCTGCCCGGTATCGCGGTAGACGCCCGCCTTAACGATTTCGTCCTGAGCGTTCGCCCCTCGACGGCGGGCGTGATGGTCGTTCCCGTCAATAGCTCCGGGCCGATACCCAATCCGGTCCGTATTACCGATCCGAACATCACCCAGTACCAGAGCATCGCGATCGACGGCGACGACAATCTGCTGATCGCGGGTTATGACATACAGGGAACGGTGATCATCGACACGTTCGGCACGAGCCGAAGTGTGACCGCGCCGCCGCTTCTGCGCAGCCTCACAGGTCCCAAAACCGGCCTGTTTCCGGGCCGCGATGTTTTTTTCTCACAGATCGCCACGTCGATCGCTGTCGATCCTCGTACGGACGAATTATTCGTCTACAACACGACTGCGGATGCGACCCAGACCCAGGTGAGCGTTTTCGCCGCCAAGGCGAATGGCGACGTGCGACCGATACGGACAATCAGCGGTCCATCCACGGGAATCATCGGCCAAGTTTTGGCGTTCCCGGGTAACAGGATCACCGTCTCACCGGATGGACGGCTCTTCGTTGCCCAACCGAACCTGCGCATTCTCGCGTTCGCGCCGGGAGCAAGGGGCAATGTGGCGCCGTCTCAAGTCATCGAGGACTCCACGCCCGGTCCAGCCAACTCCGCAGGGATCGCCTTCCGGTCGGGGCGAGGCGGGCAACGGGACGAAGACGGATGCTCGATGAAACCCGACGAAGGCGGTAGAAAATAATCTGGTCAAACTTGTCGCTCTAGCGTCGAACAGCCGCTTCGATTTTCCAGCTCAAACCGGTGCTCGAGAGCGGCGACATCGCGCTGATGCCCACGGGTGGACGGTCTCGGGACGGGCGCCGATGAAAGGGTAGGCGATCGAGATCGCGCGCCGTCAGCGGGTTTCCAGTTGTGCCAGCCGGCCCCAAGCAAAAATGCTGATTGTGAGGAACCACGACTCCATGTTAAAAAGTGCATCGCACGGCTGGCGGAGCGCCACCGACGCGCAATATTAATTTTGGGAATCTTGCAAAATGGCAACAGGTACGGTGAAGTGGTTCAACGATGCAAAGGGTTTTGGTTTCATCACGCCGGATGGCGGCGGTGAAGACCTGTTTGCACATTTTTCGGAAATCCAGTCGAGCGGCTTCAAATCGCTCCAGGAAAACCAGAAAGTGACGTTTGAAGTGAAGCAGGGCCCGAAGGGCAAGCAGGCTGCGAACATCCAGCCGGCGTAAAGCGTTTCCAGTATTAGAAAAATGACCCTTCGGGGTCATTTTTTTTGCTGCCAATGAAACCGGTTCCAAACCCGGGAATCCGGCCAAAGTAGATGCTAGTTGGTTCATTTTCCGGAACCCAATTGCGTTCCCCTGCACGCGCCCGCACGCAAATCACGAACGACGCCGCCGCGCGCCCATAACGAAGGCGCACGACGCGCCAATGAACTGCTGAAAGGTGTTGGTAGTAAACCCAGTGCCGCTTTTTTAATCTAGATGGTCTACTCATCACACCAGCACACAACATGAGTGATCTGTGCAATAGCGCAGAGCCACGAGACCCATCGGAGGAGACGCAATGCAAACTGCCCCGCACGCCGAACAGGCAAGCCCGAGCCAACTTGAGCGCTCGACCATCCGCAAGGTTTCGCTGCGCCTCGTGCCGTTCGTCGCGCTGATGTTCTTCATCAACTTCCTCGATCGCACGGCGATCTCGTTCGCTGGACCGAACGGCATGACGAAGGATCTGGGGCTGGACGCCGCCCAGTTCGGTTTCGCGGCGGGCGTGTTTTTCATCGGCTACATCTTTCTCGAAGTGCCGAGCAACCTCGCGTTGCACAAGTTTGGTGCGCGCCGCTGGCTCGCGCGAATCATGGTGACGTGGGGCATCGTCGCGTTGCTCTTCACGTGGGTGAGCAGCGTGCCGGGGCTGTATGGGTTGCGCTTTCTGCTGGGTGTGGCGGAAGCGGGCTTCTTTCCCGGTGCGATCCTGTTCCTGAGCATGTGGGTGCCGCAGCGCCATCGCAGCCATATCCTCGCGCTGTTCTATCTCGCGCAGCCGCTGACGATCGTGATCGGCGCGCCGTTTGCCGCGCTGCTGATCGAAGCGCATGGACTGTTCGGCCTGGCCGGCTGGCGCGTGATGTTCCTCGGCGTCGCGATTCCTGCGATCGTCGTCGGCATCGTCGCGTGGTTCTATCTGAGCGACCGGCCGTCGCAGGCGCGCTGGCTCACTGCCGACGAGCAGGCGTGGCTCACCGCGGAACTCGAAGCCGAGCAGCGCCAGCGCGCAGCCGGTTCGTCGCAGCATCGCCATCGCGCAGGCGCCGCATTGACGAGCGGCCGCGTCTGGTTGTTCTCGCTGATGTACTTCGGCCTGATCTACGGTCTCTATGCGCTCGCGTTTTTCCTGCCGACCATCATCGGCGGCTTCCAGACGCAGTTCGGCTCGCAGTTCAACGTGTTCCAGAAAGGGCTGATCACAGCGATTCCCTATCTGCCTGCCGCGATCGTGCTGTTCCTCTGGAGCCGCAACGCGACGAAGCACGGCGTGCGCGCATGGCACATCGGCATTCCGGCGCTGGTCGGCGCGCTCAGCATTCCGCTCGCCCTTTACATGAAGTCGCCGTCGACGGCCATCGCCGTCATCACGATCACGGCCTGCGCGATCTTCTCGGCGCTGCCGAACTTCTGGGCATTGCCCGCGCGCTTTCTGTCGGGTGCGGCAGCCGCCGCGGGCATCGCGCTGATCAACACGGTCGGCAATCTGGCGGGCTTCGTCGCGCCGTACGTGACAGGCGCGCTGAAGGACGCGACGGGCTCGTATCACGCGCCGATGTTCGTGGTCGGCGTCTTCATGCTGATGAGCGCCGTGCTTGCATTCGCGTTCTGCGGCGAGCGCCGCCCGCGCTCGCAGGACGAACACGCAGCCGTCGCGCTCGACCCGCGCGCGGGCTGATCAACCGATATTCATGAACATGACGTACCCCTGCAAGGAGAGAGGACGATGAAAGAGAAAATTGCACTGTTCGGCGCTGGCGGAAAGATGGGCTTCCGTCTTTCGAGCAACCTGCTGAAGTCGGACTATCGCGTCGCGCACATCGAAGTGAGCGAAGCGGGCCGCAAGCGCCTGAAGGATGAACTGAACGTGGATTGCGTATCCGTCGATGCCGCGCTCGACGGCGCGCAGGTCGTGATCCTCGCCGTGCCCGATACGCTGATCGGCAAGCTCAGCCACGAGATTGCACCGAAGCTGCCCGCGGGCACGATGGTGATGACGCTCGATGCCGCCGCGCCGTTCGCCGGCCATCTGCCTGACAGGCCCGATCTGACTTACTTCGTCGCGCATCCGTGTCATCCCATCATCTTCAACAACGATGACGATCCGAAAGCGCGCCGCGATTTCTTCGGCGGCGCGTATGCGAAGCAGTCGATCACGAGCGCGCTGATGCAGGGCCCCGAGTCCGCGTTCGATCTCGGCGAAGACGTCGCGAAGACAATCTATCAGCCGATCCTGCGTTCATACCGTCTGACCGTCGACCAGATGGCGCTGCTGGAACCGGGCCTGTCCGAGACGATCTGCGCGACGCTGCTTTACGTGATGCGCGAAGCGATGGACGAAACAGTGAAACGCGGCGTGCCCGAACAGGCCGCGCGCGATTTCCTGCTCGGCCACATGAACATTCTGAGCGCGGTGATTTTCAACGAGATCCCGGGCGCGTTCTCCGATGCGTGCAACAAGGCAATCGAGTTCGGCAAGCCGCGCCTGATGCGCGACGACTGGAAGGGCGTGTTCGATCGTGCGGAGATTGCGGACAGCATCCGCCGCATTACGTGATCCGCGTTGAGCGCTGTCTTCTTTTGACTTCCAACAGGACTGCATCGTGAGCGAACGCATTCACGCTACTTACTGGCTCGAAACGGGCGACGATCCGCGCCATGCCGCCGATGTCATCGCCGGCGAACAGTCGAGCGGCACCTTCGTCGCGCTGCCCGGCGAGACGCCCGAACTCAAGGCGCGTTCCGGCGCGCGTGTCGAGCGACTGGAGATGCTCGAAACCGTCGACACGCCGAGCCTGCCGGGCGGCATGAAATCGGAGGTGTACACGCGCTGCACGCTCGAACTGTCGTGGCCGATCGAGAACTTCGGTGCGTCGCTGCCGAATCTGATGTCGACCATCGCGGGCAATCTGTTCGAACTGCGCCAGGTGTCGGGCTTGCGGCTCACGGGCCTGAAGCTGCCGGCGTCGTTCGCGGCGGCGTATCCTGGCCCGGCGTTCGGTATCGACGGCACGCGCAAGCTGAGCGGCGTCACGCATGGTCCGCTGATCGGCACGATCATCAAGCCGAGCGTCGGGCTGTCGCCGGAGGAGACCGCGCAGCAGGTGCGCGAGCTGGTGGAAGGCGGCATTGACTTCATCAAGGACGACGAACTGCAAGCCGACGGTTCGCATTGCCCGTTCGACGAACGCGTGAAGGCGGTGATGCGCGTGGTCAACGAACACGCCGATCGCACCGGCAAGAAAGCGATGGTCGCGTTCAACGTGACGGGCGATCTCGACCAGATGCGCCGGCGTCACGATCTCGTGCTGGCGCAAGGCGGAACCTGCGTGATGGCGGTGCTCAATTCAATTGGACTGGTCGGCCTGCACGAATTGCGCAAGCACGCGCAAGTGCCCATTCATGCGCATCGTGCAGGCTGGGGTTATATGTCGCGCAGTCCTGAACTCGGCTGGGATTACGCGCCGTGGCAGATGATCTGGCGGCTCGCGGGCGCGGATCATCTGCACGTGAACGGCTTGCGCAACAAGTTCAGCGAGTCCGATGAAAGCGTCATCGCGGCGGCGCGCGCGGTGCTCGCGCCCGTCATGCCCGACGCGCCGATGACGGCGATGCCCGTCTTCAGTTCGGGGCAGACGGGCTTGCAGGCCGCCGATACGTATGCCGCGCTCGGCCGCGCCGATCTGATCCACACGGCGGGCGGCGGCATCTTCGGCCATCCGCAGGGCGTCGCGGCAGGTGTCGAAGCGCTGCGCGAAGCATGGGTTGCGGCCATCGAGGGTGTGCCGCTGGAGAAGCACGCGGAGCGCAATCCGGCGCTGCGCGCGGCGCTTGGTTTCTGGAAGTGAGCACGCGTATGCACGATTCCGCGCAAACGGCATTTCCGGCGGGGCCGCTGCTCGCCTATTACGGTGACGACTTTACCGGCTCGACGGATGCGATGGAGGCGATGACGGCAGCGGGCGTGCCGACGGTGCTGTGTCTCGACACGCCGACGCCCGACCTGCTCGCGCGCTTTCCCGAGATCCGTTGCGTCGGGCTGGCGGGTTCGTCCCGCGGGCGTGATCCTGCATGGATGCGCGACGAGTTGCCAGCCGCGTTCGCGAGTCTCGCGGCGTTCGGCGCGCCTATCCTGCAATACAAGGTGTGCTCGACGTTCGACTCGTCGCCGGACGTCGGTTCGATCGGAGCGGCCATCGACATCGGCGTGAACGTGACGCGCGCGCGCTGGTCGCCGATGGTGATCGGCGCGCCGCGGCTGAAGCGTTATCAGATGTTCGGCAATCTGTTTGCCGCCGTGAACGGTACGGGCTATCGGCTCGACCGTCATCCGACGATGTCGCGTCATCCCGTTACGCCAATGGACGAAGCGGATCTGCGCGTGCATCTGGGGCGGCAGACGTCGCGTCGGATTGAGCTGATCGACATGCTGCAATTGCGCGACGGCTCGGGCACGGCGCGCGCCGATGCGCTCAGTGCGGACGACAAACCCGTTGTACTGATCGACGTACTCGATGAAGAAACGCTCATCGAAGCGGGGCGCCTCGTGTGGGAACGGCGCGGCGAGGGCGTGTTCAGCGCGTCGTCGTCCGGGCTGCAATACGCGCTGGCCGCATACTGGCGCTCGCGCGGCTGGTTGCCCGCGACGCCTTCGCTGCCTGTCGCCCGACCTGTCGAGACGATCGCCGCCGTGAGCGGCAGCTGCTCGCCCGTCACGGCGGCGCAGATCGCATGGGCGCGGGCGCATGGGTTTCATGTCGAACGGCTCGATCTGCGCCGCGCGCTCGGTTCGCAATCGGGCGGCGCGGAGATCGAGCGCGCGGTCGGCGCCGCTGCCGATGCGCTTCGCCGCGGCGTGAGCAGCATCGTGCACAGTGCGGAAGGTCCCGACGATCCCGACGTGATCGGCTTCGACGCGATCGCACGCGATGCGGGCCTGACGCGTCAGCAAGCCGCGCGCAACGTCGGCGGCGCGCTGGCGGAAGTGATGCGATGCTTGCTGGAGCGCGTGCCGCTGTCGCGTGTGGTCGTCGCGGGCGGCGACAGTTCAGGCGAAGTCGCGAGCACGCTGGGTATCGATGCGCTGAGTGTTGCAGCGGGTCTCGCGCCGGGCGCGCCGTTGTGCCGCGCGTGGTCGAAGTCGGCGCAGCGCGATGGGCTGGAGATCGTGCTGAAGGGCGGGCAGATCGGCGGCGCGTCGTTCTTCGGATTGGTCAAAGAGGGCCGCGACGTGGAGTGAGCACATTGCGGTGAGTTGATACAGCGAGCGGTTCCTCGCAAGAATCGATCGGTGTATGGTATTGTCATTACACCAGAAGCTTGTCGCTGAAATGTAATGGGCGAGATCATCCCGCGTCGGAAGCTGTACCAGGAAGTGGTGGACCGTCTGATGGAGCGTATCCGCTCGGGCGAAATCGCGCCCGGCGCGCAGCTGCCGTCAGAGCGGGAACTGATGGAAATCTATGGCGTCGGGCGGCCTGCCGTGCGCGAGGCGCTGCAGACGCTCGAACGCTCGGGCATCGTCGAGATCGTACATGGCGAGCGCGCGCGCGTCGTCGTGCCGACGGCCGACCGGCTGATCGGCCAGATCGCAAGCGGCGCGATGCATTTGCTGCGCACTGACCCGGAGATGCTCGAGCATCTCAAGCACGCGCGCCTCTTTCTCGAAACGGGCACGGCGCGCATGGCCGCCGAGCGCGCGACCGAAGAGGACGTGGCGCGACTGCAATTGAGCGTCGCGCAACATCGGGCTTCGATGGTCAATCTCGAAGAGTTCATCGAGCGCGACATGGCGTTTCACCGTGAGATCGCGAGGATCAGCGGCAATCCGATTTTCCCGTCGATCGTCGAGTCGCTGTTCCGCTGGGCGGGCGAATACTACCGGCCGCTCGTGCGTGCGCCCGGCGCGGAAGAACTGACCTTGGCGGAGCATCAGCGCATCGTCGACGCCATTGCGACGCATGACGGCGATGCGGCTGCCGAAGCCATGCACGCGCACCTGTCACGTGCCAACCATCTGTACCGCAAATTGAGTAAATAACGTCGGTACGGCACACACCTGTCTTTCATCACTCCGGCTGCATCATCGAAGGATCGAGCGGCGCCATTCTGCGCAGCGCGAGACGAAAGTCCCGCGCGACTGCCGACAGCACTGCATCGCGTCGCCGGATCAAACCGATTGTGCGCGCAACCGTCGGCTCGACAAGCGGACGAATGGCGATTCGCGATTGCGTGTCGCGCGGCGCCGCGCAGCGCGGAATGATCGAGATACCGAGCCCCGCTTCGACGAGTCCGAGCGACGTCGTCAGATGTTCAATTTCGATCAGCCGGTCCGGACGCCAGTCGATGTCGCGCAACGCGGCATCGAGCATGCGCCGGTTGCCGCTCGTCGTGCCCGACACGATCAGCGGCCACGGGCGCAGCTCGCGCCACGCAACATGCTCGCTCTTCGCGAGCGGATGATCGGCGGGGCAGGCGAGCACGTACGGGTCCACCAGCAGTTCGTCGATGGCGAGCTCCGGCGTTTCGTTGACGAGAAACGCGATGCCGAACTCCGCGTCGCCGTCGGCGACACGCCGCGCGACCGTCGCAAGATCGGTTTCGAGCAGTCGCAGCCGCACCTCGGGCCGCCGCCGGTGATAGCTGCCGACGATCTTCGGCAACAAAAACTTCGCAACGGTGGGAATGCACGCGATGGTCAACTGACCCGTGCGGATGCGCGTCGCTTGCGTGACGAGCTGCAGCGACGCATCGAGTTCGCGCAGCACACTTTGCGCGCGCGGCAGCAGCAATTCGCCCGACGCGGTGAGCGCGACCGTGCGCGTCGTGCGCTCGAACAGCATCAGGTCGAGTGCTTCTTCGAGCCGCTTGATACGGCGTGTCAAAGCGGACGCGGACAGGCTCAGTTCGATGGCGGCATCGTTGAACGACGCGTGCGATGCAACGGCAACAAAAGCGCGAAGCGCGTCGAGATCGACGCCGGGAAAGCGGTTCATGAGCCCTCATGTACAGGCGATTTCGCGGACTGCCCACTCTTGCGTGTGACGCAATAATAATCACACCGCGTGCAATTCACAAACGCCCGTCGCGTGCGGATACTGGTCATCAAATTTCCACTTCGCGCCAGTGCGCCCGACACGCGATGAACCAGCACCACGACATCGGCACAAACCCCTACACCGGCGGCGTAGCGGCATTCGTCGCGCAATTGCGTTACGACGCGATTCCTCACGAAGTGATCGCGCGCATCAAGTTGTTGCTGCTCGACTCCATCGGCTGCGCGTTGTTCGGCTCGGCGCTCGAATGGAGCCGCATCCTCGCCGAAACGCTCGCGCGCGTCGACACGACCCCGGGGTGCACCGTATGGGGCACGCCGATGAAGCTGTCCGCGCCGCACGCCGCGCTCGTGAACGGCACGCTGATCCAGAGCTTCGAACTCGACGACGTGCATCGCGCAGGCGTGCTGCATGTCGGTGCCGTCACGTTGCCCGCCGTGCTCGCCGTCGCCGAGACGCTGCCCGCCGATGCGCGCATGAGCGGCCGCGATTTTCTGCGCGCCTGTGTGGCCGGTTATGAAGTGGGGCCGCGCGTCGGCATGTGCATGGGCCCTGAACATATTGCGCAGGGCTGGCATTCGGGCGCGACGGTCGGCGTGTTTTCCGCGGCGGCGGGCGCGGCGGCGGCGCTGCGCCTCGACACCGCGCAGACTGTGCATGCGCTCGGTATCGGTGGCACGCAGTCGGCGGGCCTGATGGCCGCGCAATTCGGCGCGATGGTCAAGCGCATGCATGCCGGGCGCGCCGCGCAAAGCGGGCTGTACGGCGCGCTGCTGGCGCAGAACGGCTTCACCGGCATCGTCGATGTGTTCGAGAACACGTACGGCGGTTTTTGCAGCACGTTCTCGCGCTCGACAGACCGCTACGACCTGACGCAACTGATCGACGGACTCGGCGAGCGCTTCGAGACGATGAACATTGCGCTGAAGTTCTACTCGTGCGTCGGCAGCAACCACACGACGCTCGACGCGATCCGCGCCATGCAGGCGCGCCATCCGTTCGGCGCGGACGACGTCGAGTGCATCGTCGTGCACGGCTCGCGCGTGACGGTCGATCATGTCGGCTGGCCGTATGTGCCGCAGGGCCTGACGTCCGCGCAACTCAACCTGCCGTACTGCGTCGCGACGCTGTTGCTCGAAGGCGATGTGTTCGTCGACCAGTTCAGCGAAGCGAAGGTGGCGGACCCGCAGCGCATGGCGCTGGCGAACCGCGTGCAGGTGCTCGAAGACCCGGCCATCACCGCACGCGGCCGCGGCGCGCGTCACACCGTGCGCGTCGAGGCGATGCTGCGCGACGGCACGCGGCTCGAAGAAACTGTCGAGTCGCAACGCGGCAGCGAGCATGCATTCGCGAGCGAAGCGGAAATCATCGACAAGATGACGAAGCTTGCCGGGCATCGTGTCGACAGTGAGCAGATCGAACGCATCGTCGAGTGGATCATGCACGCCGAGAGCAAGACGGACGCGGCAGAACTCGTGCGCCTGCTCTCGACGCGAGGCTAGCGCCAGGGCGCACGCAGTACCGCAGGCACTACGCGAGCAGCACCGCAGCAAGCACAAAGCGAAGCGGCCCGATAGCCGCAAGGAGACACAGGATGGCCGCAACGCCGCATGATCTGACGCTTCAGGCTTCCCCCGCCGCGCGGCGCGAGCGGTTGCGCTCGATCATCGGCGGCAGCGCGGGCAATGTGATCGAGTGGTATGACTTTCTCGCGTATTCGATCTTCTCGATCTATTTCAGCAAGGCCTTTTTCCCCGGCGGCAATCAGACGGCGCAACTGCTGAACGCGGCTGCCGTCGCCGCGATCGGTTATGTGGTGAGACCGCTCGGCAGCTGGGCGATCGGCGCGCTCGCGGATCGCCACGGACGGCGCGTCGCGTTGAGCTTGTCGGTGGCGATGATGAGCGTCGGCTCGCTGATCATCGCGCTCACGCCGACTTACGCGACGATCGGCGTCGCGGCGCCAGCAGTGCTCGTCTGCGCGCGTCTGCTGCAAGGCTTCAGCATGGGCGGCGAGGCGGGCACGAGCGCCACGTACCTGAGCGAAATGGCGCCGACGGGACGGCGCGGCTTCTTCGTCGGCTTCGTGCAGGTGACGGTGGTGATGGGACAGCTCGTTGCACTCGCGCTGATGCTCGTGTTGCAGCGCTTCGCGCTGACGCCGACGCAGCTCGAAGAATGGGGCTGGCGCATACCGTTCGCGATCGGCGGCGCGCTCGCCGTGTTCGCGCTGTATCTGAGGCGCGGCATCGCGGAGACGGACGCGTTCGAGCGCGCCGATACGCTCGCCGCCGGCCAGGCGTCACGCGAGTCGGAGCGCGGCAGCCTGCTTGCGCTGCTCGTCCGGCATCGCATGCAAACGCTATGGACGATCGGCATCAGCATCGGCGGCACGGTTGCGTTCTATACGTTCACGATCTATCTGCAGAAGTACATGGTCAACACGACGGGCTTCAGCCGCGATACCGCGACGCTGATCGCGACCGTCGCGCTCGTGATCTACATGTGCTTCCAGCCGCTCTACGGACTGCTGTCGGATGTGGTCGGGCGGCGGCCCGTCATGCTGATCTTCGGCATCGGCGGCACGTTCTGCACGGTGCCGCTGATGCACGCGCTCGGCAGCACGCACAGCGTGTGGGCCGCCTTCGCGCTGAACCTCGCGGCGCTCGCCATCCTGAGCGGCTTCTCGTCGATCCATTGGCTCGTGAAGTCGGAACTGTTCCCGGCGAAGCTGCGCGCGCTCGGCGTCGGCCTGCCGTTTGCGGTGGTGTCGTCGGTGATGGGCGGCACGACCGAATATCTCGCGCTTAAGTTCAAGCATGCGGGCCACGAGTCTTGGTTCTTCTACTACGTGAGCGCGTGCGCCGCGGTTTCGCTCGTCACGTATTGGCTGATGCCGGAAACGCGGCATCGTTCGGTCATCGATGAAGAAGCGCGCGGCCAGGGTTGACGCGCTTCGATTCAGCAATGCTATCGGCGCGGTATCCGGGTTCCCGCGTTTCCGCCCATCACAACATCGCTGAAAAAGGTGCCAGAACGCGTGCGATTTTTATTTTGCAATGCACCATAGAGGGTGTACTATAGGGTTAATACCTAGGCAATAACCCCTGAATGGAGTTTGCAATGAGCTACGCTACTGCTACCTCGACGGCTACGAAAGGCGGTTTCCTTGCCCGTGTACGCGAATTTTTCGCTGACGCGTGGCGTACCCATCTGGAAGTGTGCGAAATCATGGCCGAATCGCATCGTCGGCCGCGCTAAGACTGTCGCTCGACCGCGTGCACACGCGGTTCAGGCGGGGCGCCACGAAGTGGCGAACGCGCATCGCGCCGGCGCTTCAGCCGCCGACAGGCACGGGCTGGTTTCAGTTTCCGTTGCAATCCACATGTCGGCCAGTGCCACGTCCTCGCAACACGCGATTGGCGGGATTCCACCAGTGCGATGACGTACCTTCGCGGGCACACGCAGATTCGCCCCATGCACATGGCGATGCCCATCGGCATCGACGTAGGTGCGATAGAAAGCAACACGCATAGCTGGAGCGTACGCGCGATTCATCGTCGGTCACGACACCGCATGCAGTACTGTGTGATGCCTGAACGCGTTGTCAGGACACCCAGCATCGGTGCGGGAACCCAGAAAAAACCCGGGATGGCGCCGACGGTCGCGCGACGCTTGCGCGCGAATCGACGCGGGCGAGTCCAAGGGCCAAATAGACACCACCTGATCTCACGCGATCGCTATTGCGCAGGGTCCGGTTGCGGCATCCCTGGGTCGAGCAGATTCGAACTGAAATCGCACGATTGCGCGGCCAGCCTCGCGATGGCCGCGCTCAACGAATGCGACTGGTCTGCCCGATGCATCGCGATGTATTTCACGGGCGGCAGCGCGGGCCTTGTCGGCACGATCACGAGCGCACGCCGCTCCAGCATATGTCGCAGGCAGGCTTTAGGCAGATAGCTGACGCCGAGCCCCGACAACGTCAGACCGATTTGTGCGATGAGGCTATTGCTCGCCAGCACTTTTTGAAGGCTGACGCCGTGGTCCTGCAAAAAGCGGCTATACACATAGCCGGTGCCGGACAACCCGCCTTGCAGGATCAGAGGATACTTCGCGATCTCCGTGATCGGGATTGCCGTCTTGCGCGGCGCGAGGCTCGCGGCACACATCCACGCGTTGTCGACCTGGCCAACGGCCGTGGTCGCATACGGTTCCGTGCTCTGGGTCTGCGGCACGATGATCACATCGATGGTGTCGCTGGCGAGCCGCTCACGCAACGTCGCATTCAGTTCAACTTCCGCTTCCACCTTCACTTTCGGATATTCCGCCTGTATCGCTGAGACGAGGCGGGGCAGCCATGTCAGCGCCGTGAGTTCCGTGACGCCGATGCGTATCTGTCTCACGAGCGCCTCTTTCGAACTGACGCGCTCGACGATCTGATCGCGGCGCTCCAGCAACTCCTTCGCGTACTCGAAAAACTCAGCCCCCTTTTTGGTCAGGCGCGCGCTGCGATGGGCGCGGTCGAACACCACGAGATCGAAAGCACGCTCAAGCTCCTGCACACGTTTGGAAACCGCCGACTGGGTCGTATTCAGACGCGTCGCCGCAGCCTCGAACGATCCCAGTTGCACGATCCAGTACAGCGCTTCCATCTGCTTGAAGGTCAGCATCGCGTTGCCATTAAATGAATAAAAGCGATATGTTCGCATAGAAAAAAATCGCTTTTTTTGTTTATTCTGGATGCTTATGGTTTCGACATCGAGCTGAAACACAGCGCATGCGGGACGGGCTCGACCGAGCGCGCTCGAAAGAAGGCACGCCGCCTCCCGCGTCAATCCATATCAATCGGTCCGTCTGGAGAACGCATGGAATCCGTGATCGAAACACCGCCTGCCGAACTCATCGAGCGCAAGCCGCGCATCGGCCTGGCTTGGCAAATACTGATCGGCCTCGTCGTCGGCATTGCAGTCGGCGTCGTGCTGAACCGCTTTCCTCAAATGTGTGATTCGGTTGTGACAGGCTTTCTGCAGCCTGCCGGCGACATTTTCATCCGGCTCATCAAGATGGTCGTCGTGCCCATCGTATTCACCAGTATGGTGGCCGGCATTGCAGGTGTGGGAGATGGACGCTCGCTTGGGCGCATCGGCCTGAAGACGCTGGTGTATTTCGAGGTCGTCACGACGATCGCCATCGTGCTGGGGCTCGTGCTCGGCAATGTGTTGCAGCCGGGCGTCGGCACCGACATGTCGCAACTCGGCCACACGGACATCTCGCATCTCCAGCAAGCCACGCAGACGCAAGGCCATCACGGCTTCATGTCCTTGCTGCTGAATATCATCCCCGACAATGTCGTCGCGTCGATGGGGCGAGGCGATCTGTTGCCTGTCATCTTCTTCTCGGTGCTGTTCGGGCTCGGCTTGCAGTCCGTGCCGGCGGAGTACAGAAAGCCCGTGCTCGCCACGCTGAAGGGCATCGGCGACGCGATGTTCAAGGTCACGGGCATGGTGATGCGCTACGCGCCGTTCGGCGTGTGCGCGCTGATCGCGGTGACCGTCGCGAACTTCGGTTTCGGATCGCTGCTGCCGCTGGTCAAGCTGGTCGCGGTGACGTATCTCGCGATCATTCTGTTCGCGGTCTTCGTGCTCGGCGTCACCGCGCGCCTGTTCGGCTTCAATATCTTCACGCTGCTCAAGGTCATCAAGGATGAACTGATCATTGCCTTTTCGACGTGCAGTTCGGCCACTGTGCTGCCGCAGTTGATGAAGAAGATGGAAGACTTCGGCGTGCCCAAGAGCATTACCACCTTCGTCGTACCGACGGGCTACACCTTTAACCTCGATGGCGCATCCATCTATCTGGGCATTGGAACGTTGTTCGTCGCGCAACTGTACGGCGTGCATCTCGGCTTGCAGGAACAGATCGTCCTGATCCTGACGATGGTGGTGACGTCGAAAGGCGCTGCTGGTGTGCCGGGCTTCATGTTCGTGATCCTGCTGACGACACTCGCCAGCGCCGGCTTGCCGCTCGAAGGGCTCGCGTTCATCGCGGGCGTGGACCGGATCATGGACATGGGACGCACTGCGTTGAATGTCGTGGGCAACGCGCTGGCGCCGCTCGTCATCGCGAAGTGGGAAGGACAGTACGACGCGGAAAAAGGCAAGGCGTATCTCGCGTCGCTCGACGCCTGAACGCAGGTAAAAGCACCCTATCGAGGAGCATTTCAGATGAGCAGCAACCAGGGGCAGTTCTTTCCCGAGTCCCTCATGCAGGAGATCAAGAGCCGGTTCCATTTCGTCGATCACGACATGGACGGGCGCGAGCGGCTCTTCTTCGACAACGCGGGCGGTTCGTTCCGGCTCAAGGCGGCGCTGGAGGCGTTTGCAAGCGTCGACGCGCTGCCGGATTGTCCGGAGCGCATCCACGAGCGCGCGCGTTACCTGCAAGACGTTCAGGCGCGCGGCGAAGAGGATATCCGGCGCATCTTCAATGCGCGAGGTGGCAGTATCTATCCGTCTCTGACAGCGTCGGCCGCGATGTTCGAGATGGTGCGCGCCGTGATGGAGAACGTGCCCGGCACGAATGCCGTCACGACGATACTCGAACATCCGTCGTCGTTCGATGCCATGAAGCTGTATTGCGAACGCACCGGAAAAGCGCTGCGCATCGCGCCGAGCGATCCGGAAACAGGGGGCGTGGATGTCGATGCGATCGTGTCGCTGATCGACGCAGACACGGTACTCCTGAGCGTGATGTACGCGTCGAACATTTCGGGCGCGAAGCTCGATATCGCTGCCATCGTGGAGCGTGCGCGCGCAAAGCGGCCGGATCTTTTCATTATCGTCGATGCCGTGCAGCACGCGCCGCATGCGGTAATTGACCTGCAGAAAACGCCCGTCGACGGCATCAACGTCGCGCCGTACAAGTTCTTTGGATGCAGAGGTTCGGGCATCGCGTGGTTGTCCGGGCGGCTGGCGGAACTGCCGCATCATCGTCTCGAAGCGAAGCAGAAGGGCGTATGGGAACTCGGCAGTCCCGCGCCTGCGCAGTTTGCGGTGGTCAGCGCGATCGTCGATTACGTCGCATGGATCGGCGGGCAATCCAGCGATGCGGAAGACCGTCGAGAACTATTCGTGCAAGGGATGCAGCGCATCGAGAGCCACGAACGCGCGCTGCTTGCGGCGTTGCTCGATGGCACGGACGGGCAATGCGGGTTGCGAGCGATGAAGGGCGTGCGCGTATTCTGGGATCACGACGACCTGACGAAGCGCGATCTGATTGCCGGCATCGGATTTGACCGTCTCGATCCCGCCGCCGCCGTGCGTGAATACGAAAAGCGCGGTGTGATCGTGTACGAGCGGATCGGCACGAGCCTTTACTCCGGGCGCATGTTGAAGTCGTTCGGCCTGGAGGGCGCTGTGCGCGTCTCGCCGCTGCATTGCCATACCGCTCGCGATATAGCTCGCTTCCTCGCGGTGACAGAGGAACTTGCGCTGATCGACTAACCCGCGTGCCGGATTGCGTGTGAAGTTTTAACTGGCGGCTGTCGTCTCTGGACGGTAGCCCTCGAACCGCACACGCCACACAAACGGCATCCCTTGTTGCGGGGAGAGTGGACCGGACAATCAGTTTCGCTCGATCGGGGCATGCGCTGCCAGCCTCGGACGCTACTGCAACTACTGACTGGTCTTTACATTATCAACACCTTCAACGGGTGTCATGCCGGGCATATCCGTTGTGTTCCCGGTTGCCTTTCGGGACATATCGCCGGGTATCCGGTTCCACGGGCTGGACACGGGCTCACTGTGATACGTCATCCCTGCCGTCGCCGCACCGTGAGCACCGCCGCTACCGTTTCCGCCGTTGCCGTTCCCTCCGGCGTACGCGAACGTTGCCGCGCATCCGTAAAGCGCGGCGACAAAAGCTTGCGCCAACTGAACTTTCCACGTTGCGTGTTTCATAGCATGACTCCTGGGCGTGCCAGCGCACATTTCCGTGTCGCTGGATTCAATGTGCCGCTGAACAGGATGCTTGCATAGCGGCGAAGTGCAAGCGCTCGATACGTTTCGCTTTCGATGCCCGTCGTATGCCGGAGGTGACTGAACGCCGCCTGGCCGCGCCATGGGAACGCCGTTGGGGGCCTTGTCGCGGGCATCGTTCTGACCTCGTATACGGCGTGCATAGCGCAACGGATGCAAAACGACTACCTATCCCGGCAAGGGAAATCGACTTCAGGACGTAGATCCACCTAGTTGTGCTCTGAGAGCGTCGGCGCGACAACGCAAAAGCCTCCCGCATCTGCAATATCGCGCCGCGTCTTCCGGGTGGCTCAAGTCCCGACGTGCTCGCGAATTTCATCCTCGACCACAGTCGTATTGGCTATCCGGTCATGTAACGTCTGCTTCCGGTCGTTAAACAGCACCCACAGGAATCCGGCACCGCAAGTCGCGAAGGTCAGGAGATATCCGAGTGTGCGCAGACCCGCTTGTCGCACGGTCATCGCGCGTCCGGTATCGGCATCCACGATCCGAAGACGCAACGCGCGTTTGCCGGGTGACGTGCCCCATACAGCCCACATGACGCCCGTCAACAGGATGGGAAGGCATTGGCCGATGGCTAGCCAGAAAAGGATGGTCGCAACGTAGGACTCGGGTGCCAGCAGGATGTCCTCTGTCGAGGGTCCGAGCGGGACGAGCAGCACGATGGCAGTCCACCAGATTGAATCGATCGTCAGCGCTGTCGCGCGCCGCGAGTAGGAGGCATATCGCATCGGAAGGTGGTGTGGGGTCGAAATCGGGCTCGATACGCAAAGACTGTCGAGGCTGTCCGGGCTATTCGCCAGTATGCCGGAGTCCGCAAGACCTCTATCCGGCGGACCTCGCCTCATGCGGTTCCGCGCCATTGAAGGGGCGATATGCAGGTTGGTCGTAGAATAGGCACGTCAAGTGCTCAACTGCTCGACGAACGGGTGCGGCACGGCGTCCAGTCAAGGCCGCGCCCAGCCGCCCGGGTCGACGAGCCGGATCTTCGTACCCGCCGTTCGACCGCATCCGGTGGCCACCAGGAGAATGTCATGACAGCGCGTTCAATCGCATCTCTCACGCTTTCCTTCGGGCTGGTCTCCATTCCGGTGAAGCTGTATTCGGCGACCGAAACTGCCTCTGGAGTCGGCTTCCATCTGCTGACGCCAGAGGGCGGTCGCGTGAAGCAACAGTACATTTCCGAGGCCACGGGCGAAGTCGTGGCGCGGGTAGACATGAAGAAGGGATACGAATTCGAGAAGGGCCAATTCGTCGTCTTCGCACCGGAAGAGCTCAAAGCCCTGGAAGAAGGTGCGACGCACGTTGTAGAAATTGTCTCTTTTGTCCCGGAAAAATCAGTCGACCCACTCTATTACGACAAGGCCTACTTCATCGCTCCCGACAAACGCGGCGGCAAACCATACTGCCTTCTGCAGCAAGCCATGCGAGAAAGTGAACGCTGCGCATTGGCCAAATGGTCGTCCAAGGGCAAGACCCGTATCGTTCAGATACGGCCGGCCGATGAAGGCATGGTTTTCCAGCAGTTGTTGTTCGCAGATGAAGTGCGCGGACTGGCCGACTTGCACATCGAGCAGATAGCCGTGACCGATACCGAGTTGCAACTCGCGCTGCAGATAATTGATCAGGTTTCAGAGGATGCCTATGACCCGTCGGCATACGAAGACGAGGAAAAGAAGCGGATTCTGGAAGCCATAGACCGGAAGATTGCCGGTAAGCAGATCGTGTCGCCAGAAGCGTCTGCCGAGGACTCGGGCGGTCAGGTAATCGACCTGATGGAGGCGCTTCGCGCGAGCCTCAGCGCCAACAAGACGAAGAGAACCGGGCCAGCGAAGACGCCTGCGTCAAAGAAAGCTGCGCCTGTTGATGTCGCGGTGCTTGCGAGCAAACCCCGTCGGCCCGCCAGGCGAGCCGCATCGACGCCCGAAGTCAAAGAAGCGCCGCCGGCAAAGGTTCGAGCCCGAAAGTGAGCAGCCGCAATCAATCACACGATTACTCGCTGCGCAGCCTTCAATCGTTGCTCGGCGTTTCGCGACGTGTGCTTTCCGGGCTAATCGCAGCCGGATTCGTGGAGCCTTCTCGCGGTCGGCGCAACGAGTTGCGCTTTACGTTCCAGGACGTCGTCGTTCTGCGCACAGCATTTCAGTTGCAAGCGGCGAAAATCACCTCCCGCAAGATTTTGCGCGCGCTTGCCAAGCTGAAGGCCGACCTTCCGGAAGAGCTCCCCCTTTCCGGCATTCGTATCACGGCCGTCGGCGACACCATTGCGGTCAAGACGGGGCAATCCCAATGGGACGCGACCTCAGGGCAGCATCTGCTCGATTTCGAGGTCGCACCGCTTCGGGGCGACGTTGCGTTTCTTGACACTGCGCCCCGCACGCTGCGAAGCAGAGAGCAACAGGCCGAGGAATGGTTCGCCCTGGCAGAGCAACTCGCCGGTTCAGACGTGGTCGGCGCGGAGCAGGCGTACCGCAAGGTGCTTGAGTTGGCCGACGCACCGCACTACCACGCTTACACTAATCTCGGTGTGCTGCTTTGCGAGACCGAAACGCGTTGCGAAGAAGCGCTGTCCGTGTTCGAGCGCGCGCTAGCGCATTTTCCAGACGATGCGCTGCTGCATTTCAACCGCGCTGTCGCTCTGGAGGAACTGAAACGCTACGGGGAAGCGATGGAAGGCTACGAGCGATGCCTCCAGCTCGACCCCGCGCATGCCGACGCGCATTTCAACCTTGCCCGGCTCAGTGAGATACGCGGCGACCAGCAGGGGCTCTTGCGGCATCTCAGCGCGTATCGCAGGCTCATCGGTTGACCGTGAATTGCGCCCGCTGCCAGCGGCGGGCGTTACGGCCATGCTTCATCGAGGTTGTCCAGACAGTTACAGATTGCTGGGCCGTCCCTCTACCGCATCACGCGTGGCGTCCCAGTAAGGCTGTTGCCGGTAGTATTGATGGACGGACGAACCCCATTGCGGGTCTGCCATCGAGGGCCAGTGGTCCTTGTCAAATCCGGGCGCGTTTTTGATTTCGTCTGCCATCAGGTTGACGAGGAAGACTTTTTCATCGACGTTCAGCGTCAGTGCGCTCCATGGAATGGCGTGAAGCGTCGTTCCCATGCCGAGAAAGCCGCCTTCGGATAGCACGGCATACGCAATCCGTCCGTCACGAACGTCGAGCATGATGTCCGAAATTTTGCCGACATGCTCGCCGTCGGCCGTTACCACCTTGGTTCCATCGAGTGTGGATGCAGCCATCACGTCCGGCCCCGGGCCGTCGCCGACGCCAATACCGACAATACCCGCACCCTGGTCCGCCGATTGTGACTGGGACTGTGACTGCATGTTGGGGTCGAGTGGTGTCATGATTTTGCTCCTGATGGGTAGACTTCCTGTAGCGCAATGCGCATGCCCACGCAGGATGCTGACAGCCAGCAGTCGCAAGTTGGACTGAAACGCGGACGGCTCATTGGGCCACTACTTCAGCCCATAAGCGTTGATGGGAAAAGGAAACGGCTGGGCACCCTACCGGGTGTGGGGTATGTCGCCCATGGCCGGGTGCTGTCAGTTAGCTACGCTTTCCTTTGAGGGTGAAGGGCGCCAACAGGGACTCGATGTCGAGTTGATGCCCTTGAAGAAGCAGCAATCGTGCATGGAGCACGGTGTTTTCAAGGACGAGCTTTGCGGTGCTCAGCAGATACAACGCATGAATATCGGAGACGGACATGCCGGTCTCCACGTTGTGGTGACGTTCAACGAGCGAACTGACAATGAGGCGCTTGAGTTCCTGCTCTCCAAACGGCAGGTCCGCGTAGTCGATGGGATCTTCTGCTTCGACTTCTCCGAGCATGTCGACAAGCGTTTCGGTGCTCACTTCCATGAGTCCTCCCCGGGACGAAGGTCAAGGTCGGCGTAGCCAACAAACGTCATCCTGCACCCACAGATTACTCATTCAATTAAATGTAGTCCAGCGGTGGCGATGACGGTTGAATGTCAAATCGAGAACTCAGCTTGAAAAAGAACCCCGTCGACTGACGCTCACATATCGCGTTTCGCGATTTCCATTTGCTAATCGCTTGGTAGACCGCTTTTCTGCGCCCCTCTATGATCGTTTGACCTCATTTGGAGAGAGGCGATGATTCATCCCATGACCCGTCCAATTTCCCGCTGTCGCCGCTGATCCAGCGCGGCGGCCGTCCGCACGCGGCGCCCAGCGTCGGCGGACAGACAGTCTTCCCGAGCATTGCGATCCCATCGAGGCGTAACCAACACGCCCGTATTCGCACGCGCCCGGAACCGGAACATCCCATTGTCGAGAGTAGAGCATGAGTCAATTTGTGTCCGCATTAAGGCGTGTCTTCTTTGCGCGGAACAGGCCGGCAATCCACGCCATCCTCGTTGCGTTCGCGTTCAATGCCGCTCCCGCTTTTGCCGCCGACACGTCGACCCTAAAGATCGGCACGGCAACCAGCCCGCAAATCGAAGCGTTGAAAATCGCGGCTCAGGAGGCCAAACAGCAAGGCCTCGACGTCAAGATCATCGAATTCACGGACTGGAATACGCCGAACGCCGCACTCGCCAACAAGGACATCGACGTCAACTATTTCCAGCACATTCCCTTCCTCGAAAACGCGAAGAAGCAGGGCGGATACGACTTCGTGCCGATCGCGCCTGGCACGATCATGAAGATCGGTTTGTATTCGAAGAAGGTCAAGCGCTTCGAAGATCTCAAGGATGGTGCGACGGTTGCGATTGCGAACGACCCCGTCAACGGCGGTCGCGGACTGTTGCTGCTGCAACGCGCCGGACTCATCAAGCTGAAGCCGGGTGTCGACTACCGCGCGACCACACTGGATATCGTCGATAACCCGAAGCACCTGAAGATCGTTGCGCTCGAAGCGTCACAGTTGGCGCGCTCGCTCGACGACGTCGACCTCGCGCAGGGCTACCCGAGCTTCATCAAGCTCGCAGGCACGACCGACCCGAATAGCGCATTGCTTTTCGATGGCCTCGAAAACAAGAACTTCGCGATTCAATGGGTGGTGCGTCCGGAAAGCGCCAACGACCCCCGCATCCGCAAGTTCATTTCGATCTATCAGCATTCGCCCGCCGTGCGCGCAGCGCTCGACAAGGCGTTCGGCAACCTGTACGCCGTTGCGTGGTGATGCGACGTTCGTTGCGGGCCGCACGCGCGTGCCCGATGCGCTCGCGTGAACCAGCCGCCTGAAAAGGAACCGACGATATGACCCATCTGCTCGACGTAGCGGGTTTCATCGAAGAGACCCCGGCGCTTGCCATCAAGCCGGCGCCGCGGGACGACACCGCGCCCGCCGTCGTCTTCGACGATGCAGGCAAGGTATTTTCCAAAGCACATGGCGAGCATTCAATCGCATTGGCGAACGTGCGGCTGGATGTTCGCCGTGGCGGGATATTCGGTATCATCGGCCGCAGCGGCGCCGGTAAATCGACGCTGCTACGTCTGGTCAATGGACTCGAAAAGCCGACGTCGGGCGCGGTGCGCGTGAACGGCGTGAGCGTCGGCGAACTCGACGAGCGCGGGCTCGTTGCGTTGCGGCGGCGCATCGGCATGGTTTTTCAGCACTTCAATCTGTTGTCGGCGAAAACGGTGTACGACAATATCGCGTTGCCGCTCAGGATCGCGGGCGTGCCCAAAGCAGCCATCGAGAAGAAAGTCGCTGCCCTGCTCGAACTCGTCGGCTTGTCGGCGAAGCGCAATGCGTATCCGGCGAGTCTTTCAGGCGGGCAGAAGCAGCGTGTCGGCATTGCACGCGCGCTGGTGCATGATCCCGACATTCTGCTGTGCGACGAAGCGACCTCCGCGCTCGACCCGGAAACGACGCAGTCCATTCTCGGGCTGCTGCGCGATATCAACCGGCGTCTCGGTCTCACGATCGTCCTCATCACGCACGAGATGGCCGTGATACGCGAAGTGTGCGATACCGTCGCCGTGATCGAACAGGGCGCCGTAGTCGAAACGGGTGCAGTGTGGCGGGTGTTCGGCGCGCCGCAGCACGATGCGACGCGCGCGCTGTTGCGCACGCTGGTGCACGATCTTCCGGACGATCTCGCCGCACGCATCAAGCCCGCGAGCGATGATGCATTGCCGCGCGATGCCACCGATGTTCTGCTCGACGTGCGCTACACGGGCGCCAACGGCCACGATCCGGATCTCACGGCGCTGAGCGCGGCGTTGACCGTGGACGGCGGCCGCGTGAGCTTCGTGCACGGCGGCATCGATCGCATTCAGGGTCATGCGCAGGGGCGTCTCGTGGTGGCGGCGCAATTGTCCGGGCCTGAGCGCGAGGCAGGCGCGTTCGCGAGCCGCATCGCCGCACTGATCGAGCGTGCGCGGCGACACGCGGATCACGTGGAGGTACTCGGCTATGTCTGAACTCTGGCTTTCGGAGCTGACGGGCGCGATTCGCGACACGGTGCTGATGGTCGGCATTTCGGCGTTCGTCGCGCTGATCGTCGGCATTCCGCTCGCGCTGGTGCTGGTCACGACCACGCGCGGCGGCATCTACGAACGGCGGGCCGTGAATTCGACACTCGGCGCGCTCGTCAATGCATTTCGCTCGACGCCCTTCATCATCCTGCTCGTCGCGCTGTTGCCGCTCACGCGCGTGCTGGTCGGCACGACGATCGGCGTATGGGCTGCGATCGTGCCGCTCTCCATCGCGGCGATTCCGTTCTTTGCGCGCGTCGCGGAAGTGAGCCTGCGCGAGGTGGATCGCGGTCTCATCGAAGCAGCACAAGCGATGGGCGCGCAGCGCCGCCACATCATCTGGCACGTGCTGCTGCCGGAAGCACTGCCGGGCATTCTGGGCGGATTCACGATCACGGTCGTCGCGATGATCGGCTCGTCGGCGATGGCGGGCGCCGTCGGCGCGGGCGGGCTCGGCGATCTGGCGATCCGCTATGGCTACCAACGTTTCGACACGACCGTGATGGTGACGGTCATCGTGTTGCTGATCGCGATCGTCACGGCCGTGCAGTTTGCGGGCGACCGCCTGGTTCGTCGTCTTGCGCAACGCGTGTGAAACATTGACTACGTACGCCAGCCGGGTTCGCCGGAGACGAAAGGTTAGGATATCTTGCGCTTTGCAATTGAGTGAGTCTGCTAAGCAAGTGGCTATTCTCACGAAATAGAGAACATCACGGATATGGGCGGCGCGATATTGGCGTAAATCATCACCAAAGCGAGCGCGCTTTTCACATTGCGTACGCGTCAGCTATCGTTAGCAAGATTGATTCGTTGGAGAACGCGAAAGTCTTTAATTACGCTGTGGGATTAATCTCCCAACTTCTCCCGATGATTCACGACGCTTCTACCCGCGCACGCGCATTCAACCCGAAGAAAGCCACTTTCGCATTACTCGGCGCTCTGGCTGCCGGCGCTTTGCTCGCATTGAGCGGCTGCAGCAAATCGGACGCCGACACGACAACGCAACGCGCGCAATCATTGAAGCCTGTCGCGGGCGGCACGCTGACATGGGGCGTGACGACCGAGCCGGCATGTTTCGATCCGCACCGCGCTTCACAGCAGAACGCCTTCTGGGTTATCCGCAACTACATCGATTCGCTGATCAGCAAGAAGACGGACGGCACGTACGCGCCATGGCTCGCGAAATCGTGGACCGTGGCCGACGACGGCAAGAGCTACACGTTCAACTTGCGCGACGACGTGCATTTCACCGATGGCACGCCGTTCGATGCGAACGCCGTGAAAGCCAACTTCGATTACATCCTGAAGAACGTCAGTACGACGTCGGCATCCGCTTCATTGCTGGTGCATTTCGATCACGTCGAGGTGGTGTCGCCGTATGTCGCGCGTCTCGTGATGAAGCAGCCGGATTCCACGACACTGGAATCGCTGTCGAGCGTGAAGCTCGGCTTCATCTCGCCCAAGGCGCTCGCGGAAAACAAGGATCTGTGCGGTGGCGGCCCCGGCGTCGTCGGCACGGGGCCGTTCGTGTTCAGTGCTTACCAGCGCGGACAATCGGCGACCTTCACCCGCAACGCCGACTACAAGTGGGCGCCGGGGAATGCGCAACACCAGGGTACGGCATGGCTGGAGCACGTGACCTATCGCTTTCTTCCCGAAGCTGCCGTGCGCACGGGCGCGCTCAGTTCGGGTCAGGTCGACCTGATCGAAGGCGTGCAGCCGACGGACGCCGCCGTATTCGACAAGGTTGACGGCTTCCAGTACCTGACGGGGCCGTCCGCGACGACCTCGTTCACGCTGAACATCAACTACACGGTCCCGCCCGCCAGTGACGTCAACGTGCGTCGTGCGCTGCGCGATGGCTTCGATCTCGATGCGATCGTCAAGAGTGTCTATCTCGGCACGGTGCAGCGCGCATGGTCGAACATCGGGCCCGACAATCCCGACTACAACGCTGACCTCAAGCAGTCGTGGGGCAACGACGTCAAGCAGGCCAACCGTCTGCTGGACGAAGCAGGGTGGACGACGCGCGACAGCGAGGGCTTTCGCACGAAGGACGGCAAGCGGCTGTCGATCGAAGTCGGCTACCCGCAGCCCTATGTGCGCGATAGCCGCGACGTGCTGATCCGTGCTATCCAGTCGGCGCTGCGGCAAAACATCGGCCTCGATCTCGGGCTGCGCATCACCACGGCGGGCGACTTCGCGAACCAGAAGGCGACGGGCAACTGGACCATCTACCCGAACACCGACAATCCGTCGGATGTCGCGATGGAACTGTGGGACATGCTGGGCGACCAGGGCTTCCTCTATAACGCGATCAAAACCCCCGACCAGAGCATCGTCGATACGATCAACCGGGCGCGGCTGCTGCCCGTCAGCGACGAGCGCCGCAAGCTGCTCGCGTTCGCGCAGAAGCGCGCGGTCGACGAAGCGTTCATCGTGCCGCTCTTCGCGCCCGCCTACCATCTCGCGGCGAAGTCGACGGTCCACGGCGTAGGCTTCGAGCCGCAACTCGACGGCCCGGCGAGTGCGTACGAAATCTGGGTCGACAGGCAGGGAGGCTGACGTGCTGAAGCAGATCGTCACGCGCGTCTTGACGGGCGTACTGGTGATGTGGCTCGCGGCGACCACAGCGTTCCTCGCGATTCACGCGCTGCCGGGCCGGATCGAAGACGTGCTGGCGGGCGACCTCGCGTATCCGGGCTTGCGCGAGGCGATCGCCGCGCAGTGGGGCCTCGATCACAGTCTGCCGTGGCAATACGGAGAGTTCCTGCTGCGCCTCGCGCGGGGCGATCTCGGCACGTCGTTCGTCATGCAGCAGCCGGTGCTCGCCGTGCTCGGCAGCCAGTTGTGGCCGACCATCCAGCTCGCGTGCGCAGCGGGCGTGCTCGCCATCGTCCTCGCGCTGCTCGTCGCGACCTCGACGGCGGGTGTCGCTGCGGGACGCGGCGCCTGGGCGAGCCGCCTCGCGTCGGCGCTGGAATTGCTGTTCACGTCGTCGCCCGTGTTCTGGCTCGGGCTGTTGCTGCTAATCGCGTTCTCGTTTCACTGGCGGCTGTTTCCGGTGTCGGGCGCGGCCGGCTGGCGCTCGCTCGTGCTGCCCGCCGTCACGCTCGCGCTGCCGACGGCAGGCGTGCTGTCGCAGGTCATGCGCGAGGCGCTGGAGTCCGTGTTCGAACGGCCCTTCGTGACGACGGTGAGAGCGCGCGGGGTGTCCGAGTTCGCGCTGCGCACGCGGCATGTGTTGCGGCATGCGTTGTTGCCCGTCGTCACGCTGGGCGGCTGGCTGATCGGCGGCCTGCTGGGCGGCGCCGTGATCACCGAGAAGATGTTCGGCCGTCCCGGCATCGGCAGCGTGACGCTGACGGCGGTGACGTCGCAGGACGTGCCCGTCGTGCTCGCCGTCGTGCTGCTGGCCGCCTTCGTGCATGTCGCGATCTCGACGCTGCTCGACGTGCTGTATCTGTTCATCGATCCCAGGCTGCGCGCATCATGAGCGAGCTCGCATCTGTTGCCGTTGGACAGCAGCGCCGGTCCCTGCTTGCGAAGCGGCTGCCCGCAGCCGTGCTGGTGTCGGCTGCGTTTCTCGTCGCGCTCGCTTTCGCGATGGCCTTTCCGCGCGTCGTCACGCCTTACGATCCGCTCGTCAGCGATGTCGCGCACGCGATGCAGGCGCCCGGCGCCGGGCACTGGTTCGGGACGGACCGCATCGGCCGCGACGTGTTTGCGCGCGTCGTCTATGGCGCGCGCTATTCGCTGCTGATTGGCCTTGCCAGCATGATCGTCAGTTTGCTGATCGGTCTCGTGGTCGGCATGACGGCGGGGCTCGGACGGCGCGCCGTCGACGAGAGCGCGTCGCGCGTATTCGACGTGCTGTCGGCGTTTCCCCCTGTTCTGCTGTCGCTGTTCGTCGTGACCTTTCTCGGCCAGGGCATCGTCAACATCGCGGTGGCCGTCGGCATTGCGGGCATTCCAAAGTTCGGGCGCGTGCTGCGCGCGCAGACGCTGGTGGTGCGCCGCGCCGATTATGTGACGCATGCCGTCGTCTGGGGCCTGTCGCGCCGCCAGGTTTTTCTGCGCCACATCCTGCCGAACGTGCTGGCGGCCGTGCCCGTCATCGCGACCATCGATATCGGCAGCGCGATCATCGCCGTCTCCGGTCTCAGCTTTCTCGGTCTCGGCCCGCAACCGCCGACGCCCGAATGGGGTGTGATGCTCGCCGAAGGCCGCGACGTGCTGCGCGTCGCGTGGTGGCCGAGCGTGTTTCCCGGCATGGCGATCACGCTGACGGTGGTCGCGTTTTCCGTGATCGGCAAACATCTGTCCCGCGTCTATGGAGTCAAAGCGCGATGAAGAACGATTTCTCCACCGCGCGCACGCTCGTCGACGTGCGCGGACTCGAGATCGGTTTTGCCGATGCGAACGACGGCCAGCCGTTGGTGCGAGGCGTGGATCTGACGATTCGCGCGGGCGAATGCGTGGCGCTGGTCGGCGAGTCGGGCTCGGGGAAGAGTTTGACGGCGCGCAGCCTGATCGGCCTTGCCGGCCACGGCGCGCGAATCGCGGCGCGGCAGTTCGTGATCGACGGGCGACACGCATTGCAATTCCGCGAACGCGACTGGCGCAGCGTGCGCGGCGGGTTCGCGGGCCTCGTGATGCAGGACGCGCTGGTGTCGATCGATCCGTTGCGCACGGTTGGCGCCGAGATCGAAGAGACGCTTGCGCTGCACACGCCGTCAGGCTCGCGCAAGGCACGCCGGGCGCGCGTGCACGAGACGATGCGCGATGTCGGCATGCTGGAGCCGGAGCGCCGCGCGCAGCAGTATGCGCACGAGCTGTCGGGTGGCTTGCGGCAGCGGGCGTTGATCGCGTCGGCGATCGTCGCGGGCCCGGCGCTGGTGATCGCCGACGAGCCGACCACCGCGCTCGACGTGACCGTGCAGGCCCAGATTCTCGACGTGCTCGCCGCGCGCCTGCGCGAGGGTGTCGGCATGCTGCTGGTCTCTCACGATCTGGCCGTCGTGGCCGAGGTGGCGGACCGCGTGCTGGTCATGCATCGCGGCGAGGTCGTCGAAAGCGGCGCGACGCACGACGTGTTGACGAATCCCGCGCATGCCTACACGCGCCGGCTGATTGCCGCTCAGCCGTCCGCGCATTCGCACGGGCAGCGGCTGACGTCGGCGCGTCTCGATGCGGGTGCGCACAGTGCGCCGCAGGGGCGTGCCGATGCCGCGTCGCTGATCGTGCGCGACTCGTTGCCGCCGCGGCAAAGCGCTGCGCGCGAGACGCTGTTGCAGGTCGAAGCGCTCGGCAAGCGCTATGGGCGGCGAGGCGCGGGTAACTGGAACGCGGGTGGTGGAGCCGACACGGGCGATTTCGTCGCGCTCGACGACGTGTCGTTCGACGTGCAGCGCGGCGAAGTGGTCGGCATTGTCGGCGAATCGGGTTCGGGCAAGAGCACCTGCGCGAAGCTCGTGTTAGGGCTCGCGACGCCGTCCGCGGGCCATGTGCGGTTTCTCGGCACGCAGTGGAACGGCGAGGGCGTGCGCGAGCCAGCGCGCCGCGCGCTGCGCTCGAAGCTGCAGTACATTCCGCAAGACCCGCTCAGTTCGTTCGATCCACGCTACTGCGTGCGGCAATTGCTCGAGGAAGCGCTGTCGACGTCAGGCCTGGGCACGCAGCAGGTGCGGGACCGTAGCGTCGAACTGCTCGAACAGGTCGGGCTCGATGCGAGCCATCTTGAACGGCGGCCGCTATCGCTGTCGGGCGGACAGCGGCAGCGCGTGGCGATTGCTCGCGCGATTGCACCGCAGCCGGCGCTGATCGTCTGCGACGAGCCCGTGTCGGCGCTCGATGTGTACGTGCAGGCGCAGGTGCTCGATCTGCTCGGCACGTTGCAGGCTGAGCTGGGTTTGTCACTGCTGTTCATTTCGCACGATCTCGACGTGATCCGGCATGTCAGCGATCGCGTGCTCGTGTTCAAGGACGGACGCGTTGTCGAAGCGGGTGACGCGCAGCGGCTCTTCGTAGCGCCACGTCACGCTTACACGCGCCTGCTGATGTCGTCCGCTCCGTCGCTGCGGCGCGCGAAGGAGGAGGGTGCCGCCGGGCGCGTGCGTGAGGTCGAACCGCTTGCGGGATAAGCGCTTGCCTGCAAACGCCGTGCGGACGACGGTCACGCTGTTTCCGGACTGCGTGCGACTCTCGCACGCACCTCGGGCGATGCCAGGCAAGTGGCGACAGCCTCGTAGCCTGGCGCACCCGGGTACGGCGCCACGCGAGTAGGAGGACTGTGATTGGCGGGGCAAAGAATGATGGCTTCGTCGGGTCCGACTAACGCGAGATCCAGGATGGCCGACGAGCGCGTCAGCAGGAACAGGGGGCGTCCCGCTGTTTTCGCGCGATGGCGCAGATACGTGATCAGCGCTTCCTGGGTGGATTGATCGAGATTCTGTTCGATCATATCGACGATCAGCGCATGAGGCGCTTCACTTTCCAACCCGACGAGCAAAGCGGTCAGCGCTTTGGAAGCGCTTGCGCCTTCGTCGACGAGCCACGCCAACGCCTGATCGACGTGCGACTTGAGATCGGAATCGGCGTTCAGCAACGCAGCTGCCGAGGCGCCTTCATTGTCGAGCCGGTCGAGACCGAGGAACACCGCGCCTTCCAGCGTTTGGGCGAGGCGCCGCGCGAGCCGTGTCTTCCCGCTTCCCAGCGATCCGATGATGTAGTTCACGGGGCGAATGTCCCGCAACTCGAACCATTCCGCGCCCCAAGGCCACGGCAGTTCGAAACCGACCCGCGGGCCGGCCCGATCAAGCAGCCCGGCCAGTTCTCCACCGCCCGGCAACTGGCCTTGCGCGAGATCGGACTGGAGCCTTCGCACCTTGTCGATCCTCGCGACCAGTTCGCGAACCTGATTTCCCAGTGCGGTTTCGTGCGCTGCCAATGCGGCGCCCAAACCTCGAGGATCGCCATCCAGAACGCGGGCAACTTCGGCAAGGCTGAGGCCGAGCGCACGCAGGCCAACGACTTCGGCGGCACGAGCCATATCGCTGTCACGGTACGACCGATATCCCGCTGCCGTTCGGCCCGGACGTAGCAACCCTTGCTGTTCGTAAAGCCGTAACGCCTTGACGGATACGCCGAGTCGTCTGGCTGCCTCTGACGCGGTCAGACAGCGGGTGGAAGAAGTCATCAGTCACCTCTCTGTTAGTTGACGAGTGTCAGTTAGCATGAGGGTGACCCCAAGGGCAGGGTCAACAGGATTGTGCCGTGCGGTCCTGTCGTCGTGTCGAAATTTCGTGGAATTTGTTAGAGGTGGCCTGGCATCGCATTGCGTCCACCCTGCGAGCAATAATCCCTAAGGATTGGCAATTCGCTTCTCGAGCCACCGGGTGAAGAGCGAGATTGGATAGCAATAAGTGAAGAAGATAACCAGCGTCGCCAGATAAGTGAGGACGGTGAAGCTGGACCTCGCGACCGTGCTGCTTGCTACTTGCGCGGTGTCGATCAGATCGTGGATTCCGACCAGCGATGACAAGGCGGTGCCCATCGTGATGATGGCATACACGTTCATCCACGGCGGCAACATGCGGCGCACGCATTGTGGTAGCACGATATGCCGCAGAATCTGCGCGCGAGAGAATGCCAGTGAACCGGCGGCTTCCCATTGCGTGGTCGCTATCGATGCAACCGCGCCGCGAAATACCTCGGCGATGTTGGCGCTTGCGGGCAGCGCAAGTGCGAGCGTCACCTTGAGCCAGTCCGGAAACGGCAGCGTCTTGCCGAACAGGGTGAACTCGAACGGAAAGACATAAGTCGTGAAGTACACGAGCACCAGCCACGGCGCATTGCGGAAGGCCTGAACCCAGAATCGTGCGATGCGTCCCGGCAGCGAGGGCGCGAGTCCGAGCGCGCCAATCGCAAGACCGAGGATCGAGCCGATCGCCACCGCGCCGACGCTGATCAGTACGTTCAACGCGAAGCCATGCGCGAGCGCGGGTGCCCACTCGACGAAGCGCGCGAGCGTTTCGCCTCGTGAGCCCGAGTCAGGCGCGAACGTCCAGAGCAGCGCGCCGACGATCAGCACGCCGAGCGCGGCGGCGACGCCGGGGGCAGGTCCCCGTGCTCGCGTGATGCGGCGAGCACGCCCATCGCGGCGCGATTCGATATCGGAAAAGGGCGGTGCAGCCGATCTAGGCGCCATAACCGGGAATCCATAAACGTCGTTCGAGCCAGCGCCCCGCAAGGCTGACGAGCCATGTGAGCAAACCAAAGAACAACAGAATGACGATCATCAACGCGAGCACGTTGTCGCGCTGCGTCCAGATCATGATCGATTGATAAGTGACGTCGCCTACGGCAATCGCCGATGCAAGCGCCGTCGCCTTGACCAGCTCCACGAAGTTGTTCACGAGCGCCGGCAATGCCGTGCGAAGCGCCAGCGGCAATTCGATGCGCCAGAAGCGCGTCCTGCGATCGAAGCCGAGCGAGGCCGCACCTTCGAGCGTTTGCACGGGCAGCGCATCGAAGCCCGCACGCAATGCTTCCGCATGAAACGCGCCCTTGTGCAGCGACAACACCAGCACGACCCAGAAGAACGGCTTGAACGGGTTGTCGATGTGGCTCTCGCGCAGCCACTGCGTGATCAGCATGTTCAGCACGAGAAACGCGCAGTACAGCTGAACGAGCGTTGGCGTATTGCGCGTGAGCTCGACGAAGGCGCGCGCCGGCGCCGCGATCCATGCATTGCGATGACGCAGCGCGATGAGCAGCATCAAGCCCGCAAGCGCGCTGCCTGCTATCGTTGCGATGACCAGCTCGATGCTCACCACGATCCCGTGCAGAAACGGCACGCGCTCATAGGCGTCTAACAGAAAGCGATAGTCGAGGCCGGCGCGCGCGGCTGCGTCGATGAACGCATGAAGCGAGACAGCCATGCTCACTGCTCGGCAGGCAATTGGTGATGCCACTCGGCCAGCGCCGGCGAAGGCGGCGTCAGACCGTTTCTCGCTTCATCGTCGATCAGCCAGCCCGTGCGATGCCAGTCACGCACGATCGCGTCGAGCTTCGCTGCCGTGTCCTTTTCGCCTTGCCGCACCCAGATCACCGACGGCGCAGGATCGAGTTCCGGTTGCAGCGTGCGGTAGTCATGCCATTCGGGATCACGCTGCTGTAGCGGATAAAGTAGCGGTGCTGCGTCATGCACTGCCGCGACGCAGCTGCCGCCGCGCAGCGCGAGCAGCGATTGGGACGCGCCGGGGAACGCGTGCGGCACGGCACCGTACTTCTCGACCACAGGCCGGATATAACTACTGCCCTGCGAAATGCACACGGGCTTGCCGCGCAGGTCTTCCCACTTCGTAATACCACTCGATTTCGGCGTAATGGCCGTGCCGCCGACGCGGTAGTACGGCGTCGGTACGTGATCGAGAATCTCACCGCGCTGCGCGTTGAATTCCATGTTCGCGATCAGGATATCGACCTTGCCCTGCTGCAGGAACTGCACGCGTGTCGATGGTTGCACGGACACCAGTTGTACCTTCACGTCGAGGCGCTTGCCGATATCGTTCGCGAGATCGACATTCATGCCGCGCGGCTGCTGGGTTTGCGGATCGAGCGAGCCGAATGGGCTGCCCGCAATCAGCACGCCGACCGCGATTTCATGGCGCGAATTGATCTTGTCGAGCGTCTGGTCCGCGTGAGCGGGTGCGCTGATTGCCGTAGCGGAAAGGGCCGCAACCAGGGAGAGAGCCGCGAATCGTTTGTTATATGCCGCTTTGCTGGATGTCATGAGCGATCGGATAAATGAAAGGAATGGGCGCATGCGTCGTGGCAGTGAATGCGCCACTGCGACGGCATACGCTATGCCAATCCCGATGCGCAGCAAACGAAATGAATCTGCTAAGCAAAGCACACAGACGCTAAAACGCGGCGCCGAATGCCGAGGCGTGGTTTTCGTGCACATAGCAGATCGCCGAATATGGTTTCGTCTATTCGTTGGTTAGCGAATGACGTTCTCGTTTCTAGAATGATCGGCTGCTGAGTGGGCGTTCGACGTCGATGCGTTGGTTCGGCCGGTCAGCACTGACGACAGGACAGCGGATGACACAACTCATTCTTTCGGAGCGTGCAGCGCGTATCGGCCTCGCGCCCAACGCGGCGGCTGTCGCGGAGCCCACGCATGACAGCGTCGGCAAGGACGCATCGCGCACACTCGCGAAGGTGCGCGGCGCGAAAGACGCGCTGCTGGCGCTGCGCGACGTACGCCTCGCCTACGGCAACACGCCTGTGCTCAATGGCATCAATCTGTCCGTCCGGCGCGGGCAGGCCGTGTCGATCATCGGCCCTTCGGGTTCGGGCAAGTCGACGATCTTGCGCTGTGTCAACGGACTGGTTGCGCCTCAGAGTGGCGAGATTCACGTCGATGGCATCGACGTGCGCGCGCAGAGAACAGACGCGCAACGCATCGCGCTGCGCAAGCGGATCGGTTTTGTGTTCCAGCAATACAACCTGTTTCCGCATCTGAACGTGGTGGACAACCTGATCATCGCGCCGATGCGCGTGCTCGGGCGCAGCCGCGCGGAAGCCGAGAGCGACGCGCATGCGCTGCTCGCGAAGGTCCGTCTCGCCGATAAGGCGAAGGCCTATCCGGGCGCGCTGTCGGGCGGACAGCAGCAGCGCGTCGCGATTGCGCGCACGCTCGCGATGCGGCCCGACCTGATCCTGTTCGACGAAGTGACGTCGGCGCTCGATCCCGAAACGGTCGGCGAAGTGCTGAACGTGATCGGTGAACTGGCCGACGAAGGGCAGACCTGCGTGCTCGTCACGCACGAAATGCGCTTTGCCGAAGATATCAGCGACGAAGTGTTTTTCACGGAAGGTGGCGTGATCGTCGAGCACGGCAGCGCACGGCAGCTCTTTCACGATCCCATCCACGAACGAACCAGACTCTTTCTGCAGCGCGCCCGCGGCGAGGACCGCACAGGCCGCGCGCGGCGGCGCGTGCAAGACGACGCGTGAATTTTCAACGATCAATCATCCTCACGACCATGAGCACAATCACGAACGAAACCATCGGCGCCGTCGCTGCGCAACGCCGCGAAGCGGTGCAGACGCTGCTTGCCGATGCGCGCAAGATCATTGAAGAGAAAGGCGTCACGCGTGATGCGCTCGCCGCGATCAGCGCGCGGCTGCTGGAACTCGCGACGCAGCGCACACTGTTCGATGCCGCGGATTTCCCGCCGCCGCAGCGCGACAGCGGCGACACGTCGACGCGCTACCGGCTCAATCCCGGCGAAGACGGCTTTGCGCTGTATCTGAATTCACTGCTGCCGGGCAAGACGACGATTCCGCACAACCACGACACATGGGCCGTGATCGCCGCCATCGATGGTGCGGAGCTGAACCGTATCTACCGGCGCACGGACGACGGCCGCGACCCGGAGCGCGCGCAACTCGAGCTGTCGCATGAAGTGGTCGTGCGGCCCGGCGTGCCGATCGCGTTTCTGCCGGACGATATCCACAGCATTCACGTCGGCGGCGCGGAGCCGACGCTGCATTTCCATCTGTATGGCCGTCCGCTCGAAACGCTGACGGGCCGCCTCGGTTTCGAGCCCGGCACGGGCGCCGTCGTGCGTTACAACGCGACGCACATGCAACGCGCGACGCAGGCGGTCGGCTGATGGCGGCATCGGACGACCATCTGCTGACACGCGTTCTGCGCGCCGGCGCGCCACCGTTCGAAGACGGCGCGGCGCCCGTCAATGTGCCCGTCGTACGCACGAGTACGGTGCGTTTCGAGAGCGACGCGGATCGCGTCGAGCTGCATCATCGGCGCGAAGCGGGCGAACCTGTCGGCACGTATGGACGGCACGGCATGGCGACGCATCGCGCGCTCGAAGCCGCGATTGGTGAACTCGAAGGCGCAAGTGAAGTGCTGCTCGCGCCTTCTGGTCTGTCGGCGATCACGCTGGTATTTATCGCGCTGTTGTCGCCGAGCGATCACGTACTCGTGCAGGACAGTGTCTATGGACCGGTGCGCGAGCGCGCCGAGCCGCTGCTTACTCGGCTCGGTGTGTCGTTCAGCTATTTCAGCGCGAGCGAAGGCGTGCCCGCAGCGCACGTGAGGCCGAACACGCGGCTGATATACGCGGAGTCTCCATCGTCGTTCTTTTATGAAGTGGTCGATCTGCCCGCGCTTGCCACGTTTGCGCGCGAGCACGGCATCCTGCTCGCGGCCGACAACACGTGGGGCGCGGGGCTGCTGTATCGGCCGCTTGCGCTCGGTGCGGATATCTCGCTGCAGGCCACCACGAAATATCTCGGCGGGCATTCGGATCTGATGCAGGGCGCGGTATCGACGGCCAATGCGACGCTTGCCCGGAAGCTGCGCGATACGCACGATGCACTCGGCCTGAGCGTGGGCGCGGACGATGCCTATCTCGCGCTGCGCGGCATCCGCACGCTCGCGGTGCGTCTCGCGCAACATGGCCGCAATGCGCTTGAAGTCGCGCAGTATTTGCAGGCGGAGCGCCATGCGGTTGCGCGCGTGTTTCACCCCGCGTTGCCTGACGATCCCGGCCACGCACTCTGGCGTCGCGATTTTGCGGGTGCCAATGGGCTGGTTTCGTTCGCGTTGCGACATGCGGACCACGACAAGGCGCGTGCGTTCATCGATGCGCTGCGTTTGTTCGGCATTGGCGCATCTTGGGGCGGCTACGAAAGCCTTGCATTGATCGCCCCACCGTCGCGTGTGCGCGAACACAGCTACTGGCGCGGCAGCGAGCCGGTCGTGCGCCTGCATGTCGGCCTCGAAGATCCTGCGGATCTGATTGATGATCTGAAGCAGGCGTTTCGCCGCGTCGTGCAATAGACGCGGTCACTCTCACTTCATTGCCTCTATTCCGAATGACAGACAGTTTTTCGCTGATACCTGCGACCACCGTGCGCGAATGGCTGAACGACGGCGACGAGCTCGCGCTTTTCGATGTGCGCGAAGCCGGCGAGTTCGGGGAAGGTCATCCGTTCTTTGCGATTCCGCTGCCGTATAGCAGGCTGGAACTCGACGTCAGCCGGCTCGCGCCGCGCCGCGATGTGCGCGTCGTTTTGCTCGACGATGGCGCGAACGACGAAGCGATTGCGCGGCGCGCAGCGCGGCGGCTGCATGAGTTGGGCTATACGCGGGTTTTTGTGTTGCAAGGTGGCGCCCGTGGATGGTCCGCTGCGGGTTACACGCTTTTCAAAGGCGTGAATCTGCCGTCGAAAACCTTTGGCGAACTGGTTGAGCATGCGTGCGAGACGCCGCGTGTTTCGGCGGCGGAACTCGCACGTTTGCAGGCCGATGGCAAGCCGCTCGTGCTGCTCGACGGCCGCACGGTCGAAGAACACAGGAAGATGACGATACCCGGCGCGGTGAGCTGCCCAAACGGCGAACTGGCCTACCGTATCGGCGCACTTGCAGGCGATCCCGATACCACCGTCGTCATTCATTGCGCGGGTCGGACGCGCAGCATTATCGGTGCGCAATTGCTGCGTAGCTTCGGTTTGCCGAATCGCGTTGTCGCGCTGGAAAACGGCACGCAAGGCTGGGCGCTTGCGGGCCTCACACTCGAGCATGGCAGCGGGAGACGTTATCCCGATACGGTCGATGAACGCGCATTGGCCGCCGCGCATGAGCGTGCTTCCAGACTGGCGGAGCGCTTCTCGCTGAAAACGCTTGACGCAAAGCGCTCGCAGACATGGCTCGATGCGACGGATCGCACCACCTATCTCCTCGATGTACGCAGCGCCGATGAGTTCGCGCGTGACGGCGTGCGAGCTGCCGTGCACGCGCCGGGCGGCCAGCTCCTTCAGGCGACGGATCAGACGATCGGCGTACGCAATGCGCGTGTGCTGCTGGTCGATCACGACGGCGTGCGCGCGCCTGTCATCGCCACATGGCTCGTGCAACTCGGCATCGAAACGGCGCTCGTTCCAGCGCAAGAGGCAAAGGCATTGCATCGCGCCGTTGTTGAAACACAAGCCATAGCAGAAAGTCAGATCGATGCGAACGAACTGCGCACGCTGCGAGGCACCAACGGTTTGCATCTGATCGATCTGCGTTCCAGCGCGGCGCATCGCGGCGGCCATCCAGAAGGTGCGCGCTGGTCGATTCGTCCGAAGTTGCCCGACACGCTGGAGAGCGCGGCGCGATCCGATCGCATCGTGCTATTCGCGGATTCGACTGAACTGGCCGCGCTCGCGGCGCTCGATCTTCGCGAAGCCGGTTTCACAAGCGTATCGATCTCGGAGGCAGGCCTCGACACGTTCAAACAGGCAGGCTATCCACTCGAAGCCTCGCAGGCGTCGCCGCCGGACAGCGAACGCATCGATTATCTGTTCTTCGTCCACGACCGGCACGAAGGCAACCTCGATGCCGCGCGCGCCTATCTGGCATGGGAAACGGGCCTCATCGCGCAGTGCGCGCCGGACGAACTCCAACACTTCCGCATCGATGCGCAATCGTCTGGTGCGGATGTTCTTCCCGAACTGACTCGTTCATGATCGCCCGTCTTTCGAAGCGCGCGCTGCGCGCAACCACGTTCTTGTCCGCCGTCGTCGCATGCATCGCATCGGCAGGCATCGCGCGCGCGGACGCCACGCTGGAGCGCATCAAGGCGCGCGGCACGCTGGTCGTCGGCGTCGTGCTCGACGGCACCTACGGCACGCTGGATCCCGCGACGCGCAAGCCCATCGGCTACAACGTCGAGCTGGGCGAAAGCCTCGCGAGCCATCTCGGCGTGAAGTTCGAAGCGATTGAAGTGACGCCGCCGAACCGCGTGCAGTTCCTGCAGCAAGGCAAGGTGGATGCGCTGATCGCCAGCATGCAGTACACGAAGGAGCGCGACGAAATACTCAGCTACGTGCCGACGCCTTTCGAAGAGATCGGCGGCAGCGCGATGGTGCACAAGGACGCGGGCATCCATGACTGGAAGGATCTGCGCGACAAGCCCGTCTGTGTCTCGCAAGGCAGCAACTACACGAAGCCGCTGATCGAGCAATACGGCGCACAGGTCAAGGCATTCAAGGGCATGCCCGAAGCGCTGCTCGCGCTGCGCGGCGGAACGTGCGTCGCGTCGGTTCACGTGACGCCGGGCATAGAGGCGCGTCTTGCGAACACATCGGGTGAATGGAAGGACTATGAATCGCCGATGCCGACGCAGCTGATTCCGTCGCCTTCCGTGATCTGGGTGCGCAAAGGACAGACCGATACCGTTGCCGCCTTCGACAAGATCGTCAAGGACTGGCATCGCAGCGGCTTTCTGATCGACGAAGGCAACAAGTGGCACATGCCGCCGTCGCAACGGTTGCAGGAATGGCACCGGCAATACGCCGCCAACAAGGAAAACTGACCCATGACACAGACTGCCGATGTGGACCGCGATGCACGCCGTACGCTCGATCTGCTCGGACCCGCGCCCGACAACTGGGTGCCGGACCGGCCGGGCGTCGATCACAACGTTTTTATCGTCGGCGCGGGGCAGACGGGCTGTGCGTTCGCGTTTGCGCTGCGGCGCGCGGGCATTGGCCGCGTCAGCGTGATCGATGCGGCGGCGGATGCGGCGAAGGCGGGCGTATGGCTCAACCGTGCGCGCATGAACAAGCTGCGTACGCCGAAGACGCTTGTCGGGCCTGAAGGCGGCTTACCGGGTTTGAGTTTTCGTGCCTGGTACGAAGCGCGTTTCGGCGCGGCGTCGTATCAAGACATCGACCGCATTCCGCGAGAGCGCTGGGCCGAATACCTCGCGTGGTATCGCGCGTTTCTTGAGATTCCGGTTCGCTATGGCACGCGTCTCGTGCGAATCGAGCCGAAGGGCGCGCATTTCGCGCTCCATCTCGAAGTGGACGGCGTCGCGCGTGTCGAAACGGCGCGCAAGGTGCTGTTGTGCAATGGCGTCGCAGGCAATGGTGGCGCATTCGTGCCGGCGGTGCTCGAGAACTTGCCGCCGCAGCTTGTTGCGCATACGTCCGATCCAATCGATTTCGCGGCTTTGCGCGGCAAGTCGTTTGCCGTGCTGGGCGGCGCGGCCTCTGCGTTCGATGCCGCCGCGACCGCGCTCGAAGCGGGCGCAGCGGACGTGCACCTGTTCGCGCGCCGTACGACGCTCGCGGCCACGCCCGTATCACGCGCGCGCGCTTATCCGGGCGCATACGATAACTACTTCGATCTGCCCGATGCGTTGCGTTGGGCGCAGGCGCTGCGCTTCAAACGCTCGGGTTCGACGGCGCCGCCGGATTCGATCGAGCGCGTGACGCGCTTCGAGAACTTCCATCTGCATCTCGGTGCGCAGTGGGAAAGCGCGCGTGAAGCGTCGGGGCAGATTGCTGCTGCCGCGTCCGGCGAGACGTTTCGCTTCGACTTCGCCATTGCGGGCACCGGCTATTTCATCGATCCGGCCGCGCGTCCTGAGCTGGCCAGTTTCGCGTCGCACATTCTTTTGTGGCGCGACCAGTTCACGCCGTCCAGCGAAGAGGCGGACGACGGGCTAGGCGCGCATCCGTATCTCGGCCACGCGCTCGAATACAAAGAGAAGGTTCCGGGCGATGCGCCGTATCTGAAGGACATTCATGTGTACAACCCCGCGGGATTCGTCAGCGCAGGCGTGCCTGTCGGCGATGTGCCGAGCATGAAGCGCGATATTCCCGCCGTGGTTCGCCGCATCAGCCGCGACCTGTTTCTCGGCGATATCGATTCGCACGCGCAACGGCTCGCCGCTGACGTGCCTGCCGAGTTCGACGAGTCTCTGTATGCGTCAAATCTGTGGGGCAGGGAAACGTCGAGCGCATGACGATGGTGGGGCCGCGCCGCAACGAGAAGAGGCGTCGCAGAGACGCCTCTTTCTGTTTTAGCGCGGCTCGCGCACGGGGAGCCCGCTGGCTGCCTGCTCTGCTTAACGCGCGACGCGAATGGGCGGCGAATAGGAGCTAACCGTCGTATCGCCACTCCCACCCGTTTGCGACGTACCTCTCGGATCGCCACCAAAGCCCGCTTCGTCCGTGGCGGCTGAGTGACCCGGCGTGCGAAGGCTCTGTGGCGAGGGGCTGCCCTGATCGGCGGCTACGGGCGCCGTGCGTACCGGCGCTTGAGTGAGCGGTTGACTCGCCTGCGCGTAGGTGGACAGCGGGGTGGCGAAGATTGCCGCGATTGCGAGAGCTTGAACGGTCGATTTCATCGTGGAGTTGTGACGTTGGCGATAGACGGACACGATTGCCCACAGCGTGAGCGCAAGTGTATGAAGCGACACGGGAGCGATAAAGATGCACGTGCCGACATCTGTGTTCGGATGAAGTGAAAAATCGTCGCGGATTTCACCGGTTGCGGCGATCAGGTGCTGACTGCCATGTCCAACTCATCGGAATAGACCTTGTCGACGAGTAGCGGCGATTGGGTCGCGGCCAGACGGTCGTCACGGGTCCTGTCAATCGGCGGACGGTTACGCGCGAATGCAAGCGGGGACTGTGCGCAAATTTCCGCCACCCATTCGACAAACACCCGGACCTTTGGGGCGAGATGCCGGTTGTGAGGATAGACGGCAGACAGCGGCATGGAGCGCACTTTCCATGGCGCGAGTATTTCCTTGAGATCACCCGCTTCGACATGCGATGCAAGCATGAACAACGGCGCCTGAATGATGCCGGCACCGTTGACGCCGCACATGACGTAAGCGTCCGCATCGTTGACGGCCAGGCCGCCATTCATTTTCATGTCCCTGCTTTCGCCATTCACATCGAAGTTCAAGCCCAGGGTTCGACCGGTACGGCTGGAAAAATAGTGCACCGCGACGTGTTGCTCGAGTTCTTCGAGTGAGCGAGGTTCGCCGTAGCGAGCGAGGTAGGCCGGACTGGCGGCAGTGATGGTCGACAGGGCGCCGAGCCGCCGTGCGACCAGCGTGGAATCGTCCAGATTGCCGACCCGGAGCGCACAGTCGACCCCTTCCTGAATCAGGTCCACGTGCCTGTCTCCGAAACCCAGCATGAGTTCGACGTGCGGGTGCCGCTCGCGAAATTCTTCGAGGCGTGGCATCACGATCAGGCGCCCCAGCGAACCGGGCATGTCCACTCTGAGTTTGCCCCGAGGGCCTTTGACGACATTGGCGAGGCTGTCCTCGATCTCGTCGATGTCGGCGAGCACCCGCACGCAGCGTTCGTAATATCCCGCGCCTTCGGGCGTCAAGTTCAGGCGGCGCGTGGTTCGCTGCATCAGGCGCGTGTGCAGATTCGCTTCCAGATTCTTGATGATGGTGGTGGCCGACGCACGCGGAATGTCCAGAGCGTCCGCCGCGCGAGCGAAGCTGTTCATCTCGACGACCTTGGTGAAGACCTTCATCGCCAGGAGCTTGTCCATATTCCCTTACCTCACACAAATCAGCTGCAACTCGCTTTCGGACGCGGCAGGGCGGGAGATACCGGTGATTCTTCGGCTGCCGTGAATAGTGTTCTGGATTATAACCATTTATCTGATTTTCGTCTTCGGACAGAATTGCTCGCATCGAAACATCCGGGAAGGCGCAGGCCTGCAGGCTATGTCAATCAATGTCGAACAGGCGATCGAAATTCAGAACGTGGATCTGGACGGCCACGCACAAGCCATCCGCTTGCGTACCTATCGTCCTCCGGGCAGGCGCGACGTGTTGCCTGTCATATTTTTCTTTCACGGCGGCGGATTCGTTAAAGGAACGCCCGAGCAGTCCGATCCAATGTGCTCGCAGATCGCGTTCCAGGTGCATGCACTGGTCGTCTCGGTGGGTTACTCGCTGGCGCCTGCATTTCCGTTCCCTACCGCGCTCCATGACGGATTCCTCGCTGCGCAGTGGGTCGTCACCCATGCGCGCGCGCTTCATGCCGACGCGAAGCGAATGGCTGTCGCCGGGCACGACGCGGGAGGCAATCTGGCGACAGGTCTCGCGGCGATGGTCCGTGACCGGGCCTCTTTTCGTTTTTGCGCCCAGGCGCTGCTTGCGCCGCTGCTCGATCCAAGTATGACGCGCTTTCCAGATCTGGATGATGAGATAACGCTAGATATGTGCGCCGAGGAGTGTGCGTCCGGATATCGAGCGTATCTGCCGTTGGCGTCGCTGAGGCTTCATCCCTACGCCGCGCCAATCGAGTCCCTGCGTCTGGCGGGGCTGCCTGCCGCATTCATCGCAAGTGCGGAAAACGACCTGATGCACGTGGAGGCGGAGCGGTACGCCGCCGGACTGATCGCGGCGGGCGTGCCCACGATGGTCACACGCTACCGCGGCGTCGCGCACTACGAACTGGCGTCACGACAGGACGTCATCGCTGACGTTGCCGCCTTCTTCAGCAAAGAACTTGGCGCGGCGCCGAAGCGTTCCTGATTCATGTAACCAATAAATGGGAGTTTGAAAATGCCGTCAAAGCGTAGGCTGGTCGCCGCCAGCGCGGTCTTCCTGGTCATTGTCGCGGGCACTGCCGCGACATATCACGTGCGTGGTAGCGCGCCTCTGAGCGAGGCTGCCGCCGCTGCAGCGCCGCCGGCTGCGGACGTGGATGTCGCGCCCGTGGTCTCGCAGACCATCACCGACTATCAGGCCTACTCGGGCCGCATCGAGGCCATCAACAACGTGGAGATCCGGCCGCTCGTTTCCGGAACGATCGTCGCCGTCCACTTCCACGACGGCGCGACGGTCAGAAAGGGCGACCTGCTCGTCACGATCGACCCGCGTCCGTATCAGGCGGAGGTCGACCGGGCAGCAGCGCAACTCGCTTCGGCGGAGTCCCGCAACGGTTATGCGACGGCGGACTGGGCTCGCGCGCAAAGGCTGCTGACGGACAACGCCATCGCCAAACGCGACTACGACCAGGCGCAGAACGCGAATCGCGAAGCGGTGGCAGCCGTGAAGGCGGCGAAAGCCGCGCTTGAAGCGGCGCAGATCAATCTTGGCTACACCGCCATCACGGCGCCCGTGTCGGGACGCGTATCCCGCGCGGAACTGACGGTTGGCAACATTGTTTCGCCGGGAGCCACTGCGCCTGTGCTGACAACGCTGGTGTCGACATCGCCCATCTATGCGTCGTTCGATGTCGACGAGCAGACGTACCTGCGCTTTCTTAGTCGCGACTCGAAAGTGACGGTGCCTGTCTCCGTCGGACTCGCTAACGAGACGGGCTATTCGCGGCAGGGCGTGATCGATTCCGTCGACAACCGGCTCGACACCAGTTCCGGGACGATTCGCGTGCGCGCGCGTTTCGACAACGAGGACGGCGTGCTGGTCCCGGGCCTTTACGTCCGGGCGCGCGTGGGCGGCGGCGTGCCGCATCAGGCAGTGCTGGTCAGCGACGCAGCCATTCAGACCGATCAGGACAAGAAGTTCGTGCTGCTGGTGGACACGGAGAACCGGGTCCGATACCGCGAAGTGAAGCTGGGCGACCAGCATCAGGGTTTGCGCGTCATCACGGGTGGTCTGCAGCCGGGAGACCGCGTCGTCGTGAACGGCATACAGCGCGTTCGTCCGGGCGATCCCGTCAAGCCCAACCCGGTGCAGATGCTGGGCGACACCGCCTCTACGACAAGGGCTTCCTGAGTGCGCGCATTGCGCATGGCCCTTTATGCCTAGCCAGAGAATGTCATGAACCTCTCCAAGTTTTTTATCGAACGCCCGATATTCGCGGCTGTCCTGTCAGCAATGATCTTGCTGGCGGGGCTGATCTCGATGGTCAATCTGCCCATCTCCGAATATCCAGGCGTGGTCCCGCCGTCCGTCGTGGTGACGGCGCAATACCCCGGCGCCAACCCGAAGGTGATTGCCGAAACGGTAGCTTCGCCGCTCGAAGAACAGATCAACGGTGTCGAAAACATGCTGTACATGCAGTCGCAGGCGAATAGCGACGGCACGCTCACATTGACGATCACGTTCAAGCTCGGCACGAATCCCGACCTCGCGCAGCAGCAGGTGGAGACGCGTGTGAACCAGGCGCTGCCGCGCTTGCCCGAGGACGTGCAACGCCTCGGAGTGACGACGATCAAGTCGTCGCCGACGCTCACGATGGTTGTCCACCTTGTTTCGCCGAGCGAGAAATACAACAGCACGTATCTGCGCAACTATGCGCTGATCAATGTTCGCGACCGGCTCGAGCGTATTCCCGGCGTTGGGCAGGTCACACTGTGGGGTTCCGGGGACTATTCGATGCGCGTGTGGCTCGATCCGCAGAAGGTGGCCGAGCACAACATGACCGCCAACGATGTGGTGACAGCGATCCGCGACCAGAACCTTCAGGTGGCCGCCGGCCAGGTGGGTGCGTCTCCGTCGACGCCCGATGCGCCGCTGCAACTCAATGTGAATGCGCAGGGCAGACTCGAAACGGAAGACGAATTCCGCGACATCGTCCTGAAGACCTCGCCCGATGGCGCGGTGACGCGACTCAAGGACGTCGCGCGCGTCGAAATGGGAGCGTCGGAATACGCACGCCGTTCGCTGCTGAATAACAAGTCGGCGGTAGCGATGGCGATCTTCGAGTTGCCGGGAGCGAACTCGCTGGACATTTCGGAACACGTTCGCGAGGCGATGAAGGCACTCCAGGCTGACATGCCGGAAGGCGTGAAGTACGACATCGTCTATGACCCGACGCAGTTCGTGCGTTCGAGTATTCATGCCGTGATTCACACTTTGCTGGAAGCCATCGCGCTGGTCGTGCTGGTGGTCATCGTGTTCCTGCAATCGTGGCGCGCGTCGATCATCCCCTTGCTCGCCGTACCCGTTTCGATTGTCGGCACGTTCTCGCTGTTGCTTGCATTTGGTTTCTCGATCAACGCGCTGTCGCTGTTCGGCATGGTGCTGGCAATCGGCATCGTGGTCGACGACGCGATCGTGGTGGTCGAGAACGTCGAACGCAATATCGCTACGGGCCTGACTCCGAAGGAGGCGACCCATCAGGCGATGCAGGAGGTCAGCGGGCCGATTATCGCCATTGCCCTGACGCTGATTGCCGTGTTCGTGCCGCTCGCCTTCATGAACGGCCTGACGGGCCAGTTCTACAAGCAGTTCGCCATGACCATTGCCATTTCGACGGTCATTTCCGCGTTCAACTCGCTGACGCTTTCGCCCGCGCTTTCCGCGCTGTTGCTCAAAGGGCATCACGACCCGAAGGATTGGCTCACGCGTGCAATGGATCGGGTATTCGGTCCGTTCTTCAACGCATTCAACAAGGTATTTCATCGTGGCTCCGAGTCGTATAGCCGTGGCGTATCGAAGGTCGTCAACCGCAAGGTCGTGATTCTTGCGATCTATGCCGTGTTGCTGGGGCTGACTGTGCTCATGAGCAAGGTCGTGCCGGGTGGATTCGTTCCCGTTCAGGACAAGCAGTACCTGGTCGCGATCGTGCAGTTGCCGAACGGCGCGTCGCTCGACCGCACGGAAGATGTGGTGCGCGAAGTCGGGGAGATCGCGCTGAAGACGCCCGGCGTCGAATCAGCCGTGCAGTTCCCCGGCTTGTCGATCAACGGCTTCACCAACTCGTCGAGTTCGGCCGTCATCTTCTTTGGCGAAACGCCCTTCGAAGAGCGTAAGGGCAAGTCGATGAACGGACTGAGCATTGCCGCCGAACTGAACAAGCGGCTGTCCGGCATCAAGGGGGCGTTCGTCGCGGTGTTTCCGCCACCACCCGTTCTCGGTCTGGGCACGCTGGGTGGCTTCAAGCTTCAGATCGAAGACCAGCAGGCGCAAGGCTATACCGCGTTGAACAACGCGACTCAATCGTTCCTCAAGGAGGCAGCGAAGACACCTGAACTCGGCCCGGCGTTCTCGACGTACCAGATCAATGTTCCGCAAGTGAATGTCGCCGTGGACCGCGTGAAGGCCAAGCAATTGGGTATCTCCGTGAACGACATTTTCGCCACGATGCAGGTCTATCTCGGTTCGTTCTATGTGAATGACTTCAACCGCTTCGGCCGTGTCTATCAGGTGCGAGTGCAGGCGGATGCGCCTTTCCGCGCGCACATGGACGACATCGGACTGCTGAAGACGCGCAACGACAAGGGTGAGATGGTGCCGCTGTCCACCCTCGTGAAAGTCACGCCAACCTATGGTCCTGACTCGGTGGTCCGATACAACGGCTACACGGCGGCTGATATCAATGGCGGTCCTGCACCGGGTTATTCGTCGGGGCAGGCTCAGGCCGCCATCGAAAAAGTCGCCGCCAAGACCCTGCCGCGAGGGATGAAGTTCGAGTGGACCGATCTGACGTATCAGCAGATTCTTGCGGGCAATGCGGCGCTCTGGGTGTTCCCGATCAGCGTTCTGCTCGTCTACATGGTGTTGGCCGCAATGTATGAAAGCCTCACGTTGCCACTCGCCATTCTGATGATCGTACCGATGAGCGTGCTGTCCGCGCTGCTCGGCGTCTGGTTGACTCACGGCGACAACAATATCTTCACGCAGATCGGCCTCATGGTGCTGGTCGGGTTGTCCGCGAAGAATGCGATTCTGATTGTCGAATTTGCCCGCGAACTGGAAATGGAAGGGCGCTCGATCGTCCAGGCCGCGATCGAAGCAAGCCGGCTGCGTTTGCGCCCGATCCTGATGACGTCGTTCGCGTTCATCATGGGCGTGGTGCCGCTGGTCGTCTCGAGCGGCGCGGGTTCGGAGATGCGTCACGCGATCGGTATTGCCGTGTTCTTCGGGATGCTGGGCGTCACGCTGTTCGGCTTGCTGCTGACACCCGTCTTCTATGTCGTTCTGCGAAAGCTCGACAGGAAAGAGCACATCGTGGACAAACACGGACATCACCCGCACGTTCGCGGTGTCGATGCTTCCGTCGAAGCGTGAGGATCACCATGTCGAACAATAGAGTGAAGGTTGCGCTCTGGGGCTCGTTGACGCTGCTGAGCGCGGCCCTTCTGACGGCGGGTTGCTCGCTGGCGCCCGAGTACAAGGTTCCCGCTTCGGCGGCCTCCGCGGCTTTCAAGGAAGCGCCCGTCACGACGGCCACGGCGACAACGGAAGGGCAGGCGGGCGCGTGGAAAATCGCGCAACCGTCCGACCAGATTCCGCGCGGGAAGTGGTGGGTGATTTTCGATGATCCCGCTCTCAACGATCTCGAAGAACAGGCGCTCGCCGCCAACCAGAATCTGGCTGCGGCAGCGGCGCGGCTCAAGGAAGCGCGCGCACTCCAGCAGGCCACCCGCGCCGGTCTGTTTCCGACTATCGACGCAGGCTTTGGACCCACCAGAGAAAAGGTCTCGCCCGCTTCGCTGTTGCAGCCGGACGGTGGAAATATTCCGGCACAGACCTTGTGGCGCGCCCAGGCGACCGCGAGTTATGAAGTGGACCTGTTCGGACGGGTGTCTGACGCGGTGCGGGCGAGTCGTGCAGAGAGCGAACAATCGGAGGCGCTGCTGCGCTCGGTTCAGCTCTCGCTGCAGGCGGATGTCGCTGCGAACTACTTCAAGGTCCGCGAGCTGGACGCGGAACTGCAGGTCTACGCGCAGAACGTGTCGCTGCGCGAGCAGGCGCTGAAACTCGTGCGGTCGAAGTTCGGCGCGGGTGACATCGCTGAACTCGATGTCGCCCGCGCCAAAGCCGAGCTGGCAACGGCACGTTCCGATGCGATGACGGCAGAGAGACAGCGGGCGACGGCGGAACACAGTCTCGCGGTTCTTCTGGGCAAGGCGCCGTCCGAATTCTCGATGGCATCGAACCCGTTGCGGCCCGTGCAGATTCGCATTCCGCCGGGCTTGCCGTCCGCGCTGCTCGAGCGGCGGCCCGATATTGCGGCCGCCGAGCGGGCGATGGCGGCGGCAAATGCACGCGTCGGCGTGGCGAAGGCGGCGTATTTCCCGGCGCTGTCGATAACGGGCGCTGCGGGATTCGAGTCCGCGACGCTGGCAGACCTTTTCAAATGGTCCAGCCGGGCGTTCATTCTCGGACCGCTGGCGGGCACCGCGCTGACCGTGCCGATCTTCGATGGAGGCCGTCGCGCGGGGAATCTCGCGAACGCGCGGGCCGTATTCGACGAAGACGTGGCGAACTATCGTCAGCAGGTGCTACAGGCGTTCCAGGAGGTCGAAGACAACCTGTCGGACTTGCGGATTCTCGAGCAGCAGGTCCAGACGCAGGATGAGGCCGTGGAGGCTTCGACGCGGGCTGCAACGATCTCGCGCACGCAGTACCGGGAAGGCGCCGTCAACTATCTCGATGTGATTGACGCCGAACGCACGGTGCTTCAGTCGCAAACGACGGCCGTGCAGCTCACCGGCCTTCAGGCGACTGCGACCGTCAATCTCGTTCGCGCGCTGGGTGGTGGGTGGGGTGGTGACGTTACCGTCGGTTCCACTGATACGAGGCGGGTGGAGTAACGCCCGGGCATGCCAGCCGCTTGCTGAATCTGTCGGGCAATCAGGCGACAGTGAAGCACGGGCGGTCTGCATGAAAAAAGCGGCGAGCGCACCTTTGGTGATGCTCGCCGCTTGTTTTGATATCCGTTATTTCGCGGCGCGTTTCGGCGACAGTAGTTCGAGTATCTGGCTTAACACGCCATCGAGAATCTGCTTTGAAAGCTTGGGGTCCGTCACGGCGCGTGACAGTGCAACCGCGCCGACACACGCGCTCATGATGAGATGTGTTTCGGCACGCTTGTCCGCGCTGTCTTCAGTCGGTATGGCTTTTGCGATCAACTCGGCCATGCGTTTGACACGGGCCGTATAGGCCGCGCGCGCGTCGTCCGTGCTGCGGCTCATATCATTCACGAGCGTTGAAACGGGACAACTATTCGACACCTCGTCACGATGCGAATCAGAGAGGTACATGCGCATCGCTTGCCGGGGCGAAGTGACCATCGCCGCTTCCCAAGGTTCGACGTCGCGCAGGGCGTGCTCGAAAGCCTCAGCGATGAGTTCGTCACGGGAAGCGAAATGCCGGTAAAAACCCCCTACAGTCAGGCCCGCATCTTTCATCAGGTCAGCGATGCTGATGCCGTCCAACCCTTGTTCGCGGAAGCGTTTGGCAGCGGCATCGACGATGCGTTGATGGGTGGCAATCTTGTCAGCTTGAGAATGTCCCACGTCTTCGGCTCCCACGGATCAAGAGGATTATTATAATCCTGATTGGATTGCGTTGGGGGTTGCCGGCCTCTCTCGAATCGCCAACGCGCTGAAGGCCCAGCCTGTTCGCGCTTCAGACGTTGTCTTCCACCAGCAGCGCACGAAGTCATCATTCAATGAGACGCGGCGAAATCGTCGATCGTTGCAGCGGGAGATAGCGCGAACGATGCCCGCATATCTCGCGCCTCATCGGCCGGTGAGCGGCCAAAAAACCGCTTGAACTCGCGGCTGAACTGCGAGGGACTTTCGTAACCGACCCGCGCCGACGCAGAGGCGGCAGTCAAGCCGTCTCGAATCATCAGCAAGCGCGCCTGATGTAGACGCGTCGACTTGATGTATTGAATCGGAGAGGTCAGGGTGACGGTTCTGAAGTTGACATGAAACGCGGGAACGCTCATCCCTGCCTCTTCCGCGAGACTACTCACATCGAGTGACTGCGCATAGTCGGTGTGGATTCGCCGCAAGGCTTTCGCCACTCTGCCGAAACGGCCCTGATGCGCGAGCGCAGCTCTCATCGCTGCGCCTCGTTCCCCGATCAATACCCGGTAGCAGATTTCCCGCACGATGGCAGGCCCCAGCACCTCGGCGTCCAGCGGCGAGCTCACGGCCTGGAGCAGGCGCAAGGTCGCTTCGGCCAGGTCTCCCTCGAGCGGCGTCGATACGATCCCAAGCGGTACACCTTGCTGATGACGTCCGGACCGATCGATCATCAGAATCAGGTCGGTCAGCTCGATCAGGTCGAGACGCAGCGTAACGGCCAGCATCGGCTCGGCCTCGCTCGCTTCCGTTTCAGTCGAGAACGGCAGCGGCACGGACAGGATCAGATAGTGCTGGGCGTCGTACACGTACACCTCTTCGCCCAGAAAGCCCAACTTGCGCCCCTGACACACGATCACGATGCTGGGCTCGTACAGCACGGGCGTACGCCCCAACGGCCGGTTGGAGCGCATGAACCGCACCCCTTCGAGCGCGGACTGGGTGTACCCCTCGTTCGGCGCCAGACGCTGAAGCAGGCTCACCATTTTTGCGGAAACAGCGTTGCGGGCAGCCGTCACGAGGACTCCTCCTTCACCGGATCGGGTGCAGGAATTCTACTGGATACGATCCACGGGCCGCATCCACTTCAATAGGAATAGGCAATACCGCGATTGTCGCGTGTATTCGCGCGCAGGTGCCCGGCTCATAAGATGGGTCATCGGCTGGACGGTGCGGCCGAAGCGACCCGGAGACCCCGCCGCGATTGCCCTGCCGCTCCGTGCGCAGGCTTCGCAGCCTTTCTCCCGGACAAACCTGCACAGATTGTCGGAACGGAGAACGCAACATGACGACGCAATCCAACCCATCCAAAGTCATCCTCATCACTGGAGCAAGCAGCGGTATCGGCGAAGCGGCCGTCCGGCTGCTTGCCGCCCAGGGGCACCACCTCGTGATCGGCGCGCGGCGCACCGAACGGCTCGCGGCGCTGGCCGAAGAAGTCCAGGCGAGCGGCGGCTCGGTTTGCTATCAGGCGCTCGACGTCACTTCCGCCACCAGCGTGAGCGCTTTCGCCCAGTTCGCACTGGACACCTTCGGCCGCATCGATGTGATCGTCAACAACGCCGGCGTGATGCCGTTGTCGCCCTTGAGCGCGACAAAAGTGGACGAGTGGGATCGCATGATCGATGTGAACATCCGCGGCGTGCTGCACGGAATCGCTGCCGTGCTGCCGACCATGGAGCGTCAGGGGTTCGGCCAGGTCATCAATATTTCGTCGATCGGCGGCCTGTCCGTCTCGCCGACGGCGGCCGTGTACTGCGCGACCAAGTTCGCCGTACGCGCCATCTCGGACGGCCTGCGGCAGGAATCCGACAAGGTGCGTGTGACCGTGATCTGCCCAGGCGTCGTGGAGTCGGAATTGGCCGACTCGATCTCCGACGACACCGCGCGCGCCGCCATGCGCGACTTCCGCCGCATCGCACTGACGTCGGACGCCATCGCGCGCTCGATCGCCTATGCGATCGAGCAGCCGGCCGACGTCGATGTCAGCGAAATCGTCGTGCGTCCGACGGCGAGCCCTTTCTAATCATCCTCGTCTCCAGGGAAAATCACCATGACTTCACATGCATCCGCCGACCAGCCGTTCGCCGGCAAGGTCGCCATCGTCACCGGCGCAGCAAGCGGCATCGGCCTTGCGACCACCGAGCTGCTGCACGCGCAAGGCGCTAGCGTGATTGCTGTCGGGCGCGGCGCCAACGTCGAAGCACTGGCGCGTCCGGGGATCGTCCCGCTCATCGCGGACGTCGCGCATGAGCAAAGCGCGGTGCGCGCCGTATCCACCGCGATGGAACGCTTCGGCAAGCTGGACATTCTGGTCAACAACGCCGCGATCATCATCAACAAGCCGGTCATCGAGATGACACTCGACGACTGGAACCGCATTCAGGCGGTCAATTCCACGGGTGCGTTCCTGTTCTCGCGCGAGGCAATGCGCGCGATGATGCCGGCGAAGAAGGGCGCCATCGTCAACGTGGGTTCATATGCGTGCTATCAGGCGTTTCCGCTTATCGCGGCCTATGCGGCGTCCAAAGGTGCGCTCGCCCAGTTGACGCGCGCCATGTCGCTCGAGGCGATCGATCATGGCATTCGTGTCAATGCAGTGGGGTCCGGCGATGCCGTAACGAACATCACGAACCACATCCACGAGGATGGCCGGGCCTTCCTTGCCGAACACGGCAAGAATGCGCCCATCAAACGTGCAGCCGATCCGCGCGAAATTGCCGAAGTGATCGTCTTTCTGGCGTCCGATAAAGCCAGCTATATGGTCGGCGCGGTTGTGATGGCGGATGGTGGCATGAGCGTGGCGCTCAAGTAAGGACTCGGTCGGATTATTTGAATCGTAGCCGTTATTTAAATTCGTAGTACGTATTTATCAAGGAAATAATCATGAGCAATTCCGCGAAGATCTGGTTCGTTACGGGCGCATCGAAAGGCGTCGGCCAACGACTCGTGCGGCAACTCATCGCGCGTGGCGATCGCGTCGCCGCGACCTCGCGAACCGTGGCATCGCTGACGGACGCAATCGGTCCGGCCTCCGGGCAGTTTCTTCCGCTGCAAGTAGATCTGACCGACGATCAGAGCGTGCGCTCGGCCATCGCGCAAACCATCAGGACCTTCGGCAAGATCGATGTGATCGTCAATAACGCCGGATACGCCCAACAGGGAACCGTCGAAGCCCTCTCTGACGAGGAGCTTCGGCAAAACTTCGAAGTCAACCTGTTCGCGCCGCTGACTGTACTGCGACACGCGCTCCCGCATCTGCGCGAGCAGCGTGGCGGACATGTCGTCAACATTGCGTCGATCGTCGGTTATCAGGGCGGTTACGCCGGCTGGGGCAGCTATGTGGCGAGCAAGTTCGCGCTCGCCGGCCTGACCGAATCGCTCGCGTCCGAGGTGGCCGAGTTCGACATCAAGGCGACGGTGGTGTACCCCGGTCCCGTGCGCACGGAGTTTTTGTCGAGCGGCGCGCTGGCGGTGGCCAAACGCCAGATTGATGAATATACGGAAGCCAGGGCGTCACTCGATCTGCACCTGGGCACGCTGCACGGTCATCAGGCCGGTGATCCGGAAAAACTGGCCATGTTGATCATGCAGGCCGTTGATGTTGCCGAACCACCGTTGCACCTGTTCGCCGGCAAAATCGCCAACGAACTGGCAGCGCAGAAAGCCGCGGCCGTTCAACGCGACCTTGATGCGTGGAAAGGCTCATCCGAAGCAACGGACTTTGACGAGTAACTTCAAAACCGGGCGGCGCCCAGCGATGGGCGCTGCGATGATGCAACATGAGCCGGCCCCGACCGGCGCGGTGCCTTCGACAGCGACGATGGCTACGCTTTGGCCCGCTTTCGAGCTGTGCGCGTAGCTACAGGCTTCTGAACCAGCTCGCATTGCTGTATCACGCTCTGGAGATGATCCGGGCCCGCCATGATGGCGCTAAGCAGTGTCATCACCACGAAGTCGATCAACTTTGGTATCGCCACTTTGGTGTCCGCACGCGGTGCGCGGTTCGACAGGATCAGCGTGGCGAGACCATGCTCCATACTCCACGCGGCATGGGTGACGAGCTTGAGATCGGACTGAGCCCAACCACTCTCGATAGCCAGCGCCTCGATCGTCTCGGAGAACAACCCAAAAGACCGGTTACTTTCCTCGGCGAGTTCCGGATACGCCTGATGCGCCGCGATGCGAGGCCCGATCATCAGACTGAACAGCCCATTGTGGTGCTGCGCGAACTCGATGTACACCCGCATCATCCGGTACGCTTTGGCAAGCGCCGTATCCTCGCTGTCACGGATCGCAACGCGCAGCGCAGCGAGGTCGCGATAACCGCTTGCCGCGATCGTGGCAAGCAGTTCGTCGATGCCGGCAAAATGCCGCGAGGGCGCGGCTTCTGATACGCCCACCATGCGCGCGAGATAACGAAGGCTCAGGTCTTGCGCCGATACCTCCATGAGTGCGCTGCGCCCCGCTTCAATGAGCGCATTGCGCAGATTGCCGTGGTGGTAATCCGCATTCTTCGCGATAGATGGCTTGGGACTCACGTGACCTTTGTTCGAGGAGCAAGGCAAGGGATTGATTATAAATTCCGCGCAGAGAGGCACGCAATATCGCGAATCACGCGTAAAACACGGGTGTGTCGCTACACGCATTCTAGCGGTTCAGTTGCGCGAATGGGCGTCGGGATACATCGCGTGCCTGGCCGCTCAAAGGTGCGCAGCGCCCGGAGCGGATTTTCGGTACACGACGCGGGCACCTGCCGCGCCCACGTCGGCATCGACTAATCACGTTGTGCTTTGAACCGATATATCGACAACGCGCAACCGCCTCCTGACAATCCGCTGCACGCCGAACAGAAGAACGACGACGCCAAGTGCCTGGACACAGGCAATCATGATGAACCCACTCGCGTAAGTTCCCGTTACGTCGCGGACATGTCCGATCAGAAAAGGCGTAACGAAGCCGGCGACGTTGGCGATGGAACTGATTAACGGCACGCCGACCACCAGCGACTTACCGCTGAGCAGGCCGACAGACATCTGCCAGAAGAGCGTTATACCAGCCCCCGTTCCCGCGAAGCCAAGAACAAGCAGGAAGAAAGTCGCGGTGGTACTACTGTGCCAAACAAAGACGAGCGTCGAGAGGCTTGCGGCAGTGAAGACCGCCGCCAGCGCACAGAAGAGCCGACGGCGATGCGGGGCGCCCCCGATGCTGCAGATGAGCACATTGCCGAGTGCACCCAGAACGCAGGCACCGGCAACTGCCCGGCCAATCTCTTTGTACCCGCCGAATCCCGCCTCACGAAGTATCGTCGGGGAGAAGAAAAACAGTGCCGCCGTGGCGGCCAGGAGGCTGAAGTAGGCCGCGCTCAGGATCCAGACAGTCGGGTTGAGTAACAGGGGACGCTCGTCTACGCCCGCGTCGTCCATCGCTTCGGCATTGTTCCTGAGATCGTCCTCGACGAGCTTGCGCTGTCGCGCCGAAAGCCACTTTGCGTTGCCGGGCAGATCCGGAAGTATCGCGAACGCGACGCACGCCAACACGACGGTAGGGATTGCCTGAGTGAAGAACATCCATCGCCAGCCCTGAAAGCCGGCCAGTCCATTCATGTGCTCGAGCACGAATCCACCTGTCAAGCCGATCGCGACCGTCGAGAAGAGCGACCCTGAGTGGAACATGCTGAAATTGCGGGTGCGCCTTTTGCCCGGGAACCACGCATTGAAGTACAACACGACGCCTGGGTAGAAACCGGCCTCGAACACACCGAGCAGGAACCTCAACGCGTAGAACGTCGGCGCGCTATTGACGAACGTCATCGCGACACTCGTCACGCCCCACGCGCAGGCGATACCGGCAAGCACGGCGCGTGCACCGAACTTCTTTTGCAATATCGTGGTAGGCACGCCGAACAGCACATAGCCGACGAAGAAGAGCCCGGCGCCCAATCCATAGACCGTTTCGCTGAATCGCAGATCCACGACCATCTGCAACTTCGCAAAAGCCACGTTCGAACGACCGACCCACGCCAGCATCCATAAGCCGAACAATATCGGCAATATCCTCCATTGGGCCGAAGCGTAGGCCTTCCGCAGGAGGGTGTTGTCATCTGACGATGATCCGTCTACACAGGCTTGCTTCGCCACTTCCATTCGGGTCCTCCGACGTGTTGTGTTGATACTGGAAATACAAGGTGGACTGCAGCTATCAGAGGTCGCCGGTCGCTTCTGCGACACACTCTCCGAAGCCAATCGTCCTGAAACCCACGCCCGCATCGACGGAAGAAAGAGACTGTGTCTCCGTCTTCGAGATACGTTCGTACTTCGCGTGCCGGCAGGGTGATCGTTTGCCGCCCGTCGCGGGTCCGCTCCAGCAAACATCGGCTGTCATTGCGTTCGGGTCACGATACGGTGCGGTCTGTCGCGAGCAACAGTCGCGACAGCCTTACGCACGGGCTACAGCGCCGTTGGCGCCGCGACATGTGGTTACGTTTAGTTGGACTGTGCTTCCGCAAGAACAGCCGCGTCTATCTGCTTCACGGACGGTGGAGGCCCGCCGACCAGAATGCCGGTGTCCACCGCATTGCGGATTTCGACATCCGCCAGGCCCGCTTCGCGGAACACCTGTTCGTTGTGCTCGCCGCGAAACGCCGGCGCGCTGCGCATTCCAAGCTCGTCATCGGAAAAGCGCCATGGATAGCCGTGGATGAGATACGAGCCGCCGCGGCGGTCCGGAACTTCGTGCACCGCTCCCCACTGCTTCGCCCAATCGGTTTCGGCCAGTTCCTTCAGCGTGCGGATCTGGCCTATCGCGATCTTGGCCTCGTCCAGCTGCGCATCGAGCGTCCTGAGATCGCGGAATGACAGCATCCACGTCTGGATCACTGCATGCAGTGCGTTGTAGTTCTGCTGGCGGCGCTCAGCGGTGCTGAAGCGCGGATCCCGCGCAAGGTCCATTCGGCGCATGGCGCGCAAGTAATTCGGAAATGTGTTGCTGCCGATGATGCTTTGCGCCGCAACGAACTCTTCGCCACCGGGGCCAACGAAATGCGGGCCGTCGGAGGCGCCGAGGATGCCCGGCTCGGCGCCCGTATCGACACCGGCGAGATCGAGGTGAGCGCGTTCGTTGATCGACAGCATCACGGCGGCCATCGCGACGTCGATGTATTGGCCGCGTCCCGTTACTTCACGCTTGCGCACCGCTGCGAGCACGGCGATGGTCGCCTGCAGGCCCGCATAGACGTCCGCGTGCGACAGCGGATCGGTCCACTTGCGGCCGTCGGCCGCGCTGTCGAAGTGGCGCAGTGTGTTGTGCGTGAAGCCCGTTTCGGCCTGCACGGTCGGTGCGTAGGCCATGCGTGACGCCCAGGGGCCGCGCTGGCCGTAGCCGGTGATCGACACGTAGACGACCTTTGGATTGCGCCTCGCGAGCGTGTCATAGTCGAGTCCGAAGCCCTTGAGCGTGCCGGCCCGAAAATTCTCGACGATGATGTCCGCCTCGTCGCACAGTCGTAGCACGAGCTCGCGTGCGTGCGGCGCGTTCAGATCGATACTGACGTTGCGCTTGCCGCTATTCTGCTGCGCGTAGTAGCCCGACATGCCGTCGCGATTCGGGAACGCAGCACGCGACACATCGGGCCGCGGCGGCTCGATCTTGATCACGTCGGCACCGAGATCGGCCAGCGTCCGGGCGCACAGCGGGCCGGCCAGCACCCGTGAAAAGTCGACGACCTTGAGTCCTTCGAGTGGTCCGCCCATGTCAATTTCCCTCGAAAATGGCGGTGCCCGGGCCGGAGGTATTGAAGGCCTCCAGTCCACGCTTGATATCTTGCGACGCCCAGACCGGCTTTTGCAGTTCGAACATTGCTTCGTCGGCGGCAGCGACACCCTCGTTGACCGCGATCCGCACGATCTGCTTTGTCGCGGCATGCGCGATGGTTGGACCGGCCGCCAGTTCCTGCGCAACGGACAGCGCGACTTCATCGAGCTTGTCGTCGGGCACGACTAGATTGATCAAGCCCCAGCGTTCGAGCGTCGCTGCGTCGTAACGGCGGCCGAGCATCGCGAGTTCTTTTGCACGCGCCGGCCCGGCGCGCATCACCTGACGCTGGATGCCGCCGAGCAGCGGATGCAGGCCCAGCGCGACCTCGACTGATCCGATCCTGGCCGACTCGGCGACCACGCTGAAGTCGCAGGCGAGCGCCACTTCGAAGCCGCCGCCAAGGCAGGTGCCGTTCACCGCGACAACGATCGGGATCGGCAGTGTCTCGAAGCCGCGCAGCACCTCGAGCGGATCCATCAGCCCCTGGCCTTGCCTGGCAATGCGATCCGGGAAGAGCGACACTTCGGCGCCGGCCGAGAAGTGCCGCAGACCGCTGCGCAGCAGGATCGCGCGTGAGCCGCGTTTCACCGCCTCGTCGAACTCATCGAGTAGCGCGCGATACAGCGTCGGACCCATCAGGTTATGTGGGCGGCGGTTCATCGTAAGAACCGTCACGTTACCTTTGACTTCTTTCAGAACAATTGCTTCGTCCATCGTTGCTCCATTTTGTCTGGTTCAGGTGTTTCGGATTTAGATGTTAACAAGCATAACATTCGGACGATGTGTTGATAGTCGCGTTTTCCCTGGCCACTGCGCACTCGGGACACTCAATACGTAACGCGTGGAGAGGTTCGTTTCTCTGTCGTTGGAAAGACAGCTGGGGGGCGACTATTCGAACGCTACAGTGCAGCCCGTAATGCTTAACAAATAGCATAACGAACTAAATGACATGCATCGTGATCGACTCGACACGCGTTTTCCCGTCAGGACATCGCGTTGATTCCGTTAGCGAGTAAAACTAAGACTGCAGCCCATCGCGGGCCGGGCTCGAGCAGGGGGAAATACGCGCCATATGCCATCCTGGTGCCGGAAGAAGAACATCGCCATGCGCTCGCCTGTCTTCAACACCTCCACACGTACGTAGCATTGCTGCCTGATTCTGTTATTCCGAAACTCGACGACTCTGACCCGCTGCGTCTTACCGGGTGCAAGCCAATGCTCGACCAGGGCGCGTAACGACATTTGTCTATCAGCCAAAACTTTCTCCGGAAATCCTCGATTGGAACAGTGCGGCAGGGAAATCCTCGTATTGGGATTGAACTTGATGCCGGCGGCGCATGAGTCGACAGTCATATCGTCACACTGGTCGAATGCTGGCTGCTCCAGTGAACAGCGCCCGCGCTGACATACAGTGCGGGCGGCCTCGCTACCCTTCAATGAGCGTCAGTAGTCGACGCCCGCGACAACGCGCGCGTCCCTTTCGGCTCCGTCCCCCAGTACGGCCAGCGCATTCTGATAAGCCTCACTCTGAAACGTGGCAAGAGCCTGTTCGAAGCTCGGGAATTCGACCACGACCGTCCGTTCCTTCAGACCCGCCTCGAACGCAACGACCTCTCCGCCTCGCACCAGGAACTTTCCGCCCGCCGCTTTCACCACCTCTGTCGCGAGGACGCCGTATGCCGCGAGCTTGCTCGCGTCATGGACCGCTCGATACGCCGCCACCCAATATCCCTTTGCCATTTCGCTTCCTCAGTTGAAAAAATACCTGATTATAGTAACACCGTTAACATGAAGTTCCATGAGGGTTATTCCTGGCGTCAAAAGCGTGTGCAGAAATGGTGTTAACGGTGTTAGCATGAGGTCATGCGATGACGCGATGCCATCCCTTTTCACGGAGAACCTCATGCCGTACATGACCATCAATCCTGCCACCGGCGAACTGCTCGCCACCTACGACGACATATCCGACGCGTTGCTAGAAGCGAAGCTTGCTGCGGCGCATCGCGCTTTTGAAACCGACTGGCGCCGCCGTCCGGTCAGCGACCGGGCACGCATCGTGTCGCGCGCGGCGGCGCTGCTGCGGGAAAAGGCGGTCGAATACGCTGGCTATCTGACGCTGGAAATGGGCAAGCGCAGCGGGGAAGCGCTAAGGGAAGTGGAATCGGCGGCCAGCATTCTCGACTACTACGCGAAGCACGCACAAGCCTATCTGCAGCCCCGTCCGCTCGCAGAAGCGCCCGGCGCGGCGGTGCATATCGAGCCGGTCGGCGTGCTGCTCGGCATCGAGCCGTGGAATTTGCCGTACTACCAGATTGCGCGAGTGGCCGGACCGCAACTGATGGTGGGCAACGTCCTGCTGCTCAAGCACGCGGAAAACGTGCCGCAATCGGCATTGGCCTTCGCGCGGCTGTTCGAGGAAGCGGGTGCGCCCGATGGCGTATATACGAATCTGTTCATCTCGATCGAACAGGCCGGGCGCGTCATCGACGATCCGCGCGTCCAGGGTGTGACGCTGACGGGCAGCGAGCGCGCCGGTGCCGCGGTCGCCGAGCGTGCCGGCCGCAATCTGAAGAAAGTCGTGCTCGAACTGGGCGGCAGTGATCCGTTCATCGTACTGGAGGATGCGCCGCTAGACTGGGCCATCCAAAGCGCCGTCGCGGGCCGCATGTTCAATGCGGGTCAACTATGCGTCAGCTCCAAACGCATCATCGTGGTCGGCAAGGCACGCGGCGACGCGTTCCTCGATGGCTTCGCGACGCGTATGGCCGCGCTCGAGACCGGCGATCCCACCGATCCGGCGACCGCCGTCGCTCCCGTCTCGTCCGAGCGCGCACTCAACCTGCTGCTCGAGCAGATCGAGCGCGCGACTTCGCACGGTGCGCGCATCGCGTGTGGCGGCAAGCGCGTCGAGCGCCCGGGCTTCTACTTGCAACCAACTATTCTCACCGACATCACACCGCAGAATCCCGTCTTCGCCGAAGAACTGTTCGGGCCCGTCGCCGCTTTCCACGTCGTCGAGGACGAAGCCGCCGCGATTGCGCTCGCCAATGGCACGCCGTTCGGTCTCGGCGCGTCGGTGTTCACCGCGGATACCGAACGCGGCGAGCGGGTCGCCGCGCAGATCGACAGCGGCATGGTGTTCGTCAATCAGCCTTTCGGCACCTCGGCGGAATTGCCGTTCGGTGGCGTCAAGCGTTCAGGTTTTGGTCGGGAGCTTTCTCAGCTTGGCTTCGACGAGTTCGTCAACAAGAAGCTGATCAAGGTTGCGCCCGTCGGGGCGCCACCGTTCGGCCCCGCGCGGGCCGCCTGAACGGGACGCCTGACGCTGCGCCCATGGCGAAGCGCGCGATTGTGGCGCTTCATTCATATTCCCTTTGAACGAACACTATGACAAGCAAGACGATTATCAGTTGCGCACTCACTGGCAGCGACGATACCCCGCGGTTGAACCCTGCAGTGCCCGTTACGCCCAGGCAAATTGCCGATGAGGCCATTGCTGCATGCGAAGCCGGTGCGAGCATCGCTCACATTCACGTTCGTGACCCTAAGACTGGCGTTCCGAGCACGGAGCTGTCGCTCTACAGAGAAGTCGTTTCGCGTATCCGCGAAAGCGGGTGCCCGATATTGATCAATCTGACGACGGGCCCGGGTGCACGTTTCGTTCCCAGTGACGAAGACCCGAACCGGGGCAGTGAACTGAGTACGATGATGACGCCTGAGGCACGCGTCCAGCATGTGCTCGAATTGCGTCCGGAGATCTGCACGCTCGACATAGCGACCATGAACTTCGGCAATCGCGCATTCGTGAACGTGCCCGACCATCTGGTCAAGATGGCAACCTTGATCGAGGAAGCGGGCGTGAAGCCGGAGCTCGAGGTATTCGATCTCGGGCACGTGCGCCTCGCGCGCCACCTGATCGAAACGCAGGGGATTTTCCAGGCTCCGCTGTTCCAGTTGTGCCTTGGCGTGCCATGGGGAGCGTCCGCCGACACCGAAAGTCTTCTTCAGATGAAGCGGTATCTGCCCGAGGGCGCGCGTTGGTCGGCGTTCGGCATCTCGCGTGCCCAATTTCCGATCGTGGCGCAAAGCGTGATTCTTGGCGGCCATGTCCGCGTAGGCCTCGAGGACAATCTTTATCTTGCCAAAGGAGAGCTGGCGCCGGGCAACGCAGCGCTGGTTAAGCGTGCGGTGAATATCATCAAAAGCATCGGAGGAGACGTGGCAACGCCTGACGAAGCTCGCAGCATACTTGGCCTTCCGCGTCGCCACTAGGGCGGATTGCTTTTCCTAAAAGCGCTGCGTTGCGAAGCGCACTGGTTTTCACCGGTGGCCTATCCTTGGACTACCGATACCGCCGCCTCACTCATGTCAAATTCATCCAATCTCGCAAGAGACCCAGATGTTCTGACATAAGAAACGCGGCATCTATTGATGCATGGAGACAAAAATGCCTTTGTGGAATATCTATCATCCCGTCGGTGCCTACACGGCAGATGACAAGCAGGAGATGGCCAATCGTATCGCCGACATTTACATCATTCCTCGCTTCTACGTAGGCGTCCTGTTTCATGAGCAGCCGAAGGACTCCTTCTACATGGGAGGCGTGTCACGAGACGACTTTGTGAGAATCAGACTGGACCAGTTCGCCAGACACATCGCCAAGGACGTCGTGTGGACGGAGTCGTGGCTGCGCAAGGCGAATGCTGCGATAGCGCCATTTGTTCAGGATCGGGGCTACCACTACGAGTTGCACGTCGGCGAAACGCCGCGAGAACTGTGGTTGATCGACGGCATTCGACCGCCTCGGCCTGATACGGACGCCGAGAAGAAATGGAAGCTTGAGAACTGCGTGTCGCCGTATGATCCGAGCGAAGGGTGAATGGGTTAGTTTCGTTTGAAGCGATCCGGACGCGAAACCTGACAGACTGCGGTGAAGGCCCGGCCGTCACCGCAGTCTCTCCCAAGCTTCCGGCTGTTCGCGGATATTGGGATCGACACGAAAGTCAGACAGGCGCCATTCCGTGCGCGATTTTCACCTGATCGCCGTCCGCGGAAGCGAGATGGTTCAGGAAGGCTTTGGCGGCTTCCTGTCGTTCCGACGTTGCGCAGATTGCCGCTGAAAAGACCGTGACAGCCTGGATCGCTGCTGGAAGCATGCCGACTATATCGATGCCGGGTTCGTGGACAAGTTCACTTAGCTGCTGGAAGCCGAGTTCGACCTTTCCTTCGGCGACGAGACTGCCAACGGGTACACCGGGCCGCGCCTCAACGATACGATCCGCGATGACGTCAGCAATGCCCCATTGACGAAGCAGATTGATGATATGCGTCCCGCTCGGTCCCGTTGAATACCCGATGGTCCGGGCGCGCAACACGGCATCGCGTACAGCGGATTCTGAACTGACGTCCCGACGCGGCTCTCCGTGCTTGATGGCGACCGCCACCTCCGAGCGCGCAACACCGACGCGGCTTCCCGAGATGACGTGACCATCACGCTCCAGCCGATCGAGTGCATCGGACGCAAGAACGACAACATCGAAACGCTCGCCTTCCTGAATGCGTCGGGCTGCCTCAACCCCGCCTACCGAAACAATCGAAACGTGCTGCCGGGACATGGCCTCGTACGCTTGCGCAAGCTGCGTCAAAACATGACGCGTAGCCATCGACGATATGACAGTCAATGAATCAGTCGGCATACTGGTCTCAATCAGTCGATATAACGCAGGCCGGCCTGCTTCAGCGGCTCACGCATGTTGTACATGTCGAGTCCCAGAACACCGGAAGCGAGCTTCGCGCGTTTCTCTGCTTCCAGTGCTTCCCGCGCGCTCGCCTTGTCGAGTACCGCGGCGGCGGCAGCAGCAGGAACGGCGACCACGCCGTCGAAGTCCGCGACGATCACATCGCCAGGTGAAACGAGTGCGCCAGCGCAAACCACCGGGATATTGACCGAGCCCACCGTTGCCTTGATCGTGCCCTTCGAAGAAATTGCCTTGCTCCAGACGGGGAACCCCATCTCCTCAAGAACTTTTACGTCGCGCACACCGGCATCGATGATGAGACCCGTGGCGCCACGCGCCTTGAAGCTGGTCGCCAGCAGATCGCCAAAGTAGCCATCGGTGCAGTCCGCCGTGATGGCCGCAACGACGATGTCGCCGGGTTGAATCTGTTCGGCAGCGACGTGCATCATCCAGTTGTCGCCGGGATGCAGCAGGACCGTGACCGCTGTACCGCACGCCTGGGCGTGAGGGTAGATAGGGCGCATGTACGGCTTGAGCAGGCCGGTACGACCCATTGCCTCGTGAACGGTGGCGGAACCCAAGGCGCCAAGCTTGCTGGCGACTTCCTTATCCGCGCGTTTGATGTTGCGGTAGACAACGCCCATTTCATACATAGTTAAACTCCCTTTGCCTTGAGGGCTGCGTCCAGACGCGGATAGACACGCCGCGCGTTGCCCTCGTAGATCTTGTAACGGTCCTCTGCGTCGATGGCCGCTGCCTCGACATAGCGCTTCGTGTCGTCGTAGTTGAAGCCCGTTTCAGGGTCGATGCCCCGCACGGCGCCAATCATTTCGCTCGCGAAGAGAATGTTCTCGACGGGGATCACACGCGTCAGCAGGTCGATGCCCGGCTGGTGATAGACGCAGGTATCGAAGAACACGTTGTTCAGCAGATGGTCCTTGAGCAGAGGCTTCTTCAGCTCCTGCGCAAGCCCACGGAAGCGCCCCCAGTGATACGGCGCAGCACCGCCGCCGTGCGGGATGACGAAGCGCAGCGTCGGGAAATCCTGGAACAGATCCGAAGTGAGGCATTGCATGAAAGCGGTCGTATCCGCGTTCAGATAATGCGCACCGGTGGTGTGAAAACACGCATTGCAACTCGTGCTGACGTGAATCATCGCCGGGATGTCGTATTCGACCATCTTCTCGTAGATGGGATACCAGTACCGGTCCGACAGCGGCGGGCTGGTCCAGTGACCACCCGACGGGTCCGGGTTCAGGTTGATGGCGACATTGCCATACTGTTCGACGCACTTCACCAGTTCAGGAATGCAGGTCTTGACATCGACGCCGGGACTTTGCGGCAGCATCGCCGCCGGAATGAAGTGGTCCGGGAACAGCTCGCTTACGCGAAAGCACAGTTCATTGCAGATGGCCGCCCATGTGCTCGAGACCTCGAAGTCCCCAATGTGATGCGCCATGAAGCTCGCACGCGGACTGAAAATAGTCAGATCGAGGCCACGCTCGCGCATCAGCCGAAGCTGGTTGCTCTCGATAGACTCGCGCAATTCATCGTCGCTAATGTGCAGTTCGGACGCGTGCGGCATCTCAGCCGGATTCTTGATGCCGGCGATCTGGCGGTTGCGCCAGGTTTCCAGCGCTTTCGGTGCAGTGGTGTAGTGGCCGTGAATGTCGATGATCATCGTTGCTGTCTCTGTCAGTGCAATGGCTAGGCGTCCGTGCGGTCTATTGCTTGGGCGACCCGGACTTGTCCCATGAAAGGCTTTGACTACCCTTGCCGGCTACCGAATAAAGCGCACCGGGCGCGTTGCGGGTCTTCTGGAATGCATCGAGTGTTTCGCCACGCATGGCGGCGTAGATGTGCAGATTCGACACGCCTGTCACGGCGCCGAGCTTCTCCAGCATGAAGAAGATGACGCCATAGTGGAGTAGTCCGCGCCAGTCGCGCCGGCGGATCAGGTCGCGCTCCTGTTCGGTCAGGCCTGCCGCCTCGAAGCTCGCTTCTTCGTCGCGCTTGAATGCTTCGCGATGCTCCGGTTCGACCATGCGATGCAGGTAATCGTTGATCCGATACGCGCGCACGGCCATCTCGATCGAGAACGGATACGTGCCGTCGAGTTTCTCGACATTGGTGAGTTCAACCGCCATCTTCTGACGATGCCGCTCGACGATGGCCGGATTGGGCTCGCTGTCTTCGCCTTCATAAATCGCCGTCGCGATGCCCGCCATCGACGGCAGGTAGTAGCTGCGGTGCTTGCAGACCACGTTCGACGACAGCGCGCCGCGCATCGTGAGCCACATGATGACTTCCGCGCCTTCGTAGCCGCCGAGTTCCGCATATTCGGCGATGGTCATGTTCGCGAGCTGCTCGGGGTCGCGCTCGAACAGGTCGAGGAAGCGCTGGTCCCATTCAGTGTTATTGAAGCCGGCGCGTTCGCCGTGCACCTGGTGGGAGAGGCCGCCTGTCGCGAGAATCGCGACTTTCAGGTCTTCCGGGTAGCTTTCGATCGCGCGGCGCAGCGCCTGACCGAGCTTGTAGAAGCGTCGCGCGCTGGGCACGGGGAGTTGCAGAACACCCATCTGCAGAGGAACGAGTTTGACGGGCCATTCCGGCTTGTGCGGGCACAGCATCGACAGAGGCGAGAAGCAGCCGTGATCGAGCGCCTTGTTCTGAAAGAAGGACATGTCGAACTCGTCCGTCATCAGCGACTTGCCGATGTGCGCAGCGAATTGCGGATGGCCCTTGATGGCGGGCAAATCGCGTGCGCCGCCGCCTTCGTCCGCGACCTGCCACTGCTCGCCGACGCCCAGTGCGAACGCCGAATAGTGATCGAAGAAGAACGACGTGACGTGGTCGTTATAGATCGTGACCAGCACGTCGGGGCGCTTCTCGGCGAGCCAGTCGGCCAGCGGAGCGAAATTCTCGAAGATTGGCGCCCAGACCGGATCGTCCCGCTTGTTCTTGTCGAACGCGAAGCCGATCGTCGGAGTATGTGATGCGGCAAGCCCGCCGATGATTTTTGCCATAGCCGTAAGTCCCGTGACACGCGTCGCTTCGCAAGACGGTCTGTCAACGAAGCAAATCCCGCATTGAATAAACGCATGAGATAACAGCGGTCTCGGGTGTGTCAACCACGGTTCTACGGCTAATTATGATGTCTTCAGACCGGGCAGCAGGCGCGAAGCACGGTCGGCAAAGCGGTCTGCCGACCATCGAAAATTTCTTGCCGATAAGTATTTTAGATACCCAACCTGGTTAAAAGCAACGAGTAGGGGGGCGCCAGTTGCGCATCAGACTCGATCAGCGGACCTGGCGTATGGGCTACGCACCCCCTTCCTGCTTATTGTCGGGAGAGTTGCCGTGTCGTTTCAACCAAACGGGCGCCGACCAGTCGGACCTCGGCGTCCGCCTTTTCGTCGGAGAGACGACCCGCTTCGGTGAATGCCAGATGCGCTGCGCCAAGTGAGAATCCTTGCGGAATAACGATGGCGCCCAGCTTTTCAAGCACCCCTCGCATGCCGAGCATCGAACGAACACCGCCCATCGGTCCTGGCGATGCAGATACCACGGCGGCCACTTTCGTTGCGATTAGCCGAATCCCGGGCTCACCGCTCTCGAGAGGTCGACTGACCCAGTCAATCGCGTTCTTGAGCGACGCCGTGTAACCGCCGTTGTGCTCCGGCGATGCAACCAGAAGCGCGGTGTGTTCCGCAAACAGTCGCTGCAGATTTCTTACGCTGTCAGGCACGCCGTGCCCATTTTCGAAGTCGCCTTCATACAGTGGCAACTGATAGTCCGTCGACGAGATAAATGTAATCTCACCGCCGGCCTCATGCGCGCCGCGTGCTGCTACGTCCAGAAGTTTGCGATTCAACGAATCGCGGCGGCCGCTTCCGCATAGGGCAAGAACTTTGATGGTCATGATTCTGAGGAGAAGATGTTGAGAACAGCGAGGGAAAGAATGTCGGTTGCGTGACGCGGCCAATGGCCCGATGGGTTCGATGGGCCATCGCGATCACGCGCACGCATCGCGTTTGCGGGCGTGCTTGCAAGACGTGCGTCAGTTCTATTCGTCGAGCCCGGCGAACCTTGCGAACCCGTCGACCGACTCACGCGGGATCTGGAGTCGGTTCACGACGGAATCCTCGTCCGCATAGCCGAGAGACATCCCGCAGACCACCTCGTGGCCCGGTTCAAGCGCGAGTTGATTGGCGATGACCGACTGGTAACGCGCGAACGAGACTTGCGGGCACGTATGCAGTCCGCGAGAGCGAGCCGCAATCATGACGGTTTGAAGGAACAGCCCATAGTCGAGCCAGCTGTGCTTCTTTAGGCAGGCATCGATCGTGAAAATCATGCCGACGGGGGCACCGAAAAAATCGAAGTTTCTGCCTGTTGCCCGGGAACGTGCATCGACGTCCGATTTGTCGATACCGAGTGCGCCGTAGTAGCGCATACCGAAATCCTCCTGTCGCGAGCGGAATGAGTCGGGTAAAGGTTCCGGCATGTGTTGCAGCGGCGGATGCGTTTCGTCCGCGTGAGCACGCGCTAGCGCGTCGCTGAATTGCCGTTTGACCTCGCCGCCCAGCACGTGAACGCGCCACGGTTGCGTGTTCGAATTGCTGGGCGCCGTACGTGCGACGTCGAGAATAGCAATGACGTTTTCTTTCGAAACTGCGTCTGGACGAAAGACCCGAACAGCTTTCCGCGATCGGATAATGGAGTCGACAATATAGGCGTCCGAATTCATTTAGGACCGGTCTCCACGGCTTTGAAAATGTTAAGCCAATGATGACACAGGCGAAGGACGGACTGCGGTGAAAAGGCTGCAAGTTCAACTTGCAGCAGATGGGATTTGCCAGCCAGCGTCTAAAACGGGTTTCGACGCCATGCAGTCGGTACGCGTACCGACACGGCGCTTATAAAACCGCCTCCGCGACAAGCTGCAACGCAGGCGCGAGCTTCAGATAAACCTCTGGACGTTCGAGCGCATAGGTCAGATTTCTTTGCGCGATCTGCACGTGCTCCGTCGCCAGCGACTGCGCGCGTGTACCTTCGCCGCGTTCCATCGCCTGCACGAGGCTGTGATGCTGCTGATGTGCCATGAAAAGCCATTGACGGCCTTCGTCGATGGCGGATTGCATCGGCAGCATCGCGCTTGCGGCGGCGAACGGCAGACGGTTGTTCATTTCGATCGCGCGGATCAGCGCCGCGTTGCCCGAGCCTTCGACGATCAGCTTGTGAAACCGGCTATTCATGTCCGTGTACGCGGCGTAGTCGTCGAGGTCCAGTTCGGACTTCGCGAGCAGCCGGTCGCCCCCGCGCAGACATTCGTTCAGCGCGTTCGACAACTGGCGCGGCACGCCATGTTCGGCCACGAGACGCGCAGCCATGCCTTCGAGATGCCCGCGTACCGCGATGGCATCCGTGATTTCCGCGGCGGTGATACGCCGCATCACATAGCCGCCCGCCGGGGATGGTTCGACAAGGCCTTCCTGTTCGAGCGTGGTGAGCGCGAGCCGAACGGGCGTGCGCGATGCCTGCAACCGTTCGGCGAGCGCGACTTCGCCGAGGCGCTCGCCGGGGGCGAATTCGCCCTTCAGGATCAGATCGCGCAGATACACCAATACACGTTCTTGCTGGGATTCCATTTCATTTTCTCCGGTGCTCTTGCCGGGATAGCCGCGGCGGACTTCGTGCGTCTGATTGTAGGGCATGCGAGGCGGCGCGGGGTCGAAAAATGCGGACGCGGGTGACGAGATGTTCTGAACTGTATGCAATACGGCCTGAATCGTAATTTTCTGGCTCCGAGCGTATGCTCCAGGGAAAGTCCTGGAGCGTAGATAAATATCTATATGTATCAAAGGTATAAAGGAATGTTTGCCATGATTTTGACGATTAAAACGGATTCTTGAGCGATGTGTTGTGTATGCAAAGATTGAATATTTGAATTCTTAGCTCTATTCTTCGTGCTCATCAGAGGCCACATTGCATACAGCAAGCCGCCTCATGCATTCAGGTCAACCGGAGACAGGCCATGATGAGTTCCCAGCAAAACGACACGATCACGCGCGTCGGCAAAGGCACGCCCGCCGGCCAGCTACTGCGCAACTACTGGCAGCCCGTGGCGCTCGTGGAGGAGTTGCCCGCGCAGCGCCCCGTCCGTGCGGTGCGGTTGATGGGGCAGGACTTCGTCGTATTCAAGGACGAGCAGGGCCGCTACGGCATGCTCGATCGCGACTGCCCGCATCGCGGCGCGGATCTGGCGGCGGGCCGTCTGGAGGCAGGCGGCCTGCGCTGCGCGTTTCACGGCTGGCTCTTCGACGTCAACGGAAGCTGTCTGTCGACGCCCGGCGAACCCATCGGTAGCACGCTCTGCAAGAAGGTCCGCCAAAGCGCGTATCCCGTGGTCGAGCGCAGCGGCATTCTGTTCGCCTACATCGGCGGCGGCGAGCCGCCTGCGTTCCCGAACTTCGACTGTTTCGCCGCGCCGGGCGAATACACGTTCGCCTTCAAAGGGCTGTTCGAATGCAACTGGCTGCAGGCGCTCGAAGTCGGCATCGATCCCGCCCACGCATCGTTCCTGCACCGCTTCTTCGAAGACGAGGACGTGAGCGACAGCTACGGCAAGCAGTTTCGCGGCGCGTCGGCGGATTCGGATATGCCGATCACGAAGGTGCTGCGCGAATACGAGTCGCCCGAGATTCTCGTCAGTCCGGCTGACTATGGGCTTCGGCTGATCGCGAAGCGCCCGCTCGACGACACGCAGACGCACGTGCGCGTGACCAACGTCGTGTTTCCGCAGGCGTTCGTGATTCCGATGAGTGCGGACATGACGATCACGCAATGGCACGTGCCCGTCGACGACGAGAACTGTTACTGGTACGCGATCTTCACGAGCTTCGGCGCGCCGACCGACAAGGCGCAGATGCGCGCGCAACGGCTCGACCTGTACGAACTGCCCGACTACACATCGCGCAAGAACAAACGCAACCACTACGGCTTCGATATCGACGAGCAACAGAGCCAGACCTACACGGGCATGGGTTTCGACATCAACGTCCACGACCAGTGGGCCGTCGAATCGCAGGGCGCGATCCAGGACCGCACGCGCGAGCATCTGGGCACGACCGACAAGGGGATCATCGCGTACCGGCGTCTGCTCGTCGATGCGATCGAGAAGACGCGCGCCGGCGAGAAGACGCTGATGATGATCGACGAACAGCAGGCGGCGCATCTGACGGGACCGGCATCGATCGACGGCATTGGGCCCGCCGATGGCTGGGACGACTACTGGAAGGCATCCGACGTCAAACGCCGCGATGCCGCGCCGTGGCCCGCGCCGAAGGCTTGAGGACGGATCCCGCAATCACAATGGAGCGCGCGGCCGTTCAACTGCCGCGTGAAGCACGATGTCTTTTGTTGAAAACCATGGTTTGTGGACGGACGCTCAGCATGATGCGTACGCCGAGCTGCTCGAACGGCTCAAAAAGAGCGACGTGCAAGTGGTCCGCTTTTCGTTTCCCGATCAGCACGGACTGCTGCGCGGCAAGACGCTCGTCGTCGATGAGGCGATCAGCGCATTCAAGTCTGGCGTCACGCTGACGAGCACGCTGCTCGCCAAAGATACGTCGCACCGCACGGTGTTCCCCGTGTTCACGGCAGGCGGCGGCTTCGACATGCCTGAAATGCAGGGCGCCTGCGATACGTTGATGGTCGCCGATCCCGAGACCTTCCGCATTCTGCCGTGGGCGCCGCATACGGGTTGGGTGCTGTGCGACGTCTACTTTCCGAACGGGAGGCCCGTGCCGTTCGGCACGCGTCATCTGTTTCGCCATGCGCTGGAACAGCTCGGCAATCATGGGTTCGAACTCGTGTCCGGTCTCGAAGTCGAGTTTCATGTCTTCAAGGTCACTGATCCGAACATGAAGCCCGAGCATTCGGGGCAGCCGGGCATTCCGCCCGATGTCGAGCTGTTGTCGCATGGTTATCAGTATCTGACGGAACTGCGCTACGACGCCGTCGATAACGTGATGGAAATGCTCAGGCGAGGCATCGACGGGCTCGCGTTGCCCGTGCGCTCGCTCGAAGTCGAATACGGCCCGAGCCAGTTCGAGTTCACGTTCGCGCCGACCCGAGGCATCAAGAGTGCGGACGACATGATTCTGTTTCGCAGCGCGGTCAAGCAGATCTGTCAGCGCAACGGTTATCACGCGACGTTCATGTGTCGCCCGCGGATTCCGAATGTCGTGTCGAGTGGATGGCATCTGCATCAGTCGCTCGTGCATAGCGCGGACGGCAGCAACGCGTTCATGCCGACCAATACGGATGCGCCGCTCTCGGTGGTCGGGCAGCGCTATCTTGCAGGCTTGCTCGCGCACGCGCAAGGCGCAGCCGCACTGTCGACGCCGACCATCAACGGATATCGCCGCTATCGGCCGTATTCGAATGCACCCGATCGCGCGAACTGGGGATGCGACAACCGCGGCGTGATGTTGCGCGTGCTGGGCGGACAAAACGATCCCGCGACGCGCATCGAAAACCGCGTGGGCGAGCCGGCCGCGAATCCGTACCTGTACTTCGGCTCGCAGGTGATCTCGGGGCTGGACGGACTCAGACGCAAACTCGAACTGCCTGCATCGGCGGATACGCCCTACGAAACGCAGGCCGATGCATTGCCCCGCACGTTGAGCGATGCGATCGCCGCGCTACATGCCGACGAATCGCTGCGCGAAGGATTCGGCAGCGCATTCATCGACTACTTCTGCAAGCTGAAGGAAGCGGAGATCAATCGCTTCAATCTGGAAGTGACCGAGTGGGAACACCGCGAGTATTTCGAAACGTTCTGATGGCGTTCCCATCAAGGAGAGAAGTCATGCCTATCGTCACCTACATTCTGCGCGACGGCGATCGCCGCGAAATCGAAGTACCCGCCGGCACCAGCGTGATGGAGGCCGCGATTCACGGCAACGTGCGCGGCATCGATGCCGAATGCGGCGGCTGCCTGTCGTGCGCGACGTGCCATGTTTATATCGACGGCTCGTCGACGGCGGACCTGCCGTTGCCCGACGACTCCGAACTGGAACTGCTCGACGGCGTCGCCGCCGAGCGACGGCCCGAAAGCCGGCTGAGCTGCCAGCTCGTCATGATGGCTGCGATGGAAGGACTTGTCGTCCGGATTCCGCCCAGGCAAGGGTGACATCATGAATAGCACGCTTGTGGTTGTCGGCGCGTCGTATGCGGGCGTCCAGCTCGCCGCGTCCGCGCGCGAACTCGGCTTTGACGGCCGTATCGTCCTGCTCGGCGACGAGCCCGATGCGCCGTATCAACGACCGCCGCTGTCGAAGGGCTTTCTGACGGGCAGCTTTGCGGAGCAGCGTTTACCGCTGCGTTCGCAGGCGTTTTTCGACGAAGAGAAGATCGAATGGATGCCGTCGACGCGCGCCACACACATCGACCGCGAGCGTCGGGAGATCGAACTGCACGACGGCCCGCGCATCGCTTATCACCATCTTGCGCTGACGACGGGGGCGCGCGTGCGCAAGCTCGACTGTCCTGGCGCGACACTTAACGCCGTTCACTACTTACGCGATCTGCGCGACGCAAGGCGCCTCGCACAGACTGCGCGCACGGCGCGACGCGCGGTCGTGATCGGCGGCGGCTATATCGGGCTCGAAGCAGCGGCTTCGCTGCGTCAGCAGGGACTCGATGTGACGGTGGTGGAGACGGAGCCGCGTCTGCTTGCACGCGTCGCGTCGCCGTGGCTGTCGGGCTTCATGCTGGGTGCTCATACGGAGCATGGCGTCGCGTTCGAGTTCGGCCGCAAGGTGGTGGCGCTGCACGACACGGATGGGAGCGTATCGGTTGAACTCGATGATGGCGTACGGCTCATTTGCGATCTCGTCGTGGTCGGTATCGGTGTGGTTCCGAATACCGAACTCGCCGCCGATTGCGGGTTGAACGTGGCGGGCGGCGTCGTGGTGGACGCCTGCGCGCGCACCAGCGACCCGTCGATCGTCGCCGCCGGCGATTGCGCTTCGTTCGTCCCTCACTGGGCGCCGCCGGGCGCGAGCGCATGCCGGATCGAATCCGTGCAGAACGCAAACGATATGGCGAAGACGGCAGCGGCAACAGTTGTCGGGCGGTCGGAACCGTATCGCGCGCTGCCCTGGTTCTGGTCCGATCAATACGACCTGAAGCTGCAGATGGCCGGCGTGAACGCGGGCTTTACCGACTACGCGATGCGCGGTTCCGTCGAAGACAAACGTTTCTCGCTGTTCTACTTTCGCGACGACAAGCTGATCGCCGTCGATAGCATCAACCGGCCGCAGGATCACATGTTCGCGCGCAAGCTGCTCGCGAACGGCGCGCGAGTTACACCGGAGGCGGTGCGCGATCCCGCATTCGATCTGAAAGCGCTCGCGAGCCGCGATGTGCATGCCGTCGAGGAGTTGCGGAATGAGCGCTGAAAAACACGGCCGTCCTCTCGTCGGAGTGGTGTGCGACCGCTTCTTCGTCGGTGAACACGATCAGCATGGCGCGAAGCACAGCTATGTTCGCGCGCTGATGTCGGGTGCGAATGTCAGTCCCGTGCTGATTCCAGCATCACTGGAGATCGAATCGGTGGACGATTACCTTGATGGCGTGAACGGCTTGCTATTTCCAGGTGGCGCATCGAACGTGGCGGCGCACAGGTATGGCGGCGAGGCAAGCCGCGACGCGCTTTCCGATCCCGATCGCGATCACGTCGCGCTGAACCTGATACGCGGCGCGGCGGCGCGCGGCATGCCGATTCTCGCGATCTGTCGTGGCTTCCAGGAAATGAATGTCGCCTTTGGCGGCACGCTCCACGCGGACATTCACGCGTCGGGTCATTCGGAAGACCATCTCGAAGACCTCGCAGAAGATCTGTCCACCCGCTATCGATACCGCCACGAAGTCGAACTCACGCCTGCTGGCATGCTGTCGACGCTCGCCAACGCGCACCGCGTGCGCGTGAATTCGCTGCATCGGCAGGGCGTTGCCGCGCTCGCGCCGCGGCTTGTCGTCGAAGCTCGCGCGCCCGACGGTCTGATCGAAGCGTATCGGCTGAACGGACACGACTTCGCGCTCGGCGTGCAGTGGCACCCGGAAGTCATGACGCAACACGACGCACTGTCGCGTTCGATCTTCGAAGCATTCGGCGCGAGTTGTCGCCGGTATCGTCATGCGGCACAGCCTGCAACCAATCATCATGAGGGTTAGGACCGTGTCAGCGGATCGCATCGACCTGAACCTGCTGCGCGTATTCGACGCGATCTTCGAAGACCGCAATCTCGCCCTGGCGGGCAAGCGCCTGAATCTGAGTCAATCCGCGATCAGCCACGCGCTTGGACGCATGCGTCAGGTGCTCGGCGATGACCTGTTCGTGCGCACGGGCAAGGGCATGGAGCCAACGATGCGCGCCGTCGGCATGGCTGCGCAGGTGCGCGGTGCGCTGGCGCAGATCAGGGCGGCGCTGGGCGTGGATGCATTCGATCCGCGCGTCGCGCAACGCAAGTTCGTCGTCGCGGCGAATGACTACATCACGTCGCTGGTGCTCGGGCGTCTCAGTCAACGGCTGCGCGCGGAGGCGCCGCTCGTGGACCTGGTGATCCGTCCATCGACGCGGCTCGATCTCGCAGGCCAGATCGACGTCGGCCGGATCGATGTGGCGATCGGCATATTCGCGGACGTGCCGACGCGCTTGCGGTCGGCGCAACTGTGGGAGCAGACGGATGTGGTGCTGCTTCATCGAGACCACCCCATCGCCGAGCGCGCCGTTACGCGTGACGATCTGCTTGCTTATCCGCTTGTCGCCATTTCGCAAGGCGGCGAGGAAGAGGGCGCAGTGAGCGGCTTCATCGTCGAGCGCGGGCTCGCGCGGCAATCGGAGATGTTCAACCGCGATGCGCTCAACCGCGCATTCGCCGACGGTGCCGACGTGCCGCGCATGCGCATGTCGGTCGCGCATTCGCTGGCCGTTCCCGCACTGCTTCGTCACAGCGACATGCTCGCGCTCGTGCCGTCATCGCTTGGCCGTGAACTGGAGCGCTACGGCGAACTGAAAATGTGCGCGACGCCGTACGAGTGCCACAACGCCGCCGTGCGCGCGGTCTGGCACGAACGCAACGACACGGACCCCGCGCTGCAATGGCTGCGGCACCAGCTTGCCGATGTCGCGCGGCAGGTTCGCAGCTGTTGATCCGGGCCGTGCAAGATCGGTATGCAAACAATTCACTGCGCGTGCGCCATGGCGCGCAATCTCGTCAACGTCGTCGAAACGGCCTGAAAACATAGGTCTTCTCGATTCAACCCGAACGCATCGCGCGATGCTTGCCACGCCGCGCGAGGGGCATGTGCGCGCCGCGTGCGTGCTTCGCCGGGTTGTTGGCCGTATTTGGCGCTCTTAACCTTGGCCCCCGATAGATCGGCGAGGCACGCAGCAAGCGCTGACGTGGCGACGCCGGCAATTCAATCCCATCAGTGAGGATGCAATGGAAGAGACCCGGACTGTCGATATACAAGCGCTCATCAACGAGCACCCTTTCTCCCGCTTTCAGTGGCTCGTATTTGCGATGTGCTTCGTCATCGTGCTGATGGATGGCTTCGATACGGCTGCGATCGGCTTTATCGCGCCTTCGCTGCTGTCGGAGTGGCATATCGGCAGGGCGGCGCTTGCGCCTGTGCTGAGTGCCGCACTCTTTGGGCTTGCTTGCGGCGCCTTACTTTCAGGGCCTGTGTCGGACAGGTGCGGTCGACGCCTCGTGCTGACCTTGTCCGTGCTGCTGTTCGGCGTGGCGTGTTTCGCTTCGGCTTACGCGCAGGATTTGACCGCACTGACGACGCTGCGTTTCGTCACTGGCGTCGGACTCGGCGCCGCGATGCCGAACGCCGTCACGCTGATGAGCGAGTACTGTCCCGACGGCCGACGCGCCACGATCGTCAATCTGATGTTCTGCGGATTCCCTTTGGGCGCTGCTCTGGGTGGATTTCTCGCTGCGTGGATGATTCCGCAGTTCGGCTGGCGCAGCGTTCTGCTGCTCGGCGGCGCAGTGCCGTTGCTGCTTGCCATCGTGCTCGCGCTCAGGTTGCCGGAGTCGATCCGTTACATGGTGGAGCGACAGCAGCCGGTAGAGAAGGTTCGCAACGTGATGGTTCGCATCAGTGCGGACGCACGTTTTGCGCATGCTTTCGTCATGCAGGAATCCGTCAGGCACGCACCGGGAAGTGGCGGCATTCGTATCGTGTTGTCGCGTTCATTCATTCTCGGCTCCGTGATGTTGTGGCTGTGCTACTTCATGGGCCTCGTCATCTTCTACGGACTGGTCAACTGGATGCCCGTTCTTCTCAAGGACGCGGGACTGAGCCCGCAGCGCGCCGCGCTCGTGTCCGCGCTGTTTCCGCTGGGCGGCGTGGGTACGGTGCTATGCGGCATGCTGATGGACCGCTTCAATCCCAATCGCGTCGTGGCCGCCGCTTATGCATTCGGTGCGATCAGCGTGTATGCCATTGGACAGGCAGTCGGCGATATCGGCCTGCTGATGTGCGCGGTGTTTATCGCCGGTGTGCTGGTGAATACCGCGCAGGCGTCGATGCCCGCTCTCGCGGCTGCGTTCTATCCAACGGCGGGACGCGGCACAGGTGTCGCGTGGATGCTTGGCGTCGGGCGCTTCGGCGGAATCGCGGGTTCGTTTCTCGTCGCGGAGTTGTCGCGGCAGCAGGTCAGTCTGCCAGGCATTTTCACGGTCGTTGCGGTATCGGGCGCGGTAGCGTGCGTGGCCCTGTTGATCAAGCAGGCGACGTGTTCGAGCGCAGGCGTGCAGGATGTGGCGGAGGGCGAATCGCTCGCGCACTAGTGGTGAACTGTTGAAGCTGGATGCGATTGCTGCGAGCCTCTGTTGAGGCTCGCAGTGTTTGTGCAGTTCAGTGTACGGGCGGCGTGATGTCGTATGCAATGCGTCCCGAGGGCAAGAAGAACAGCGCGATCACCGCCCCGCCTTTTGCCTCGGGAAAGTGATGGCTGCCTGGCGCGGGCGCGGTCCAGCCGCCGTAGCACCATCCGCTTGGGCCGGCGAGCGCGGCGCCTTCGTTGAGCGGCACGACGAGATTGAACTCGCCATAAGGGTGCGAGTGATAGTCGCCGCGAAACGCGTCTTCAGGGTTGTTCTGCCCGTTGTCGGTACTGTCCATCAGCACCGCCGTGATGCTGAAAAAGAACGTTTCCGCAGAAGGTGCGACGAGCCGCGCACGCCGGTATTTCGGGCCGGAAATCTCGACATCGGCCGCCCAGCCTTCTTCGACGCCGAGTGTAATGAGGCGGGCGAGATCCTTGTACAGCTCGCTATCGACGCCGTATTTCGTGTTCAGCCATTGCTCGACCTTGACGCCTGTGGTCATGTCTCTCACTTCTTCGAGAAACGGCAGACAACGTGCTACGAGCTGGTCTTTGGTACTTGTAGTGGGGGTTTGAGACATTGCGTTTCCTCCGTGGATTGAGTGCCTTGCACGTCTGCTCCGCCGCGGCGATGCGCGCTTCCGATGTGCTTGATGGCCGTTTCAAGATGCCATAGCCATACCGCTCGAAGAAGCGAAACTATTGCAAGTCCACAATGCACGTTATTCATAGTGCGGTCGCTCATCTTGAACAGCGCGAGATGGACCGCGCGCTATCGCGTGCAAGCCGAAGTTGCCGATGTTCCATTGCGCGTTGTGAGAACATGCCGGTCCACAATGTTCACTGCATTTCCAGCTATGCACTTCACCGGTTCCGATTTCTGGCGATTCTTTCCTCTCGTTCATGCAGGTGTGTTTGGCGCAACGGCTGTTGTCGGGCGCATGTTGATTGCGCGAACGAACCGACACGACGCCGTGTCATTCTCGCGCGGTGCATCGGCCCACGACTTTGTCGCGCGATGCTTCTATTTTTGGCTACCCATCGTCGACGGGTCGTTTCTGGTGTTTTACGGCATCACTGGCGAACGCGGACAACTCGTCGCGCAATGGTTCGATCAGGAATGGACGCGGTGGATTGGCGTCGCGTGCATGGCTGTTGCGCTGATATGGGTGGTTTGCGCTCAGACTACGATGGGAACCGCGTGGCGAATGGGCGTCGATACTCGCACGCGAACCGAACTGATCACGACAGGCCCGTTCGCGCTGTCGCGCAATCCCATCTACCTCGGCATCCGCGCAACGATACTGGGCCAATTGCTGGTGGTGGGAACGTGGCCTGTGCTGATGATCTGGGCGATGTCCGAGTTGCTCGTCCAGATTCAGGTCAGATTCGAAGAGGCGCACATGTTCCGGTTGCACGCGCAACGGTACGCCGACTATTGTTCGCGAGTCAGACGCTGGCTTTGACATGCGATTGCTCAAGCGAGCCGCACCCGCCGATTCGGCGCGTTCAAGATTGGATTGAATACATTTCACGTTCGAATTTTTCATCGCGCTACGTGTGCGCATCATCTCTGTATCAGTAGATTTGTCCCGCGTATCGCGCTGTCGATAGAAGAATTGCCACCCGATCGAATCGAATTCGAGTAGCAAAATCCTTCCGCTTTTTCCTCGTCGCTTCGATCTGCATGGAGGCGTTGAGGTTTTCCCCGTTGTTGCTTTTATTGTCCAAACCTAAGCTCGCCTGGCATGCACTCATCCGGAGACGGTTAAGTTCGTCATCCGAAATAATGATTCGCGGTCAAGGAGACTTCATGAAATACGGCAGGGTTGCGGCATTGGCAGCAGGGCTTTTCAGCGCGTCCGCATTTGCGCAAAGCAGCGTCACGCTTTATGGCGTGCTGGACACGGGTATCGAGTATGTTTCCCATGCAAATGCCGCAGGTGATCATGTCATCCGTATGCCGGGCATCACGGGCGAACTGCCTTCACGCTGGGGGATACGCGGCGCCGAAGATCTTGGCGGCGGACTCAAGGCCGTATTCATTCTCGAAAGCGGATTCAACCTGCGCGGAGGCGATTCGGGGCAGGGCGGACGGCTGTTCGGACGACAGGCGCTCGTTGGACTCGAAGGGCCGTGGGGTTCGCTCACGTTTGGCCGTCAATACACGATGTCGTATTGGGCGATGTCGGATGCCGATATTCTCGGGCCGGACATTTACGGCATCGGCGCGCTGGATGCGTTCTTGCCGAACGCGAGAAGCGACAACACGGTCGTCTACAAAGGCAAGTTCTATGGATTCACATTCGGCGCGTCCTGGTCGTTTGGACGCGACGGCGCGGGGACGGGCAATTCTCCAGGGCAGGGGACCTGCGCAGGACAGGTGCCCGGCGATGTGAATCAATGCCGCGAATGGAGTGCGATGCTGAAGTACGACGGCACCTACTTCGGCGTGGCCACAGCGTACGACGAACAACGCGGCGGCACGAATGCAGCGGCAAACTTCTTCGATGGCGTCGCGCCGTTTGCGATTCGCGGCAGCGGCGACAAGGATGCGCGTCTGCAGGCAAACGGCTATGTGAACGTCGCGGGCGTGAAGCTGGGCGGCGGATGGATCGGCCGCCGCGTCGAATCGAACGGACCGGGTGGCGACGTGCGCTCGAATCTGTTCTACCTCGGCGCGCAATACTATGTGACGCCCGTACTCGCTGTCGATGGAGAGGCCTACCGCGTCGTCGTGCAGCAGCAGGACGCACGCGCAACGTTGGCGAGCCTGCGCGCCACCTACTTCCTGTCGAAGCGAACGGCTGTTTACGGCAACGTCGCGTACCTGTGGAATAGCGCGCACGCGCGCTATTCCGTCAGCGCGGGCGGCGGCGGCACGACGCCCGCAGCGGGCATCGGCCAGCTCGGCGCGATTGTCGGTGTCCGGCATTCGTTCTGAAGAGGCTGGCTGCAGCGACAATTTTTGTCGCAAGAATCCACTGCGATCGGTCCATGCGGCGGGGCTCCCGTTGCCTCGCTCCCGGCGAAGACTGTGCAAATTACCAGACGGTCTGGAGATTTCGCGTGTACAGTGAAGTGTCTTCTGCCGTCTGCATCGGACGACGCGCTAGCTATGCGCGGCTTTTTCATCAATCGAATCAAGACTCAAGGAACGATCTGACTACCGTCATCCCCAAACCCAATGAGCCCGTCGAAGTTGCGCTTCGACGTTTCCGCCGTGCAATCCAGAATAATGGACTGATCGCGGAGTTGCGTGCGCGCACGGCGTATGAAAAGCCCACCACGGAGCGCAAACGCAAGAAAGCCGCCGCGGTGGCCCGGTTGCGCAAACAGATTCGCCGCGCGCTGCCGCCAAGGAAGCTGTATTGACCCCGCGTCGTCAATCTTCGTGTGGCTTCTGAGGCGCTTGTCTGGCGAGTGGCGGCTCAGCGGAGCGGCTCGTTTCGATGACGTTGACTGGCGCCGGGTCGAGAAATACCCGGGCCAGTTTCACTGAAACCTTGCAATTGTGGCGCACAGGTGTTAATGTGCCCCGAAGTTCAAGAAGTTCGATTGCTGTTCATCAATAGTTCCGTTGCCCCTCGGCGGTATTCGTTGTCCTCTCCCTCCTTGATCCTTTGGCTCCAAACTCTGGAGCGATAATCTCTTCAATTTTTCTGTTTCAAGGATTCGTATGGATACCGGTACTGTAAAGTGGTTTAACGACGCAAAGGGCTTCGGCTTCATCTCCCCGGATAACGGCGGCGACGACCTTTTCGCGCACTTCTCCGAAATTCGCGGCGATGGCTTCAAGAGCCTCGCTGAAGGCCAGAAGGTCAGCTTCGAAACGAAGCGCGGCCCCAAGGGCGTGCAAGCTGCAAACATCACGCCGGTTTAAGGCGTAGCAGTGCGGGGCCCGATCGCGGCCCCGATTCGTTTTATCCCTGAAGTCCACGCTCCACGTCTCCCGCACTGGCGCTTGCCAGTCGCATCTTAAACGGCGCGAAGCCGCCTCTGTCATGCTGGTTGCCGTCTCAGCGGCACATGCTTTCCAGGCGTGACTAATACAATTCAAAACATCAAAGACAAATGCAAAATACAACAACCCAGCAATACGGGGGTTATACCGTACGTCCGTCTGCACATTGCTTGCCCGATGGTCTGTTTTCCGCAAATCTGCTGCTCGAGCGCGATGGCGCGCGACGCTCACCGAATCAATACGAATTCTTTTCGCTCGACTATTTCGCCGACGAGGCCGACGCGGTCGATTACGCGCGAAGCTGGGCATGCCACTGGATCGACACTCGCGGTTGATGTGAGTCGGTAGCAAGCCGAACGGACTTTATACGAGTCCTGATTCACCGGTCTCCGCGAAATATGCACGTGCTCGAAACGAGTATCCAACGCGTGTGCGGGCAGTTCGATATATATCGGACGACGGTTCTAGCTCATGGTCATTTGACAATCTGAATACCGCGAGCATCGCGTAAAGACGATCGCTTGCGAACCACGTCGCGCGCCGATTCAATTCGCGAGCCGGCCAAGGTAATACCCCAGTCGCTCTTCAATGTCGCCCGGCTTGTGGAACCCACGGGCGAGCAGAGCCTTGATGTACGACTTGTTCCCCGCCCGAAAAACTGAATTGATCGCCACTCGATGCAACGGCCAGCCTGGCGCAAGTACAGTGTCGTCACCGGGTAAGCGATACCCGGTCCTATCGACAATCACGCATTGGCAAGGTCGTTACCATGAGCAAATCTCGGCAACGGGTGTTCCTGATTACGGGGGCGAGTTCTGGGTTTGGGCGCGCTTTTGCGCAAGCTGCGCTGTCGGCCGGGCACGTCGTCATCGGCACGGTCAGAAGCGAAGCGGCGAAACACGCGTTCGAGCAACTGCAGCCGGACCGTGCTCACGGTGTGGTGCTCGACGTAACCGATTTCGCCAAAATCGACGCGGCCGTTGAAGGCGTGACTGAACGAACCGGGCCGGTCGATGTACTCGTCAACAATGCGGGGTATGGCCACGAGGGCACGCTCGAAGAATCTTCGCTCGAAGAACTGCTGCATCAGTTCAACGTGAACGTGTTTGGCGCCGTTGCGATGATCAAGGCTGTCTTGCCATCCATGCGCGTGCGCCGAACCGGTCACATCATCAATATGACGTCGATGGCGGGCCTCACGACGTTTCCCGGCATCTCGTACTACAGCGGCAGCAAGTTCGCCCTCGAAGGGATTTCCGACTCGCTGGCCCAGGAAGTTCGCGGCTTCGGCATCAGCGTGACGGCCGTCGCGCCGGGTTCGTTTCGCACCGATTGGGCGGGCCGCTCGATGGTGCGCACTGAACGCAGCATTGCGGACTACGACGTGGTATTCGATCCCGTTCGCCAGGCCCGCCAGGCGAAGGACGGCAGACAGGCGGGCGACCCGGACAAGGCTGCGCGCGTGCTGCTGGATCTCGTCGAACATCCCGATCCACCCGTCCACCTCCTGCTTGGTAGCGATGCGTTGAGTGTTGTACGACGAAAGCTTTCCACGATGCAAACGGCTATCGACGCGTGGGGAGACGTAAGCAGATCAACTGACTTTTCGTAGGCTGTGCGTTTCCTATTGCGCCGCAAGCATCAAGGCGACCGTCAAGCTTCATTGCCATCGCTAACGGCTTTCGTCGAGAGCGATCCAGCTGACGGCGGCTAGCACGCCTTTAACACCCAACACGATCAATACGCGGCGCGCAGCGCTTCATCGGCAACAGCGAGCCGCGACGCAATCGTCTTGACCAGAAAGCGGTGAAACTGCTGTGCGGTGACGGGGTCTTCGCGTTCGAGCGCGAGCAGTGTGGGCACCGACAGACGGTGAACGCGCGTCGCCGTTTCGGCGATCACATCGGCGCTTCGAGTGGTCTGCGTGTACACGGCCATTTCGCCGACCACCGTGCCGGGGCCGAACGAGCGCAGCCGCACCAGCCGGCCGTCGGGCAGCGGCAGCGAAACGGCGACGCGTCCGCGCTCGACGATATACAGCGCGTCGCCCGGCTCACCGCGCGAAAACAGGTGCTGACCTGCGTCGAGATCGCGTACTTCGAGGCACTCACACAGCCTTTCCAGCGCAGGTGGCGTGAAATGCGGAGCGAGCGTCGTACGGAAATTCTGTTCGCCCGATGGCTGCATCGCGGAACCCGATCCGAGCAGCGTGTCTTCGATCCATTCGAGACCCGCATCGAGCGTGGCGAACTCGTGTATCCGCAAGTTCAGCGTACCTGTCCTCACGAGCAGACTGCGCGAGCGCGCCGGCAACGCGGTGAGCACAAGGTCGGCGCCCGATGACGCGCATAGTTGCCGCAGCTTCACGAAGGCGATCGATACCGACGCATCCATGCCGTTGGTCGACGCGAAGTCGAGCACGATGTAGCGCACGGATACGGCATCTTTTGCTTCGAGCCGTTCGCGCACGCGTTGCAGAATCGAATTCGCGGTGCCGAAGAACAGAAAGCCCTGCAGGCACATCCCGCACACCTGCGTGCCGAGTTCGCGCAAACGCGCGGCATCCTCGATACTGCGCTCGACGGTCGAGGTGCGCGTGGTCGCATCGAATGCCATGCGCACGCAGCTAACGCGTCCATACAGCAGCGTGAACATCACACACGCGGCAATGACGCCCGCGATCACGCCCGCAACGACGCCATAGAGCGCCACGACGGCAAGCATGCCGGGCACGAGCGCGTACTCGTACCAGCTGAGCCTTGCATACGCACCGATCAGCCATTGCATCAGTAGCCGCAGCCCCATGAAAAGCTGCAGCCCGACCAGCACGGGGACGGGAAAGAGGGCCACCAGATCGGGCGATACCATGAGCGCAACAAGGCACGCGAGCGCCGCGAATACGCCCGCCATGCGGCTCGTCGCGCCGGCGCGCGCATTGAGCATCGAGCGGTTGTACGACTGATAGCCGACCATCCCGCCCAGCAACCCGCTCGCGATGTTGGCAAGGCCCGCCGCGCGCATTTCGCGGTTCAGGTCGACGTCCTCGCCTGTTGCCGCGCCGATGGCCGTCGAGTTCATCAGGATCGTGATCGCCGACGCAGACGTCACGACGAGCGTCTCCGGCAGATGCGCCGCGATCGCGGCCCAGTCGATGGCGCCATTCGCGAGCGGCGCGGGCATGTGCATATCCGGGAAGAAGTGCAGCTTCACGTGGGGCAGCAGCAGGCCCATGTTGCGCGCATCGTCGATGGAGAGTCCGGCGAAGTGCAGCGAAAGATAGAACAGCACGATCCCGCACGCGAGCACGAATGGCAGCGCGGCAATGTGCTGCCGGCCGCGCGTGAGAACGGTGGTGAGCACGCCGATGAACAGCGCCGGCATCCACGCGAGCCAGTGCAGATGCGTGATCAGGGGCAGGGTGTGCCACTGCGGCGACGCGCCCGTCAGCACGCGGAATGCGCCCGCCAGCAGCAGATAACCGGTGCCCGCCAGAAATCCGCCGACTACGGGATACGGCAGGAACTGCAATGAACGGCTGCGCTTCGACGAACCGATCGCGTACAGCACGATGCCCGTCATCACCGAACACAGGGCGATGGCGATCAGTACAGTCAGAAGAATAGTTTGCGGCGAGCCGCCGTCGGCACGCACGCTGCTCGCGACGCCTGCTGCCACGCCCGCGAGAAATGCCGTCGCGTTGCTGTCCGGCCCGGCGATATTCAGGCGCATCGAACTGGTCAGCGCGATCACCAGTGCCGTGACGATGCAACTGACCAGCGCGGTAGGCACGCCGAGTTCGGCGTAGCGCGCGAGGTCCGCGCTGAAGATCAGCGTGCCCAGGCTCATCGCGTAGCAGAGCATGACGAGCGTCGAGACGGCGCCCGCCGTCAGGTCGCCGAGCAGGCCGGCGGTCGTCATGCGCGGTGCGGCACCGCTTGCAGACGCAGACTCGGACGCGGAACCTGTGGTACCTGGCTTCACGGCGCTCCCCCGGAACGCGCGGCGCCGGGCACGAGGGGGCGACCGCGCGACCCAGTATCCGCCGGCCGTCTCGCGCCTGTCAAACCGCCGCTACACGAGCGCCGGCCCCCGGGTTTTCATGCTGACATTCGAATGTCGGCTTCACTGAGCTATGGGACCTTCGCGCGCCGATCCTGTCCGGCACTTCAGGGCATGTGCGCCGATGTCAGATTGAGTGCCAACGCTTGCGCCACTTCGATGCCGTCGATGGCCGCCGAATAGATACCGCCCGCATACCCCGCGCCTTCGCCGGCCGGATACAGACCGTCGACGTTCATGCTTTGGAAATCGTCTTTGCGTCGAATCCGCAGCGGTGACGACGTGCGCGTCTCCACGCCGGTGAGCACTGCATCGTGCATCGCGAAGCCTGCGATCTTCTTATCCATCTGCGGGAGTGCTTCACGGATTGCTTCGATCACGTAGTCGGGCAGCGCGGTGCTGAGGTCGGTCGGGCGCACGCCCGGCTTGTACGATGGCACCACCGCGCCAAGCGATGTCGACGGCCGGCCGGCGATAAAATCTCCGACCAGTTGACCCGGCGCGTGGTAATCGCCGCCGCCGAGTTCGAATGCGCGCTCTTCCCATTTGCGCTGGAACGCGATGCCGGCCAGCGGACCGCCGGGATAGTCTTCCGGCGTGATGCCGACGACGATACCCGCATTCGCGTTGCGCTCGGCCCGGGAATACTGGCTCATGCCATTGGTGACCACGCGGCCCGGCTCGGAGGTCGCCGCGACCACCGTGCCGCCAGGGCACATGCAAAAGCTGTAGACGGCCCGTCCATTACTGCAGTGATGGACCACCTTGTAGTCGGCCGCACCGAGTTGCTTGTGGCCCGCAAACTTGCCGAAGCGGCTGCGATCGATCAGCCCCTGCGGATGCTCGATGCGAAACCCCAGTGAAAAAGGCTTGGCTTCCATATAAACGCCGCGATCGTGCAGCATCTGGAAGGTGTCGCGCGCGCTGTGGCCCACGGCCAACACCACGTGATCGCAACGCAGCGTTTCGCCGTTCGAGAGCTTGAGCGAGCGCACTTTGCCCTGATCGATTTCGATGTCCTCGACCCTGGTTTCGAAGCGCACTTCGCCCCCCAGTTCCTCGATGTTGGCGCGCATTTTTTCCACCATGCTGACGAGGCGGAACGTGCCGATGTGCGGCCGGCTCAGATACAGGATGTCTTCCGGTGCGCCCGCCTTGACGAATTCGTCCAGCACCTTGCGGCCATAGTGGTGTGGATCCTTGATCTGGCTGTATAGCTTGCCGTCGGAAAACGTTCCGGCCCCGCCTTCGCCGAACTGCACATTGGATTCCGGGTTCAGTACGGACTTGCGCCACAGGCCAAAGGTGTCCTTGGTGCGCTCGCGCACGGCTTTGCCGCGTTCGAGGATGATCGGACGGAACCCCATCTGCGCGAGGATAAGTCCTGCGAACAGGCCGCACGGCCCCATACCGATCACGACCGGGCGCAGGGAATCTGCGTGCTCGGGAGCCTTCGCGACAAAGTGGTACGCCATGTCCGGCGTCGGTCCGCAATGCGGCTTGCCGGCCATCCGCTTGAGCGCGGCGGCTTCGTCTTTGACTTCGACATCGACGATATAGGTCAGCTTGATGTCTGAGCGCTTGCGTGCGTCGTGCGCACGGCGGAACACGGTGTAACGGAGGAGCCCGTCTGCCGGCACGCCGAGATCCGCGAGGCGCGCGCGAATCGCGGCTTCGAGATCGCTCTCGGGATGGTCGAGCGGGAGTTTGACTTCGCTTAGACGTAGCATGAGTACTGAAATGTGATCACCACGGAATCGTGGCGGTGTTGAAACAGGTGGAGACCGGCATGCTGATGGCGGCGTTGTTCGCTACGTGGGCATCCCGGATGCAGACCTTCCATCGGCGGAAAAAGCTGTACGCGGGGCTGCAAACTGACCAGGCCGGACAACTCAAGCAACTTCTTCACGATGAGAAACTGAAGCGAGCATGGGTGGGGAAGGTTGTTCCGCCCCGAAGTCATCATCAGGCAAGCACGCGACCGGATCGTACGATGACCGGGGGCACATGAAAGGGGGCAAGCCTGTCCATCGAACGATCCCGCCAAAGCCGCCATCTTGCGGCGTCCCATTGCCAACCCGGAAGGCGATGAAGCTGATGCAAGCCTGGACGCCGAAACCGCCTGCCTCATAGACGCCGACGCGCCGCGCTAACCCCGTCCTGCCCGGGCGCCCGGCAAATTCCGTGGAAATTCGACCGGCGACCTGCCGTGCCACGCCTTCCGCCACCGCGTCTCCAGCCCTCTATTATAGCGGTGCAAGCGGGTGGCTTGTGCGAAGCCACGCCATGTGGGCGTGGCCGCGCTCGTTGTTCAAGCTGGCCAGCCTGAGCACCTATACATGAACGTCGCGCAGAAGACAGCCGCCAGAGGCAAAGGATCATAGCGACGTTCTACGCACACAGTGTCGCTTTCCGGGGCGCAGGTCGGGTCTGTATTTGGTTCACCAGGAGTGGTGCGGGAAGGCGCCCGCGGAGCTACCAGGCATGGCAGCGCGCTTCTGTCACAATAACGCTCGGCCATTTCGCTGACGTACCGTCGGCAGCGCCTTACAACTGAGCTTCCCGTCAATGCGCATCTTCGGAATCAGCCTTTACGTCATCATCGCCCTGTTCTTTGCGGTGCACGCCGTGCGCAACCAGCAGAACATGTACTGGCTGCTGATCCTGTTTCTTTTCCCTGGTCTTGGCAGTGCGGTCTACTTCTTTGTCATTTACTTGCCCTCCCTGCGCCAGTCGCGTGGGGCAAGGACGGCAACGAGGGCCATTTCACAGTTTGTCGATCCCAACCGGGCGGTGCGCGAGGCGCGCACGTATTTCGATCGCGCGCCGACCGTCGAGCATCGCATGCGTCTGGCTGCCGCGCTTCTCGCTGCAGGAAATGCCGCCGAAGCCCTGGAGCATTACCAGGCAGCGGCCAGCGGGCCATTCTCATCCGATCCGGCTCTGCTCCTGGGGCTGGCGCGTGCGCAGTTTGCCAACGGCAATGCTGCGGCCACGCAGGAAGCACTGGAAAAGCTGTTCGCCGCCGATCCTCTCGCCCGCCGGCAGCCGGAGCCTGCCTTGTTGCATGCGCGGGTTCTGGCCGCGCTTGGCGCGCCAGGCACACGCGCCGCGTTCGATATCGCGCTCGCGAGCGCAAGCGACGCCGCACCGCGTTGCCTGTACGCCGATTGGCTGGCGGCGCAGCCCGATGAGGCCGACCGCCAGCGTGCGCGCGAACTTTACGCTGAGATCGTGCACGATGCCAGGCATTGGCCACGCCACGCCCGCGAACATAACAGCGAGTGGCTGCAACGGGCCCAGGCCGCCCTAAGCCGATAATCCACGGGCGACCTTCGCAAGCGACGGGATGTGGGCATTCGGGCGTCTGTCCGCCCGAAAGAAGTGGCCATTCAAATTGTGGGACGGGAGGCACTTCATCGGCCTGAGGCGACCGGTGGTGGCCCTGACTGCGCCACGCGGAAGTGTTCACGTAAGCGGTCATCCGGGCGCGGATGACTTATCGAATGGCTCCGATCGGTGAACGCCGCAGGCTGCCCGATCTTTCCCGCCATCTCCGGCGCGCCTGCGCCACAGCTGACCAGATGGTGGGCGACCATCTCATCGGCGTGGAGACCAGGATTCGCGATCTGACGCGGCTTCGAGAGGCGCTTCGCGAACTCAGTGCACGCTCCGGCCGCACGGCTCGACGTTGCTGGCTCTGGATCGTCGCCAGATGACGTCTGCGCACGGTCAATTCTGGAGCGCTACCTTTTTGTCAAAACATGTGCCGCCGGTAACGCCGTGCATGCTCCACCTGGTTGGGCCCGCTTTGCGACTGTTCGCGATGGCTTGACCGTGCATCTGGTCGCGACGCTACGTCGGCGCCCACGTTGATTGCAGTTTGACAGACTGGGAACCTGGCTCATCAGCACGCGACCTGGAACCCAACCGAGGATCCATCGAGACAACACGAAGGAGCAGAAAATGGGCATGGTCGTCAACAGCATTGCTTACCGGGCGGGTCGACGCTTGGGCGACGTCACCATCGACGACATCAGCGAGGTGTTGAAAGAGCCGGACACATTCGTCTGGGTGGGCATCTGGGAACCTGACGACGAATTTCTGCGCAAGATCCAGGAGGAGTTCAGCCTGCATGACCTTGCTATCGAGGACGCGCTCCAGGCACACCAACGGCCCAAGATCGAGGCGTACGGCGACTCGCTCTTTATCGTGGTCAAGACCGCGCAACTAGTAGATGGTGACGTGCAGTACGGCGAGACTCACCTGTTTGTGGGGACAAACTTCCTCGTCACGGTTCGACACGGCGCCTCGTCAAGCTATGCCGCCATTCGTACGCGTGTAGAGGAGAATCCGAAGCTGCTGAGCAAGGGTCCAGGATTCGCGCTGTATTCGATACTCGACTTCGTGGTCGATAATTACCTGCCGATCGTCAGCCGGTTCGAGGAGGAACTCGACCGCATCGAGTCGGACATGTTCAAGTCCGACTTTGACCAGGTGGCAGTTGCGAAGCTATACGACCTTCGGCGCCATCTCCTCAAACTGCGGAATGCCGCAGTTCCGATGGACGACATTTGTAATCAACTCATCCGGTTCCATGAAGATATTGTTCCGAAGGAATTGCGAGCCTATGTGCGCGATGTCCAGGATCACGCGCATCAGATAACGACCATTACGGACGACATGCGCGAGATGCTGACTAACGCCATGCATGTCAATCTGGCGCTCGTGTCTGTGAGGCAGAACGAGGTCGTCAAGCGACTGGCCGGGTGGGGCGCTATCCTCGCAGTACCAACGGTGATCTTCAGCCTGTATGGGATGAACTTCGAGAGCATGCCCGAACTGAAAACTGCCTGGGGCTATCCGGTGACATTGTTTGCCACGGTTACGGGTTGCCTTGTGCTGTTTCGGAAACTCAAGTACGAGCGTTGGTTGTGAAAGTCACTCTGTCTGACCGAGGACATTCGAACATATCGTGTGGGGCGACATAGACAGAGCGTGCAGACGGACATACTGAAGTTCGGAGATTTGCCGGTTGCCGGCGAACGGCAAGGAGAGCTGCTGCAAGCTCCTCCCGTCAGCACGCGATTGATTGGACACGCAATTGCTCAGTGCGCTACGTCAAACCCGATCGCACGCAAGCCAACGTCACATAAGTTCACGACAAGTCCACTTGCGACCGTTTCGCCGTAACCAACCGGGCACAACACGGCACAAGACAAAGCAGAGCAGCCAACATCCAGAATGCCCCCGGCAGTCCCACTCCATTCGCAACAAACCCCACACCCGCCGGGCCGACGAGATTCCCCGCATAACCGGTCGTCGTGATCGCCACGACAGCGAGCGCCGATGGCATCGCGCGTTGCGAGCCCGCCTGGCGAAACAGCACCGGCACCACGTTGGATGCGCCAAGACCGATCAACAAAAAGCCTGCCATCGCAATCGCCGCGCTCGGGGCCGTCAACAGGACAACAAAGCCGCCCATCGCGACCCATCCACCCCAGAACACCATGGCACGGTCCCCGACGCGTGCGGTCACCGCGTCGCCGCCCAGTCGGCCAGCCGTCATCGCAACCGAGAAAATCATGTAACCGACTCCGCCTTGCGCAGCAGCCACCAGTCCCGCGCCCGTGATCAGCAGCGCGCTCCAGTCGAGCAGTGCGCCTTCGACAAGAAACGTAATCGCTGTGAGGCCGGCAAGCACCAGCACGATGCCGCGTGGCGCGACGAATAGCGGACCTTCTTTCGCGTGAGCCGTTTCGATCAGCCGTGACCGTGCAAAGGCGATCGCGCCGAGCATCAGTACGGCGCATAGCAATGTGCTTTCGAGCGGGCCGATGTGCATCGAAAGAAGAAAGGTCATTACCATCGATCCAGCAAAGCCACCGATGCTGAACAGCGCATGAAACCCCGACATCAAAGGCCGGCCCTCCGCCCGCTCGACATCGATCGCGTGGATATTCATCGCGACGTCGAGCGAACCGAGCGACGCGCCGAACGCGAGCAAGGCAATACCCAGTGTGAGCGGTGTGCTGACAACGGTCAGAAACGGGAGGACGACGGCCAGGCCGAATCCCGCCGCGACGATGATCGGCTTGCTGCCGTATCGCGCGCTGAGCGCGCCTGTGATCACCATCGCGATCACCGATCCGAGGCCGAGGCAAAGCAGCAGCAGGCCAAGCACGCCGTCATCGACGCCAAGCCGCTGCTTGGCGAAGGGCACGAGCGGCGCCCAGCACGCGACACCGAATCCGGCCACGAGGAAGGCAAGGCGCGTCGCGAGTCGGGCGGCGGGTCGGTCGAACGTCATTGTCACAGGTGTCCTGAATGAGTTGGCCGCGCGCTCACAGGCTGGCGGGCGGCTCGGCCTTCACAACCGACGGGCCGGATTTCGACAGGGCCGTACGCTCCGCGCGCGGCAGGTCGTGTTCGACGATCACGCATTCGATCGCCTTGAGCGTGGCGACCCGATGAGGCGCACGGGCGTCGAACTTGTCGGTGAGCGCGAGTACCACGCTGTGCTCGCTGGCCGCGAGGACCGCGCGTTTGAACGTCGCGTCGGCGAGACCGAATGCGCTGATCCCGCTCTTCGGCGATATTGCACACGAGCCGATGAAGCATCGATCGATATTCAACTGGGCGATGGCCTCCACCGCGCTCGCATCGACGCATCCGCCCACGGCCGGATCGACCGATCCACCGATCATGATGAGATGCAGATCGGAGCGGCGAAGCACGGCAGCGGCGATGTCGATGGAATTGGTCGCCACGGTGAGTTCGCTTTCCTCCGGCAACACGTCGACGAGCGCGAGATTGGTGCTGCCGCTATCGAGGAACAGAAGCTCGCCTGATTGAATCAACGGTACGGCTGCACGAGCCAGCGCCGACTTGCGCTCGCGCGCCAGGTCCATGCGGGCCGCCATTGGTGCGGACGCGGGCGTGATCGGCAACGCGCCGCCATAGACCCTGCGGCAGCGGCCTTCCGTTGCCAGCGCGCGCAGGTCGCGACGGATCGCGTCTTCCGAAATATTGAATTCAGCAGCGAGCGCGGCCGCGACGACAGGCTGGCCTTGGGCGAGCCGGTTCGCGATCTCGTCGCGTCGTGCGAGGGGGATGTCGTCATTCATGTTTGCATCATATCGTGCATGAACAAGAATGTAAACGTGCACAAACGTGCACGGATCGATCAAGACTCCGCGATCAAAAAGCCAGGTGGGATCAGTTTGTCGTCAGCAGCGGACTGGAGCCGTCGAGGCGGTCGACTCAACCCAGTGTGATGGAATGCGCGATAATTTCCACCTCCACGCAATTCGACACCGACACGACCGACAATGAATATCCATCGCATGCTTTGCTTCGGCCGCAATGACGAGAGTGGCAACGCTGCGATCGTCGTCGAGGACTCTGCTCTGGCTGAACCGGAGCGGATGAAGTTCGCCCAGCGGCAAGACGCAAGCGCTACGGTGTTTGTGGAAGCGGATGCGGCCGGTGACATGCAGCTCGACTACTACTACCCGCATGCCCGCAGCCCTCTTTGTCTGCATGCGACGCTTGCGGCGAGCGCGGTTTTCTTCGAGCGGCACCCGGACATCGGTCGCGTTCGGTTCGTCACGAGCATCCATCGGCAGACGCTCGAGGTCGAGCGCGTTGACGAGGGAATCTTCGTCGGCGTGAAGGCGCAGCCTTGCCCGGCGTTGACCAGTCATGTCGCGGAGACGGCGCGGTTGCTTCGCGTCGAACCGGCTGACGTGATTGGTACACCCGGACTCGCATCGGTGGGGAGCCCAAAGCTGCTGGTAGAGGTGGCGGAGCAATCCGTGCTGGCCGCCTTGCGCCCTGATCTCGAAGGCATTGCAGAATGGAGCCGCAAACACGGCGTTTCGGGCATGTACGTGTATTGCCGCCTTGATGACGGTATCTACGCGGGGCGGAACTTCAATCATCTCGACTCGCGCTTCGAAGATGCTGCGACGGGGGTGGCGGCTGGTGCGCTGGCCTTGTCGCTGAAGCGAAGCATTACGCTGCTGCAAGGCGACGCGCTCGGCCAGCCGTGTACGCTCATGGCGCGATACGCGGACGGGACGGTGCAAATTGGCGGGCGAGCGATCAGGACCGCAATCTGACACGTCCCGCCATCGCGCTGAGACGGACAGTTTCGTCAATACCCTGGACGCTTCTTCCGGGCGGCGAACCGCGACGCTCAGTTCCCCGCGACACGCCGTACCGTCTTCGCGATCCACGCAACGAGCCCGTTGCGCACGACGACGCCCACGATCCTGCGTGGCCCTATGACCAGCGAACCGACAAGCACTGCCGCGAGCAGCGTGACGTTCGGCGCTGTCGATACCAGTTCTCGTGCGCGCATCGTCAATGAAGGCCTGCTGGCGCCTGGAACCAGGCGCGCTGCTTCCCGCGCGGCAACCAGGTTCGCGCGCGATACGGCCATTCGCGCCCGCACGTCGGATTCAGCCGCGGCAAGCGCCGCCAGTCGCGAAGTCATTTCAACGCCTCCTTGACCGCTTGAAGGTCGTGGTGAATTTCATCCTGAAGCACGCGGAAAGAGCGCACCGGCTTTTGTGCACGAACGACGATGAAGGAAATCACGCACAACAGCAGCCACGCCGCTGCGATCGCCCACGCCACCTGAACGAAGTACGGCGTGGACAATGCCGTAGCGATGACCGCGATGCAAAAGAATGACAGCGCAAACAATCCCGCGACCGCCAGCGCCACGAGCGCAATCACTTCGCGAGCGAGCTGGGCACGCGCCTGCGCCAGTTCGATGGAAATGAGTTCGCCGTAATCTGCCATCCGGTCCATGCAGAACCGGCTCACGGTGCTCCACTGGTTCACTTTGGATTGGATCGACATCTCACGGCTTCCTGAAAAGAAGGGTGGCCTGCGCGGTCTCTCGTCCTATGCCGGGTTAGTCGGCAGTGTCACGCCTCGATGACCACAGCGCGCCTATCACGAAGCCGATTGCAGTCGCGCCCGCCAGCACGGCAAGCGGGCGGGACGACATGGCGTCGCGCGCCAGGTCGGTTGCGTCCGCGCAGAGTTGTTGCGCCTTGCCGTGCAACTCATTCGCTTTGCCCTCGAGCTGCATCCCGACGTCGCCCGCGAGCGAGCCGATTGTTTCCTTCACATTGCCCGCAGCTTCGCGAAGGGTACCTTCCGCCTTGGTCGTTTCCATTTGTCACTCCAGTTGAGCACGATGTGATAAACCGCCATGTCGACGACGGGACAGTGCAGCATCGGCGCACCGCCTGCGATGAGTTATGAGCAAGCACCGAACCCGACGTGTGCACCGGGTAATACTACGCTGTCGAATGCGTGGAGTGGCTGAGGGATCAGGCTTGGGAATGTGACGCGATGTGTTTGGAGAGTGCCGTATGTAACGACGCCAGGTGGGTCTGGCGGCACGGCGGCGATCGCGACAGGCGATGCGCCGCTGGACGTCGTTCCGGACGTCCGAAGGGAAGATGACCTGCGATGGGGAGTCGGTACTTCTCTGCCTAGCTGCCGTTTTTATTGGGCTTATATAGCCAGACCAATAGCGCGCAGATGGCAAGCAACACTATCTTCGCGAAGAGCGTCGGTGCCAATGCTGCCAGCACCAGAAAGCACAAGAGCCAGATGATCTCGGCCGTCAGCAAGGCCAACCGTTTCTTCACGCCATCTCCTTGGTCTGCCAGCCGGCAACGCGTCCGAACGTCGCTGCACCGAGAAAAGAATCCCAGATTGTTCGCTGGGTCGCGGGCTGCGCGAAGTGCGCGACCTCTGGGAAGTATACTGGCACCATTAATGCATGGCGCGAAATTCATTCTTGTGGATCAGACAAAAATCGACGCGCGGCGCGCCAGGAGCCGCTGAGGTTCGACACGTATGAGCGGACGCTCAGCCCATCGCTCCGGCGCCGAAGCTGTCGTCGTCCGCGTCAGGGTCGCCGCCTAACGATCGGATGCAGTCGTCGAGAAACTCCATCGTGACCACTTCGTATTCGAGCGTTCCGGGCGTGCAGTCTTCTGGGTTCAATTTTCCGCGGGCCTTGCGAATGGTGCGGACGCTCCCTTCGACTGCCTGTGCAACACGCCACATCGGGTCATCCGGGACGTGCTTGTCAAGTTCATTTGCTTTCATGCACCGGATATCGGCGATTGCAATTCAACCTTGAGCATAAAAATCCGCTTTATGCTCGATGTGGGACGAAACTGAGGCGTGCCTCTAACGTGACGCGGCGCTAAGTCTGTGCCCCGCATCGCGGGCGAGCCTTACATAGCCGTACACCGATACGATCGTCAACGCGCCCGCGCACAGGAACGCGAAGCGGAAATCGTCGAGCGTGAACGCTTGTCCCTGACCACCGCCCGATCCGTTGACGGCCGCTGCCGCGCGCAGCGCCAGCGCGCCGAAGGCGATCCCGAGACCAATGCTCATCTGCGCCGCCGCGTTCCACAGCGTATTGGCCGCGCTCGTCTGTTCGGAGGGCACGTCCGCGTAGGCGAGCGTGGCCAGCGTGGAAAACTGTAGCGAACGCGCGAGCCCATAGATGAACACGACCACCAGTACCCACGCGAGCGGCGACGCAGGCGTCAGCACGCCACACGCGATGGTGAACACGCCGCATACCGCGCTGCCGGCTATCGCAACGCGCCTGAAACCGTAGCGCCGCAGGATCCGCGTCGTGAGCGCTTTCATGCCGAGATTGCCGGTTGCGCTGACAAGCAGCAGCAAGCCCGATTTGAACGCCGACAATCCGAAGCCGATCTGGAACAGCAAAGGCATCAGATACGGCACCGCGCCAATGCCGATGCGCGTCAGCGTGCCTGTGACCACCGTGACGGAGAACGTCGGGATCTTCAGCGTGGTGACGTCGATCAACGGATGCCGCTGGCGGCGCGCCTGATAGAACGCGACAGCGCCGATCGCGAGCCCAAGGGCAATGATGCCGAGTCCGACGAGGGGATTCATGTCCGGCTGGCTAGCCACATCGGCGCCGTACAGAATGGCCGTCAACGCCGCACCGCTCAGCACGAGGCCGAGCGCGTCGAAGGGGCGGCGTTCGGCGCTGCGCAGATTCGGCACCCACTTGAGCACGGCGATGAGCACGATGAGACAAACGGGCAGGTTGAGCAGGAAGATCCAGCGCCACGACGCATAGGTCGTGATGAAACCGCCTACGGGCGGCCCGATCACGGGCGCGACGATGCCCGGCCAGGTGATCGTTGAAATTGCCTGCATCAGTTGCTTCCGGTCGATGCTGCGCACCACGGTCAGCCGTCCCACGGGCACCATCAGCGCGCCGCCGACGCCCTGCAGCACACGCGCAGCGGTAAATTCGACCACGTTCTGCGAAATGCCGCACAGCAACGAAGCGACCGTGAACGTGACGATGGCCGAGAAGAACACGCTGCGGGAGCCGAAGCGGTCCGCGACCCAGCCGCTTGCCGGAATGAAGATCGCGAGCGCGATCATATAGGCGCTCATGCCGAGGCTGAGCGCGTTGGGGCTCGTGCCGAACGAGCGCGCCATCGCCGGCAGCGCCGTGGCGATGATCGTGGTGTCGAGATACTCCATGAAGAAGGTCGCGGCGACGACATAAGGCAGCGGCCCGAGTGAACCTGAGCGTGATGGCGAGTCTTTCATGAGTCGGGTGGGAGTGCGTGCGCAGCGGTACGCGATCGTACGATGACCGCGTCCATTCTGCAAAAGAGGGCTTCCGCGCTGGAGGCGCCGAGAGCGAACAATGCCACAACAATCGGGAATACCGTGTTTGAATGGACTGTTCGCGTGGATTGACGGAGTCTTGCATGCCCAAAATCGACATTGCCGGCATACCGGAACTTCAAGGCACGGGGTATCCACCGCAGTATGCCGCGCGCAGCGCTGAACGCATTCGCCAGCGGCTGGGCGACGCCGGTGGACTGTTCGATTTTGGAGTGAACCTCATGCGCCTGCCGCCCGGCAACTGGTCGAGCCAGCGCCATTGGCACTCGGCCGAAGACGAGTTCGTCTTCGTGCTCGAAGGCGAGCTGACGCTGATCGAAGACGGCGGCGAAACCGTATTGCGCGCGGGCGATTGCGCGGCCTTTCCGAAGAACTCCGGCAATGGCCATCACATGATCAACAGGTCGAACGTGACGGCCCTTTACCTCGAAGTCGGTTCGCGTTCGGCCGCGGATGTCATCACCTGCTCCGACATCGACATGATGAGCCCCAGCAGCGACGGCCGTTTCCTGCACAAGGACGGCACGCCGTATTCCTGACGCTCATCATGCGAATGACGGCGGCGCGCGCAGCGGCGCAACCGTGCACACCCGCCGCCGCTATTGCGCGGCTGTGAGCTTCAGGCTTGGCCGCGAACTGTCGACAGCGACTTCCTGCGGGATTTTGCGGCGGTCCGATACCAGTTCGATGCCCGCTTTTGCAACCTGTTCGCAGAACGCGATGCGGGATCGGTAATAGTCGGCTTGCAACTGCGCGTCCAGAACCCGTTGCTCCGCCAGGAAAAGACCCATTCGAAGCTCGCTCAAGGCCCGCTCGGCCTGCTTTTCTGGAGTCGGGGCGTGATGGGAAATCAGGTTTGCAAGCCAGTTAAGCATGAGCGTACCCTCCGGTACTCAAACACCTGGTCGAATTTCTCTGCCAGCGCGCATTTAAACGTCACGCGTGCTGTCGGATAAAGACTATCAAAAACCAGGCTGCTACTGTGTGACCTTGCGCACCTGTTGCGAAAATGTCGAATGCTCACCACACGATGCGCGTTTTCGGCAGCGCCGCCTTGAGTTCGTCGACGTTCCTGGCCTTGGTGCCATAGAGAACGAGTTCGCGCAATCCGGTGAGGCCCTTCAGCACGTCGATATCTTCGACAGGGGTGTTCGCGAGATACAGCTCCTGCAAATTCGTCAAACTTTTCAGCGAATCGATATTGCGAACTCTCGTGCGGAAAAGATTGAGCATGCGCAGGCTCTTCAGGTCTTTTAGCGCGTCGATGTTCTCGACGCGGGTGTCGGCAAGATTCAGCCTCTGCAGCGCGGTCAGTTCCTTCAACGCGTCGATGCTGGTGACCTGCGTGCGGGCGAGCACGAGCGTATCCAGTTGGCGCAAGCCGCGCACCGCGTCGATATCGTCGACCTTGGAGCCGTCCAGCACGAGCGTTTTCAGCGACGGCATGCCCTTTATCACGTCGATGTCGCGCAGCGGCGTGTTCGCAAGAAAAAGTGCCTGCATGTCGCGCAGCTTCTTCAACGCAGCGATGCTGTCGATCTGTGTCTCGTTGAGGTCGAGTGTTTTGAGGGCAGTGAGCTGGCCGAGCGCATCGATGTCACGCACGTTCCGCGCGCCGCCGAGTTTCAGTGTTTCCAGATGAGGCAGGTCTTCGAGCGGATCGAGATCCCGAACCTGGGTGTCGCGCAAGTCGAGTTGCCGAAGGTCGGTCAGATTCTTTAGCGCATCGAGATTCGAGACCCGCGTATCCCAGAGGGTGAGCGATTGTAGACCGGTCAGTCCTTTAAGCGCGGCGATGTTCTCTACTTCCGTGCGATGAAGTACGAGCCGCTTTAGCGAATGCATGTCCTTGAGTGCATCGATGTTCCAGACGGGCGTGCCCGTCAGGTCGAGCGAATCCAGAGTATCCAGTTCTTTCAGCGGATCGAGGTTGTCGATTTGCGTATTGGCGAGGTTCAGTTCGATCTTGCGGTCCGAATCCTTCAGGTGCGGAATAGCGGCCGCGACTTCGGATGCCGTCAGCGTCGGCTTTGCACGCAAGGCCAGGCAGGCGGAGTCAGGTGGTGCGGCAGAACCGTCGCTGTTGCTGCAGGTGGCCTTGATGAATCCGAGTTCGCCCAGCGCTCGTTCGTCCGGGCTTCTGCGCGACGAACTGAACACGGCGAACAGAATGATGAGCAACAGGACGACTGCGGCGCCGATGGCCCACGGTGTCGCGCGACGCCACGTGGGTGAACGCGAGTCTTCGATGTTTGGGTTCGTGCTTGACGGCGGCGTTTCGGACACGGAGCGCTCCGTTGGTTCTGGCTTCCTCCTTTATACACGAAGCGCGACGCGCATCCCGTCGCGGCAAAGGCGATCGATCTACTACGCGTGAGACGCGGCGACGCGCTCTGCCAGCTTCGTGTCATAGCTCGAATGGATGTGCACGCGTTTCTTGTCGGGAAACGCGTAGTTGTACGCCTTTCGAAGCGCGAGGGACGCCTCGTGAAATCCCGAAAGAATCAGCTTCTGCTTGTTCGGATAGCCCGCGATATCGCCCGCCGCAAAGATGCCGGGACACGTGCTTTCGTAGTTCGACGTGTCGACCGTGATGCGTCCGCCTTGTACTTCGATTCCCCACTTCGCTATCGGACCGAGATCGGCAACGAGACCGAACAACACCAGCACGTGATCGGCTTCGAGATGCGCAGAGCCTTCGGCCTGCCGGAGTTCGACCGATTGGAGTTGCCCATCAGGTGCGCTCAGGCTCGTGATCGTGCCGACCGCAAAATCCATTTCGCGCGCTTCGACTGCGCGGCGCATGTTGGCGACGCTGGAGTCCGCCGCGCTAAAACCACTGCGACGATGCACGAGCGTGACGTGCTGTGCAACCTTGCGCAGCGCCAATGCCCAGTCGAGCGCGGAGTCACCGCCGCCCGCCACGATCACTTTCTTGCCGGCAAAGTCGTCGAGTTTGGGGACGCTGTAGTGAACGTGACGGCCTTCGAGCGGCACGGCCTCTTCGAGCAGCAAACGCTGCGGGACAAACGACCCGTTGCCGCCCGCGATCAGGATGGCCGCTGCTTCGAATGCCAGTCCTTTATCGGTGCGGGCGAGCCAGTGTCCATTGTCAAGCCGCTCGACCGTTTCGACACGATGGCCGAGATGCAGCGGCGGAGCGAAGGGCCGGATTTGCTCGACGAGCCGGTCGACCAGTTCGCGCGCGGTGCATACGGGTATCGCCGGAATGTCGTAGATCGGCTTGTCCGGATACAACTCGATGCATTGGCCGCCCACACGCTCGATGTTGTCGACGATCTGGCTCGACAGGCCGATCACGCCCGCCTCGAACGCGGCGAACAGCCCCACGGGTCCCGCGCCGATGATCAGCACGTCGGTGCTGATGGGTGAAGCGGGCGGCGTGTCTGCCGGAGTGGTCATGGGTGGTCCTCGGGTCGATGGCTGTCGCGTGTGTCAATGCACGATCTCACGATACAGACGCGGGCATGGGTCGGCAACGAAGGCACCATGGCGGGCAGGGGTAAGCCGCGTGTGTCGACGGCGCTACTTTGAATCTTCCCTACGACGCGTTTGTGAGCTTTGTCGCGAGTCATCCGCGCGATTGAGCAAGAGTTGCAGGCAAGTGCAACGCTCTCTCATCGAATGAAAAACTTGCCGATTTGACAAATTCGGTTCCGCGAATTTGTGCACTCTACAAGACAAATCTTCAAAACGCTGCGCACGTAATCTTCAAAACCTCCCTTTCCATGCCATTTATCCGAGTGGCATGGATGCTGCTCTTCCAATGCGCCATGCATTGAATGCCCATTGTGAAGGGGTGAAGCAACGCCAGTCGATGGGTCCAGGACAACACACGTCACTACAACCGTTAGCCCGGAGGCGACGATGTTCGACGCAGCGCTTCTGCGCAATGACCTCGCACCAACCTTCAGACAGATAACCCTTCGGCGTCGGGCTGCGCTCGGGTCACGAGCCGATTTTCCGTTCGCGTTTAAGCGAATGCCCTAAACGATCGTCTTAGAAGTCATTGCATGCGCAGGCATGCCACTCACACAGCACGCGGGAGAGACCATGTTCGTCGAGAGCAACTTGCAATGGATACTACACAAACAGATCAGCGCAGCATCAACCACACAACGTATCGCTTTCGTACTCACTGAATCGTGCGATCTGCTAGGGATAGGCGCCATCGCCGAGGCGCTTGAATGCGCGTGCTCGATGGCGATGAGCGAGACTTCGAAAAGATACGAGATGCGATTTCTGTCCGAAGCCGGTGGACATGTCAAATGCGATCGCTCGCTGTTCGTCTCGACAGATGAATTGCCGAAGAACAGTGACGAAACGTTCGCCCATGTGTTCGTCGCCGGTAGGACGCATTCGGGAGCGGCCTGCGATACGCCTTCGTTAGGCGGCTGGCTGCAACGGATGAAGGCCAATGGTGCGCGCATCAAGTTCCTCACAGCAGGCTTCGAAACGTCGAACGGAACCGACAATCAAGGCACGGTCAGCGGATACGAACAGACGCGCCGTCGAAGGGCGCAACTGGGTAATGCGGTCAAAGCGGCATTCGAAGTTATCCGCGCGGATTTCGGCGAATCGATCGCGCACGAAGCGCTGCGCCGCATATCATTCGTGGATTCAAGCGAATGGCTTTCGCCGTCCGTGGACGCAACCAATACTGCGGGGGACCGAATTCGCGCAGCGGCACGGTGGCTGCAGGACAACTGCCATCGCGCCGTCAGTGTGAACGACGCCGCCGAAGCCTGCGCGATGAGCCAGCGGACACTGCTACGCAACTTTCAGACATACATTGGCGCGTCGCCGTCGGAGTATTTGCAACGAGTCAGGCTCGAGCGTGCGTGCCAGTTGCTCGCGGAGACTTCGCTGCCTGCGGACAAAGTGGCGCGACGCGTTGGACTGACCAATGGCGATAGACTTGGCAAGCTGTTTCGCCGGTGCGTTGGCAAGTCCCCAATCGAGTACCGTGCGTGGATGCGTGGCAACTCAGGTGCAAACGAAGCGAATGGCGGGACGGTGTCCAGTGTCGATCAGCAGTCGGCGCTCGCGACGTGTGACGAATGACGGGCGCTGCGCGCGGGGATAGCACTGTTTGGTTCAAAGGGCGGTGCGCGACGTGTGTTCCGCACTGCCGAATTTCGCCCGCTCTTATTGGATGGGAGGCGGGCGCCGATTGAGTTGAACCCTGGTTCGTTGCATACATCCTGGGTCGACGCAGAGTGCCTGATATGGGCCGCGATACGCGCACGCATCGAGCGTCGTGTTTCGCGGCCCAATTGCTTGCATCCTGTCGTGCGGCATCAGCGTGTCATTCAGTGCTTCGTTAAAGATAGCATCATGCTGCGACTGCATTCTGTTGGGCGACCACGTACATCAAATAGAGAACAGTTGGCAGCGGCCCGACAACATGACGCCTTGCGCGTCGAACGGATTCGCTTTTCAATGCAGCAATTCTGTTTGTTTTCAACTACCTGACGGAAGTTGGCGACAAACATAGCCCGGCTGGCACAACCCCTGCATTGGTAAGCGCGGGCACAACGACGGCCAGTTTGACGAGGCCGCCACGGCGTCAACAGCATTGCTCAGATTCCTGGAAAGTGTTGTTCGTTTGAGCCTCTTTGGCAGCGTGCCGCACGACGGCCCTGCACATCGTCCCATCAACATTGAAAACGACACGACGCAATGGACATCGTCCTTGCGCGTCGATCCGTTCATTGATTTAATTGGAGTCCTTATGAAATCGAAACTCATCGTTACTTTGCTCATCGCAAGCTCGGCGTCGTTGGCAGCACCCGCTTTCGCAAGCGGTTACGGTCCTGCGCCTTACTATCGTCCGGATGTCGGCGCACCGGCTTCGCAGGCTGGCCAAAGCGCTCAAACACTCGCGGCAGAAGCGGCCCAGGCCGGCATGATGGACGAAAAGCGCGCCGGTGTCGGCGGCGACGAAGCGATGACCACGCAGTCGGGCCGCCGCGCGCCTGCCGATCGCCAGGGTCCGGTCTATCGCGGAAGCTGATCCGCAGATCGCGAAGCGCTGGCTCGCCGGCGCTTCGCTTCTCGCCTGGTTTGCACGCCCAGGTCGAGCAATGCGGTCGAAAAGAAGCAGCCCATCACCGCAGACAGGATGATGAAAATCGACGCTGCGTCGACGAGCAAGCCGACGTATTTGAACAGCAGCAGACAGCTCGCGAGCAATAGCAGGTTGAGCAGCAAGCCGAGGACCGCGGACGCTTTCGGCACGGCCCGCACGAATGCCGCAAGACGCGAATCGGTATGCGGCAGATACCAGATGATCAGAATCCCGAATGCGAGGACGAAGATCGTCTCGGCCCACTTGAGCCAGACAGGGCGGCGCAGGAAACGCCCGTCGAAAATCGTCTCGATGATCTGAGCCTGAATCTCGATGCCCGGCACCAGTTCGCCTAGCGCGGTCGTGCGCATGTCGGTGTTTCCTGTCCCCGTCAGCCCGACCAGCACCAGCTTGTTATGAAAGCGTTCGGGATCGACCTGGCCTTGCAGCACGTCGCGTGCGGAGACGTAGCGATGCTGCATCGAGCGTATCGACGCGAAATGCAGCCAGATGTCGCCGTCGGGCTGCGTGGGAACCTGCACATCCGCGACGCCGACTGACTGCATGCCCGCCGTGTCCGCATACACATCGACGGCCGCTGAACCCGTGACGACGCGCAGTATTTCGATGGGCATGCACGGCACGAGCTTGTCGCCCAACCCGAGGATGAGAGGAATGCGCCGGACGGTGCCCTGTTCGAGCGCGACATTCAGCATCGCCTGTCCGTGCGCCGCCGCCTGCAATTCCGGCAGGCTCGCGAGCACGTAGGTGTACCGCTTCACCCGGTTCAGCGGGTCGACGCCATGCACGAGAATCGGCGCGCTGCGCAGGTCGGTGCTGGTGTCGAACGCGGCGTGATCGACGGCGGCGGCGCCTAGAACCGAAGGCGCGGCGCGCAGCGAGTTCGCGAGCGTGGTCTCGTGGCGAGGCAGCGCGCGCAAGCCGGCCGCGAGCGCGGCGGCCGAATCGGGCAGGTTGTCGGCGACCTTGTCGGGCGAGGTCTGATCGGCCTCGGGCATGTAGATGTCGAGGCCGATCGCGAGCGGCTTTTGCGCCGCGATCGCATCGACGAGGCTCGCCAGCCGGTTGCGCGGCCACGGCCATTGACCGACGGCCGCCAGCGTCCGGTCGTCGATCGCGACGATGGTCACGGGCTGCGAGGCGGGGATGCGTGGGAAGCGGCGCTGGTAGTGATCGAATAGCAGTTGCCGCGCCGTGCCGAACGTATCGGGCACCATGTCATCGAGCTTGTCGAAGAGCGCCGGTCGCGGAATGACGCCGGGCGATTCGCTGTACAGGTTCAGCAGACTCAGGCCGAGCAGCACCGCGAGCGCGACGGGGCGTCCCTGTCCCGCCCTCATCAGCTTCATGAAAAATATCAGCCATGAGTAGTCGCGAAAGCGTTTCATGTCGGCAGCGGCAGATCAATGCCCGTGACAGGCGCAGTGACGGATCACCCGGATCACTGGATTGTAATGACGACGCGCCGATTCATCTGGTTAGGGACACCATCCGCCGTGTGCACGAGCGGCTCGCGCTTGCCGCGCCCCGCCGTTTCGATTTCTTTCGCCGGGATGCCCGCCTTGACGAGGAACTTCGCGACGGTCTGCGCGCGCTGCATCGACAGCTTGTCGTCGTATTCCTGCGAGCCCGCCAGGTCTGTATGGCCCACTACAGTGAGATGCGGCGCGGGCCACGTCGCGAGCGCCGCTTTCAGTTGCTGGACGGTGGCGTTGGACTGCGGCGCGAGTTCCGTGGCCGAGTCGAACAGGAAGTTGATCGTGTAGGTCTTCGGACGCGGCGGCTGCGCGGCGAGTACCTCGCCATAGCGTGCTTCGACATTGGCCGGAGTGGTCGCGGTCTGCTCGATCGCGCCGCCTTTTGCCACTTCGGCCGTCGCGTAAGCCTTGTCGATGACTTGCGTCTTGTTACCGCTTCGCACGATGACGCTGCCGACCGTGCCGTCCGGATCGGGCAGCAAGGTGATCTTGTCGGGCGTCGAGCTGCATGCCGAAACGAACGCCAGCGTCGCGCAGGTTGCGCACCATGTGAGCCTTCGGCGCAGTGCCGCGGGCCTCAATGCCCGTTCTCCCCGTCGCCGACCTCGATGATGAATTCGGTGCCGCGCACGCCGAGCGTCGTGGTCGGCGTGCTGAAACGCACCGCTTCCGGATGGGCCTTCGCCAGCTTGCCGTCGACGACCGCGAGCGATCCGCGCCGGATCGTCGCGTCGAGCGTGCCGTCATGGGTGGTGGTGTCGAAGGCGAACTGGTTGAGTTCCAGCACCGAACTGGAGCCCTCTGAAAGCAGCGTATTGTCGCGCAGCGTGATGCCGACGGAAGACGCGGGGCCCGTCACGATACGGTCGCTTTTGAACACCTCGCTGCCGACGGCGGCGTCCATGCTTTGCGCGGTGCGCTCGATATGAACTGAGCCTTTGACCGTCTTGACGACGCCGATCGAATCCGCGCCGAATGTGTCGATCGCGGCAGCGCATCCGCAGGCGAAAACCAGTGCATAGTTGACGGCTTGCTTGTGCATGGTGACGACCGTGATGGCGGTTGGACGACGCGCGCCAAAGCGAAGGCCGCGCGGGAGAAGGCGGCGCGGTTCTTGGTTATCTTTGGGACAATAGCGTGCCGCGCGCGATCGTTCAGTGCGCTGCCGCACATATCGCGCGGTTATTCGGCGTGTTTCTGGCAGAAGACTTGCAGAGTTTCGGGCGCTTTTCGACGCCCGAAACTCCATTACGTCATATCAACTCGCAAAGCGGATATCGAGCGAACGCAAATAGGTCTGCAAGCCTGCATCCTGCAGAGGAATCACATACGCGAAGTCGTCCGATTCGTTGAAGTGCGCGTGCCAGTAGCCCGGCGGCGTCACGAACGCCATGCCTGGCGTCCAGTCGACGCGCACGGGATCGACGATATTGCCTTGCACATCCACTTCGGTGCCGACCAGCGTATAGACGCCCGGCTTGCAGTCGGGAATGAAGTCGAGGGCAATCGATTGATGCCGGTGCGGCTTCTGCATGCTGTTCGGCGTGACGACGCCGAACATCGCCCACATCGAATGCGTGACCGTGCGGGTCTGCGGGAACAGGCGGTTGCCGAGCAGTACGCTCACGCGATTGCGTTGCGCGGCGCCCGGTGCGCGCGCAACCTTTTCGAGTTCTGCTCTCGCGCGCGCAGCCGGATAGAGCGTCGGCTGGAAGCGCGCACGCGACACGTCGACACCGAGGTAAGCGAGCAGCGGAGCATCGTTGACGTAGTACAGGCGCGCCGTCGAATCGGCGGCCAGCAGTGCCTGCGCGCCGCCCGGCAACGAGAAGAAATCGCCTTGTGCGAAGCGGAATGCCGTGTCTTTCTGCGTGACCGAGCCGGAGCCATCCAGCACATAGAACACTTGCGACGTCGCCTTCGGATGGACCGTCAGCGATTCGCCCGCGACGATGCGCAAGAAGTTCGCCATCAGGCCGGGGCCCGTCGCCGGATAGTCGCATCCGAGTTCGGCGGACAGATCGAGCGGCACCATGCGCGTCGGCCCGCTGTCGTACAGCGAGGCGGGAAACGTGCGGTACGGCACGCGTGAAATCAGCTTCGCGCCGATGGGATTGGCCGACGAGGTGTATTCGAAGTACTCGGCGTCGAGTGTCACGGCTTGATCGTCGAGTTGCAGCGTCGACGGCGCGGTCTTATCCAACATGACTGAATTCCTGAGTGAGGGTGAGCGCTTCTCGCGCGGGAAGCGTCGTCGCGGCGGCTCATCACAACTGGAGCCCGGTGCAACGGCGTTGAGTCAACTATAGGGACGCGATTCGTGTGACAGAATCACGCTGACCGGAAATCAGCTTTGCAGAAAGGGGATAACTTCGGGCGAGGCGTTGCAATACACTGGGCGCGGCTTTTCATTCGGAACGCGGCATTGACATGGATTACTTTTCTGCCATACGTGCATTTCTTTTTGCCGCCGAATTGGGGAGCTTCAGCAAGGCGGCGAATCGCATCGACGTGAAGACGTCGACGGTATCGCGCTACGTCAGCGAGCTCGAACGCGATCTCGGCATTGCGCTGTTCAACCGGTCCACGCGTGGCCTCGTGCTGACGGAAGGCGGCCGGGTGTTTCGCGAGCATGCCGTCGTCGTCATCAAGACGCTGGACGATGCGCGCGAAATCACCTCTTCGCTGAATACGTCGCCGCGCGGGCTGTTACGCGTGACGATGCCGCGCTCGTTCGGACTGCGGCACGTGATACGGCATCTGCCCGAATTCATGGACCGCTATCCGAAGATCGACGTCGATGCCGTGATGACCGACGACACGATCAACGTCATCGACTCCGGCATCGATCTCGCGATCCGCATCGGCGTATTGCCCGATTCGCAATTGATGGCGCGTCAGCTCGCGGTGCAGCGGCGCATCGTGTGCGCGAGCCCGGCTTATGTCGCGCAAAACGGCACGCCCGCCGCGCCCGACGATCTCGCCACGCATGCAGCGCTGCGCTCGCCGCTGGCGGCTGACGACCGCTGGCTTTTCTTTCATCGTGCGCGCGGCGCAAAGGCCGTGGAAGCGGCCGTGCAACTGCATGGCCGGCTGCGCGTCGACGACGTCGAGGCGTTGATCGCGCTGGCGCTCGCAGGGCGCGGCATCGCATTGCTGCCGACGTGGGCGATCGGCGCCGCGCTGCGCGACGGCAAGCTCGTGCATCTTTTGCCGGAGTGGGACGTTCAGCCGACCCGCGCGGCGCCTGCGATATGGGCTGTGTATCCGCGAAAGAAAACCGTGTCGTCGAAGGTGCGGACCTTCATCGACTTTTACACGGCGGTTTTCAATCAGAAAGGGTATTGGGAGAGTTGAGTCCGCAGCGACGCGTCAGCGCTCACGCATCGGCGTGCGCCTGCTTCATGTCGCGCAGGTTTGCCGCGGACGCGCTGAGCATCTGCGGAATCTCGTCCCTTAGAAACTCGACGAAGGTTTTGATCTTCGCGTCGAGATAGCGGCGCGACGTGTAAAGCGCGTAAGCCGAGAGCGGCTGCAAGTGGTAGTCCGGCAGCACGCGTATGAGCGATCCGTCTCGCAGCGCCGACACGGCCGTCGACATCGGCACCGCGCCGATACCGATGCCTTCCTTCAACGCGACGGCAAGTCCGTCCGCGGAGTTGATGCGAAAACCGCCGGCCCGCAGATGCACGGTCTCTATGCCGTCCGGCCCTTCGAGCAACCAGCGGTCGGTGGGATAGACGGGGGAGACGAACTGGAAGCATGCGTGCTGCGTCAGTTCATGAACGTCACGCGGCATGCCGTGCTCGCGCAAGTACGCGGGCGCTGCGCATAGCACGCTATGCACCGTGCCGAGCCGCTGCGCGACGAGGCTCGAATCGGGCAATTCCTCGACGCTCAACTGGACGCTCACGTCATACCCTTCGTCGATGATGTCGGGCATATGCTGCGACAGCGTCAATTCGATGGAGACGGACGGATAGCGCTGCCGGTAGCGAACGATAGCGGGCGTGACATAGGTTTGACCGAAGCTCGACGTCGCATGCACGCGCAACTGGCCGGTGGGACGGACTTGCGCATCGGCGGCCTCGGCTTCGGCCTGATCGACGAAGGCGAGAATCTGCTCGCAGCGCTGCAGGTAACGATGCCCCGCTTCCGTCAGAACGACCTTGCGGGTGCTGCGGTTCAACAGGCGCGTGCGCAGATAGGCTTCGAGCGAAGAGACGGCGCGCGAGACGGCGGGCACCGTGACGTTCATGCGCTGCGCAGCGCCCGTAAAGCTGCCTTCCTCCGCTACGCGAGCGAAGATCCGCATGTTGGTGAGAGTATCCACTTGTCAAACGCTCCACAGTGCGCGCCGCGCACCTTCTTCAAGCTTGCGCACTGCAAATCTGCAATCGATGTTGATGACGCTTTGCAGAATACGCGATCAATCGATTTGCCGCTGGTAGAGCGCAAAGAGGCCGCCGCAAAGGGCGATGACGATCAGGAAGTAAAAGCCGTCCAGCGAACTCAGAAAGCTCGCCTGTTGCGAGACGACGCGGCTGATCTCGACGAGCGCGAGGCCCTTCGCATCGCCCGCCGTATGACCCAGCCCTTCGAATGCGCGTGTCAGGCTCTCGAAGGAGTCCTGGAACACAGGATTGAACGGATTTACGAACTCGGTCAGGCGTGTCTCGTGCACGGCCTCACGGTGCTGTTCGAGAATGATGATCGTCGCTGTCGAGAACGAGTAGGTCAGTTGCTTGACCATGTTCTTGAAGCGGTAGCCGTGGTTGTACTCTTCGATCGAGAAGATGCGGAACGTGAGATTGGCGACGGGCAATACGATGAACACGAGCAGCAGGCCGCGCAGCAGAAGCGGCGGCAACAGCCACGGCATGCTGACGTCGGGCGGCATGCTCGCCATCCAGGTACCGATCAGCGCGGCGATCAGAAAGCCGGGGACGATCAGCCAGCGCTTGTGTTTGATGAGGGGCGAAACGCGGAAATAGACGAACGCGACGACCAGCGACCCAAACGATGTGAGGCCGACCAGCCGCCCCGCGTTCTCGACAGGATATCGAAGTCCGCCTTCGAGAAAGCGCGAGACCAGATAGCTCATCGCATTGCTGATGTAGTAGAACATCACGTACAGCGCGATGCCCGTCTGGAACGTCCGTTCGCGCAACGCGTGAAGGCGCACGAGGGGAGCGGGTTGATGCCATTGATGCCACGCGAACCAGCCGAGCGACAGCAATCCCGCCGCCGTCAGTCCAACCAGCATGGGCGAACTGAAGAACAGTTCGAACCGCACCTGTTGCATCGCGATCTGCAACGCGCCCTGCGCGAACGCAAAGACCATATACGGCCAGAAGTGCGCTTCGCCGCGCGCTTCAGGATGCAGCTTGCCCGCAGGCGGCACGACGAGCAGCACGAGGAGCGCAAGGCCGACGGCCGCGAGCGTCGTGCAGGTGAAGAGTGCGCGCCAGTCGAACGAAGCGACCAGATAGCCGCCCACGAGCGGCGCGAGCGCGGTCGCCAGCAGGATCATGCCAAGAAACGCGCGCACCGCCGAAGCGCGCCGCTGCGGCGGGAAGTTCGTCTGAATGAGAATGCGGCACGCGCTCATCATCGGGCCGATGAAATAGCCCTGCGCGCCGCGCGCGAAGGCCAGTTCAATCGACGATTCGCTCAGCGCCGCCGCCGCCGATGCCGCCGCGAACAACAACAGGCATCCGCCGATATAGCGCCGGTAGCCGACCCGCTCGACCCACCATTGCTGCTGAAGAATGGCGAGCACGGAGGCGACGGCATACGCGCTCGACGACCACACGAGTTCATCCGTCGATGCATTGATGCCGCCCGCGATATAGCTGGTGAAGAACGAGAAGATCGTGTTGTCGAAATACTCGAGGCCGGTGGCGAGCGCGATGGCCCACGGGAAGAGGTCCTCGCGAAACCGTCTGGCGATGAACGGCGTATGTGCGGCTGACATGGCGGTTACGCGCCGCGGACGCCCGCGCTGCTGTGCGACACCGCCGCAGCGCGCGTAGGGAGCGTGGCGTCGATCGTGACGGCGGTTGGAACTTCGGTGGACATGCGGGAAATGCTGCTGCCATACGGTCAGGAAGAGCCGTATTATACATCAACGTGAACGTTCGCGTACAGGTTTGCAGGTGCCTCGGGTTTTCGTGGCACGAGCGTTGGCGCATCGAGGGTGTGAAAAAGACGAAGGGCTACTGGCGAGTCAACTGCGCAGCACAGCTTCGCCGTGTTCGACATACGCGTGCAGCAGATGATGCGCAATCGCGAACGGCTTCGGCGCCGACAGGTTATCCGTATGCGTACCCGCGAGCATCGCGGCGACTTCGGCGCGCGTGAACCAGCGCGCGTCTTCGAGTTCGTTGGTGTCGATGACGATGTCCTTGCTGCTGGCGCGCGCGAAGCAGCCAATCATCAGCGACGAAGGAAACGGCCACGGCTGCGACGCGAAATAGACGACCTCCGCGCATGTCACGTGGGCTTCCTCATGCACTTCGCGGCGCACTGCGTCTTCGACGGTTTCGCCCGGCTCGACGAAGCCCGCGAGCGCCGAGTACATGCCCGGCGCGAACTGACGCTGGCGTCCGAGCAGGCAGCGCTCGCCGTCGATGGTCAGCATGATGACGACGGGGTCCACGCGCGGGAAATGGCGCGTGCCGCACGCATCGCAGGTGCGTTGCCAGCCGGCCGCCGTCGCGCGGCTCGGTGCGCCGCAGTTCGCGCAGAAGCGATGGCGGCGGTGCCAGTCGAACATCGATTTGGCCTGGCCAAGCACGCCGAGCATTTCTTGCGCGACGAGGCCTTGCATAGCGATCGAGCGCAGATCGATGCGGTCGTGCAATTTTTCTTGCGATTGCCCTTCGTCTTGCGCGAGACCGGATGCGAAGCCGAGCGCGAAACGTCCGCTGCCGTCGCTGTCCTGGCCGAGAAACACGCGTTGCAGCGGCTCGCCGAACGCGGCAGCTTCGCTTGCGACGAACCATGGCTCGTGTGTGTCGCCGCGCTTGAGCAAGGGAACGTCGCCATCGAAGACGAGAAAGCGCGCGGCGGGAGCGTCGTGCAGACTGGCGATGAAGGCCTCGTCGTCGCGTTGTTCGGAGCGGCGGTCGAGCAGATTGAGATTGAAGCCGATGGAAGCGGAAGGGACGATCATTACGTTGGAATGTGGGCCGGGACGATCCGCAAGTATGGCACGGCGTCCTGCCCCGCGCAGACGGCTGGGCGTTCCGGAACGAACCGCCGTCTGCGCGTGAAAGCGTCAGATCTGCTTCACTGCCGCGAGCGCATCGGCGAGTCCCGCGCCCGTCGCGCCGTCTTCGCCGACGCCCGCCGGCACGCCCGCGCCCTTCGGATCGCTTGCCGGGTTCGCGTGGCCCTTCGTCACGTCGCGCGCGGTGCGGCGCAGGATCGCCTTGATGTCGCCCGGCGAGAGGTGCGGGTCCGCCTGCAACAGCAGCGCGCACAGGCCCGCTAGCTGCGGCGCAGCCGCCGACGTGCCGCTGAACACGCCCCAGCCGTCGTTGGGCGTGGTGCCGTCGAAGGCGGCGTTTTCGCGGTCGATCTCGCAACCGGCCGAGACGGGCAGCGAGATGTACGTCGCGTGCGGCAGCATGCCGACCAGCCCGCAGACGTCGGGCACGCTGCGGCCCGAGTAGATCAGGCTCCTGAACGCGCTCGCGTAGTCCGACGCGCGCATCGCGCCGTGCTGATCGACGAACACGCCACCCGCCGAAATGATGTCGGGCATCTGGCCTGGGAACGAATAGTGGCCGTTGCCCGCCGAGAAGACGATCACGATGCCGCGCTTCACCGCGGCCTGAATTTCCGCCTCCAGCGCGACGAGCCCGTTCGGCAGTGTGTTCAGCGGCGTGTCGCCGGGTCCGCGCAGGTCGTAGCCGAGGCTCACGGAGATGACCTGCGGATCGTGCTTGAGCGCCTCTTGCAAGCCTTCGAGCACGGATGCGCCGCTGGTCGGATCGGCTTCGTTGTCGAGCTTCACGCCGATGAAGGTCGCGCCCGGCGCGATCGCGAAGATGTTGGCCGATTCGCCCGTGCCGTGGCCGTTGCCGTCGGTGCGGCGATCGGTGGCGCCCGGCGCAAGCACGATCGACGACGAATAGCCGTGCGCCTTGAAGTACGGATGACCGTGAGCAAAGCCGCTATCGATCATCGCGATGCGCACGCCTTTGCCCGTGATGCCCTGCTGGTGTACGGGCGTCGCGTTGAGCTTGAGCGCGATGTCGGCGGGCGCGGCGAGATGGAAGTAGGGCACGGCGGGCGGCGTCGCGGACGGCGCGCTGGCCTCGTGCGGCTTCTTCGTGGCGGGACGCTTCTTTGCTGCTGTCGTGGTCTTTTTCGCCTTCGTGCTCTTTGCCGCCTTTGCTGCTCTCGCCATGTAGATGTGCGGCCACTGGATATAGACGTCGTCGAGCAGCGATTTGATCGCGGGGTCCGGGTTCCATGGCGCGTCGTCGGGCGGATAGAGCACCGAGCTGAACTGCGCCGCCGACGCGCAGGGCGCCTTCATGCGCTTGAGGCGCGTCTGAAACACCGCTTCGAATTGCGCGCGCGTGCAGCGCATCGACGCCGACAGCGAGCCGCGGCCCGTCAGCGTGAAGCCGCGCCGCGCGAGTTCGGCGAGCGCGAGGTCGGCTTGCGCGGGATCGGGGATGAACGAGGAGACCGTTTCCGTCGACATGCGCGCGCCGAATCGTGTCGGCCCGATGTCCTGGCCCGGCCGGTTGAACGTCACGGCAACACGGAGCTCTTCGTTGGCGGCGTCGCCGCGTGCGGGCCGCGCGGCCGCGTCTTTGGGATCGTAGGCCTTCATCGTTTCTTCTCCTGTGTCGACGGGAGTCGGCGCATCGGCGTGTATGCGCTGCCCCGTCACATGCAAGACGAATGCAGGTTATTCGAATGAAAGATGTTGCGGCGCTTCGCTGATCGACGAGACGTACGGTTGGAGACTGCCCGGCACGGCAAGGGTTCCGCTCGTGCCGGAAGAACAGGAAAAAAGCTGGCGGAATGCGTCATCGGGCATACGCGCGGACAGCGTGGCATGGCCCTCGCCGCTGATCTGCATGCCGAGCTGCTCGGCGGCGAGTCTGGCCGCTTCGCGTGCGGCGTCGGTGCGGCAGGGATCGTGCAGCAGAAGCTGCAGACGACGTACAGGGCAGGTTTCGTTCGTCATCGCCACCTCCAGATGGGTCGCAACAGAACGCGCCGTTGTGCCTCGAAGAAGGCTTTTGATCTTACGCCTGCTCGTGCAGTTGCGCTGCTTTTGCCGTCTGCCGAGGATGCGCCTGCGATCGCGTGATGAAACGGTTGATGGCCGAAGCCAGCGCATGCGGATACTGATACATCATCGCGTGACCCGCCGAGCGCACCACCAGCAATTGCGCGTCGGGCAGCGTGCGGGCGAGCGCTTCGGCGTTCTGCTTCGACAGGATGGTGTCGTCGTCGCCCGTGAGGATCAGCGTGTCGGTGTGCAGGGTGCGCAGTGCGCCGGCGGCGGCATCGTCCTGTTCCCATGCGCGCAGCAGCGCCGTCTGGCCGGCCGTCACGGTCGCGGAGATGGTCGGCGACGCATAGCCGGCGGGCACGAACATGTTCTTGCGGAAGCATTCGCCCGCTGCCTTCGCAGCCGATGGCGGAAAGAGGACCTTCATCACGTCGTTGAATGTCGTGCCCGGCTTGCCCGACAGCGTGGCTTCGACGTCGGGCGCGACGGGCACACCGAGGCGGCCGGGCGCGGGCGCGCTCATCAGCACGACGCGCTGCACGTTCGCAGCATGGTCGATCGCGAGCTGCGTGGCGACTGCGCCGCCCATCGACCAGCCGAGCACCGTCACGTCGCGCAGCTTTAGCGTGTCGATCAGCGCGGAGAGGTCGCTTGCCATGTCCTGCACGGTGAAGCTCGACGCCGTCGGCAGCGAGCGGCCCACGCCGCGATTGTCGAAGACGATGACTTCATGATGTTTCGCGAGGTCCGCGAGAAAGGCCGCGTCCCATTCGGAGAGCGTCGCGCGAAAGCCTGTCTGCAGGACGATGGGACTGCCGCGGCCGAAGCGGTAATACGCGATGTCGCCTTGCGGCGTGTGCGCGATCTGCTCGCGAGTGGCCGAATTCTGGTCCGGCCGGTTTGCGACGACAGGGCAGGCGTTTTCGAGCGGATAGCTGACGGTCTTTGCGTCGACGGGCGCCGCGATGATGCCAGCGAGCAACGCGGCGAGCGGAACGATGGCATGCAGACGTTTCATGACGATGATCCTTTCGCGGCACGCGGATGGCGGCGCGCAATCACGCGTTTCGTTTCGCGTTGCTCACAGCAGATGCGAGGTTTCCGCATGGCGAACCACTACGGGACGCCGGCTCGAAACACGTTCCGTTTGCCGCGCGAGCCAGTTGTCGATCTTTTCGGCGGCAATCGCGAGCAAAACTGAAACGATCATGACGCTCGCGCCGAGCGCGCAGAAGACGAGAAAGGGCGGGTGAAAGTCCATGATTGCTCCTGATTGCCGTTGATGCTCGATGTCGTTGTTCCAGCTCGACTGTGCGGTCCTGGCTGGCTGTGACGACATCATGCGTCACGCAAATGAGGAGAAAATTAGCGGCGCGCGGGTACGGCCCTGGTGCCTACTGCGGCGTGTTTTCGCCCTTTCCGACACCTGCGCGCTCAAGCAGCCAATGCGTGAAAGCGGCCACCTTCTCGACGCGGAATTCGTTCTTCCGATACGACAGAAAATGCGTGTCGCGCTCGAAGCGCACGAACGCGTCGCTGCGCACTTCGATGAGATCGCCGCGCACGATTTCGCGTTCGGCGAGCCGCATGCTTTCGAGCACCACGCCCATGCCGTCGGCTGCCGCCGAGATGCCGAGCGCCGCGCGATCGAACGAAGGGCGGGGCGTGGTCGGCATGTCGAGGCCGTTGGCCGCGAACCAGTCGGCCCACGTGACGCGGCTCAGCTGCGTATCGATGAGCGTCAGCTCGCTCATGCGCGTCGCGACGGGCGTGCCGTCGCCGAGCAGCGCGGGCGAGCAGAGCGGCACGATCGCTTCGCGGCCCAATGGCACGGTGTCGATGCCGGGACGATCGAGCGCGCTGCCGTACGAAATCTCGACGTCGACTTCCTGCACGCGCGTGAGATCGAGCGGCTCGGCGCCCGTCGACAGGCGGATGGTGATGTGCGGATACGCCTTGTTGAATTCGGGCAGCTTCGGCCCCAGCCATTTCACCGCGAAGCTCGGCGCGCAATGCACGGCGAGCACCTGCGCATCGGGCGCGAGCATGACCTCGCTGCATGCCGCCTCGACGACGTCGAATACACGGCTCAGGCTTTCGAGCAGGCGTACGGCCTCGGGCGTGGGCTCGATGCGCCGGTTGCGCCGCAGAAACAGCGGCCGTCCGAAATACTCTTCGAGCTCTTTCACCTGATGACTGATCGCGGACGGCGTCAGATGCAATTCCTGCGCGGCGAGCGCGAAGCTCTCGAGCCGCGCGGCGGCTTCGAAGGAACGCAGCAGCACGAAATTCGGCATCCGCCTCATGTGTTTCCCCTTCAGGTGAATGTCATTCATGCTTTCATGAACAACCATCGTTTGTCAACGCGATCGGCGGGAACGACCATGTGCTTACCTAATGTCCACATGTTCAAAAGGAGCCGACATGTCCGAAGTGATGGAAGCCCCATCGAAAGCGATCGACCTTAAGGGCCGCATCTCGATCTATCAGCCCGAGCAGGACGGCCTGATCTTTCCGCAACTGCCGACCTTCGAGAGCCACGCGCAGCACCGGCAGTATCTGAAGGAGCGTCTTGTCGCCGCCTGCCGCGCGTTTGCGTTGCAGGGCTTCGATTACGGCTTCGCGGGCCATCTGACGGTGCGTGACCCGGAGCATCCAGGGCTTTACTGGACGAACCCGATGGCCGTGCATTTCTCGCAGGTCAAGGTGTCGAACCTGATCTGCGCGGACCACGAAGGCAATGTCGTCGAAGGCGACTATGCGATCAATCGCGCGGGCTTCGTGCTGCATGCGGCCGTTCACGAGATGCATCAGGACATCGTTGCGATGTGTCACGCGCATACCGTGTATGGCACCGCGTTCGCATCGCTTGGCAAGAAGCTCGATCCCATCAGCCAGGATGCTGCCGCATTCTTCGAAGACCACGTCATGATCGGCGAGGAGGCGGGGCAGGTGGCCGTCGAAGTGAAGGCGGGCCACAAGGTCGCGCATGCCTTCAAGGGCGTGAAGGCGGCGATCCACCAGAACCACGGGCTGCTGACGGCGAGCCGGCACAGCATCGAATCGGCTGCGTTCTGGTTCATTGCGCTCGAGCGTTGCTGCCAGCAGCAACTGATGATCGAGTCGACGGGTATCAAGCCGCGCTTCGTGACGGAAGAGCGTGCGCGCTATAGCCGCGAGCATGTCGGCAGCGAATACATCGGCTGGCTGCATTTCCAGACCATCTGGGATCAGTTGGTGAAGACGCAGCCTGACATGTTCGATTAAAGCCGGCTCATTGCAGTACGACGCGGCGGGCGAGATGCAATGTCCGTCCGCCGCAATCAGGTAACGATCAAAACACGACGGAGACATCCCCATGAGTTCGATCAGCCAGGACGTGTATCTGGAGCGTTCGGGAGCGGGCGTCTATGCGAAGGTTGCATGGCGCCTGATTCCATTTCTGTTCTTCTGCTATCTGTGCGCTTACCTCGACCGCATCAACGTCAGCTTTGCGAAGCTGCAGATGCTGCAGGATCTCGGGATGAGCGATGCCGTTTATGGGCTAGGCGCGGGGATTTTCTTCGTCGGCTATCTGATGTTCGAAGTGCCGAGCAATCTGATTCTGCTGAAGGTGGGGGCGAGGCGCTGGATTGCGCGGATCATGGTGACATGGGGCGTGATTTCGGCGGCGATGATGTTCGTGTCGACGCCTACGCAGTTCTATGTGGTGCGGTTTCTTTTGGGTGTTGCTGAGGCCGGGTTCTTTCCGGCGATTCTTTTGTATCTGACGTACTGGTTTCCTGCTGGGCGCCGCAGCAAGGTGACCGCGCTTTTCATGACGGGGATTCCGATGTCGGGTGTGATCGGCGGTCCGTTGTCGGGCTGGATCATGCATTCGATGAGCGGCGCGCATGGTATTGCCGGCTGGCAGTGGCTGTTTTTGCTGGAAGGTATTCCGACGGTGATCGTCGGGATCGTTGCGTTCTTCTATCTTGACGACAAGGTGTCCGATGCGCGGTGGCTGCGCGATGATGAGAAGGCGTTGATCGAGGCTGATTTGCAGGCGGAGAGTGGGCACCATAAGTTGCATTCGCTGCGCGATGGGCTTGCGAGTCCGCGTGTGTTGTTGCTGTCGGCGATTTATTTCTTCTTCACGATGGGGTTGTACGGGGTGAGCTTCTGGCTTCCTTCGCTTGTTAAGGCTTCGGGGGTGTCGGGGACGTTGAATATTGGGCTGTTGTCGGCTGTGCCTTATGCGGCTGCTGCTGTCACGATGGTGCTGGTGGGGCGTAGCTCGGATCGGTATGGCGAGCGGCGTTGGCATCTCGCGTTGCCTGGGGTTGTCGGCGCGATTGCGTTGTGTGCGAGTGTCGTCTATGCGCATCAGACGGTGCTGGCGATGATCGCGCTCACGATTGGCACTATGGGTGTTATTACAACGATTTCGCAGTTTTGGACTGTGCCGCCGGCTGTTTTGCAAGGGGCTGCTGCCGCTGGTGGGATTGCGCTTGCTAATTCGGTTGGGTCGATTTCGGGTGTTGTTAGTCCGTATGTGATTGGGTTCTTGCAGACTTCGACCGGGTCGACTGGGAGTGGTGTGGTCGGGATTGCTGTGAGTATGGTTCTTGGGAGTTTGCTGACGCTTACGCTTCGGCGGGCGCATGTGAATGTTTTATCTAAGCGGGAGTAGATTTGGCTTTTTTGTCTGCGACGCTGGGTGGTTTGCTTTGGTTTTGCGGTGGCATCCGGTTTGGGTTTTGGCCTTTGCGCTGGCATCCGCGTTATGCCTACGTGCTTCAAGCGTCGCCCCTGTGCGGGGCGGCACCTACTTTTCTTTGCCGCCGCAAAGAAAAGTAGGCAAAAGAAAGCGGCTAACACCGCCAATTTTTGTTCCTGCCTGAGGGCCCCCAACGGCCCCGTATTTCACACGACAACGTATCTGTACGCGTGCGTTGCCAACGCTCTCTCCATACGCCTCACCCGCTTCATGTGCCCGCGTCGCAGCACGCCGTGCCAGATAGACCTCGGCCGCCCAGGTGGCAAACTGTGTGTAGGCTTTCGCGCCATACGCGCATCACTCCGGACTGAGCAGCAAGGTTGGTGTTTCTGGTAACAGCACTAACCTGTGCGGGGCGACAACCTACACACAGTTTGCCACCTGGGCGGCAGAAACCACTCGCTGCCGCTAGCCCTTGTGGATGTGTCTGAAGCGGGTGAGGCTTCTATTCAAAGCGTTGGCAACGAGCATTGATCAGCACGTTGCCGTGTGAAGCGTAGGACCATTTGGGGGCCCTCAGGCAGGAAGAAATGTTGGCGGTGTTAGCCGCTTTCTTTTGCCTACTTTTCTTTGCGGCGGCAAAGAAAAGTAGGTGCCGCCCCGCACAGGGGCGACGCGTGAACGGCAAACACCGTAACGCGGATGCCAGCGCAAGAACAAGCAAACCAAACCCAACACCCGCGCCGCGAAGGCAAAACGCGAATGCCAGTGCAAAGGCAAACGCACAGGCACAACGCACGAAGCACGAAGAAAAAATGCGAATGCCAGCGCAACGGCTAAAACCGGAAGGCACCGCATGAACATCAAAGCCAAAACGCGGACGCCGGCACAAAGCCAACCCAACCCCAGCGTCGCAGACAAAAAATCACCCCGCCTTCAGCATCTCCCCAAGCCTGGCAACAAGATTCTGCCTCGCACTGCTAGTGTGCAATTCGGTAAGCTCAGCAGCCCGCGCGGCATCGCGCGCAGCAATTGCATCGGCAATGCCCTGATGCTCATCCCAGATCGAATCCCGCAACCGCGAAGACTGCAGCACAGCGCCCATCACCCGGCGCAAATGAACCCAATGCAACTGCGCACTCTCAACGATCAGCGGATTCCCCGACGCCTCATAAATAGCCGAATGAAAAGCAATATCGGCATCGATCATCGCCTTCACATCCTTGCCCTTCGACACCAGCCGCCCGCGCATGATCAGCGCGCTATCGATCACAGCGCCGCGCTCAGCGGCAAGCTTCGCAGCAAGCGTATCGAGCGCGCCGCGCACCTGGTACAGATGACTCGTCCACTCGACATCGAGCGGCGCCACCAGCACCCCGCGCCCCGGCGCATCCTGCACCAGCCCGTCCTTCTTCAGCAGACGCAGCGCCTGCAGCACAGGTGAACGCGACACCGCGAACTGCTCCGCGATCTCCTCTTGCGTCAATCGCGTGCCGGGTGCGAGCGACCCGTCGCTAATCGCATCGGCAAGTACCCGATACACCTCCTCGACATAGTCGGGACGGACCTGCAGCTTTTCGAACTTCATTGTCATCGTGAGCCTCTGTACTTTGGATACAGACTACATCGCGGTCGCGAACCGGTCAACCTTAGGTGTAAACCTTGATTGGCGAGGTTTCTGCACATGCTTAATCTCTGTATACAGAGTTCGGTATCCGTATTCAAACGATGGAAGGCAGTCAAAACGGCGGTCTTCACTTACCCACAGTCAAAAGGAGTGGTCATGACGATCAAGTCGGAGCAGATGGAGAAGGGCGGCAGCGCGGGCGGCACCGTGGTGAAGAAGCTGATTCCCTACGGCGGCTACCACACGAACAAGATTCCGACACACGATGTCGAGTTGACCGAGACGGGTCCCGGCACGCCGACGGGCGAATACATGCGCCGCTTCTGGCATCCCGTCTGCATGTCGATGGAACTCACCGACACGCCCCGTTTCCTGAAGATCCTGAACGAAGAGCTGGTCGCGTTCCGCGACGGCAGTGGCCGCGTCGGCCTGCTGCATGCGCATTGCGTGCATCGCGGCGCGTCGCTCGAATACGGCGCGATCCAGGAGCGCGGCATCCAGTGCTGCTATCACGGCATGGTGTTCGACGTCGATGGCACCTGTCTGCATGCGCCGTTTCCGAAGGGCGAGGAGGCGGAAGCCGAGAAGTACGCATGCTCGATCCGTCAGGGCGCGTACAAGGCCGTCGAGCGCAACGGCCTCGTGTTCGCCTACATGGGCCCGCCCGAAGAAGAGCTGCCGTTTCCCGAATGGGAAGGCAACTTCACCGTGCTGCCGACGGACGAGCTCGTCCCCTACAGCAACTTCCAGCACTGCAACTGGTTGCAGGTCCAGGACAACGCCGCCGACAACTACCACGCGGCCGCGTTGCACGCGGGCAGGAACGTCGTAGGCGGCCACTATCAGGGCACGACGTTCGACGAAGTCGGCGCGGCATCGATGGAAGTGCCGCCCGACATGCAGTTCATTCCCGTGCAGCAAGGCCGCAGCCTCGCCTGCGCGGGCGCGCGCCGCGCAGACAAGGATCATCTGTTCGTGCGCGTCCAGCATCAGGTGCTGCCGAATCTGAGCCTGCACGCGTACACATCCGAAGACGGTTTGAACAAGAAGCTGTTCAGCCGCTTCCACATGATCCGCTGGACGGTGCCCGTCGATGACGAGAACAGCAAGATGATCGGCTGGCGTGTGATGGGCCCGGGCGTCGATACGCGCGGCGTCGGCGATAAGTCGATGGTCGGCTATGAAACCATCGACTTCCTCGAAGGCCAGGTGGCGATGCGCAGGCCCGAGCGCTTCGGCAAGTACAAGCTCGAAGACATGCCGCCCATTCCGCCCAACCATCGCGAGCGCGCGCACTACAAGGACGCGCAGTACGCGCCGGGCGATTACGAAGCGATCATCAGCCAACGCCCGATCGCCGTCCATTCGCTCGAGCATCCGACCAAGTTCGACGCCGGCCTCTATCTGTTCCGCAAGATGCTGCGCGATGCCGTGCGCGGCACGAACCCGGCGGCGTCGCCGGCGGAGTTCGCGCAGTGGCTGCGCGATGTCGGCGCCGCGCCGAATAGCTATTGCTCCGGCAACGTGTTCGAGATTCCCGAGGCTGCGACCGTCGAAGAAGAGGTCGCGCAACGTCGCCGCATTTCGAAAGCTGTCGTCGCGATTCTCACGCAGAGCGACCACCTGAAGGGCGATGAGCGGGCCGCGTTCGTGCGCGCAAAGATGGATGAGCTGGAGCAGTCGACGCGCGAGTAAGCGAGACACGGCGCCACGCAGTACCGAAGTGGCGCCGCATCTGCGAACAACGCGCGCGAACGCAAGTGGCAAGGAGACATCAATTGACAGCATTCAATCAGGCAGCGGCGACGCTGGAGCTTTTCGTGCGGCAGGTCCGCTACGAGGGCCGCAATATCCAGTCGTATGAACTGGTCGATCCCGAAGGCGCGGAGTTGCCGCCATTCACGGCGGGCGCACATATCGACGTGCATCTTGCGAACGGTGTCATCCGCCAGTATTCGCTGTGCAATTCACCTGCGGACCGGCATCGTTATGTGATCGCGGTGCTGCGTGACGAGAAGGGACGCGGTGGATCGAAGGCCGTTCACGAACAGTTGCAGGTGCAGGGCCGTGTGCGCGTGAGCGTGCCGCGCAACAACTTCGAACTCGCGCAAGGAGCGCGCAAAGTGATTCTGATTGCGGGCGGGATCGGCGTGACGCCGCTCAAGTCGATGGCGCATCAGCTCGCGAATACGGATGACGTGGACTACGAGCTGCACTACTGCGCGCGCGATGCGCAATGCGCGGCGTTCACGGATGAATTGCAGGCGCTCGTCGAACGGGAGCGGCTGCATTTTCACTTCGACGGTGGCGATCCGGCGCGCGGCCTCGATATCGCGGCACTGTTGCGCGATGAGGCGCAAGACGGCACACATGTCTACTATTGCGGTCCCGCGGGCTTCATGCGCGCATGCGCTGACGCGTCCGGCCATTGGCCGAGCGATGCTGTGCATTGCGAGCATTTCAAGGCGCCGGAGCGCGCGATCACGCCTGCTGATCGAAAGCCGGGTGAATTCACCGTCGAGATCGCAAGCACGGGTCAACGCCTGCCCGTTCCCATCGACAAGAGCATCGCCGATGTGCTCAAGGCAGCGGGCATTGGCGTGCAGACGTCGTGTGAAGCCGGCTTGTGCGCGACGTGCAAGGTGCGTTATCTGAGCGGCGAGGTCGAGCATCAGGATTGCATTCTCGATGCCGACGACCAGCAGAACTTCCTGACCCTGTGCGTCTCGCGCGCGAAAAGCGAGCTGCTGGTGCTGGATCTCTAAACACAAACGGAAAAAGCCCGCACACGTTCACCGTGCGCGGGCCTCGCGTCATCGAAAGCGATCAGGCTTTCGACAACTCGCCATCCGTGAGACGCCACAGGTCACGCGGATTCTCATGCTTCAATGCTTCAGGCAGCAGATCGTCCGGAAAACCCTGATAGCACACAGGCCGCAGAAAGCGCTCGATCGACGTCATGCCGACCGACGTGAAGCGGCTGTCCGAAGTCGCCGGGAACGGGCCACCGTGAATCGACGCATACGACACTTCCTGCGGATGCGCGAACGCATTGATCACGATGCGTCCCGTACGTCGTTCGAGCACGGGCAACAGGCGCGCGGCGAGCGCATGATCGGCGGAATCGATCTGCATCGTCGCCGACAGCTGGCCGCGGAACTGCTTTGCGATCGCGATCAATTGCTCGACATCCGATACACGCACGAGCAGCGCAGCCGGACCGAACACTTCTTCCGACAGCGACGCATCGGCAAGCATGCGCGCGCCGTCGACTACGAGCAGCGCCGCCTGGCCGTCCCACGCGCCTTGCGCATTGCCGCCCGCCGCGATGTGTTCCGCGCCCGCGCCTTTGCGCCGCTCCAGGTTTTCGCTGTACGACTTCCAGATGCCGGGCGTCAGCATCGTGCGCGCGTGCATCGTTTCGACGCGAGCGATCAGCGCCTGTCGAAGTTCCGTGTAACCGGGGCCATCGATCACGAGCAGGATCGCGGGCTTCAGGCACGCTTGCCCGACGTTGACCAGCATGCGCTCGCCGAAGCCGTCGCCGACTGCGCCACCGCGCGCAGCGAGTGCAGCCGGCAGCACGAAGGTCGGATTGACGCTCGTCATTTCCGTGAAGACGGGAATCGGATCAGGACGCTGCTGCGCCCGCCGGAACAGCGCCATGCCGCCGGCTTCAGAGCCTGTGAACGTCACGCCTTTGATCAGCGGATGATCGACGAGCGCTTCGCCGATTTCATTGCCGCCGCCGCGCAGCATCGAAAACACGCCTTCGTGCAAGCCCGATTCTTCGACGGCCCGCTGGATCACGCGACCCATGATCTCGGAGGCGCCCGGATGCGCGTTATGCGCCTTCACGATCACAGGACAGCCCGCAGCCAGCGCCGATGCCGTATCGCCGCCCGCAACCGAATAGGAAATCGGAAAGTTGCTCGCACCGAAAATCGCGACGGGGCCGAGCGCGATCTTCTGCATCCGGTGATCCATGCGCGGGCGCGGTTGACGCTCCGGCTGCGCGGGATCGATCGTCGCCTGGCGAAAGCGCCCTTGACGCACCACAGTCGCGAACTGGCGGAACTGCGTGGCCGCTTTGGCGGTTTCCGCTTCGAGCTGCGCGGCAGGCAAGCCCGTTTCCAGCGATGTGCGCTGCCCAAGTTCAGGCGCGACGGCATCGAGTCCGTCAGCGATGCGTTCGAGAAACGCCGCGCGTTCGTCGAGTGACGTGTTGTTGAAGCTGTCGAATGCATCGTCGGCGAGTTGCGCCGCGAGATTCACTTCCGCGACGCCGCCGAACGCGAAATCCGGTTCGATCGTGGTATTCGTCGCGGGGTTCAGTGCCTTCATGGTGCCGGCCGTCGCAGCAACCTCATGCGCGCCGATCAGCAGATAGCCAGTGAGTGTCATGCTTGTGCTCCTTGCGCTGCGGGCAGCGCGGCGATGAGTTCGGCCGTCGTCAGGATTTCATGCGCGTAGGTCGGGCCGTTCAGTTCGTGCGCGGCGCGCATCATTGCTTCCGAGAAAGCGGCCGTGCCGTCGCGCACGAGCGTGACGTGATAGCCCAGCTCCATCGCAAAGCGGCTGGTGGATTCGATGCACGTATTGGCGAGCAGACCGACGGCGATCACATGCGTGACGCCTTGCTGCTTCAGCTGAAAGTCGAGATCGGTGTTGGCGAAGCCGCTTTGCGCCCAGTGCTCCTGCACGATGATGTCGCCTTCCTGCGGCACGAAGTCGGGATGCCATTCGCCGCCCCAAGTTCCCTTTGCAAACGTGTGACGCTGCTGAACCAGACGCTGCGTCGGATTCGGATGATCCCAGTTGTCGTAATCGCCCGGCTGCCAGCGGCGGTGCGGTACGTAGAACACCTGGATGTCGGCCTTGCGCGCGGCGGCGACCGTCGCGCGCAGGTTGTCGAGCAGGCGGACGTTGGTGGCGATTTCCTTGATCATCGGAAACAGCTTGCCGCCTTCCGACAGAAAGTCGTTGTACGGATCGACCAGCAACAGGCCGGTGCGCTCCGCGCGATAAACAGTATTGGGCATTTCAGTTCTCCATCGAAAAGGGTGCGCACGAATTCGCGTTCCGCACCCGGCGCCGGCTGCCTTGATCGGACGATGCGTGACGTCTCGCGCATCGCTAACGTGGACGCAGCATATAACTATGAAAAACATAGTGTCAAGTGCGACGTGGCTTTGCGGGTCGATTTGCGAGGGCTTCGGATTAGCCCTCACGGCCCGCCAACAGGCGCGCAGAAAGCGTGTGTGTATGCACGCCGATGCTCGTTTGTGTTACTATGAAATTAAGAGTTTCGATGGGAGAGGGATCGTGGCACGTGTCGCGGAGAAGGCCAATACGGTGTGTCCGGTGTCGCGGTCGCTGGATGTCGTCGGCGACCGCTGGTCGATGCTGGTCCTGCGGGAGCTGTACATGGGCGCAGCGCGTTTCGAGGAGATACAGATCCAGACGGAAGCGACGCCGCAAATGCTGGCGACGCGTCTGAAGTCGCTCGAAGCGGATGGCATGATCGAGCGCCATCCGTACAGCGAGAAACCGCTGCGCTACGAATATCGTCTGACGGAGAAAGGGCGGGCGTTTTATCCCGTGATTCACGCGCTGCGCGCGTGGGGCGAAACGTGGTGCAAGGAGAAGCACGAGGACATCGCGGTGCGCTTCGTGCATCGCGACTGTGGCCATGATGTCGGGCTGAGCAACGTGTGCCCGAACTGTGGCGTCCACGTCGAGCGAAAGGACTTGGACTCGACGCTCAGCAGCCAGTTCGCCAACGAGCGCGCCGAGCGGCGCGCCGCGTTCAAGCGGAAGTGAAGGAGCTAAAGGACGTAGAGGACGCGACGTGAAGACGCCGCGCTTGACGCATCAGACGCACTCGGTCTGAACCTCGGTTGACGCCACAGGCGCGGCGGCCTGCCCGGCGTTGTTGCGCGTGCGGAAACTCGCCAGCGTGACGAGGCCGAGAATCGCGAGCACGCTGCCGAACCAGAAGTCGACGGGAATACCGGCGTGATCGACGATCGTGCCGCCCACGGACGAGCCCACGGCAATCGCCACCTGAATGATGCCGACGAACAGCGCCGAACCCGCTTCGGGTAAATCGGGCGCGGCTTCCTGCATCCACACGCTCACGCACAGCGGAATCGCGCCGAACGCCACGCCCCACGCGAGCACCATACCCGTCACGACAGGCGCCATATCGCTGAGCAGGGGCATCGTGAGCAACGCGAACATCAGCAGCACGGTCACCGTGGCGAGCGAGCCCTTGAGCCTGCGCGCGACGAACGTCGATACCGCGAAGTTCGAAAAGAAGCCGATGATGCCGAAGCCGAGCAGCAACGCGGTGATGGTCGACGTGCTGAAATGCGCGTTCTGCAGAAACGGCGCGATATACGTGTACGACGAGAAATGCGCGCCGAAAATCAGCGCGACCATCAACAGGCTCTTGCGCGGAAACGGACGGCGCACGAGCGTCACGAGATCGGCGAAACGCAACGCTGCTTGCGACGGCAGCGACGGCAGTAGCGCCATCTGCGCAATCAGCGCGACGCTCACGAGCACGGCCGTCGCGATGAACGACATGCGCCACGAAGCGAAACTCGCGATGAAGGTGCCGAGCGGCACGCCGATCACCGTCGCGCAGGTGACGCCAGCGAGAATCGTCGCGGTCGCTCGGGCTGCTTCATGCGCTTTCACGAGACGTCCCGCCGCCGCGAGCGCGAGTGTCCAGAAGCCGCCGAGCGCGGCGCCGAGCAGCGCGCGGCCCACGAGCATCATCGGGAAATTCGGCGCGAACGCCGACAGCAGATTTGACGCGAGCAGCATCACGGTCAGCAGGATCAGGATCAGCCGGCGGTTCACGCGTCCGGCGGCGAGCATCAGGCCCGGCGCGGAGATAGCCGCCATGATGCCGGGAATCGTCACCATGAGGCCGGCGGTGCCCGGCAATACGTCGAAGGTCTGCGCGACTTGCGGCAGGAGACCGACCGGCAAAAATTCCGTCGTCACGAAGGCGAATGCGCCAATCGTTACCGACGCTACCGCGAGCCATGCTCGCAACGGTGAAGACGTCGCGTCGGCGACATCCAGCGAGTTGCTCGAAGCGTTGTTTTCGAAGTTCATGTCTTTATCGCTGATCGATGACGGATGCATGGCGTGCGGTTCGCACGCTGCACCATTGAGGTGAGCGGGCGACGACACGCGTCGCCGCCGATTGCGCGCACCATATCACCGCTTCTGAAAACAGGCAGATGGATTGCAAATCCCGCGTTGGCCGCGTGGTTTCAGGCGTTGCCACGCCTTGTCCCGGTGCATCCGCAAGATTTTGCCGTTGCAGAGTTAGCGCACTCTTAGCGCGGCGGTCGTCCTCGCGCCGATAAGAAAAACAGATTGGATCGCGCCAAATTGGCAATCGTGTCCGTCCCTTACGTTGGCTATCCTGAGCGTGCAACTGGTTGCTTGTTCTGCTAGCGGCGCGTCGCGCGAGCGCCGCATTCCGATGACAACAGGAGACAGAGATGCGTGTGATCTGCAACGCAGGATCGCTTGCGTGCGCCTTGCCGACAGCGGCGAGCGCAGGGCGTGTGACAGAACGTGTGCAACATGACTTCATGCGCCGCCTGCTGGCCGCGTTCACCTTGCTCGTGTCGCTGCTGGCGGCAATGGCCTGGCCGTCCGGCGCGCACGCGGCAGCGGGCCTCGCCAACCTGCCCGCCGTGATGCCCGCGATGAACTGCGCAGCCGTCGCGGGACTCGACCTGAGCGGCGTGACGGACGGCACGGTCACGATCACCTCGGCTGTCGTGTTGCCGGCGGGAACGGCCGTCGGCCAGCGCACGCTGCCCACACCCGTGTGCGATGTGAAGGGCACGATCGGACCGGGTGCATCGCTATTCGAATTGCAACTGCCGACGCAAGGCTGGACCCAGCGCTATCTGCAAACGGGCTGCGGCGGGCTCTGCGGGAATCTGTCGGTCAACGCGCCGATGGCCTCGACCTGCGTGCCCGTCACCAACGGACAGATCGCGATGGCCGCAACCGACATGGGCCACGAAGGCGGCAACGACGGTTCATGGGCGCTCGACCCGAAGGCGAAGCTCGACTTCGCGTATCGCGCGGAGCACGCGACGGCGCAAGTGGCGAAGGCGATCATCAACAAGTTCTACGCGCGGCCTGCGAAGTACGCGTACTTCGACGGTTGCTCCGATGGCGGGCGCGAAGCGCTGATGGAAGCGCAGCGCTTTCCCGACGACTTCGACGGCATTGCAGCAGGCGCGCCCGCCAATGATCTGATCGTGCAGAACACCTTCCATCATGGCTGGGCGGCCGCCGCGAACATCGATCCGAAGACGGGCAAATACATTCTGCTCGCGGACAAGCTGCCGCTCGTCCATGCCGCCGTATTGAAGGCGTGCGATGGTATCGACGGCGTGACGGATGGCGTGATCGACCGTCCACAGGCCTGCCGTTTCGATCCCGCGACGCTGGTGTGCGCGAAAGGGCAGGCGGCGTCGACGTGCCTGTCGGCAGCCGAGGCGACGGTGGTGCGCAAGATTCACGACGGCGCAACCGATGCGAGCGGCGCGCGTCTGGAGCCGTTCGTCTCGCGCGAATGGGGCTCGGAACTGAACTGGAGTCTGTTCGTACCCGCGACGGATGCAGGGCCGAGCGGCAGCATCAACTTCGTGATGCCGTTCCTGCGCTACCTCGACTACTTCAATGGATCGAATGCGTCGGCGGCGTTCGGCGATCTGAAGTTCACGATCGATGCGTTCCTGAAGACCGTGCCGACCTCGAAGTATCTCGCAGCCACCGACCCCGACCTGCATCCGTTCGAACGGCGCGGCGGCAAGTTGCTGTTGTGGCATGGCCTCGAAGATCAGCACATCTCGCCGCGCTCGACGATCGAGTATTACACCGCGATGAAGAACCTGATGGGCAGCGAGCGCGTCGACGCCTTCGCGAAGCTCTATCTGTTCCCGGGCGTCGCGCATTGCGGCGGCGGGGAAGGTCCGAACACGTTCGATATCCTCACGCCCCTGATGTCATGGACGGAGACGGGCGCGAAGCCTGGCAAGATCGTCGCGTCGATCGTCGATTCGACGGGACAAACCACGCGCACACGCCCGGTATTCCCGTATCCGGCCGTGGCGCGCTACACCGGCTCGGGCAGCACCGACGACGCGTCGAACTTCGTGTCGGCGCAAGGCGACACGCATGTCGATCTGAACTGGATGGGAGAGTGGCTCTACTCGCCGGGTTATGAGGCATGGTGCCAGGCGCAGGGCTCGCAACTGAACTGCACGGGCGGCAACAACTGGAGTAGCTATCGGAAGACGGCCAACGGGTTCTAGGCAATGACCGCGCGCCGTCTTCTTCATGACGGACGGCGCGCGGTCCATGAACCTTCAGGTGGTCGCAACGAGAAACGCTTCACCCGTCGACGGCCTGAGTCCATCGGACCGGCCCGCAAAATAGCGCTCGACGAGATCGGCCGTCGACACATGCTTGACGCCCTTGAAGCCCGCTTCACGCGCGAGCGTGAGCATCTCGACGGGTTTGAAGAAACTGACGAACGGCGTGCCCGCTGCCCGCGCTCGCTCGTAGACGAACTGATGCTGCGCGCGTTCGGCGGGATCGATCAGATCGAGCGGTAGAAGAAACGTCATCGCTAGCGTCGAGCCTGGCGCGAGTTTCTCGATCTGGCGCAGCGTCGCCAGATTCGCCTCGCGCGTCAGGTACATCGAGACGCCCGTCGATGCGATTACGGCGGGCGCGCTCGCATCGAAACCCGCGTCCGCAATCTGTTCCCACCACGACTGACCGGCTTCGAAGTCGACGGGTACGAGCCGCAGCCAGTCGGGAATGCCGTAATCCAGTTCGAGCAGACGCTCGCGCTTCCACGACGTCGCGCCCGGCCGATCGACTTCGAACACGCGCAGCCGCGACGCGATGCGCGGCCTGCGCTGCGCGAACGTATCGAGACCCGCGCCGAGGATCACGTACTGACCGACGCCGCGATCCGCCTGCTCCACAACCAGGTCTTCGATAAAACGCGCGCGGCCCACGATCGACGCGCGATAGCCGCGCGTTCCCTGCGCATCCATGTCAGGACGTTCGCGCCAGCTTGCGTCGGGCGCGGCGAGCCGCAGGCCGACTTCGTCGTCGAGCACATGCGGCGGCGCGTCGACCTGAACATGCATCGCGCGCCACAGCGCGACGCGTACGGCAGTGCTGTCCGCTGCGACAGTTTGTTTTTCTTCCATGATGTCTCCCTCGGAAATCGAACGCCAACGGCCAGAATCTAAGCCGTTAGCGCGGATGCCTGTCAACACTTGCGCGATGCAGCCGGATGCTTATCGCATACGCCGCACACGACGCGAGGCCCGAATCGTAAGCACTCCCGCCGTTTTGCGCGCAAGCACTGTTTCCTTGCAAGCGGGATGCCAGCCCGGGCAGACGCGGGCAGGGCGCGGCGCTATACTGTGGACCCATTTACCCACTATAAGTAGCCGGCGTGGCGATGCGTCGAGACGCGCGACAACATCAACCCTGCGGCAACGACATAAGAAATTGGCAGATCACGATCTGAAGCGGCTGAAAATCGACCGGCCAGCCGTCGCCACGGGTGGCCGCCGGCGCAACTGGATCGGCTACGGGGTCGTCGCGCTAATCCTCGTCGTCGCGCTCGTCGTCGGCCTCAGGCTGGCCGGGCCGCAGACCGTCGAGACGACGACCGTGGTGTCGGCTTATCCCTCGCAAACCTATACGCTGCTCAATGCAACGGGCTATGTCGTGCCGCAGCGCAAGGCGGCCGTTTCGTCGAAAGCGCAGGGGCGCCTCGAATGGCTCGGCGTGCTGGAAGGCACGCGCGTGAAGAAAGACGAGATCATCGCGCGGATTGAAAGCAACGACGTCGAGGCGTCGCTTGCGCAGGCGAAGGCGCAGATCAAGGTCGCGCAGGCGAACCTCGCGCTGCAGCAGGCCGAGTTGAAGAACGCCGAGGTCAATCTGCGGCGCTCGAAAATCCTGGCGCCGAACGGCGCGATCCCCGCGACCCAATACGACGCCGACGTCGCGCGCTACGACAAGGCGGTGGCGTCGATCGACAATAGCCGCGCCGCAATCGTGGCTGCGCAGGCGAACGCACAGGCCGCGCAGGTCGCTGTCGATCAGACCGTGATCCGCTCGCCGTTCGACGGCGTAGTGATCGAAAAGCACGCGAACGTCGGCGACAACATCACGCCGTTTTCGCAGGCATCGGACAGCAAGGGCGCCGTCGTGACGATTGCCGACATGGACACACTCGAAGTCGAAGCCGACGTTGCTGAATCGAATATCGGCAAGATCGCCGTGAACGCGCCTTGCGAGATCCAGCTCGACGCGTTGCCGGACATGCGCCTCGCGGGCAGCGTGTCGCGCATCGTGCCGACCGTCGACCGTTCGAAAGCAACGGTGCTCGTCAAGGTGCGCTTCGTCGATCGCGATGCGCGCGTGCTGCCCGACATGAGCGCGAAAATCGCGTTTCTTTCGAAGCCGGTGCCGCCGGAAGACCGCAAGCCGGTGGTCGCGGCACAGCCGGCTGCCATCGTCGAGCGCGACGGCCGCAAGGTGGCCTTCGTCGTCAAGGACGACCGCGTGCGCGAAGTACCCGTCACGACAGGCGCGACGCTCGGCGAACTGGTCGAAGTGAGCGGCGTGCGTCCCGGCGACGTGCTGGTGCGCGCGCCGAACGAGCACATCAAGGACGGCGCCAAAGTCACCGTGGCGAAGAAACAGTGAGCCAGCCGATCAACGCAACGCCGCCGCTCGTCGATATCCGGCATCTCGTCAAATCGTACCGGCGCGGCGTGCAGACCGTGCCCGTGCTGTCCGACATCACGCTGGCGATCGGCGAAGGCGACTTCATCGCGCTGATGGGGCCGTCGGGCTCGGGCAAGAGCACGCTGCTCAATCTGATTGCGGGCATCGACCGGCCGGACGGCGGCGAGTTGCGCGTCGGCGGGCTGGACATCACGCGGCTCAAAGAATCCGCGCTCGCGCAATGGCGCGCGGCGCACGTCGGCTTCATCTTTCAGTTCTACAACCTGATGCCCGTGCTGACGGCGTTCGAGAATATCGAGCTGCCGCTGATGCTCACGCGCCTGACGCGCAAGGAGCGCCGCGAGCGCGTCGCGCTCGTGCTCGACATGGTGAATCTGGGCAATCGCGCGCATCATTACCCGTCTGAGCTGTCGGGCGGGCAACAGCAGCGCGTCGCAATTGCGCGCGCGCTGATCACCGACCCGACGCTGATCGTCGCCGACGAACCGACGGGCGACCTGGACCGCGCGTCCGCCGAAGAAGTGCTTGCGATGCTGCAGCGCCTGAACCGCGAACTGGGCAAGACGATCATCATGGTCACGCACGACGCGCACGCGGCGGGCGCGGCGAGAGCGCTCGTGCATCTGGAGAAGGGAGAGCTGATCGATGGCACGGCTCGCTGAAGCGATCGCGGCAGTATCGGAGATCATGCCGCCATGTACCTGCTGAAGCTGATCACGCGCAACGCGCTGCGGCACAAGCTGCGCACGACGCTGACCGTACTCGGCCTGATGATCGCCGTGCTCGCGTTCGGGCTGCTGCATACCGTGATCGACGCGTGGTATGCGGGCGCGGCTGCCGCATCGAATGCGAGGCTCGTGACGCGCAACGCGATCTCGCTGACGTTCCCGCTGCCGCTCAGCTACGAGAACCGTATTCGCGGCGTGGACGGTGTGACATTGGTCGCGCGCTCGAACTGGTTCGGCGGCGTTTACCGCGAGCCGAAGAATTTCTTCGCGCAGTTCGCCGTGTCGGACAATTATCTCGACCTTTACCCTGAGTTCATTCTGCCCGCGCAGCAGCGGTCGGATTACGAGCGCGACCGCAAGGGCTGCCTGATCGGCAGGCAGCTTGCGACCGCGTACGGCTTCAAGGTCGGCGATGTGATCCCCATCAAGGGGACGATCTATCCGGGCACGTGGGAATTCGTCGTGCGTGGCATTCTGGATGGCCGCGACGAATCGACGATCACGCGCCAGATGATCTTTCACTGGGACTATCTGAACGAATCCGTGCGCAAGATGCCGGGGCGGCGCGCGGATCAGGTCGGCGTGTACGTGGTCGGCATCGACAATCCTGACGATGCCGCCGCGATTTCCCGCAACGTCGACAACGTGTTCAAGAACTCGCTCGCCGAAACGCTGACGGAAACGGAGCAGGCGTTTCAACTCGGTTTCGTCGCGATGTCGAATCAGATCATTGCGGCGATCCGCCTCGTGTCCTACGTGGTGATCGTGATCATCATGGCCGTGATGGCGAACGCGATGGCGATGAGCGCGCGCGAGCGCACCACCGAATACGCGACGCTCAAGGCGCTCGGCTTCGGGCCGGGATTTCTCGCGCTGCTGATGTTCGGCGAGTCGCTGACGATCTGCACGGTCGGCGCGGGCCTCGGCATGCTCGCGACACCACCCGCTGCGAGCTTCTTCAAACAGGCGACGGGCGGCGTGTTCCCGGTGTTCACCGTGTCGCGCGAAACGATGCTGCAGCAGGCCGCGTGTGCGCTCGTCGTCGGGCTGGCTGCTGCCATCATTCCGGCGCTGCAGGCGGCGCGCGTGCGGATCGTCGAAGGCCTGCGGGCGATCGGCTGAGTTCAACGCTAAAGGCAAGCACAACGTGGCCATCCCGCTTTCGTACATCGCCCGCAACCTGTGGACGCGCCGTCTGACCACGGCGCTCACGGCGGGTGGCCTCGCGCTCGTGGTGTTCGTGTTCGCGACGGTGCTGATGCTCGATGCGGGGCTCAAGAAAACGCTTGTTTCGACGGGCGAAGCGGACAACGTCGTCGTGATCCGCAAGGGCGCGGAAACGGAGGTGCAGAGCGCGATCGACCGCGGCCAGGCCAACGTGATCGAGATGCATCCTGCCGTGGCGATGGGCGGCGATGGCAAGCGGATGGCGTCGAAAGAATCCGTCGTGCTGATCTCGCTACTGAAGCTCGGCACGGGCAAGCCGTCGAACGTGGTGATACGCGGCGTATCGCCTGCTGCGATGAGCTTGCGGCCACAAGTGACGCTTGCGTCGGGGCGCATGTTTGCGCCGGGCTCGTCGGAGATCATTGTGGGCAGCAGCATCGCGAAAGGCTTCAGCGGCACGCAGCTTGGCGAGCATCTGCGTTTCGCGCAGCGCGACTGGACGGTGGTCGGCACCTTCGATGCGGGCGGCAGCGGCTTCGATTCGGAAATCTGGGGCGACGTCGATCAGCTGATGCAGTCGTTCCGGCGCACCAGTTATTCGTCGATGGTGGTGCGCATCGCGGAGTCCGATCAGTTCGAGCGCTTCAGGGCCGATATCGATGTCGATCCGCGTCTCGCGGAGGAGGCCAAGCGCGAGCAGACGTTCTATAGCGACCAGTCGAAGGCGCTGTCGACGTTTCTCAACATCCTCGGCTTCACGCTGTCGACGATCTTTTCGATTGCCGCGATGATTGGCGCGATGATCACGATGTACGCGTCCGTTGCCAATCGCGTCGCTGAGATTGGCACGCTGCGCGCGCTCGGCTTTCAGCGGGCGAGCGTGCTGGCCGCGTTTCTGATCGAGGCGGTGCTGCTGGGGCTGGTCGGTGGGTTGGCGGGGTTGGGATGCGCAGCCTTCATGCAATTTGCGTCGTTTTCCACGACGAATTTCCAGACCTTTGCGGACCTGTCGTTCCGGTTCATCCTCACGCCGGCGATTGTTTTGAAGACGCTGGCGTTTTCGATGACGATGGGGCTCGTCGGCGGGTTTTTGCCCGCGATGCGGGCGGCGCGTATGAATATCGTTGATGCGTTGCGTGCGCGGTGAGTTTGCTACGTGCCGCCGACGGGCTTTGTCGTTACGTTGGCTTGTGTGTTTGCTGTTCGATCTCGGCGCGTAGGCGGTCTTCCTGCTCTCGTAGCTCGGGGGTGAACTCGTCGCCGAAATCTTCGGCCGAGAAGACCTGACGAATTTCGATTTCGGAATCGCCTTCCATCGGGTTCGGGCAGCGTCGGACCCATTCGACAGCTTCTTCCATCGATTTCACCTGCCAGAGCCAGAAGCCGGCGATCAGTTCTTTTGTTTCTGCGAACGGGCCGTCGATTACGGTTCGGTTTGCGCCCGAGAATCGTACACGCTTGCCGCGTGAGCTTGGGTGCAGGCCTTCGCCCGCCTGCATGATGCCCGCCTTCACGAGTTCTTCGTTGTATTGGCCCATTGCTGTCAGCAACTCGGTCGTGGGCATCTTGCCGGCTTCTGAGTCGCTCGTTGCTTTTACGATTACCATGACTCGCATGTTTTTTCTCCTGTCTGACCTGTTTGGAACCGCGGAATGGCGGGTTTCATTTATGACGACGGGTGAGGGTGGGGGGAATCGACATCGTGGTTCGTTTTTTTTGCCTTTTGGGTGTTGGCGTTGCTGGTCGGTGCTTTTGCCTTTGCGCTGGCATCCGCGCTTTGCCTTCGTGCTTCATGCGTTGCCGTTCGGTGGCTTTGGCCTGTGCGCTGGCATCCGCGTTTTGCCTTCGTGCTTCAGGCGTCGCCCCTGTGCGGGGCGGCACCTACTTTTCTTTGCCGCCGCAAAGAAAAGTAGGCAAAAGAAAGCGGCTAACACCGCCAATCCTTATTCCTGCCTGAGGGCCCCCAACCGGTCCCTCACTTCACACGGCGACCTGCTTGTTCCGCGTTCGTTGCGAGCGCTCTTACAGTACGCCTCACCCGCTTCACGCACCCGCGCTGCAGCGTGCCGTGCCAGATAGTCCGCCGCCGCCCAGGTGGCAAACTGTGTGTAGGCCGTAGCACCTCACACGCCTCACTTCGGACCGATAGCGCACGCGTTCCACCATGTAAGAGCGCCAGGCTATACGACGCGACAACCTACACACAGTTTGCCACCTGGGCGGCACAAACCATTCGCTGCCGCTAGCCCGTGTGTTGGAATTCGTAGCGGGTGAGACGCTCATTCGAAGCGTTGGCAACTCGCGTGAACAGAAATGCTGCCGTGTGAAGCGTAGGACCGGTTGGGGGCCCTCAGGCAAGCACAAGAACTGGCGGTGTGAGCCGCTTTCTTTTGCCTACTTTTCTTTGCGGCGGCAAAGAAAAGTAGGTGCCGCCCCGCACAGGGGCGACGCGTGAACACCAAACACCGTAACGCGGATGCCAGTGAAAAGGCAAAGGCACAGGGGCGACGTGTGAAACACGAAGGCATAACGCGGATGCCAGCGAAAGCGCCAACAAACCGAAACGCCCGCGCCGCGAAGGCGCAAACGCGAATGCCAGCGCAAAGGCCAAAGCACCAAACAGTGCCGCAGACAAACCCCTAACCCTTGCGCTGCAAATCCGCGGATTCCCGAATCATGGCGATCAACGCCCGCAACCCTGCGGGCACATGCCTCCGCCCAGGATAATAAAGACACAACCCATCCAGCGGCGGCGTCCAATCCTCAAGCACACGAACCAGCGTCCCCGCCTGGAGATCCTCAGCCACCGTCCACTCGGACAAGTAAGTCAGCCCAACACCAGCCCGCGCAGCGCTAAGCATCAGCCCGGATTCATCAAGGGTCAGCGCCCCCTTGCCATCGATCCGCACCGTTTCCCCATGCCGCTCGAACTCCCACTGATAGATCGTGCCACTCGGCATACGAGTCCGAATACAACGATGCTGACTCAACTCGTCAGGCGTACGCGGCGGCCGATGCCGCGCAAAATACGCCGGACTCCCGACCACAGCAAACCGCTGCTTATCCCCGAACGGCACAGCGATCATGTCCCGCGGCACCGCCTCCGCAAGCCGAATCCCGGCATCGAACCCTTCGACCACGATATCGATCAGCCGGCCTTCAGTAACGATATCGAGCTTCATCTCCGGATAGCGCGCGAGGAACGCAATGAAAACAGGCATCGCCTGATGTGCCGCCCCAACGGCCGTGTTGATCCGCAGCGTGCCGCTCGGCGTGTCGCGAAAGCTGCCCGCCTGCTCTAGCGCGACGCGGATCGTCGACAGCGCGGGCGCCACGCTGTCGACAAACTGCGCACCCGCTTCCGATAACGACACGCTGCGCGTCGTGCGATTGAAGAGCCGCACGCCGATGCGCGCTTCGAGCGCCGCCACGGAATGGCTCAACGCCGAGGTCGAGACGCCCATTTCGTTGGCGGCGGCGCGGAAGCTCCGGTGACGCGCAACAGCCAGCACCGCTTCGAGTTCGCTCAGGCCGGTGGTCTTCATTATCCTGTTTTGCTCAATAGGTCATGTCAGATTGTACGACTAGTCGCGTCAATCAGGCACCGCTATCTTTATGGCACTGAAGGCAAGTCACGGGATACGCAGATGCACACAATCGACACGATCTATATCGACGGCGCGTTCGTCACGCCGCATGGCGACGAATGGTTCGGCCTTTTCAACCCCGCGACCGAGCGCGTAATTGGCCGCGTGCGTCTCGCCGACGCAAAGGATGCGCGCGATGCAATCACGGCGGCGAAGCGCGCGTTTCCGACGTTTTCGCGCACCAGCAAGCGCGCGCGCATCGACATGCTCAAGCGCATGCATGCCGCCGTCGTCGCGAAAGAGGACGAGCTTTACGAGGCGATCGTCGAAGAGTACGGTGCGCCTGTGTCGCGCGGCCGCTGGATGGCGCAGCACGCGAGCAACGTGCTGATCGAAGCGGCGAAGGTGCTGGAGCAGTACGAGTTCACGCGCCGGGCGGGCACGGCGGAAGTCGTGATGCAGCCGCTCGGCGTCGCGGGGCTGATCACGCCGTGGAACAGCAATGCGGGCTTCATCTGCGGCAAGCTTGCGGCCGCGCTGGCGGCGGGCTGCACGACCGTCATCAAGCCGAGCGAAATGAGCGCGCTGCAGACGCAGATCGTCACGCAGGCGTTGCACGAAGCGGACTTGCCGCCGGGCGTGTTCAACATCGTGACGGGACGCGGCGATTCAGTCGGCGCGCAGATCAGCTCGCATCCGGATGTCGCGAAGATTTCGTTTACGGGATCGACGGCCGTCGGCAAGACGATCCTGCGCACGGGCGCCGATACGCTCAAGCGCGTGACGCTGGAACTGGGCGGCAAGTCGCCCACCATCGTACTCGACGACGCGGACTTCGAGCAGGTCGTGCCGCTCGCGATCAATGCGGGCTTCATGAACAGTGGGCAGGCGTGCATCGCGGGTACGCGCATTCTCGTGCCACGCCAGCGTCTCGCGGAGTTCGAGGCGCGCGTGCGCGACGAAGTGGCGTTGACGCAATCGGGTGATCCGCGTGATCCGCGCACGACCGTCGGCCCGATGGTCAGCCAGAAGCAGTGGGAGCGCGTGCAGCGGTATATCGCCATCGGCATCGACGAGGGCGCGCGGCTGATCGCGGGCGGCGAAGGGCGTCCCGATGGTCTCGATGCCGGCTGGTTCGTCCGGCCGACCGTCTTCAGCGACGTGACCAACGACATGGCGATCGCGCGTGAGGAAATCTTCGGGCCGGTGCTGTCGATCATCGCGTACAACGACACCGAAGAAGCAATCAAGATCGCCAACGATACCAACTACGGCTTGCAGGCGTACGTGTTCGGGCAGGACAAGACGCGCACACACGAAGTGGCGTCGCGCATCGAGGCGGGACGCGTGCTCGTCAACACGCTGGCGCATGAGCCGGCTGCGCCGTTCGGCGGATTCAAGCAGTCGGGCATTGGACGCGAGTACGGCACATACGGCATCGAAGCGTTTCTCGAGCCGAAGGCGTTGCTCGGCGTGCTGTGAGCGCGTCGTGACGCATTGAGCGCGGCGGTGAAGGACAGGGTGTCTTTCACCGCCTTTCTTTTTCTGGCTCGTGTTAGCGAAGGACGGTCGCCATGCGCTGAGCCCGGACGGAGCACGCCGCCCGTTGGCGCGCACAATCGAGCCAGCACGCATGTGATACGTGAAAGCCCGCGTAAGCGAGCCCTTTGTGTCGAGCCTCCCATCGCGTGGGGCGCGTTGTTATCGTTTCGGCATCTTCATTACTGCAACGGCAGCCGCCGTTCTGCCGATCGCCATGATCTCGCTCAAACGCATCTCTCTTCTCGCCGCGCTCGTCGCGCTGACGTCCGCCGCCCACGCGCAAGTGCCGCCTTCGTCCGATTTCCCGCCGTCGCACGACGGCTCCGCGCATGACGGTCCGCCGCCGCATGGTCCGGGCTTCGCGGCCATCAACGATCTCGAGCATCTGCAGCGTCTCTACGACATGAGCGGACGCGATGCCGACATGAACGCGGTCTATCACGACGTGCTGTCGAAGACGCACGATCCGGCGCTGCGTCACTACGTGTATGTCGCGCTGGCGCGCAACCAGTTGAAGCCCGCCAACGTCGATCAGGCGATCGACACGATCCGGAAGAGCCTCGACGAAGATATCGACACGCTCGACAAGCAAGCTGCGCTGCGGCCGAAGCGCTGACGCCTGTCCGTGCTCGCTGCACGCTGCCCGCATCACGCGAGCAGCGAGATCAATCCTCCGATCGTCAGCCCCGCCGCGAGCCACTTGCCTGCGGTGTAGAAGCTGTTGCGCTCGTCCTGCGGCTGGTCCGGCCGCTCCAGTCCCAATGCGCCATAGGCGAATGCCTTCACCGGAGAGACGTTGGCGGGGCTTGCTTCTGTGCCGCCCGTAGCATCGTCCGTTGCGGTCGGATCGTCGATGCCGCTGTCTGTAACGGCGGAGTCCGGCGTGTCGGTGTCCGTTTCTGTATCCGTGCCTGCGTCAGTCGATGCCGTCGCCGTCTGCACATTCGCCTGATCCGCAGTCTGTGCACGCGAAGCCGCCGCCGCGCCTTCGGGCGAAATGCTGACCGTGACGCCCGGCTGCGCGGGTTTCGTCGCAGCGTCCTGTTTCCCTTCGTTTTGCGCAGCGCCGATCACGTTGTTCGCCGTGGACTGCGCGGCTTGCGCCGATGCTTCGCCGGACACGGAAGCGAGATTCGTCGACGGCGTCGTCGCCGTCCCATATCCGACACTGCTTACCATTGCACGCCTCCTTCAGTCGCGAATTCCAGTTGCACTGATGGCGCTAACGTCCAGTTGCGCGCGCAACTTGAGACCTCGTAAGGCCCGGTAAGCAAACCGGGCACGCGCGTCACGCCGCGATATACACCCACGCATCGATACCGGACTTCAGCGTGACGAGCACGCGCTTGTAGTCCGACACCTCGTAGTCGTCGGCGGCGAGCAGCTCCTGCTGGGTGATTTCGAAGACCGTGCCCGCCACTTCGTCGGCGGGATTGGCGCTCGGGCGCACCACGGGATGGTGAGTCTTGCCGCTGATCTCCACGACCTTCGGATCGCCGATGGCAAGCAGCGTCTGCGCATAACCGGGCAGCGCGTCGGGACGGCCGGCGAGTTCTCGGCCGAAGCTGGAGATCTGCACGTTGCGATCCTGCAGCGTGCCGTACGAGAAGAGATAAACGATGTCAGGCGTGTTCAAGTGGCGCTCCTCGATTCGATTCGAAAAGGGAAAGTCTACCGTCGCGGCTTGACACGCGCCTGCGACCGTCGCGGCGACCCTTCGGAAAATACAAGAAGCGAAAAATCGTCGTCGACTATCATGCGCCCGACGGATACGCCGTATCGGTTGGCTATCGGTCGGAGGGTGTGTTCAGCGAAAAGCTGGACGTGGGCATGTGCTTTTCTACTACGCGCTGTCGGGCCCAACGCTGTAGATGCAACAAAAAAGCTCGAACGTTATGGCGTTCGAGCTTTTTTGTTTTAACGCTTCGTTTCGTTGTTGTCGCTGTTTTCGACGCGCTGCCTATTGCGACGCGCTGCCGTCGGCGGAAGGCGCTGCAATCATCGCGACGCCGCAGAACCAGCCATCGGACGCAGGCTCACGCGCTTGCCATTGCGCGCGTTTGCCCAGCACGTTATCGCATTGCACGGGCGGCACGAGGTCTTGCGTCGTGGCCGTGCATTGCTGGACGTCGCGGCTGAATGCCTGCGAATCGAATGCCTTCGGCTTGTCCGCGGGCTTGCTCACGGCAGCCAGATCCGTGTCGACGGGCCGCGGCGCGCGCGGTTCGTCCGGCGATGGCGTGTGCAACTGCTCGCGGATCTCTTCGATACGCGTCGAGTACCAGTCGATCAGGCATGCGACATCCCTGCAATTTTCTTCGCGCCATGCCCATTTGCTGTCGCTCTCTTTTCTGTACGCGCGACGGTCGGTGGCTTGTCGCTGCGCGAGCCTGAACAGCTTGCCGAGTTCGTCGTCGGCTCTGGACAGGCCATCGTCGTGGCAGATCAGCGTCTCCGCCGGCGAATGCGCCTTCGCGCAATTGAAGCTGGTGGCATGCGCGCTGGTCATCGCAAGCAGGGCGAGCGCGGCTACGGTGGATCGGTTGAGCTTCATCGGAATGTAGATGGCTAGTGACACACGACAACGCATGTGACGGCGCTGATGCCCGCCGCCGCGCCGACCAGGCCGCCGAGCATGAAGGTCTGAAGCGACGTCGCGCATCCTTGCAGACACAGGATGGCCGCGAGCAGGATGGAAGCAGTGGTAAAGCGCATTGGCCCCTCGATGCAGATAGTCTCGATCCGCAAGCATAGGTGCCGTGCGCGCGCGCATTTAGGCGAGCAACGGGCGATAAAGCCGATTGCTTACGAGAAGTTGCGCACGCGTCAGGATGTGGAATACATGGCGCGGTGAGCGAGCGCGAAGCGTGCACAAACGTTCAAGACCGCGTGCCGCCGTGCGCGATACGCTGGATTCCATACGGTAGATCCGGGTATCCAGGGCGAGGGCGACATGACGACTTCCACCACTGCAACCACGTTAACCAGGCCTCAGGTGCGTCCGCGGATTCGCGAAGCGATTTATCCGGGCGATACCGCGCCGCTCGTCGAGATCGTTCGTGAATACGTGAGATGGCTCGATATGGACCTGTCGTATCGCGGCTTCGAAGAAGAGATGCGGTCGTTCGAGCAAACGTATACGTTGCCTTCAGGCATGTTCCTGATTGCGGAAACCACGGCCGAGATAGCGGGCTGCGTGGGGCTGCTGCGTCATTCGGATGAGGTCGCCGAAGTGAAGCGGCTTTACGTGCGGTCGGCATACCGTGGGCTTGCGCTTGGGGAGACGCTCATGCATGCGTTGATCGACAAGGCAAAGTCGCTGGGCTACGCAAAGCTCGTGTTAGATTCCGTACCTCAAACGGCTTTCGCGCAACGACTCTACGAGCGTTTGGGTTTTACCGAAACGTCTCCGTACTATGCGAATCCCGTTGCCGGTACGCGCTTTCTCGAACTCGTGCTCTGAGGCGCAAGAGGGCGCGCGCCACGAACGTTCATTACGCACGCTTGCAAGGAGCCTATGTCGTCGGCCAACTCACTGCTTCTTTATGTGGACGCGCAATTCGCGAGTCCGTATGCGATGTCGGTTTTCGTCGCGCTTCACGAAAAGCATCTGACATTCGACATGCGCACCGTCGATCTGGGCCGTCATGCGAACAACGAGCCGGATTACGCCGCGACTTCCGTCACGCAGCGTGTGCCGACGCTGGTTCACGATGGGTTTGCGGTGTCCGAGTCGTCGGCGATCACCGAGTACATCGACGACGCTTTCGAGGGCACGCCGCTTTATCCGGCGGATAAAAAGCAGCGCGCGCGGGCGCGCCAGATTCAGGCGTGGTTGCGCAGCGACCTGATGCCGATTCGCAGCGAGCGCCCGACAGAAGTCGTGTTCTACGGCGCGCAAGGCGGGGCGCTCACCGCGATCGCGCGCAAGGCGGCCGACAAGCTCTTCCCGGCTTGCGACGCGTGGCTCGCGCCAGGCGCACAGTATCTGTTCGATGATTGGTGCATTGCCGATGTCGACCTCGCGCTGATGCTCAACCGCCTCGTGCTGAACGGCGACGACGTGCCGAAACATCTCGCTGATTACGCGCGGCATCAATGGCAAAGGCCTTCCGTGCAACGCTGGGTTCAGTTGCAGCGGCCACCACTTTAACGCACGGGTTGCGATTTATTTCCCACATAAAGGGAATAAACGGTTGCGTTCGCAACATAAATTGCATCGAATGCAAGCTGCCCGCACCGCAAACGTCAAATGTGAAACAAAACGGGCCGGCTGGCATTGACTGCCTGACTGTGCGAATTGATGTGAAGTATTAACCTCAGGCGTTTGCTGCCGTTATACATCGGCAGAGTGACCGAACTGGCCTGAGTGAATAATGCTTTTCTCCTCGACGGAACAGACGTCCGACGCCGGATTTAGAAGCCGGTTTCACCGACGTTCGCTGGAACATCAGCGACCCCTTTCGACCGTGACGATGGCGTTTACCGTCGTCGCGTACATCGTCTTCGCTTTCGCGCGCAGCCTCGACGCGGGACCGGCTGTGCCGCTCGTATGGCGGCTCGCGTGCGCGATCGTGCTCGCGCTGCTGGTCGCCGCGATTCCGCGGACCAGGAGCACCCGGGTATTCGGCGGCATCGGCGTCGCGTACACGCTTGTCCTGCTGGCGGGGCTCGCGTTGAATGTGGTCGGGCTCGAAGAGCCGCTGTTATGGGCGCTGCCGGCGATCGTGGTGATCTCCGTCTGCGCGGCGCCGCTGTGGCTCACGCCCGCGCACTTCTGCATCGGCACCGCGCTGTTCTACGCGGCGGGCACGCCGCTGCTGCTGAGCCTGCCGGACCCGCACGGCGACGTCAGCGTCGTGTGCTGGATGTGGATCCTGATCGCGGTGCCGACCTCGGCCGTGTTTCACCTCGGCTTCTACTGGTTCCGGCGCAATCACTTCCTGCTCGAAGACCGGCTGGCGCGCCTCGCCGCCACCGATCCGCTGACAGGCCTGCAAAACCGCCGCGCGTTTCTGGAGCAGGCGGCGCTGCGTCTGTCGAAGCTGGATAGCGGCGCGAAGGTCAGCGCGATCTTTCTCGACATCGACTACTTCAAGTCGCTCAATGACCAGTTCGGCCATGCTGTCGGCGATCAGGCGCTGTCGGACGTGGCGCGCGTGCTGAAGGAGCTGACGGCGGCGGCCGATATCGTGAGCCGTATCGGCGGCGAAGAGTTCGCGCTGTTGCACGACGCAGCGTTGCGTCCCGCCGCGCAGCTGGCCGAAACGCTGCGCGCGGCGATCGGGCGCATCGCGCGTCCCGATGGGCTGTTGAGCGCGAGCTTCGGTGTCGCAGAATACCGGCCGGGCGAAAGCGTGATGGCGCTGCTCGACCGCGCGGACGAGGCGCTGCTGCGCGCAAAGTATTCGGGGCGCAACCGTGTGTGCGCGGAACGCGCGACCCTCGTCGACCCGGTGCGCTTGACATGGACGCACGTCCGCGCGGGCGACGACACGGCGCAGCCGATCCGCCAGCAATGGGACGACTTCTGGCTGACCTCGCATTTCCAGCCGCTTTATAGCCTGTCGCACCAGAAGCAGGTCGGCTTCGAGGCGCTGTTGCGCGGCGAGCGCGAGGATGGCGCGCAGGTGCCACCCGTCGAGCTGTTTTCCCCCAAGCCGTTCACCGATCAGGGCGAGCTGGACCGCACCAGCCACGCGCTGCATCTGAGCAATGCGCGCCGCCTGATACCGGACGACGCGTGGGTCTTCCTCAACATTCTGCCCGCTACCTTTGTCGCCGACGGCTATCCCGACCAGCTCGCGGAGATCGCGCGCTCAGCGGGCATTCCGTCCGAGCGCGTGGTGCTCGAACTGCTGGAGTCGCACGGCGGCAGCGTGGACGATATGTCGCGCGCGGCGGGCCAATATCGCGATCACGGCTTCCTGATCGCCGTCGACGATTTCGGCGCGGGCCATTCGAACCTCGACCGGCTGCTACGCATCCGGCCCGATCTCGTGAAGCTCGATGGCGAACTGATCCGCGCGAAGAGCCCCGGCGCAGATCAGCCGATCCTGCCGAAGCTCGTGTCGCTGCTGCATCAGGCGGGCATGCTCGTCGTCGTCGAAGGCGTCGAGACCACGGAGCAACTGATTCTCGCCGTCGAATCGAATGTCGATTTCGCGCAGGGTTATCTGCTCGGCCGTCCGGCGCCGTCCGTGACGCCGCCCGATGCCGTGCACCGGCGCATCGATCACGCGTTCGACGTGATCGCCGAAGGGCGCGCGCATCAGCATGCGTTGTTCGAATCGGAAGTACGGCCGTACCGGCAGGCGCTCGACACGGGTGTCGATGCGTGGCTCAAAGGCGTGCCGCTCAACGACGCGTTCTACGATCTCGCGCAAATGGAGCTGTGCATCAGCTGCTTCGTACTCGACGATACGGGCCGGCAAATCGGCCATGAAGTGCCGGGCAAGGCGTCCGTCATCGATGGCGGTTCGCTGCATCCCGTCGCGAATCCGCGCGATGCGCGCTGGGACCACCGGCCGTATTTCCGCAATGCCGTGCTGCGGCCGGGCGTGCCCATCACGAGCAGCCCGTATCTGTCGCTGGCGAGCGGCAGGCCGTGTATCGCGGTGACGGTCGCGTTGCAGTCGGCCGTGGGACGCTGCGTGGTCGGGGCGGAGCTGGACTGGTCGCTGCAGCGTCTGCCTTGGCCGACGGCTGAGCATTGGTGATGCAGGAGTTATCGTAAGGCCGGTTCGTCGCTCGATGAATGCAGTTGCGCGAGCAGCGCGCATGCCTGTTCGTGGAGGTCGGGAGCCGTGGGACGAAGCGCGAAACGAGTCGATTCGGGCAGCCGCGCAAATTGCTTGCCCGTGCTGCGCGCATACGCGGGGTCGTAATGCAGATCGATCAACTGCTCGAATAGCTCGACACGGCGGTCTTCGTCGATCATGTTGTGCCATTCGCCGATTCGCGCGCGTCCATGCAATTCGACGAGTCGCGCGAGTTGCGACTTGAAGAGGGCACGGTCGTCGAACAGGTGCGCATAGTCCTGCAGCAGCAGGCGGATGCGCTCGTCGCGCTCCGTGACCACGGCGACGCACGAGCCGCGACGGATCTGTTCCGTCAACGAAGCGGGCAACGCAATGGACCCGATGCGCCGGCTTTCCGCTTCGACGAACACGGGCTGTTTCGCGTCGAACCTGCGCAAGGTGCCGACGAGCGCGGTATCGAACGCTTTCTGCGAGGGTTGCGGCTCATTGGGCAGCGTGCCGAGAATCGATCCGCGATGCGCGGCGAGCGCTTCGAGATCGAGGGTCTGCGCATCGGCCCCTGCAAGCGCGTTCAGCAGACGCGTCTTGCCGCTGCCCGTGTGGCCCGCAAGCACGATATAGCGGAACTGTCGCGGCAGCGTGTCGAGCAGTGCGACGACGTTGCGGCGGTAGGTCTTGTAGCCGCCGTCCAGTTGCCGCGCGCGCCAGCCAATCAGATTGAACCATGTCGCCATCGACGCGGAACGCTTGCCGCCGCGCCAGCAGTAAATCAGCGGACGCCAGTTGCGCGGGCGGTCCGCGAAGGTCGTCTCCAGATGCGTGGCGATGTTGCGCGACACCATCGCGGCACCTTGCCGCGTCGCCTCGAACGACGACACCTGCGCGTACATCGTGCCGATGATCACGCGCTCCTCGTTGGACAACACGGGCGCGTTGATCGCGCCGGGAATGTGATCCTCGGCGAATTCGAGCGGCGTGCGGACGTCGACGATTTCATCGAAGTCCGCGATCTGGTCGAGCGGGACGAGAAGCGAGTTCAAGGGCTGAAGCCAAAGGCCGCCGCGGCGCGGCGTATCGACGGATTATCGCATGTCAGGCTGTTTTTCCCGTCCGCACCCGTCCGCACCCGCAAGCGGCGCTCGCGTGCAAATATCTCACGTTATGATGTAAAGTAACGGAAAGCGATGTAAGCTGAAGGTGTGGAGGCGCAACATGTCGATTTCGTCGGTATTGCAATGGTGTTTCGGAACCCAGCGGCATCATATGGGACTCGACCACGGCAACGGTGAATCGGGCGACGAGCGGCGTTCGCCGGAGCGGCAGGAGGAACAGCGAGTACTGCTCGACGAACTGCGTCGGCAGGCGTACCTGCGCGATCTGTTGCGGCTCACGTGCGCGGATGTGATGCGCAAACCGCCCGTCACGGTGTCTGTCAGTGAAACCATCGGCGGCGCGCTGGCAACGCTGGACGCGCACCACATCAAGCTGCTGCCCGTGGTCGATGCCGAAGGGCGCCTCAAAGGCGTCGTCACGCATGTCGATCTGCAACCGCTGGACGAAGTGCTGCCTTTTCTCAAGCTCGCTACCGACACCGTCGCGCCCGAGAGCGAAAGGCGCGAATGGCCCGTCACGACGGTGATGGCGAGCCACGCGCAGTACGTCGACGCGGCGGCGCCGCTCACGGAAGTCATCCCGCTCTTCACGAAGAACGGCCATCATCATCTGCCTGTAGCGGATGAGGATGGGCGCGTCGTCGGCATGCTGACTCAGGCCGATATCATGAAGATCATGTACGGCCATCCGGGCGGCTTATAAGCGCGCCGTCTATTCGACGTCACGCGCTCAGCCGGCGCAGCGGTTCGCCACGCGCAGCCAGTTCCACGATCGCTTCGCCGACCGCGCCACCAATCAGGATCACGGCCGGGCTGGCAATCTGTTGCGCCGCCGCGCGCGCCGCGATGTCGCCGAGCGGCGCGCAAACCCGCTTCTCGCGCGACGTGCCTGCCCACTGCACGACGGCAGCGGGCGTATCGGGTGCTAGCGTCTCGCCCAATGCTTCGCTGATGCTGTCGATACGGCTCGCGCCCATGTAGATCGCGAGCGTCATGCCCGTCGCCGCGAGCTTCGCCCAGTCGGGCTCGGTGCCGTCGCGCAGGTGCGCGGTCACGAAGATCACGCCCTGGCAATGATCGCGATGCGTGAGCGACACGCCAAGCGAGGCCGCCGCCGCGAAGCCCGACGAGATGCCGTTGACGATCTCGACGTCGATCCCCGCGTGCCGCAGGTCCGCGATCTCTTCGCCGGCGCGGCCGAACAGCAGCGCGTCGCCACCCTTGATGCGCACGACGTGCTTGCCTTGCAGCGCGTAGCGGCGCATCAGGCGCTGGATGAACGCTTGCGGCGTGGACTTGCAGCCGCCGCGTTTGCCGACCTTGACGACGCGGGCATGCGGCGCTTTCAGCGTCGCGATCTCTTCGTTCACGAGGTCGTCGATCAACAGCACGTCGGCGGCTGCGATCGCCTTGGCCGCCTTGAAGGTCAGCAGATCGAGGTCGCCGGGTCCTGCGCTGACGAGTGTGACTTTGCCCGTGTTCATTCTGTTCTCCATCGCGTGATCGTCGATCTCTGGCCGCCAATGCAAAACGGCGTCCCGTCCGTGCATGCACGAAGGGGACGCCGCTGTCCTGTGTGATCCTGCTGTTAAGCAATCGATGCCGGCGCCTTTGCCGGCGAAGCAATTATTGCAAGAACGAGGCCAGTGTTCGGATTTCCAGCTTCCATACGGATATGAGGCATAGGAGGCTGCGCTGGCGAGAGCGGGCGCGCACCCGCGCAGTGCTGCGACGCACCACGAACGTGCTGTGAGGCATCACGATGAATCGCTTCTCGTCGCTCCGCTGAACGTGGCAAACATCCTCTGACGCTTGCCACGCATTGCGTCCGCCCATGTTCGCGCGCATGGCACACAGCTTGCATTATCAAACTGCCGCGGCGTCGACGACGACCCGCGTCGCATCAAACTTTTCAGGCTTCGAATTGGACAACGGCGTCCCTTCTATCCGGTTTTCGCACCGGACGGTTGGGACGCCGTTTGCGTTTACTGGCACGCGTTTGTCGCGTTGCATTGCCTAAGGCATCTGGAGACGAAATGAAGCAGCGCATCTTGACGTTGATCGAATTCTTCGCGGGAGAAAGGGCGTCGATGGTTTCGCTCGCGACGGATGAAGAAGAGCGTCATCGGCAGGGTGCATGCATTCGTCCCGAACGGCTCAGAGGGCGTCGCGGATCGCGTGCACGGATGCCCCGCGCCATGACGCACAGGCAGGCAGCGACGGCAAGTCGCGGATGCTAGACCCGTAGTCGCTGGGACTCATTTCTCGATCCGGAATGGACGTTGACACAAATCGACATTTCGAATTTGCGCTGTGACTACATTGTGTTTTTTTGCAATCCCGAACACCTTCGGATGACACACAATGGACACCACACAACACACGAACGAGATCGAGCAGAACTACGACGATAACCCTTACTACTCATTCTCCTATGAGCAGTCTGCGCCGGAACACCTTGCCGCCGTCGCGCATGTGTTCGGACTGTCCGCGCCCGATGTGAGCAAGGCGCGCGTGCTCGAACTGGGTTGCGCAGCAGGCAGGAATCTCATTCCGTTCGCCGTGCGCAATCCCGGTACGCGCGCGATCGGCGTCGATCTCTCCGGCGCGCAGGTGCAGGAAGGGCGCCAAAACATCAAACGCTTGAAGCTGAAGAACGTCGAGTTGCGACAGCAGGATCTCACGACGCTGGGCGAGGTGGACGGGAAGTTCGACTACATCATCTGTCATGGCGTGTATAGCTGGGTGCCGCAAGCGGTGCAGCAGGCTATCTTGCGCGTCTGTAGCGAGAACCTGTCGGCGGGCGGTATTGCTTACCTCGGCTACAAGACGTATCCGGGATGGAAGTCGCGCGAGATCGTGCGTGACGCGATGCTGTTGCGCGCCGGCGAACTGAAAGGCGCTGGCGAACGTCTCGCGCATGGACGCGGCATGCTCGATTTTCTGCGTGAGCATGCAAGGAAGGACAGTGTGCTGGCGCGCGCGGTCGAGCAGGATCACGAGATGATCAACAACAACGACGCGGGCTTCTCCGCCTATGTGAATCACGACTATCTGGCATTGTCGAACGCGCCGTGTTATTTCCAGGACTTCACAAAACGGATCGATGAACACGGGCTTGCATATCTCGCCGATGCGAACCTGCCTTCGATGTTCGCGTCCAATTACGGCGATGAGATTGGGCGGCTGCTGCTGGCGGAATGCGGTCACAGCCAGGTGCTGACCGAACAGTATCTGGACTTCGTGAGCGACCGGGCGTTCCGGACTTCGCTGATCGTGCATAAGGAACGCACCGGCGGCATCCACTATCGCGTCGAACATGAGCGTCTGCGCAAATTGCATCTCGCGGCGTCGTTGAAGTGCGCGGACGGTGACGTCCGCATGGACGATTCTCCGCAGCGTTTCGACGCGGAGAACGGCAGTTCGATCATATTGAACCATGCCATCGACAAGGCGGCCGCGATCGAGCTTGAACGGATGTGGCCATTCACCATGAGCTTCGACGAGTTGAAACGCAATGTGCGGGCGCGTCTGGGCAACGATGCGGCGCTGCCCGATACCGACATCGAAGCGCGGCTCGACGTGTTCTTCAACGCAATGGTGGTCAGAGGGCTGGGCCGTTTCCGGCTTCATCCGTTGACGCGAAGCTCAGGCAATGCGCGTCTGCATGCCGCTGTGCGCCACTATCCCGCAGGGCTTCCGCGAGGGCAATTGGCGCACACGTTCAATCCCTGGCATCAACCCGTCCAGATGGATGCGGTCACGCAGTTGCTGTTACCCCATATCGATGGCAGCCGCAATGAGGCTGATCTGCTTGGAATACTGTCGAAAGCGGTCAAGGAGGGCGCGTTGACCGTTTCGCGTCCGGCGGGTGAAAGCGGTGAAGCGGCCGAACGTATCGTGCTGGCGCGCGAACTGGAGCGCGCGCTGAAACTGCTGTGCGCGTGAGCGTCGGCATCGTCGGACTCGAAACACGCGGGAATGTCTGCTACTGTTGACTGATTCGTCAACGCGTCGTGTCCAGCGCGCGGCTCATCGTTCATCGCAGAGGATCGTCATCATGCAGACATTGGAATGTGTGTTGCCCGCCGCCGCCGCACTCGGCGAATGTCCGCGCTGGGACGAGCGCCGCGCGAAGCTGTGGTGGGTCGATATCAACGCGCCCGCGCTGAATTGCTTCGATCCGAAGACGGGCGAGAACACCGCGATTCCGATGCCCGAGAACATTGGTTGCTTCTCGTTGACCGAGGACGATGGGTTCATCGCGGGCATGCGCACGGGCATCTTTCTACTCGATGCGAAAGGGCAGGTCGTGCGCAAGCTGTGCGCGAACGCCGAGAACCCCGCGACGAGCCGCTTCAACGATGGCCGTTGCGACGCGCGCGGACGCTTCTGGCTCGGCACGCTCGACGAGCCGAAGGCGGGCGATGCGGCCGCGCTGTATCGCTACGCGAACGGTGCCTTGACGAAGATCGACACGGGCCTGCTCACGTCGAATGGCATGGGGTTCAGCCCTGACTATCGCTGGTGTTATCACTCGGATACGCCGCGCTTCACGATCTACCGTCATCCGTACGACATCGACAGCGGCGAGGTCGGGCCGCGCGAAGACTGGGTGAAGTTCCAGCCGACGCCGACGGATCGCGGGCGTCCCGATGGCGCGTCGGTGGATAGCGAAGGCTACTACTGGTCGGCGTTGTATGAGGGCGGGCGCGTCGTGCGTATTTCGCCAGAAGGCAAGGTCGTCGAAGAACATCCGTTGCCCGCGCGCTGTCCGACGATGTGCACGTTCGGCGGCGACGATCTGCGTACGCTCTACGTGACGACGGCGCGTGGCGGGCGTCCCGCGGAAGAGCTCGAAAAGTTTCCGCAATCGGGCAGCGTATTCGCGATGCGCGTGTCGGTGCCGGGGCTGATCGAAAAGCGCAGTGCGCTACGAGTGACCGAGTAAGCGCGCGGCGTTGCATCCGTCGCGGATGGATGGGGCATACGGCGCTGCCGTTATCATATGCGCCTGTCCACGAACGCGACCGAAGCCATCAGCATGTCGAGCACTCCACGCATCACCAGGCGCGTCTCCGCAACACGCAGCACGCTTGCGGGACCGCCGCGCATGTCCGACGTTGCGGCGCTGGCGGGCGTATCGAAGATGACCGTGTCGCGCGTGCTGGCTGGCCGCGGCGTCGCGCCCGCGACACGCGAGCGCGTGCAGCTGGCGATCGACGAACTCGGCTACGTCGCGGACGCTGCGGCAGGCGCGCTGTCCTCCGGGCGCTCGGCGTTCGCGGCAGTGTTCGTGCCGTCGCTGGCCAGTTCCAACTTTTCCGACACCGTGCGCGGACTCACGTCCGCGCTCGAACCGCACGGCCTGCAACTGCTGATCGGCGACACCGACTACGACCTCGAACGCGAAGAACGGCTCGTGCGTTCGATGCTGCGTCATCAGCCTCGCTGCATTGCGTTGACGGGCGCGCAGCACACGCCCGCGACACGCGAACTGCTGGTGCGCTCGGGCGTGCCCGTCGTCGAGATGTGGGATTTGCCGGCGACACCGATCGACGCGGCCGTAGGTTTCTCCAACGCCAAAGCGGCGCGCGAGATGGTGCGCTATCTGACCGGGCGCGGTTATCGGCGGATCGGCTTTCTGGGGGGCGCGAGCGAGCTCGACAGACGCGGCATGGAACGCCTGAAGGGCTATCTGCAGGAAGTGAAGGCGCAGGGTATGGGCGAGCCGCGCGTCGTAAGGTTGGGCGAATCGCCCATCACGATGAGCCACGGCGCGCCCGCGCTCGAAGCGCTGTTGCAGCAATGGCCCGACACGGATGCCGTGATGTGCGTGAGCGACATGTCCGCGTTCGGCGCAATCATGCAGTGCCACCGTCGGGGCCTGTCGGTGCCCGGCGATATCGCGATTGCGGGCTTCGGCAACTTCGAAATGGCCGCGTGCTGCTCGCCGACCATCACGACAGTTTCCGTCGACGCTTACGGCATCGGCACGCGCACGGGCGAAACGCTGCTGGCCGCGCTTGCCGAAAGCGACGGTGCAGCGCGTCATGCATCGGCGCGCACATCGACGCGCAAAAGCGTGAAAATCGACTACACGGTGATCGCGCGCGAAAGCGCCTGACGCTTGTCGTTGCGGCCTTTCGTGTCGCGCGAGTGCCGTGCTACCATGGTCCGATGTTACCGATAACGTGCCGTACGTGATGCGCCTTTGACGCGCGATGCAAGCGATGCAGCCGAAGCAACGACGGCACAAGCAAACATGGAGACACGAGATGACGGAGAACACGCAAGCACGCCGTCTGCGCAGCCAGGAGTGGTTCGACGATCCTTCGCACGCGGATATGACCGCGCTCTATGTCGAGCGCTTCATGAACTACGGCCTCACGCGCGAAGAGTTGCAGTCGGGCCGGCCGATCATCGGCATCGCGCAGACGGGTAGCGATCTCGCGCCCTGCAATCGGCATCACATCGAACTGGCCGCGCGCACGAAGGCGGGCATCCGCGACGCGGGCGGCATTCCGATGGAATTTCCCGTGCATCCGCTTGCCGAACAGAGCCGCCGCCCGACGGCCGCGCTCGACCGCAATCTCGCGTATCTCGGTCTCGTAGAAATCCTGCATGGCTTTCCGCTCGACGGCGTGGTGCTGACCACCGGCTGCGACAAGACCACGCCCGCCTGTCTGATGGCGGCCGCGACCGTCGACATGCCCGCAATCGTGCTGTCGGGTGGCCCGATGCTCGACGGCTGGCATCAAGGCAAGCGCGTCGGCTCCGGCACCGTGATCTGGCACGCGCGTAATCTGCTCGCGACGGGCGAGATCGACTATGAAGGCTTCATGGAACTGACGACCGCCTCGTCGCCTTCCATCGGACACTGCAACACGATGGGCACAGCGCTGTCGATGAACAGCCTCGCGGAAGCGCTCGGCATGTCGCTGCCCGCCTGCGCGAGCATTCCCGCTGCGTACCGCGAGCGCGGGCAGATGGCGTATGCAACAGGCAAGCGTATCGTCGAGATGGTCCGCGAAGATCTGAAGCCCTCGCGCATCATGACGAAAGAGGCGTTCGAGAATGCAATCGTCGTGGCGTCCGCGCTGGGCGCATCGAGCAATTGTCCGCCGCATCTGATCGCGATAGCGCGGCATATGGGCATCGAATTGAGTCTCGCGGACTGGCAACGTGTCGGCGAACAGGTGCCGTTGCTCGTCAATTGCATGCCTGCGGGCGAATATCTCGGCGAGAGTTTTCATCGCGCGGGCGGCGTGCCTGCCGTCATGCATGAACTGTGCGAAGCGGGCCTAGTACACGAATCGTGTATGACGGTATCGGGCCGCAGCATCGGTGATATCGCCGCGCGTTCGGTGACCGGCGATCGCGATGTGATTCGCACGACAGCCGAGCCGCTCAAACATGGCGCGGGTTTCATCGTGCTGTCGGGCAACTTCTTCGATAGCGCGATCATGAAGATGTCCGTGGTCGGCGAGGCGTTCCGGCAAACTTATCTGAGCGAGCCGGGCCACGAGAATACGTTCGAAACGCGCGCGATCGTGTTCGACGGTCCCGAGGACTATCACGCGCGCATCAACGATCCGTCGCTCGACATCGATGAGCACTGCATGCTCGTCATTCGCGGCGCGGGCACGGTCGGTTATCCGGGCAGCGCGGAAGTGGTCAACATGGCGCCGCCCGCGGAACTCGTGCGGCAGGGCATCACGTCCTTGCCTTGCATGGGCGACGGACGGCAGAGCGGCACGTCGGCGAGCCCGTCCATTCTCAACATGTCGCCGGAAGCGGCTGTCGGCGGCGGCCTTGCGCTGTTGTGCACGAACGATCGCATTCGCGTCGATCTCAACGCGCGCAGCGTGCAGTTGCTCGTCGATGAGGAAGAGTTGGCGCGCCGCCGCGCAAGCATGACGTTCGACATCCCGCCTGCGCAAACGCCGTGGCAGGAGTTGTATCGTCAGACGGTCGGGCAGCTTTCGACGGGCGGCTGTCTCGAGCCCGCGACGCTCTATCTGAAAGTGATCGCCGAGCGCGGGAATCCGCGGCATTCGCATTGACCAACAATGATTGGAGACTCGCTTCATGACTGCATCGAACGAAACGAACTATCTTCCCGACGATCTCGACCGCGCGCTGCTGATTGGCCGCGTGTGGCGCAAGACGGACCGTCATGAAGGGCCGAGCGTCGTGGCCGTGCGCAATGGCGACGTGTTCGACATCACATCGAGCGCGCCGACCACGGCCGATCTGTTCGAACGCGACGATGCCGTCGAGATCGCACGCAATGCGCCCGGCGAACGGCTCGGCAGCGCAGCCGAACTGATCGCCGCGAGTCTCGCGAACGATGCGTCGGCGAACCTGCAACTGCTCGCGCCCTGCGACGTGCAACCGATCAAGGCATGCGGCGTCACGTTCGCCGTGAGCCTGATCGAGCGCGTGATCGAAGAGCAGGCGGGCGGCGATCCCGCGAAGGCCGAAGAAGTGCGGCAGACGATTGCAACGGTGATCGGCACCGACCTGTCGAAAATCAAGCCGGGCTCGGAAGCGGCGGCGCGTCTGAAGGCGGAACTCGAGCGGCGCGGCGCGTGGTCGCAATACATGGAAGTCGGCATCGGCCCCGACGCGGAAGTGTTTTCGAAGTCGCAGCCGATGTCGTCCGTGGGCTTCGGCGCGGATGTCGGCCTGCTCGCGGCATCGACATGGAACAACCCTGAGCCGGAGATCGTGCTGGCCGTCAACAGCAAGGCCGTGATCGTCGGTGCGACGCTCGGCAACGATGTGAACTTGCGCGATATCGAAGGGCGATCGGCGTTGCTGCTCGGCAAGTGCAAGGACAACAACGGCTCGTGTTCGATCGGACCGTTCGTGCGGCTCTTCGACGGCGACTTCACGCTGGATACCGTACGGCGCACGAGCGTGTCGCTGCGCGTCGAAGGCGTCGACGATGGCTTTCTGCTCGAAGGCGTGAGCCATATGTCGGAGATCAGCCGCGATCCCGCCGATCTCGTCGCGCAGACTTGCGGCAAGCATCATCAGTATCCGGATGGCTTCATGCTGTTCCTCGGCACGATGTTTTCGCCGATCAAGGACCGCGACGCGAAAGGCGGCGGCTTCACGCATCACCTGGGCGATATCGTGACGATCTCGACGCCGCAACTCGGCGCGTTGCGCAACACGGTACAACTGTGCACGGAGATCACGCCGTGGACGTTCGGCGTGCGCGCGCTCTACGCAAATCTCGCGGCGCGCGGGCTGCTCGGTTCGAGCGCGCAATAATTTTTCCGCGGCCGCAGTGTCGTGAATATGGAAAAGGCAACGTTTGCGAATCGTGTTATCGCCATTCACAAACGTTCAAATAATCAGGATCACAAAATTCATCGAAAATATCTCTGCATTCTCTCCCTATTTGAAGTTCCACAATAAAGCCTGAAGGCGGGCAACTGGGCGTCGCGAAGCGTTTCGTGCGCATGCTGTACGGCGCGACGGAGGCGCAGATGCCGGGCATCGTGCCGTACGCGGCGAAGCATGGCGCGGGCAGTGTGTTCGTCACATCGACGGGCTTGCCGAATCTGTACAAGAACCTGCCCGCCTGGTGGAGCCAACTGGTGAGCAGCGTGCTCGCAATGAGATAACCAGGAAGAACGAAGGCGCTTCGCGCGCCGTGCAGTTCGATGTCGATGTACGCCAGGTGTTTGCGCACCTGGCTTTTTTTGCGCCAACGCATTCGGGCAAATGCGTGCATGCCATATCCCGTTGATCGAATACGCTTAGAATGCGTGCTGAAATGGATTGCGTTCAACGCAGCGAGGCGCACCGATAGCGCCATTTTCAACGGAGAGGATGTTGTGCAATTTCTGAATCGCACGGTTGCTTCGGGCAATCGCGTGCTGCCAATGCTGTGTGTCGCGCTGGCGTTGTGCGCCGGCACGGCGAACGCCACGCCGGCCGCGCCCAAGGGCAACGTGGCTCATGAGGCAAGCGCCCCGGCAACGCCCGACCGCTTCACCGCCGACGACCCCGTCAAGGTGCGCGACATGCTCGCGAGCCAGATGCCCCCGGCCGCGACGGATTCGCTGACCACTCGCATCCGCAAGTTCGCGCGCGAACCCTACGACCGCATCGTGCGCGGTCATGCCGAGGCGGCCGAAAACGGGCAGCGCACTTTCCTGTTCATGATTCCGGCGCCGCGCGGCATTCTGTATCGGTCGAATACGCATGTGCTAAGTGTGAATGTGCCGCTTGCGAGCGACGAGCATCCCGACGCGATCCAGCTCTACCAGAGCATCGTCGGCCCGAGCGGGCGCGGCCTCGTGATCGCGCCCGATGCGAAGGCCAAGGGCTTTATCCAGAAGATCGATTCGATCGAACTGGCGACGGAAGGCAAGACGAAGACGGCGGCGCGCGGGCGTCTGACCGTCCCGCAAGCAGCCTTCGAGCAGACCGGCGACAGCTTCGCGATCGTGCTCGTCTGCACGCTCGAACCGCCGTATCTGACGGAGATGCGAGAGCACAGCGATCCCGCCGACGAAGAACCCACCGACATCACGCGCCGCACCTCGACACTGCACGCGAACGTTCAGGCCGTCTGGCTGGTGAACCAGAAAGACGGCACGGTGATCGGTAAAGGACTGCGGCTTGGGAAGTAGCGGCGCATATCGATGCGATGCGCGTCGCCGTGCATGTCGGAAAGGGCGCACGCATTCTCGGAAAAAACCTACGTACCCTTCTGCGACTTTTTCTTTCTGATGCGGTAAGGTATTACGCTTCCTCTTACAGCAGCGGCAGTCCATCGCAACATTTCACAACGGAGAATAAGCTATGAAGGCAAAGTGGGCAGCGGTTCTGATCGCGGCATCGACGTTCGGCTTGATGGCAGGCCAGGCAAGCGCGCAAGTGGCAGGCTCGCAGACCATTGGCGTGAGCGTCGAGCAGGAATCGATCATCGTCAACGGCTGGAGCGCGAAGAAGAGCCTGCTTGGCAAGCCGATCTACAACGAGCAGGGCCAGAAGGTCGGCGTGCTGCACGACATCATCATTGCGCCGGACAACGCTGCTTCGTTCGCGATCGTCGCCGCGCATCAGTTCCTCGGTGTGTCGCAGCATGACGTCGCCGTGCCGTTCTCGCAGATCGACTTTACGGGCGGCAAGCTGGTGTGGGCAGGCGCGACCAAGGACGCTGTGAAGGCCATTCCGGCGTTCCAGTACACGAAGGTTCGCGCAACGCCGATCGCTCGCAAGGAATACAGCGAGCATCACTAAGCGTGTCATGCGGTTCGTATCGAGTTCGAGCGAACCGCAAGCATAAAAAAACGCGGCAGCCTTTGGGCTGCCGCGTTTCGTTTGAGGCTCTGCCGCGCCCTTATCAGGCGGCGGCGATAGCGATCAGCTGCGTTCGAGGAACGGGCGCAGCTTGTCCGCGCGGCTCGGGTGATTGAGCTTGCGGATCGCCTTGCCTTCGATCTGGCGGATACGCTCGCGCGTCACGTCGAACTGGCGACCCACTTCTTCAAGCGTCAGTTCCGAGGCCGTGTCGATGCCGTAGCGCATGCGCAGCACCTTCGCTTCACGCGGCGTGAGGGCGTCGAGCGCTTCGTCGATCGCGCGGCGCATGTTCGCGTGCACGGCGGCGTCGGCGGGCGACGTCGCGGACGTGTCTTCGATCATGTCGCCGAGCGTCGTGTCGGCATCTTCACCCACAGGCGAATCCAGCGAGGCCGGATTCTTCGCGATCTTCAGGATGCTGCGGATCTTCGCTTCGGGCATGTCCATGCGCTCGGCGAGCACCGACGGATGCGGCTCCTGACCCGTCTGCTGGACGATCTCGCGCTGGATGCGGTTCAGCTTGTTGATCGATTCGATCATGTGAACGGGCACACGAATGGTGCGTGCCTGATCGGCGATCGCGCGCGTGATGGCCTGACGGACCCACCACGTTGCGTACGTCGAGAACTTCCAGCCGCGACGGTATTCGAACTTGTCCACTGCCTTCATCAGGCCGATGTTGCCTTCCTGGATCAGGTCGAGGAAGTGCATGCCACGGTTGACGTACTTCTTCGCGATCGAAATGACGAGACGCAGGTTCGCTTCGATCATCTCGCGCTTGGCCTGGCGCATCTTGCCTTCCGCCGAGCCAAGCTGCTTGTTGATCTGCTTGAGCTGTTGCAGCGGCAGCGCGATCGACGCTTCGATGTCAACCAGCTTCTGCTGTTCCGACTGGATGGCAGGCAGGTGACGCTCGAGCGCCGGACCGTACGACTTCGACTTCGCGGCGATGCGCATCGTCCAGTCGAGATCGGTTTCGTTGCCCGGGAACGATTCGACGAACGCTTCGCGCGGCATGTCGCAGCGGTCCACGGCGATCTGCAGGATGTGGCGTTCGATCGCGCGAACCTGCGCGACCTGCGCCTGCACTTCCGCGCACAGGCGGTCGATGGTCTTGGCCGTGAAGCGGATCGGCGTGAGTTCCTGCTGGATCGACTCGCGCAGGTTCGCGATGGCCGTCGCGCGGCGCTTGTCCGTGACGGGCATGTCGGGCACGCTGGCGAAGAGGTCGCGCACGCGCCCGAAGATCGCGAGGCTGTCGACCGTCAGTTGCTCGAGGCGCGCGGCGTTGGCTTTTTCGCCGCCGTCATCCGACAGGTCGCCGTCGTCTTCGTCCGAATCTTCGTCCGAGGCGCTCGCTTCCAGCTCTTCTTCCGCAGCGGCGTCCGCTGCTTCCTCGTCGAGTTCGGCGGCTTCGCTCGTGTCGCTGATGCCGTCGACCAGTTCGTCGATGCGGATTTCACCCGCGACGACGCGGTCCACGTCCGCGAGAATCGTCGAGATGATCGACGGGCACATTGCGATGGCTTGCACCATGTCCTGCAGGCCGCCTTCGATGCGCTTGGCGATTTCGATTTCGCCGGCGCGCGTGAGCAGCTCGCTCGCACCCATTTCACGCATATACATGCGGACCGGGTCGGTCGTGCGGCCGAATTCGGAGTCAACCGTGGACAGCGCGACTTCCGCTTCCTCATCGGCCTGATCGTCCGATGCGGCAGCCGACGGGCCGTCGTTCAGAAGCAGCGTTTCCGCGTCGGGCGCCGTTTCGTACACGGACACGCCCATTTCGCCGAACGTGCTGACGATGGTTTCCATCGCGGCTGTTTCGGTGAAATTGTCGGGCAAGTGGTCGTTGATGTCGGCGTGCGTCAAATAGCCGCGTTCGCGGCCCAGCGCGATCAGCGCGCGCATCTGACGTTGACGCTCTTCGACGAGGGATTCCAGCAAGGCCGCATCTAGCGGCGCGGCGGCGGGTTGCGCCTTCGCTTTTGCTGCGCGCTTGGGCGCCTTCGGTGCGGTGGTTTCGAACTGGGAATTGTCCCGGTCAAGCTTTGCCAATACGTTCTCCTCGGCAGGCTGTTTCGCATCCCCGCGCAAACACGCGCGGCAGGCGGGCAACCTGTCGGATCGTGAGGTGTGGGCGGGGTGTTGCACGAATCGATTGACGCGGAACGGTGTGCTCGAAGTCACTGGCGATGTGCTGGCATGCCAGCACGTTCACCCGACTCCGGCGCAGTGCCTTCCAGTTAGGACGCAATTCGACGCGTGCTGAAAAGTGAATCTGCAAGTGTAGCAGAAAAGGTGGTGCGGTGCACCAGTTTTATGCAACTGCTGATGCCCCGTGCTGGTGCATGCCCATCACCGCCGATTGCGCGACAGATCGGACGCGACAATGCCCGCGAGCGCCGCGACCAGCAGGCAGCCGACCGTCAGTAGCGTCTTGGCGACGGCCACGGACACATGCTCGGGCCCGATCACCGCGAACGCGCCGACCAGCAGCCCGACGGCCGACAGCGCGAACATCGCCCACGGCGTGCCGCCGTGCTTCGCGGCATCCTTCGCGACGCAGGTGGTGTCCTGCGCGCGTTCCGGCTCGGGAAGGGTAGACGGTGTGGTCACGGCGGAAGCTTTAGACGACGAAGAGATAGAACCTATCTTATGCGACGCATCGTTCATTTCGACAACGTGTTTCTTTCGAACCGGTAACTGGACAGGATGGGCGTAGGCCGTGGCCGGCAGCCGCGCTGCGAGATCCATCATGTTATGACATAACGGCAACGGCGTCAGCGGGCAACGCGCGCGGTGTGCAGAAGTACAACGTCAAGGGAACGAGCCATCGCCCGCGTCGTCGCCGCCCAGGCGTTCCTGACAGAAAGCGAGATACGCGCGAACGATCGACGACGGATGCCGGTGCGACGGATACAGCAGATTGATCTCCTGCAAGGGCAACGGGTAATCGGGCAGCAGCGCGACGACATGGCCTGCTTTCACATCGTCGGCGATCAGGTACGGCGGCAGTTCCGTCGCGGCTTCGCCGCCCAGCACGCGAAACCGCAAATGCGCGTAGTCATTCGTCGATATGAGCGGCTTCGGCTGGAATGTCGCGTTGCCGAGCCGCCATAGCGGCCGCGCGTAGCTGTTCTGCATCCACGCCGCGCAAGGATAGCGATCGAGGTCGTCCGGTGTGACGGGCGGACCGAGCCGCTCGACGAGCGCCCGGCTTGCGACCAGCACGTGCCGGTACGCGAGTATCTTGCGCGCGACCATCAACTCGTGGTCGATCGCGCCGACGCGCAGCGCGACATCGATTCCGTCAGCTGTCAGATCGACGCGGCGCTCGGTCGAGTAGACGAACACGCGAATGCCCGGATAGCGCTGCTGGAACGCGTCGAGCACCGTCCACCACGGTTCGAACGACGGCGGCAGCGACAGCCGCAGATAACCCTTCAATTGCGCTTGCGAACTGAGCACGGCCTCCCGCGCGTCGACGAGCGACTCGATGCCACGGCTTGCGTGCTCGTACAGCCGCGTGCCGGCGTCCGTCAGCTGCGTGCCGCGCGTCGTGCGTTCCAGCAGTTGCACGGACAGTTGCTGCTCCAGTTCGCGCATCTTGCGGCTGAGTGTGGGCAGCGGAATGCCGAGCCGCTGCGCCGCCGCCGACAGACTCCCCGTCTGCACGACGTTGACGAACATTTCGACCGCGTTCAGATCCATTGTTCGTCCTTCCATATTTGAGAGGAGGCGTATCAGTTTTGCGGGTTCCGGTTTTCATTCCGATAGGCCAAAGTAGCATCACATCGTCCCAATCAACAAGGAGAACAAGATGTCTACCGTTGAGAACCCGGTTGAAAGCCACATCGAATCACGCATCTCTGCAAACCATTTCGATGCCGCGCGCCTTCTGGCCGACCACGAAATCGAAGACCTGATTCGCCTCGCGACGAAGGCGCCTTCGGCGTTCAACCTGCAGAACTGGAAATTTGTCGCGGTTCGCACTGCCGACGCGAAGGCGCGTCTGTTGCCGCACGCGTATGGCCAACAGAAGGTCGTCGACGCGGCGGTCACGTTCATCGTTTGCGGCACGCTCGAACCGCATCGGACGCTGCCGGTTGCGCTTCAGCCGTCTGTGAGCGCCGGGCTGATCGATGACGCGACCCGCGACGGTTGGGTCGGCGCCGCGCGCTCGATGTATCAGGACAACCCGGCGCTCCAGCGCGACGAGGCGATCCGCTCGGCGTCGCTTGCCGCGATGACGTTGATGCTCGCGGCGCAGGGGAAGGGACTCGCGTCCGGCCCGATGATCGGCTTCGATCCGGCCGGTGTCGCGCGCGAGTTCGGACTCGCGTCGACCGACTTGCCCGCGATGCTCGTTACCGTTGGCTATCCCGCACCGGGCAACTGGCCGCAAAAGCCACGCAGGCCCGTTGCCGACGTATTGCTGTTCGCCTGATACCGGCGCGTTCAGATGAAAGCAGAACAATTACCCAATTAATAAGGAGTCCATTATGAAAGCCTATGTGATCGAACGGGCCGGTGGCCCGGAAGTGCTCGAGCTGCGCGACGTGCCGTCTGTCGCGCCGAAGTTCGACGAAGTGCGCGTTCGCGTGCGTGCCTTCGGTATCAACCGCGCTGAAGCGTATCTGCGCGCCGGCAAACTCGGACCGATCGACGCGCCGCGTGTGCCCGGCATCGAAGCAGTCGGCGAAATACTCGAAGATCCGTCCGGCGCGTTTCGTGTCGGCGAGCGGGTTGCAACCGCGATGGGTGGGCTGCAGTTCACGCGGGCGGGCAGCTATGCGGAGGAAGTCACCGTGCTCGCGCGTAACGTCGTGTCGCTCCAGGGCACCGCGTTGCCGTGGCAAGAACTGGCCGCGCTGCCGCAAGCGTATCTGACCGCCTGGGGCGCACTGCGCAAAAGCCTGAAGATCGAAGCGGGGCAAACGCTGTTGGTGCGGGGCGCCACATCGTCGGTCGGCCTTGCTGCCGTTACGTATGCGAAGGCATCGGGCGCGCGCGTGCTCGCTTCGACCCGCTCCACGGAGCACGTCGAGCGGCTGTATCGCGCAGGCGCCGACGCGGTCATCATCGACGACGGGGCGATTGCAGAACAGGTTCTCGACGCGCAACCGGCCGGCATCGACGCCGCGCTCGAAATCGTCGGCGCCGCGACGCTTCGCGACACCATGAAAACGGTGCGCCCGTTCGGCGCGATCACGGTGATCGGCATGCTCGGCGGCCCGCCCGTGCTCGATCAGTTCAATCTGATAGCCGATCTGCCGCCTGCCGCGCGACTGAGCTTCTTTCCGAGCCAGCTGTTCGGCACGGAGGCTTTGCCGCTCACCAGCACGCCGCTGAAGTCGCTCGCACTCGATGTGGAAAACCGGCGTATCCCGTCCCACCTCGTACAGGCTTTTGCATTCGACGAACTGCAGGACGCGCATCGTCTGATCGAGAGCAACCGCGCGCTCGGCAAGATCGTGGTGCGGCTATGAACGCGGCACGCGAGAGGACCGTCACCATGCTATTCAGAACATTGTTCTTTCCCGTGCTGTTTGCGGCTAGCGTTGCGCTACCGGACGTTGCGTTTGCCGCGCCCTTGAGCAACACGGACCGCGCTATCACGCAACAACTGCATCGTTACGAGCAGGGGTTGAACTCGTCGGACACCGACGCGATCATGAGCCTCTACGACGACGCACCCGTTGTCATGGCACAGAACGCGCCGCCGGCAGTAGGGCGTGAAGGCGTGCGCAACGCGTACACGCACGCCTTCGGCGCTGTCAGGCTGAACGTGCGCTTTTCGATCGATGAGATCAAGCCGCTGTCGCGCGACTGGGCGTTCGCACGCACGCATTCGACAGGTACGATCGAAACGCTGACGGGTAAGCGCTCGACGCAGCCCGAAGCCAACCAGGAGTTGTTCATCCTGCATCGCGGGCCGGACGGCATCTGGCGTGTCGCGCGTTATAGCTTTTCGACGACCAATCCGCCCGCGGTCTGAATCCGCTATCTAGACGGGCCCCGGCAACGCGGTCCGTGTCTGGCGGCGCGCCTCGGCCGCTTCGCTGACGTCCCAGAACGACAGCACCTGCACCGACAGCCGGCAGCGATGCCAGTACATGCCATGCAGGCGTCGCCGTATATAGTTCAGCGTCGTCCAGTTGGCGCCCTTGATGGCGATGAGTGCGGCGGGGTGCTCGTCAGCTTCGCCGACCAGTTCGATATCGCGGCAGTCCGCGTGCGAATAGCGGAACACGAGCGCTTTCACTTCATCGAGCGAGGCTTTTTGCGGCAGACCGCTGATCAACAGTTTCATTTTTGTACCGGTCAGCCGATGATGCTCACGCCGCCGTCGACGAACACCGTGTTGCCCGTCATGCGGCGCGCGTAGGGCGTCGCGAGGAACGCGCAGGTGTAGCCGACGTCCATGATGTCGACGAGTTCGCCGATGGGCGCTCGCTCGGCCGCTTCGGCGAGCAGCAGATCGAAGTCCTTCAGTCCCGACGCGGCGCGCGTCTTCAGCGGTCCCGGCGAAATGGGATGCACGCGGATGCGCTTCGGTCCGAGTTCGTGAGCCAGGTACCGGCACGACGCTTCGAGCGCGGCCTTCACGGGCCCCATCAGATCGTAGTTCGGCACGACGCGCGTCGCGCCCAGATAGCTCATTGCGAACAGCGATCCGCCTTCGTCCATCAGCGGCGCGGCGAGGCGCGCCATGCGGATGAACGAATGACACGAAATGTCCATCGCCACCGAAAAGCCTTCCGCCGAACTGTTCAGCAGGCCGCCCTGCAGATCGGCCTTCGGCGCGAACGCGATCGAATGCACGGCGACGTCGAGCCGTCCCCACGTCGCGCGGATCTCATCGAACACCGCTTCGAGTTCCCCGGGCTTCGACACGTCGAGCGGCAGCAGCAGTGACGCGCCGAGTTCCTGCGCGAGCGGCTCGACGTAGGCCTTCGCCTTCTCATTCAGATAGGTGATCGCGAGTTCGGCGCCAAGCTCGCGGAATGCGCGCGCGCAGCCGTACGCGATCGAATGCTCGTTTGCGATGCCGATGACCAGCACCTTGTGTTGCGCCATCACCTGGCTCGTTGACGTGTCCATGCTTACCCCTCCAGCCGGCCGAGCGCGTGCCGGGCGATCATCAGTTCTTCGTTGGTCGGAATCACCCATACGTCGACGGCGCTGGTCGGACTGCTGATGCGCGGACCATGCCGCTGGTTCGCCGCTTCATCGAGCGAGACGCCGAGCCACGCCGCCAGCTCGCCCACGCGCTTGCGCACCGGGTCCGCGCGTTCGCCGATGCCCGCAGTGAACACGATCGCGTCGAGTCCGCCGAGCGCCGCCGCGAGCGAGCCGAGTTCGCGCGAAATGCGATAGCAGAACAGTTCGACGGCTTCGGCGGCTTTCGGATCGTCGCTCGCGAGCAGCGTGCGCATGTCGCTGGAAATGCCGGACACGCCGAGCAGACCAGAGCGCTTGTAGAGCAGCGATTCGATCGCGCGCGCATCCATGTCCGCTTCTTCGAGCATCCACAGAACGACGCCGGGATCGAGGCTGCCCGAGCGCGTGCCCATCACGAGTCCTTCGACGGCCGTGAAGCCCATCGTGCTCGCGATGCTTTTGCACTGGTCGAAGGCCGTCATGCTCGCGCCGTTGCCCAGATGCAGCACGACGGTTTTGCCCTTCGCGGCGCGCTCGTCGATTTGCGGCAGGACGCTCGCGATGTATTCGTACGACAGCCCGTGAAAACCATAGCGCCGCACGCCGCGCTCCGTAATATCAGGCGGCAAGGCAAAGCGCGTTGCTACAGCGGGCTGCGTGTGATGAAACGCCGTATCGAAGCATGCGATCTGCGGCACCTGCGCATTGCGCGCCATGATCGAACGGATGACGGCGAGATTGTGCGGCTGATGCAGTGGCGCAAGCGGCACGAGCGCTTCGAGATCCTGCATCACCTGCGCATCGACGCGCACGGGCTTCGAATACTTGTCGCCGCCATGCACGACCCGATGGCCAACCGCGAGCAGCGTCGCGCGCCCTTCGCCATGGCTGCGCAGCCAGTCGAGCAGAAATGCGGTCGCGTTGTCGTGCCCGAGCCGCTCGCCTTCGGGCCAGCGTTTGTCTTCGATGACTTCGCCGTTTTGCCGCTTCGCGGTGAAGCGCGGGTTCGTGTAGATCTCTTCGATCTTGCCGCCTGCAATGGGTTCGAGCTGCGCGCCTTGCGCTTCGAACGCATGAAACTTGATGCTCGACGAACCCGCGTTGATGACGAGGATGACGTCCATGCCACTCCCTCAAGACGTGTCAAACGATGGCGGAAGAGGGTTGCTCGCGCCGCGCGAGCGCGACCATCGACGCAACGGCACACGAAGCGAGCCGCGTGATGACGGAATCCGCGCGGCTCGTGAGAATGATGGGCACTTTCGCGCCGAGCACGATGCCGGCGGCATCCGCGCCCGCGAGAAACGTCAGGCTCTTCGCGAGCATGTTGCCTGCCTCGAGATCGGGTACGACGAGCACGTTCGCATGACCCGCGACAGGCGAGTCGATGCCCTTGATCTTCGCGGCTTCTTCGTTGATCGCGTTGTCGAGCGCAAGCGGGCCGTCGAGTATGCCGCCCGTGATCTGGCCGCGGTCGGCCATCTTGCACAGCGCGGCGGCTTCGAGTGTCGATGGGACCTTGGAGTTGACGGTTTCCATCGCCGACAGGATCGCGACGCGCACAACGGGAAAACGCAGCGCATGCGCGAGGTCGATTGCGTTCTGCACGATGTCGCGTTTTTCATCGAGCGTGGGCGTGATGTTGACGGCGGCGTCGGTGATGATGAGCGCTTCAGCCCGACCCGGCACGTCCATGATGAAGCAGTGGCTCACGCGCCGCTCGGTACGCAGGCCGGTGGCGCGCGCGACCACGGCGCCCATCAACTCGTCCGTGTGCAGCGAGCCTTTCATCAGTGCCTGCGCACGGCCTTCATGCACGAGCTGCACCGCGCATTCGGCAGCGGCATGGCTATGCGCCGCATCGACGATGGGCAGATCGCCGAGATCGAGATTGCCTTCCTTCGCGGCCGCTTCGATTTTCGCGCGCGGGCCGACCAGTATCGGCGCGATCAGTTTCAGCCGCGCGGCTTCGATGACGGCCGACAGCGAATCGTGATCGCAAGGATGCGCGACGGCCGTAGGCGTCGGCGGAAGCGTGGCGGCAAAGGCGACCAGACGCTCGTATTTCTCGCGCTTGTGTTCCATCTTCAGTGCCCTCGTAGGTGAGGCGATCGGAGTGCCTGTCGTGCGCGGTGGACTGTGACCGTCCACTCGCGCATGCGGATGTCATCTGTCATTCGACCTGCTGGCGCGCGGGCTCCGCGCGTCGCGACGCTTTCTTCTTCGACGCCGATTCGAAAATCGTCAGTACGCGTGCAAGATCGGCGCGCTCGTGGTCGTCGAGCGTGAGCACCGTGCTGAGCTTGTCGATGTCGCGCGCGGCGGTGCGGATGTTGTCGGGCGGCGCGCTCGCGAGCAGGCCCGGCAAGGCGTCGATCGCCGCCTCGCTATCGAGGCGCAGCAGCGCGGCCTGTTCCCGCACGACATGCTTGAACGCCAGAATGCCCTGATCCGACAGCTTGCTCAGCATTTCGCGCGCGAGGTTGAAGCGGCGCTCGTCCGCTTCGCCATGCGTGCGCTTCACATACAGCAGCGCGCGCACGCTCGCTTCGAGCAGACCGCCTTCCGTCATGTCGTGGCGCAGACGTTCATGTTCCGCGACGATCGACGCTTCGCGCTCTTCGGTGTCGCCGGGTTCCGTCAACGCGGCGTTTGCTTCGCTGTCGCTACGCGGCGGAAGGCCCGCGAAGGCTTGCAGCCAGGGCGCGCCATAAACGGTTTCGAAAATCTGCTCGACGGCGGCGTCGCGCATGTCGCGATAGAGATCGAACGACGCGATGACGGCATTCGACATGGCCGTCTGCATCTGCAGGAACGGGTTGTCGGCTGCAACGGGCGCGCGCGCTTCCTTCACGCTTTCGGCCGCCTTCGCGACGGACGACGCAAACGGATTGCGATCGGACCACAGTTCGTACGTGACGCGCAGCGGATGCAGCTTGCTCGAAAGATCCGTTGTCCACGGCGTCGTGCATGCGCGCACCCACGGCTGCATGAAGCTGCGATACAGGCCGAGATTGACGCGCGACAGATACGCAGCCGTGGCGAAGCGCCGGTCGCTTTCGGGGTCGGGTTGCACGATCTCGCGCACGTCGGCGATGGTGCGTGGAGAAATGGACAGCACATACTGGCCTTGCGTGAGTTCCGCGTAAGGCGTCGCGTCCGTCTTCGCGCCCATGTGCGCTTCGTACAGGCCCGACGGCAGCAGGTCGATCAGATCGATATTGCTGACGAACTCGCGATGTTCTTTCTTCCCTGTGCTGCTCGACACGAAGATGCCGAGATGGCCGATGCTTTCGTGCGTCGCGTAGACGATGGTCTGGTCGTGGCCGAGTAGATCGGCGTCGTCGCGATAGAGATCGGTGATCCAGCCGAGCGCTTGCGGCGGCGGCGTGATGTTGTCGCCATACGAGCAGAACACGACGATGGGCGAGCGGATATTGCGCAGATCGAGCCGCACGCCTTCCGACGTCACGATCTCGCCGCTGACGAAGCGGTTGCCGACAAACAGATTATCGACGATGTACTGCATTTCGCCCGCGTTCAAAAACACGTGGCCGCCCCAATACTTTTCGAAGCCGAGATAGCGCGGACCTTCCGTGTCGATGCTCGTGTACAGGTTGTACTGCTTGGTCCACAGCGTGTTCGCCGGGTTCAGGTTCTCGAAGTTCTGCACAAGCCACGCGCCGTCGAAGCGGCCATCGCCGAGATCGCCGGTGAGCGCCGTCAGCCACGAGCCACCGAGCATGCCGCCCGAATAGCGCATCGGGTTTTTGCCGCGCCAGCCGGCCCAGTACGACACGGGCGCGCCCGCGACGACGATCGGGCCGAACAGGTCGGGGCGCATCGAGGCCGTCATCAGCACTTGCCAGCCTGCCTGGCAATTGCCGATCACGGCGGGTTTGCCGGGGCTGTTTGGGTGCAGTTCGATGACTTTTTCGAGGAACGCGGCTTCCGCGTGCATCACGTCTTCGACGGTTTGTCCTGGCACGGGGTCGGGCAGGAAGCCGATGAAATAGCAGGGATGACCCGCGCGCAACGCAGCGCCGATTTCGCTGTCGCGCTTGAAGCCGCCGATGCCGGGCCCGTGTCCCGCGCGTGGATCGACGACCACGAACGGACGCAGGCGGCCGGGATCATGTCCTTCCGCAAGGTCGCGGTCGGGCTTCAGATCATCCGGCGCGACGATGCGCACGAGCCCGTAATTGACGGGGCGCGGCAGCGTACGCCCATCGACGATGAGCTCGGTGCCGAAGTCGAGCACGTTGGGTACGCGCTCCTGCATGTGCGCCTGATACTGATTGCCGCGTTCGCGCATCACGTCGGCGAACAGCACGCTGCGCTGCCATGTGTCGACGGCGTAGGCGTAGCCTTGCGCGAACAGATTGCCCGGCATCGATGCGAAGGGCATCGAAGGCGCGAATGTGTCAGGTGTAGCGGCGTTCGGTTGAGACTGATTCATGGTCGCATCTGCTCCCTCAATGGGTCGGCGCCGCGGTCTCACGCGAGGCTCACATGCACACGCGATGCGCGCATGAAGCGCTTACCCGACGCGCGAGCATCGTCGCAATGAGTCGCACGGCCTGAAACCAGGGCGAGACATCAACGCGCCTCGACGAGGCGCGGCTTCGATCAAGATCAGCGATAAAAATGGCAGAAGTGTGACGCATTGATGAATGCGAACATCGGACACGCACGTTGCGTGATCCGGTGCTTGTTGCGTTGCGTCAACAACCCAGTGTAGGACGGGATGATTTTTCTGGCAATCTGAAATATGCCAGCGAGGATGTGTGGAAGTGAAGCGTTGACTTCGATCAAGGGGATTGCATTGCCCGCCTTGATCGAATGTTCTATCCAGGCTAGTGGCTCGCGTCGCGAATCATGTTGCGCGCGATCACCAGTTGCTGGATCTGCGTCGTGCCTTCGTAGATGCGGAACAGGCGCACGTCGCGATAGAAGCGCTCGACGGCATACTCGGACACATAACCCGCGCCGCCATGAATCTGCACCGCGCGATCCGCGACGCGGCCGCACATCTCCGACGCGAACAGCTTGCAGCACGATGCTTCCGTCGATACGTCCTGTTTATCATCGCGGCGGCGCGCGGCATCGAGCACCATCGAGCGCGCGGCGTAGATTTCCGCGCGGCTGTCGGCGAGCATGGCCTGCACGAGCTGGAACTCGGCGATCGGCTGGCCGAACTGCTTGCGCTCCATCGCATAACGCAGCGCATCGTCGAGCATGCGTTCGGCGGCGCCGACGCAGATCGCCGAGATATGCAGGCGCCCCTTGTCGAGCACTTTCATCGCCGTCTTGAAGCCGACGCCTTCCTTGCCGCCGATGATGTTCGCCGCAGGCACGCGGCAGTCCTCGAAGATCACGTCGCAGGTATGCGCGCCTTTCTGGCCCATCTTTTTGTCGATCTTGCCGAGCGACAATCCGGGCGTGCCTTTCTCGACGATGAACGCCGAGATGCCGCTCGCGCCTTTGATTTCAGTGTTGGTGCGCGCCATCACGGTATAGATGCCCGCTTCGGGCGCGTTGGTAATGAAGCGCTTGGTACCGTTGATCACGTAGTGGTCACCGTCGCGGACAGCGGTCGTGCGCAGCGATGCGGCATCCGAACCCGAGCCCGGCTCCGTCAATGCGAACGACGCAATCAGTTCACCCGACGCGAGCTTCGGCAGATAGTAGTGCTTCTGCTCATCGGTGCCGTCGATGATGAGTCCCTGCGAGCCGATGCCGTTGTTCGTGCCGATCAGCGAGCGGAACGCAGGCGAGGTCCTCGCGATCTCGAACGCGGCGAGCACTTCCTCTTCCATTGTGAGTCCGAGACCGCCGTATTCCTCGGGAATCGACAGCCCAAAGAGACCGAGTTCACGCATCTCGCCGACGATGCCGGCGGGGATCTCATCCGTTTCGGCGACTTCGTTTTCGGCGGGCACGAGACGCTCGCGCACGAAGCGCGACAGCGAGTCGAGAAGAATGGACAGTGTTTCCTGATCGCGGATCATCGTTTTACCTGTGTGCTATGACGCGGTTTGCCTATCGCGCTCTAATGAACGCGTGAAGTGCGCCGCGCCGGGTCTTCTTCATCGCCGCCCGATGGCGGCCTCCACACGTTTGACAAGGGCCACGAGGCGCGGGCCGATGTCGTTCTCCAGCTTGTCGCGGCTCAGCACGAAGGCGGGCCCGCCGCAATTGAAGGCCATCTGCGTGCCATCGGGCGCCATGAACGGCACGCCGACGCTCGCGATGTCCGCATCCCAGTCGCCATACGACAGGCAGAAGCCGCGTGTGGCGTAATCCTTTATTGCTTCGCCCATGCCGCTTTCAATGCGCGGCCAGGCAGGTTCGTCCTGCGCGCGCACCTGGTCGAGCACCGCGTTGCGTTCGGCATCGGTGGCGGCGGCGAGATACGCGCGGCCCATAGATGTCGTTGCAATCGGCAGACGCGTGCCGATGCTGCGCATCACGGTGATCGGCGCGCTGCTACGCACCCACTCGACGTACATCATGGACAGCCGGTCGCGCACGCCGATCGCCACCGAGCATCCCGCGTATTCGGCGAGCTCCTGCATCAGCGGCCGCGCGAGGTCGCGAATGTCGAGGTTCGACAACATCGCGTAGCCGAGCGACAGCACGCCCGTGCCGAGGCTGTACTTGCCAAGCGGTTCGTCGTAGCGCAAATAGCCGAGCTTCGCGAGCGTGCCGGCGAGCCGCGCGACGGTGCCTTTCGGCAGGCCCGTTCTGCGCGCCAGTTCGGTCAGGCCGAGATGCCGTTCCTTCAGGCCGAAACAGCGCAGCAGTTCGAGGCCGCGCGCCAGCGCTGTGACGAACTGGCGATCGGTTTCGTACGGTTCGTCGTCGAAACGCGCGATGTCGCGGTGCTCGGGCGGCTGGTTGGGACGCATGTCGCGCTTGTCTCCCGCTTTGGTGTCTGGGGCGAATGCTGTCATGTCGCTCAACTCCGTGTCAATCGGCTTCGGGGTGATGGTTCGCATAGCGGACCATTGTATAGCGAGCTTGACGGATTCGCCAGTTGGCTCTGGCAGGCGATCTGGCGCGAGGTTTATGTCTATTGTGAAATAGATTCTGAAGGAGTTGTTCCGGGTTAACCACTAAAGATTGTGTGAAGTATCAGCGGGAGAAAAAGCGCGCACGCGAGCCAGTTAGCCTATGTTTATGGTTCGCAATGCAGACCGGACTGCGGAAGGCTACCAGGTCCGGATCGAAGGCTGCGTGTTGTCTCTCGGCGAACCGCCTGGACCATAGGGATCGGGATTGCCGAAGCGCGACATCGTTCCGTTCTTGCGCGCGCGACTGAGTTCGTCACGCACCTGGGCGCGTGTCTTTGGTGCGTCGCTGGGTGCGGCGGCGGGGGGCGGAGCAGTGGGCTCGTGCGTTTGCGCCATCGATGGCAGAGCAGGTGCCGGCGGCTGCTCGACGGGTTCGGCGACTGTCGCGGCAGTTTGCACCGCGGATGCGATCACCGGTTCCGGCTGCGCCTCAGGTTGAAGCGGAGCCGTGTTGGCCGCGTGATCGCTTGCGGTTGCATTGTCCTTCACGCTGTCGGAGCGGATATCGACGAGCGGCGCTGCTTCGATTGCGGGTTGGTCAGGGTCCGAAGTGTCCGTCCCATGGCGTGACGTTGCCGACCGCGCATGCGTCGTCTTCGCGGACGCATGAGCGCGCACAAGCGGCTGCGCAGCGCTTTGCTCATTCAACGTTGCCGACCGCATTTCGCGCGCCTGCGCTTCGCGCACGGCCAGTTCCTTTTGCAGCAGCAGCGCTTGCGGCTCGTCACTGCGCATCGTCAGTACCGCGTTGAGCAGCACGTGCGCGGACGCGAGGTCGCCGCGTTGCAGGCTGTCGTGTACCGCCTGCAACACGCGCGCGATGCCCGCGTTGCGCGAATCGTCGACAGGCGCGTCGGGCGTTACGGGGCGCGCGGCGGACGACACGGCGCTATCGACGCGGCCGTCCGTATCCTTCGCAGCCGACTCGCGGTTGCCGAACCGAAGCCCGAGCGTCGCAAGCGCCAGCGCGCCGATCAGCAGGCCGCCCGCAACGAACATTCTGTTGGATTCACTCAACATCGCGCTTCCCTTCGGGTCTATGCCGCACACGTCGATACGCGCATCGCTACACGCGCATTCCGCAGACAAAAAAAGCGCGAGCTGCGCTCGTATGCAATACGAGTTGTAGCAGCAATTGGATGCAGCAACGCGGCCAAAATAAAAATCTGGCGAGCGGGATTCGTCATAGGTTTGGCTGATGTGCCGCCATTTTCCAGTAGCATGGCGCCAACACGTTTTTCGGGGATGCCCATGGGTTATCTGTTGGTTCTCGCCGTCGGCCTCGCGGCGGGCACGCTGAGCGGCGTGATCGGCACGGGCTCGTCGATGATGCTGATGCCCGTGCTCGTGATGCTGTTTGGTCCGCAACAGGCGGTGCCCATCATGGCGATCGCGGCGATCATGGGCAATTTCGGCAAGGTGCTCGCGTGGTGGCGCGAGATCGACTGGCGCGCCTGCGGCGCGTATTGTTCGACCGCCGTGCCGGGCGCGGCGCTCGGCGTGCGCACGCTGCTCGCGCTGCCGCCGCATGCCGTTGAGATCGCGCTCGGCCTCTTCTTCGTCGCGATGGTGCCGGTGCGCCGCTGGCTTGCGCGTCGTTCGGTGCGCTTCTCGCCGTGGCACCTGGCGGCGATCGGTGCGCCCGTCGGCTTTCTGACGGGCATCGTGGTCTCGACGGGGCCGATCACGGTGCCTGTGTTCATGGGCTATGGCCTCGTGAAAGGCGCGTTTCTCGCGACGGAAGCGGCCGGCTCGCTCGCCGTCTATGCCGCGAAGGTTGCGACCTTCAACCACTTTGGCGCGCTGCCGCTGCACGTCGTGCTGGATGGCCTGATCACGGGTTCCGCGCTGATGGCGGGGGCGTTCTTCGCGCGGCGCATCGTCGTGCGCATGAGTCCCGGCACGTTCAGGCTGGTCGTCGACGGGCTGATGCTGTCGTCCGGTCTGTCGCTGCTGTGGGCGGCGGGACGCTGATCGAAACAGCTACAACAGGGAAGGGAACGACATGATCGAACGAAACATGGTCTCCACGGCCTTCGATTTGCCCGGCTATACCGTCGATACGTCGCTGGGCATCGCACGCGGCATCATCGTGCGTTCGCGCTCGGTGGTGGGCGCGATCGGCGCGGGGTTGCAGACCATCTTTGGCGGCAATATCTCGTTGTACACGTCGCTGTGCGAACGCGCGCGGCAGGACGCCTACGAGCGCATGCTGGCCGAAGCGGTGACGCTCGGCGCGAATGCCGTAATCGGCATGCGTTACGATGCGACGGAGATCGGCGCGGGCGTGACGGAAGTGCTGTGCTATGGAACAGCCGTACACGTGCGCCGCAACGTGTAACCGAAGTTTTTCAACCAGAAGGAAATGTCAATGCGTCTGTTGCTTGCTCTGCTTTTGCCGTGGTTCCAGTTCTTCACGATTGGCCGGCCGTTCGCCGGGATCATCTGCCTGGTGCTGCAACTCACGATCATCGGCTGGCTGCCGGCGGCGATCTGGTCCGTGTATGCGCTCAGCCAGTACAACACTGACCGCAAAATCGACGAAGCGCTCGGCCGGCGCTCGTAAGCGCATTCGTTGCAAACACATCTGAACAGGCTGGTTGCATGCATCGGCCTCAAGCAAATGCGCTTCGAGGCCGATAACCAGACGTTGGGCCTCTGTATCGGGCCCCAATGCCACGGCCCAGATGAGCACAACACACACGCCCCAGTCCATTCGCCTTCGCGCACTCGTCGATACGGTGCAGCGCAACGAACGCACGTTGCGCCGCTTCCAGGATGTCGAGCTTCAGTTGATCCGCGCGCAGGATTTCCCGTCGCTTTGTCGTGTGCTGCTCGACTATCTGCCACGCGAATTCGGACTGGAGCGCGTGACGCTGTGGCTCAACGACACGCTGCCGCTGCTGCACGAACTGGCGTTGCGGCACGCGAGCAACGCGAACCGGCGAAGCAACGAGAACAATGGGATGGCCGCCGCGTCGTCGCTGAAGACCTCGCGCGAGATGGGCGATGCCGCCGCGCGGCTCTGTTCTCAGGGCCGTCCGTGGCTCGGCACGCCCGCTGCGATGGACGACGCGGCGATCAATGCGTGCTTCGGCAGCGACCCGCGGCCTGCCAGCATCGCGCTGTTGCCGCTCGCGACGAACGGACAGCCGAGCGGCTATCTATGCCTCGCGAGCGACAACGAAAGCCGCTTTGCGCCCGGCATGGCGACCGACATGCTGGAGCGTTTCGCCGTGATCGTCGCGGCGAGCCTCGATAACGTCGCGCATCGCGAGCAGCTCGAACGCCTTGGCGCAACCGACGCGCTCACGGGTCTGCCCAACCGCCGCTATTTCGACGAACGCCTGCGCGAAGAAACGACGCGCGCATCGCGCTACCGGCTGCCGCTGGGCTGCCTGTTCATCGATATCGACGGCTTCAAGCCGATCAACGACGCGCACGGTCACGCCGTCGGCGACCGCGCGCTGGCCATGGTCGGCGCCTGCCTGCGCAAGCAGACGCGCCTCGGCGATACGATCGCGCGCTACGGCGGCGAAGAGTTTGCCGTGCTGCTGCAAGGCGACCTGAAGGATTCGCTGGTTGTGGCCGAGCGCATGCGCGCAGCCGTCGCGCAACTCGACCTGCGTGATAACGATGGCGCGGACGACGGCGCGCGCATTCCATTGACGGTGTCGATCGGCGTATCCGCGCATGCGATGCAGCAAGGCGCCGATCTCGACGGCCTCGGACGTACGCTCGTCGACGAAGCCGACCGCGCGATGTACAAGGCGAAGAGCGGCGGACGCAATCGCGTGGCGACGCTCGTCGTGTAAGCGCGGCTGCGCTAGTCGTCGACGAACAGCATCGACACGTAGAGGATCGTCGACACGACGATGATACCGACGCCGACGAAGACTTTCGTGCGGTTGAATTCGAGCCCGCCGTTGATCGCGACGGCAATACCGGCGACGGCCGACAAGGTGCCGATCGCAGCCAGCACGACGTGCGCCTTGCTCCAGATCATTTTGCGGCGCGCGCGGCGCTTCGGGGAATTCCAGGGTTCAATAGGCATCGGGTTGATTGTGCGGGACTGCGAGATGATCTACGACTCCGTCTCGCCAGCATGGCGAGACGGAGTCGTGCAAACGCGCGCTTACTTGATCGGCGTACCGTTGCGGGTAATCTGCACGGCCGTCGCGGACACGTAGGTCGCACGGATGCTGTCGCCAACCTTGATTTTCTTAAGTGGCACGTCCTGCGAGACTTGCAGGACCACGGTGTGCTGAGGGCCGCGCAGCGTTACCTCGCGCTTCTTGCGGTCGATCTTCTGCACGGTCGCGACCACCTCGACGTGGCGCGTCTGCGTCGACGCGCCGCCTTGCACGGGTGTGGTCGTTTGCGATTCGACGCGCGAACGCACGCCCTTCGCGTCGACCTTGTCCGCCATTAGCAGCAGCGCGCCCTTGTACGAGATATGCACCTCGTCGCCGACTTTCAGCTTCTTCACGTCGCCGACATCGGGATCGACGTCGACGATCGTCGTCTCGCCGCGCGGCCCGCGTATCGTCACTTCGTTGTTGTCGGCGTCGATCTTGACGATGTGCGCCGTGACGTCAGCGACGGCGGCCGTACCGATGGCATTCGGGGTGGGCGAGGACGCCGGATTGTCCTGCGCGCGAGCATCGATGGCGGGCGCGGCGAGCGCAGCACATGCGGCTGCGATGGCCAGGATGCGAACCGGACGGCGAGCTGCAAGTTGCATAGGAGACTCCTCGGTAGAATGGGCCTGCGGTCCGTGGGCCGATTGGTCGCGACGAAGCTGGGCTCGAAACCGGCGTCTGGGGTCAGGCAGGTTCAGGCGGGTTCAGCGACGTGGTTGGCCGCTTTTCTTCTTGCATCTTCATAGACGCGGCGTCGTTCCGCCTCGACCAGCAGGCGCTTGCGCTTGACCGACTGGCGATGAATGGGCGGTCCCATTACCGCGACGTAATCGGCATAGCGATGCTTCTGGTAGCGGCGGAAAAAGTCGGGGCCGGGCAAGCCGTTGCTCAGCGCGAGCAGCACGCCATAGTCGATGGCCGACACCTCGCCGAGCGACGCGATGGCGCGCTCGAGTGCGTCGTAGCGGACGGTGAGCGGATCGCCCGCGCCGAACATGGCGTGAAAGCGCTGATAACTGAGGAGACGCTCATGTTCCGCGGCGCGTCGCAATGCCAGCACGATGCGCTCGACCCGTTCGGCTTCCATCTTGACCTCCTCGCGTGATGCGCCGTCGCGCGAGCAATACGCATGCTGCGCGACAGGCTATTGCGATTAATCGGCTATGCCGTTTATAGATGAAATTGTTTCGCGTCGCTGGAATATTGATTTAACTCAATTATGCAAAAGCATTTTTTTGAGCATGCACATACACGCCGCTTTTTAGAGCGGCAAACAAAGCATGAGTAAATACTATTGGCGATGCAATCGAGGTGTTCGATTTTGTAGCCAGATCTTGCCATACAACGTTCCCTTGAAAACGTAGCAGGCGCACGGACCAAAGTGCGGATTGTCAGGCTGGAGTGCACTCGATGCGAGTAACGGTTACAGCATGCTAGCAAACGATTTCGGTAAGTTCAAGGCGCAATGTAATGCTCTTGAAAAAAATACGAGGACTTTGTACTGTTGATCGAAATGGTTTGACTGTTTATTGCCGTTAAATGAAACGCAATAAAATCCGCAAATGATTTTTCGATATTCATGAAATTTTACGGATAGCCGACACAACAGGGCTTGGAACATATATTGGTTTTTTATGTCATGTCATCTGCCACGCAGGCCCGTTATGCGGCACCTTGGGCTTTCGTCGTCCGACCGTCAGCGAGACCGCTCATGCCTTCACGAAACGAAGCATTGCCGACTGTCATGCGCAGGCTCGCGGCGGGCAAGATGCTGATGGAAGGCGCGTCCGTTAGCGACATCGCCGCGCAGCTGCATATCTCCGAGAACACCGTGCGCAAATATCGCGCGCTCGTGAACGAGGGCGGGCTGGAGTCGTTGCGGCAGATGAGTGTGGGTGGCCGTTCGTCGGTGCTCGACGAGGCCGCGATGCAGTGGATCGCGGCTGCGCTGAGCGGGCCCGCGGGTATACACGGCTTTCCGTCCGATGCATGGACCAGCAACCGTCTGCGCGAGCTGATACGCGCCCAGTTCGGTGTCAGCTACTCGCGTGTCTACACATGGCAGATCGCCACCAATCTCGGCCTCGGGCACCGGCTTACCAAATCCCGCAAGTGAGCGCGCCAATAAGCGCGCGCCGTCGTCCTCAGTGCGACGCAGGCAGCAGTTCACCCCAGGCGACGAGAATCTTCTGGATGCTGCGCGCGTAAGCGTCGCGCTCTTTCGGCGACTCAGAGTGATATGCGCCGATCGCGCGCCACGTGTTGCCGTACTTCACCATCTTCTGCTTCATGAGCCACGCGGCGACATAGATGTTCACGCAAGCATCGGTGAGCGCGCGATGCGGAATGCCGAGGCGCTTCAGATCGCTGAAATGCACGGAGTTGATCTGCAACTGGCCGACGTCGATCGAACCATTCGCGTTGCGGTTGACTGCAGCGGGATCGCCTTTCGATTCATGCCACGCGACGGCGCGCAGGATCAGCGGATTGACGCCCTGATAGACAGCAGCCTGCTCGAAGCAATCGTCGGCGTGGGCCGTGTCGCACGTCAACGAGGCAAGCGAAAGTGCGAGCGCGCCCAGTGCGCGTTTGAGCGGGCGCAGCGAGCGGGGCGCGGCGCGGAGTCGATGGTTGAGCACGTGTGACGCTCCGTCGAGTGTGCGAATCAGCGGTTATTTCGCCAGCGCGAGGTCGAGCTGCTTGTCGACCGAGCGCAGATAGGTGCGCGAAGCGTCCGACACGACGAGGCGCGCGGTGGGCGCGGTGGGCCGCACGTCGACGGCGGCGCGCACCTTGCGCTTTTTCGCGGCGGGTTTTGGGGCGAGCGGCTCGTCGTCGTCGGTCGTAGGCGGCAGCATCGCGAGCGTCGGCAGCGGCGGATAGACCTTGTCGGCGGCGGCTGTTGCGGCTGCTGCGGCGGCCGCGCCATTGGTGCTATTTGCCGTGGCGGCGCCGTTCGCCGACAGCGTGCCTGCGACGGCCGGCTGACCCGCTTGCGCGGCTTCGCTCATGAACGTGGTGAGCGCAACGAGGCTCGCCGCGCAGATGACGGTGCGGAACATGACGTGGCTTTCCCTCATGGCGTCGCGGCTGTCGGCCGGACCGACACGCTATACGGTTGATTCGCGCCCGCCGTCAGGTTCTCGAGGCTGAGCTTCGCCGGATGCTGCGACGGCACGCCACGCCAGATCGCCTGGTTCAGGTACGGCAGATCCTGGCCGAGGGCGGTGACGAGAATCGTGGTCGGCTGCTTCTGCGCAGCGGCCAGCGCGCCCGCCTTGGCGAGCACGGCCGACAGTTGCGGATCGCGTGCGCCGAGCGCGTCGGGCGGAATCGTAAAGCTGATGACATCGTTCGACACGGGCGGCTTGTCCGCCTGCGGCGCCGTATTGGCCGGCAATTGCGCGCAACCGGCCAGTGCGGCGAAAACCATACAAAACGCAAGCTGCTTCACGAGCTGCTCCCAGAAGTCGTTGACGCTATTTCGTATTTGTCGGCAGAATCGCGTCGAACTTGATATGCAAACCGCAAACGTTTGCGAAATCGGGAAACTTGACTCAAGAATGGTGGTCGTTCGGAAACTCTGACCGTGGAGGATTGGGAAAGCGGTGAGGTTGCCTCAGGGGTTGGCGGCGCAACGGGGCATGATTGAGCGCGCAACTGGTTTTATGCGGATGGCATTTCCGCTTGTCGATCACCAGGAACGTCGCGGCAATCGCACTAATTTGGCGACCAACATGATCGCGTAACACAGACCTGATACACAGCGGCCTCAGGATATCGTCCCCATGCCTGGCTCGAACGCCGGGCTTCATCCCACATCGGTCCTGCATCAACTAGTCAAACGATATGTCAGCGGATTTCATCTGGAGACTGCTCGCCGCGTTCGCGTGCGGCGTCGCAATCGGTCTTGAACGTCAGATGCGGCAGCGCACCGCGGGACTGCGCACGATCACGCTCGTCGCGAGCGGCGCTTGTCTGTTCGTCACGCTCGGCATGCTGACGGGCAATGGCGTCGCGGGCGTCACGCAGATCGCCGCGTATGTGGTGTCGGGCGTGGGCTTCCTGGGCGGCGGCGTGATCATGCGCGACAAGGGCTCGATCCAGGGCATCAATACGGCGGCGACGCTCTGGTGTTCGGCGGCCGTCGGCGTGCTGTGCGGCGCGGGGCATTACGGACCGGCGCTCGCGGGCACGGTCGTCGTGCTCGTGACCAACACGGTGCTGCGCGAAGTGAGCCGCGCGATCAACGCGACGCCGGTGTCGAGTGCGGACCTCGTGCGCGAATATGTGTTGACGGTCGTATGCCGCGAACAAGACGAGATCCACATTCGCACGGTGCTTTCGAACTCGATGTATTCGCAACCGCTGTCGTTTCAGAGTCTGACGAGCGAGGATGTCGAAGGCGATCCGTCGCGTATCCAGGTGACGGCGACATTGCGCATGCACCCGAAGGATCAGGCGAAGCTCGAATTGATGGCGAGCCGGATCAGCATGGAGAAGAGCGTGTCGAGCGTCAGCTGGTCCGCGAAGGAAGTGGAGCCGACGCCTGAATGAAAAAAGCGCATCGCGCGGCGATGCCGCGATGCGCTTTGCTGAACGTCTACTTCTATTTGAGCCGTGGGCTTACTGCGTCGCGAGATGCTTGCGCTTCGCGAGTTCCTGCGCGGCCGCGTACTGCGCCTGGATGGTGGGCAGCGCCTTCTGCGCGGCTTCCTTCAACTGCGCGTCACGTCCCGATGCGATCTCTGCCTGGAACGCCGACAGCGTCTTCTGCTCGCCGCTCAATGCGACCTGCTCGATATACGCCTTGTCGAATTCCGCGCCGCGCAGATTCTTGATGCTGTCGAGCGTCGCGGTATCCGGGTTGTTGTGCGGCACGTCGACGCCCCGCGGGCTTGCTGCGCGCAGCGCATTGGCGATCGTGAGGTTGTCGGCGGCGACTTTTTCGGCGAATGCCTTCACGTCGCGGTCCGTCGAACGCGACGTTGCGATGCGCGCGGCATCGCGCTGCGTGGCGACGGCTTGCGTGCCGTCGTTGACGAAGGTCTGGTCGGCTGCATGCAGCCGCACGGAATCCGCGGACGCGGCCTGTGCCGGTTGCGTGGTTTGCGCGTTCACCGCCGATGCGAACAGCAACAGACTGGTCGTGGATGCACAGACGATGGAAGCGATGGGCAAACGGATCATGTGTTCTCCTTCAGTGATGTATGAATCAGCCGAAGGCATTCTAGGGGCCGGTCCCGCGTGCAGGTGAAACGACGATGTCGCTTGTGTAACGGGGCGTAAAGCTTGTGGCGCGCAGCGCGCTGCGATGCAATACGTTCGCGCGCTGCGAACGTCTGCGAAGACATGTGCCGCGCGTCTGGAGTATCGTGTGTGCCACGGCAAACGGTGCCGGCTTCGCACACTCGTCAGGAGATCGCAATGGCCAAGGTTCTCGTTCTCTATTACTCGTCGTATGGGCATATCGAAAAGATGGCGGAGGCCATCGCGGAAGGCGCGCGTGCCGCGGGCGCGCAGGTCGATATCAAGCGCGTGCCGGAGACCGTGCCCGAAGAGATCGCGAAGAAGTCGAACTTCAAGCTCGATCAGCAGGCGCCCGTTGCGACGGTCGCCGATCTCGAGCAATACGATGCATTCGTGGTTGGCACGGGCACGCGTTATGGGCGCATGTCGTCGCAGATGGCCGCGTTTCTCGATCAGACGGGCGGACTATGGATGCGCGGCGCGCTGAACGGCAAGGTCGGCGCGGCGTTCGCATCGACGGGTACGCAGCATGGCGGGCAGGAGACCACACTGTTCTCGATCATCACGAACCTGATGCATCTGGGGATGATCATCGTGGGCTTGCCGTATAGCCATCAGGGGATGATGAACATGACGGAGATCGTCGGCGGTGCGCCTTATGGCGCCACGACGATCGCAGCGGCCGACGGTTCGCGTCAGCCGAGCGCAATCGATCTGGAAGGCGCGCGGCATCAGGGCGAACTGGTCGCGAAGACGGCGGCGAAGCTGTTTGGCTGAGAGGTTTTTTGCTCGTTGACGTCGGCGGCGGGGCGCATTGAATGCACAAGAACTCGCGCGCGATTCAATGCGCCGTCGTTCAGGCCGCTGCCGGCGCGTCGGGCGGCAACGTCAGTTGCGCGACTTCGACGTTGTCGAGCTGTTCGAGCACGGACGGCGCGAGCAACAGCTTCGCCTTGCGAATGCCCGCGCCCATCACCACTTGCCGGCGTTCCATCACGCCGGCATCGACGAGAACGCGCCAGTTCGCGGGCAAGCCGAACGCCGTGATGCCGCCGAACTCCATCGCGCTCTGTTCCGTTGCGAGCTCACGCTGCGCGAACGAAATGCGCTTTGCGCCCAGCACCGCTTTCACTGCGCCGTTGACATCGAGTCGCAGCGAGCCGAGCGTCACGATCGCGGCCAGATGCTCGCCGCCATCCTTCTTGTACTTGACGACGATCGTGTTCGCGCAGTCTTCCATCGGAAAGCCGTAGCGCGCGCTGAAGTCGGCTGTATCCGATGCGTCGTCGGTGACGGAGAACACGACGATGTCGCGGCCTTCGATGGACTCAGCGACGTGCGCGGGAAGATGTGCGCCGATGCTGCCGGGCGCGATGATGTCGAGCTTCTGAAGCGGTTCGTGCGAAAGCATGGTGACCTGTGAGCAGTGAACGGACGAAAACAACGCGAACACATTGTACGATTTGCGGCCTGTTACGGCATCGCGCGTAAGGAGTCAGTCGCTGCGCGAGTGTGCTTTGGTAGTGGCTTCCACGGGAAAAAGATGCACGCTCATGAAGTCGACGAAGGCCCGCATTTTCGGCGTCAATTGCCCGCCCGAAGGCCACAGCGCGCGAAACACGCTGAGCGCGCCCGAATATTCGCGCAGAACCGGGACGAGCGTGCCGCTCTCCACCTGCGCGCGCACCGTGAAATCCGGCACGCAGGCAAGGCCGAGATCCTGCTCGGCCATCGCGATCAGAGGCTCGACGGCCGTTGCGATGGCGGTCGTGGGCAAGTCGATATCGATCGACTCGCCATCGCGTTCGAGCGGCCAGCGGCGCAGCTTCCCCGTCGTCGGAAAACGATGCTGAAGACACGCATGATGGACGAGCGCCTCGGGCGTCGTGAGGGGCGGATGCTTCGCCAGGTACGCGGGTGACGCGACGATCAGATGCACATACGTGCCCATGGTTCGCGTGATCAGTTGCGAGTCGTTGACGTCGCCCGTGCGCATCACGACGTCGAAACCTTCTTCGATCACATCGACCATGCGGTCGCTGAAGTCGATGTCCAGCATGATCTCGGGATACGCCTTCATGAACTCGCCGATCACGGGCATCAGCAGCTTCGTGACCATCGGCATGCTCACGCGCAGCTTGCCGCGCGGCGCTGCATGCGCGAGCGCGAGTTCGCTCTCCGCGGCCTCGATCTCCTCGAAGATGCGTTGGCAGCGCGTAAGAAACAGCGCGCCTTCGGGCGTGAGCGTGATGCTGCGCGTGCTGCGATGAAAGAGCCGCGCGCCGAGCCGTGTTTCCAGCCGTGAAATGGCCTTGCCGACCGCGGAAGCCGAGATCCCGAGCTGGCGGCCTGCTTCCGTGAAACTGCGGGTTTCGGCTGCGCGCACGAAGATGTTGAGCGAGCCGAAGCGGTCCATTGCACCCGTACTCGTCGTGCCGTCGATCGTCGCCGACGACGCGGAGTGCAGCTTGACGGGCGCCGTGCGCGCCACATCGGCTTGTGTAGCCATGGCAGGTCTCCGGAACTGAAAGCGCCGCCCGGCGTGTCAGCACGGGCGGCGCGTCGCACGCTAGCCGTGCGCGTCCGAAGTGTAGCGCGTACGCGCCGTGTCGATCATTCGAGGTCGTCGAGCTGTTCCGCGAGGATCATCTGCGACATGTTGCGCGGGCGGCTCGACGGACGGCTGAACGGTCCATAGACGGCATCGCCGCGCACGATGCTGGCGCCCGTCAGCGCGCACACGCCGCGCGAGCGCGCAATGCGGCGCACCCACAACTGCTCGGTATAGCGGCCGGCCGTCGAATCGCGCCACGTGATCGAAATCGACTTCGCGCCGAAGCGCTCGACGAACGTGATCACCGCGTCGCTATGCTGGCTCGCCGCCGCTTGCGCGCGTTCGGCGGTGGGGCTGCGGCGCGCGGGACGCGCGGCGCAAGCGCCCTTGTCGCATTTGTCGGATGATGCGAGCTTGCTGTCCTGCGCGGGCGACTTGCCGAGCCGCGAAATCGTCGCGGTCCATGGGTCGTGCAGCGCGGGCGCGGCGGGCGTAACACCGCCTCCTGCAGGCTCGGACCGAAGGTCGGCGTACAGCGTTTCCTTGCGACGCAATTCCGGCTCACCGTTCGCGCGCCGGTTTGCGTGGGCGCGAGGCCTGGGTTCAGGCGTAGTGCCTGTTGCAGTTCCAATCCTGCTCACGTCGACTCCTCGTTAAAGCGTGCCCCTTCGAGCCGGCTCATTCGATCACGCAGAACCTTACGTTCTGCTTTTGATGGCCACCCGGCAGCCGCACTTGCGGCCACTTGCGCGCGGGCGAAAACGCATGCGCCGCACGTCGCCGCGCCCTGACGGCGAACGATGGGAGCGGCTTCACGCTGCATTACAGCGTTGCAATCAGCTTTCGCGGCCGGCACGGATGACCGGTCGCATGGCGTGCATCCTAACGGCTTGCCATTGGCAGATAAATGCCAGCTAAATGAACACTCAATTTATCTAATTCAAACAATGGGACGGCACGGATACGGCAAACGACGCCAATCGCTTGCCGCATCAGGCTGTCCGGCGATGCATATGCACACCGATCGTGCGCGGAAACGCCCGATAGCCGCCACGCGGCGCAAGGTCTTGTCTTGACATCGCAAGACGGGCGACCATACTCGGACGGTACTTCGCCGCCCGGCCACAACCTGTTCCCATCGGAAGGACACGTCGACATGCACAAGACAGTGAAGATTCCCGGACCCGATCATCCCATCACGATTGCAAAAAGCGGATCGCGCGTGGTCGTGTCCGTGGCAGGACACAAGATCGCCGACAGCACCGACGCGCTGTCCTTCCATGAAGCCTCGTACCCGGAAGTGCTCTACATTCCGCGCAAGGACGTCGACATGTCGCTGCTCGAACGCACCGGTCATTCGACGTATTGCCCGTACAAGGGCGAGTGCAGCTACTACAGCATTCCCGCTGGCGGCGAGCGTTCCGTCAATGCGGTGTGGAGCTATGAAAGCCCGTACGAAGCGGTCGAGTCGATCCGGGAACATGTCGCGTTCTATCGCGACCGCGTGGACGCCATCGAGGTCAGCGCACAATAAGTACGCAATGAGGACGCGAACGGGCGGCGAGTGTCTGGCCCGTTGCGGTGACATCGAAGCCCTTGTTCGAGGGCTTCAAAACTTTCAGTTCTTCCATCGAATCGCGACGCGTCGTCGCCGGTTCTCCGTCGTATTTCCGTCGTTGACACCGCTGTCAAAAGTGACCAGAACGTGTGAAAACGCGATCTGACGCCGCACGCTTGACGGAAATCAATGACGAAAAAATCCCGATCCGAAATGCTCCGCTAGCTCACAGTACAACCGCCCGATCAAAACCGGGGAAAAGCCCGAAAGCCGCATGTATGCACGCTTTCAGGGCATCCGATGCAGGCGGCATCAAATGATTTTTGTTGATTTTTTTTCGGAACCTTCTTGCCGTAAGCTTTTCGTAAACACCATCACGTTTGTCCGTGATGGACTGACTCCGTTCAATTCAGAACCCGGCAGGAGCCCGATCGATGAATCATCCAAAACGCTTATTGCTTTCCAATCTGGCGTGGTCGCAAGAAGTCTCGGCGCGCGAGCCCGAGTTCTTCACGGAACTCGCGCGCGGCCAGCAGCCGCGCTTCCTGTGGATCGGTTGCTCCGATAGTCGCGTGCCAGCCGAGCGCATCACCAACGCGCAGCCGGGCGAGCTGTTCGTCCATCGCAACATCGCGAACCTCTACACCTCCGACGACGGCAACACATCGAGCGTGATCGAGTACGCGGTGCATGCGCTGAAGGTCGAGCACGTGATCATCTGCGGACATCATCATTGCGGCGGCGTGCGCGCCGCGCTGTCGCCGCCTTCGGATGCGCTGCCCATCGTGAACCGGCGCATTGCCGGTTTGCGCGAGCTCGCCGGACGTCATCGCGACGAACTGCATGCGATCGCGGATTTCGACGAGCGCGTAGACCGCTTTGCGGAGTTGAACGTGATCGAGCAGGTGCGGTTGTTGCGCGAGTCGCCCATCGTGCGCCGCGCGCCGCGTCCGCCGCAGGTGCACGGCTGGATTTTCGGGCTGCGCGCAGGGCTTATCACGCAACTCACCGATATGGATGAAGCCCGCGACATCGCCGTTATGCACGCCGAGCCGCCCCCATCCGTCACTGTGCGCGACGCCGCGTAGCGACGTTCGGGCAACGCCCCTTTTCAGACTTACTCACGCCTTTTCACGTTCATGTTCATCGAGCCGCCGGCGCGCGTCGCCGGGCGGCGTGGCTCAACTCGACCTTGCGGATACCATGCACACTCCACCTGTTTCCCGTTTATCGAACCTGCGCAGCGATGTCTTCGCGGGGATCGTCGTGTTTCTCGTCGCGCTGCCGCTGTGTCTCGGCATCGCCACTGCGTCCGGCGTCGATCCGTTTGCCGGGCTGGTGTCCGGCATCGTCGGCGGACTGGTCGTCGCGCTGTTGAGCGGCTCGCATCTGAGCGTGAGCGGGCCGGCGGCGGGCCTCGTCGTGATCGTCGTATCGGCGATCGCGTCGCTCGGCAGTTTCTCCGCGTTTCTCGCCGCCGTCCTGATCGCGGGCGCGTTACAGATCGGCTTCGGCCTGCTGCGCGCGGGACAGCTCGCCAGCTTCGTGCCCGTCGCCGTCATCAAGGGCATGCTGGCTTCGATCGGCATCATCCTGATCATCAAGCAGATTCCGCTCAGCGTGGGGCTCGTGAGCGGCGCGGATGCCAACGTCGCGCACGCGGCCATGCTGGCGACGCCGTTCGGTGACCTGTCGATGGTGACGACTGCGCTCGCGCTCATCTCGGTGGCGATGCTGTTCGCGTGGGAGACGCCGCGCGCGAAGCGCTACGCGATCGTGCGCATGCTGCCGGGGCCGCTCGCGGTCGTCGCGCTCGGCATCGGCGTGACGCTCTCGCTCGATGTGCTCGCGCCCGCGCTCGCGGTGCCGGCTGAGCATCGGGTGTCGCTGGTGTCGCTGGATTCGTTCGCCGCGTTGACGGGCGCGATTTCGATGCCCGACTTCAGGCAGCTCGTGGACGGCCACGTCTGGCGCGTCGGCTTGACGCTCGCTATCGTCGCGAGTCTGGAAACGCTGCTGAGCCTCGAAGCCGTCGAACAGATCGATCCGAAGCGCCGCCGCGCGTCGCCGGACCGTGAGTTGAAGGCGCAGGGCGTGGGCAATATGGTGGCGGCCGTGCTTGGCGGTCTGCCGCTGACGGCCGTGATCGTGCGCAGCTCGGCGAACGTGAATGCGGGCGCGCAGACGCGCATGTCGGCCGTGATTCACGGCGTGCTGCTGCTGGCGAGCGTGTTCGCGCTGACGGCCGTGCTGAACCTGATTCCGCTCGCGTGTCTCGCGGCGATCCTGATTCACACGGGCTACAAGCTCGCGAAGCCGGCGCTGTTCACGGCGATGGCGCGCGAAGGCGTCGACCGCTTCGTGCCGTTCGCGGCGACGATTGCCGGTGTGCTCGCGACGGATCTGCTGATCGGCATTGGCATCGGCATAGCGACGAGCGCGGTGCTCGCGCTGCGCTCGAACCTGTCGCGCACGTTCACGCTGACGTGTCACGACGATCACTATCTGCTGGTGCTGCGCAAGGACGCGACGTTCCTGTCGAAGCCGATGCTCACGCGCTGTCTCGCGCAGATTCCGGACCGCGCGACGGTGCTGATCGACGCGGAGCGTGCTGATTTTATCGATCGGGATATCCGCGACACGCTCGATGCGTTCGTGGGCGAGGCGGCGCAACGGCAGATCACCGTCGAGCGTATGCGCTGGCCGGAGCCGGCGGCTCAGGAAGGGCGGGCGGCGCTGCCGTCGCTAGGCGCGACGGCGGGCTGACCCGTAAAAAGGGCGCGATAGCGCGCGGCGGCGCGCGTTATCGGTCTATTGGAACAGCAGTTTCGGAAAGTGCTGGCCGGAAGGCGAGGGCGCTGATGGCCAGCGCATCCTCGCCGTACCGGCGGAAGGATTACTCGGCGATCGAAAAGCGCGACGACCGCGTCTGCTTCGCCTTGCTGGGACGCTTGACACGCGGGCTCGCGCCGCGGATGAACAACACTGCACACAACGCCACCATGGCCCAGATGCAAAGAAGTACGGTCAAGACGTTCATTTCCAGTTCCAGTCTCAGTCGGTCGGCGCTGCGGTTGTTGCCGGGTTGCTACCGTCAAGTTCAGTTCTCACGGTCGCGCGGGGCGGCCGGTCAATGCGTGGTGTGCTGCGTCTCGCCGTCGAACAGAAGCTCGTCGATCAGCTGCGTGGTCAGTGCAAGCTGCTTCTCCAGCGACACGCGCGCCAGTTCCGCGCTCACCGCATCGCCACGTGCGACGGCGGCGTGCGTCTCGGTGGCGAGGCGCAGCACCGTGTCGGACGCGAGCTGCAAGCCGCGCATCAGCTCGGACTCCGGGCATTCCCGCGGGTTGTTCCGTTCCGGCGCGTTGAGCGCGTCGGGCTCGAACGGGTTGCTGCTGTCATGACGGGAAGACATTTCAGGCTCCTCAGTGCACTGGCATGACTGCAGTGTGCGCTGTGGGGCCTGCGCTCAATCGGTCGAACAGAGGCCGATTTCGGATTCATACCGCCGTCATCGAAATGTGCCTGCGAACGACCAGGCTGCCCGCTTCCTGTCCACGTCCCGGCGAATGGTAAGCAACTGTTATTGCGCGGTCTGCACGTAGAGGCCCTGGGTTGCGCGGGCGCCTTTCTTGCGCGGGTCGGGTGTGAGGCGCGGCGGCTGTGCGTTCGTATTGAGCCGTAATGCACCGTCACAAGTGGTCACGCACGTCCTCTGTAGCGTCTGCTCAAATGACAGAAGAGAAGGGAGAACGACCATGAAAAAGCTTCTGACGCTAGCAGCCGTCGCTGTGGCGACGATCGGTTTGGGAGGCTGCGTCGTCGCGCCGCCGTATGGTTATGGATACGCGCCGGCCTACGGCTATGGCTACGGGCCGGGGTACTACGCGGGGCCGTCGGTGAACGTCGGCATCGGCTATAGCTGTTGCTGGGGCCGTGGCGGGTGGCATCGGTAAGCGCGTGGCCGCGGCAGGGTGAACTCAGGCCGCACGGCGGTGAATCATCCAGAACGATTACATGATCGAGACCCAAAGAAGCCGGATGTGGAAGCGTGAGCGTCCGTCCGGCTTTTGCGTGGCGCGGCACGTGGGCAGCCCGGTGGCTGGTGTTCGGCGTTAGGCGTTAGGCGGCGCACATTGCCGGCGCATGCTGTGCCGCGCGCGCTGCGGGTCTGCGGTACGATCTCGGAAAGAATGCGCCCGCGCGATAGCGGCGCGCCTTCCGACGCCACGATTTCGCAACATCATCTACGTTTTCGCACCCAGCATGGACTACCGCGTTACCTACGAGCACAGCCTCGTCACCGCTCCCGACGACTTCATCGTGAATGTGCCGTCGCAACTGGTGACGGATGTACCGTCGAACATTCCCAAGGCGCTGCTGCCCGAAGCAATCGAGAAGCTGATACTCGAACGTTCTCCTCGCATCGGCCGCATCCGCAACCTCAGGCTTATCTGACTTTTCTCCCCGGGCTGACCTCGTCGTTTTTCCCTCGCCGGCGGCCGCGCTTGAAAACGGCTTGCCTGCCCTGCATGTGCGGCTCTCGTTTATACGGAGCCTTGTCATGGGAAGCCGTCCCCGTTTTGTCGACGATCTGTCGGGTGCGCTGCCAGGCGCCGCTGCCGCCGGGTCGTCCGAAGACGACGCACTCCTCGACGCCTATTCGCGCACCGTCATCGATGCGCTCGAACGGGTGCGGGCGGCCGTCGTCTTCATCACTGTCGAGCGCCGCGTGCCGGGTGCGCCGGAGCGCCATGCGCGTGCGGGCACCGGCTCGGGCTTTATTTTCACACCCGATGGTTATCTTCTGACCAACAGCCATGTCGTGCACGGCGCCACGCATATCCGCGTGCAGCTCGCCGACGGCACGAAGTTCGACGCCGATCTGGTCGGCGACGATCCGCACAGCGACCTGGCTGTGTTGCGTGTCGGCTCGCCGGAGCCGCTGCCGCATGTCGCGCTCGGCGAATCGGGCAAGCTGCGCGTCGGGCAGATCGCGATCGCGGTTGGCAATCCGCTTGGGCTCGAGCAGACGGTGACGGCGGGCGTGGTTTCCGCGCTCGGCCGCTCGCTGAGGTCGAACTCGGGCCGCATGATCTATGACGTGATCCAGACGGATGCCGCGCTCAATCCTGGCAATTCGGGCGGGCCGTTGATCAACTCCGCGGGCCAGGTGATCGGTGTGAATACGGCGATCATTCCGGGCGCGCAGTCGATCAGCTTTGCGACGGCGATCGATACTGCGAAGTGGGTCATCATGCAGATTTTTGCGCACGGGCGCGTGCGGCGGGCTTATATCGGCGTGGCGGGTACGACTTTCGCGCTGCCGCGGCGTGTGCAGCGGTATTTTGCGCTGGAGTCGGAAAGCGGCGTGCGGGTGATGGAGATCGTTAAGGGGAGTCCCGCCGCGCTCGGCGGGCTGCGGACGGATGATACGATCGTTGCGGTTGATGGGCAGGTTGTTGAGGGGGTCGATGCGCTGCAGCGCGTGCTGGATGGGTCCAGGATTGGGCGCTCTGTGAGTGTGAGTGTTTTGCGCGGGGCGCAGCGGGTTGAGGTGGTTGTTGTGCCTGTTGAGCAGAGTGGTTAGGTTTGGGTTTGGTTTTGTCTGCGACGCTGGGTGGTGATTTTGTTTTTTCGCTGGCATCCGGTTTGGTTGTTCTGGCCTCTGCACTGGCATCCGCGTTTGCGTTTTCTCGGCGCGGCCGGTTTGGTTGTTCTAGCCTTTTCGCTGGCATCCGCGCTATGCCTTCGTGCTCCACGCGTCGCCCCTGTGCGGGGCGGCACCTACTTTTCTTTGCCGCCGCAAAGAAAAGTAGGCAAAAGAAAGCGGCTCACACCGCCAACATTTCTTCCTGCCTGAGGGACCCCAACCGGTCCCTTACTTCACGCGGCAACTTCTCGGTTCAAGTTCGTTGCCAGCGTTCTTGCAGTGCGCCTCACCCGCTTCACGCGCCCGCGTTTCAGCATGCCTTGCCAGATAGTCCACCGCCGCCCAGGTGGCAAACTGTGTGTAGGCCATCGCGCCACACACGCCTCACTCCGGACCGATAGCGCACGCGTCCCACCCTGTAAGAGCGCCAAGCTATACCACGCGACAACCTACACACAGTTTGCCACCTGGGCGGCGCAAACCATTCGCTGCCCCTAGCTCTTGTTCGGGTGTTTGAAGTGGGTGAGGCGGTCATTCGAAGCGTTGGCAACGAACGCGAACAGAAATGCCGCCGTGTGAAGCGTAAGACCCTTTGGGGGCCCTCAGGCAAGAAGAAATGTTGGCGGTGTGAGCCGCTTTCTTTTGCCTACTTTTCTTTGCGGCGGCAAAGAAAAGTAGGTGCCGCCCCGCACAGGGGCGACGCGTGGAGCACGAAGGCATAGCGCGGATGCCAGCGAAAAGGCTAGAACAACCAAACCGGCCGCGCCGAGAAAGCGCAAACGCGGAAGCCAGCGAAAAGACATTCCGCCCCGCACAGGGGCGACGCTTGAAGCACGAAGACAAAACGCGGATGCCAGTGAAAAGACCAGCACACCCAACCCGGCCGCGCCGAGAAAACGCAAACGCGGATGCCAGCGCAGAGTAAAAAACCCACCCAGCGTCGCAGACAGAAAAAACCCCTCAAAACAACTGCTTCTGCCCCGAAGCCAGCGTAGCAAAATCATCCTTCAGCAAAGGCAAAATCGCATCCGCCACAGGCTGAAGCTGCCGCGTCAGATAATGCTCATAGTCGATTTCCGAGCGCAGCGTTTCGAGCGGCTCAGGCCCGCTGCCGGTCATCACATAACTGATCCATCCGCCATTCTGATATTGCAGCGGCCGGCCGCGCTGCCGGTTGAACTCATCGGCGGAACGCGCAGCACGCACATGCGGCGGCACATTGCGCTCATAGTCGGACAGCGCCCGACGCAGCCGCTTGCGATACACGAGCAGATCATCGAACTCACCCGCCAGCGTGCGCCGCACATAGTCGCGCACATAATCCCGATACGGCTGCTGTTTGAAAATCCGCAGATACAGTTCCTGCTGGAATCGCTGCGCAAGCGGTGTCCAGTCGGTGCGCACCGTCTCCAGACCCTTGTAGACCACTTCTTCACTGCCATCGGCAAGCACAGTCAACCCCGCGTAACGCTTCTTGCTGCCTTCCTCCGCGCCGCGCACGGTCGGCATGAAAAAGCGCTTGTAATGCCGCTCGAACTGCAACTCCAGCGCGCTATCCAGCCCGAACCGCTCGCGCAAATGCTCACGCCACCACGCATTGATTCCGCTAACCAGCTCTCGTCCGATGCGCGCCGCGTCTTCCTCACCATGCGCGTGGCGCAGCCACACAAAAGTCGAATCGGTGTCACCGTAGATCACCGCATACCCGCGCGCTTCGATCAACTCACGCGTGCGATGCATGATCTCGTGGCCGCGCATCGTGATCGACGACGCAAGGCGCGGATCGAAGAACCGGCAGCCTGTCGAGCCGAGCACGCCGTAGAACGCATTCATGATGATTTTCAGCGCCTGCGATAACGGCTTGTTCTGCTCGCGCTTCGCGGCTTCGCGTCCTTCCCACACCTGCGCGACGATCGACGGCAGGCAGTGGTGCGCCCGCGAGAAACGCGCGCCAAGGAAGCCGGGCACGGAATGCTCGTCGTCGGGATGACGCGCGCCGTCGACCAGGCCCACGGGATCGATCAGAAACGTGCGGATGATCGACGGATACAGGCTCTTGTAGTCGAGCACGAGCACGGAATCATAAAGGCCGGGCTTCGAGTCCATCACGAAGCCGCCAGGGCTGGCCGCGCCCGCTACGTCGCCGAGATTCGGCGCGACGTAGCCGAGCCGGTGCATGCGCGGCATATATAGATGCGTGAACGCCGCCACCGATCCGCCGCTGCGGTCGGCAGGCAGTCCCGTGACAGTCGCGCGTTCGAGCAGGAACGGCAGCAGGTCCGTTTTGGCAAAGATGCGCGTGACGAGTTCGCAATCTTTCAGGTTGTAGCGGGCGAGCGCGGGCTTGTCTTCGTCGAAACGCCGCTGGATTTCGTCCATCCGCTGATACGGATTGTCGATCGACTTGCCTTCGCCGAGCACGGACTGCGCGACGTATTCGAGGCTGAACGACGGAAAGCTCCACGTGGCCGAGCGCAGCGCCTCGATGCCGTCGATGATCAGCCGCCCCGCCGCGCCCGCAAAGAAATGGTTCTGCTTCAGGCCATGCTCGCGCCATTCCATCACCGCGCCGCCGCGCCCGATGCGCAGCGGCACGCCGCACTTCTGCGCGGTTTCATGCAGCACTTTCAAATCGAACTGCACGACGTTCCAGCCGATGATCGCGTCGGGATCGTGCGTCTCAAGCCATCCGATCAGCCGCTCGATCAGTTGCGCCCGCGTGTCGCAATACTCGAGCGCGAAGTCGAGGTCCGACGCGTCGCCGTTCTGCGGACCGAGCATGTACACCTGACGCTGCCCGCAGCCTTCCAGCGCGATCGAATACAACTCGGCGTGCGCGCTGGTTTCGATATCGAGTGAAACCAGCTTGAGTTTCGGACGATAGCCGCTCGCGGGCTTCATGTCGGCGTTCAGCAACGGCCCGCCGACGGGATTCGCCTCGCCGCCGAACAGCACGGGCGCGGTGATGAAACGCTCCATCATGTAGCGCTCGGGCGGGAACACGTCGGCTTCGTAGACGTCGACGCCACCCTGTTTCAGACGCTTTTCGATCCCGGTCAGTTGCCGATACTGCGGGCAATACAGCCCCAGCACCGGCCGATGCTGGAAGTCGCACAAATCGAGCGGGCGCAGTTCGACGCCGCGCGACTGGGCGGTTTTCTCCCGATGCAGCACGTCCTCCGCGCGCTCGCGGTGCGCGGCGGGAATGAACGCGACGTTCGGCTGCGGGCGCAGGCGAATATGGCGCGGACCGTCGTCGGTCGCGAGCCAGAACTCGACCTCCGTTCCGGCGGCCGTATCGCGCCAATGACGGGTGAGAAGAAACCCCTGTTGAAGCTCACTCAAACGAAAACCTCTGCTGAAAACGCCTGCCAGGACACTTGCCCCGACACTTTTTTCGGCAATTCTACGCGCGCCCGAAGCGGCGCGCCCGGGGCGCTTTCCCTTGTCGGGCAAGGGTTTGGGCTAGTCGATAGGAAATTTAAATAGGGTGCATCGCAACAATCAAATTTATCAAATTCTGCGACTTCTTCATACTTCAACCCATCGCAGCACCCAAACCCACTCAACCAAGAGGACGCATCAGATGCCGATCATCAACAGCCAGGTCAAACCGTTCAAGGCCACCGCATACCACAATGGCGATTTCGTGACCGTCACCGACGAAAGCTTGAAGGGCAAGTGGTCCGTCGTCGTGTTCTATCCGGCCGACTTCACGTTCGTGTGTCCGACGGAATTGGGCGATCTGGCCGACCGTTACGCAGAATTCAAGAAAATCGGCGTTGAAATCTACAGCGTGTCGACGGATACGCACTTCACGCACAAGGCATGGCACGACACGTCGGACACGATCCAAAAGATCAAGTACCCGATGATCGCTGACCCGACGCTGGCAATCTCGCGCAACTTCGACGTTCTGATCGAAGAAGAAGGTCTGGCGCTGCGCGGCACGTTCGTGATCAACCCGGAAGGCGAGATCAAGCTGTGCGAAATCCACGACAACGGCATCGGCCGTGACGCTGGCGAACTGCTGCGCAAGGTGCAGGCTGCGCAATACATCGCGGCGCACCCGGGTGAAGTTTGCCCCGCCAAGTGGACGCCGGGCGCTGAAACGCTGACGCCGTCGCTGGACCTGATCGGCAAGATCTAAGTTGCCGGCTCGCTAGAAGCCACACGCTACCCGCTGCAAACCCTGCCTTGAGCGGCGCCGCCTCGCGCGGCGCCGTTGTGAGGCAGTCCGCAAGGTCACAAGCCTTGCGAACTGCCTTACGCGCCGCGTTCGTCGTAACGCATTGGCGCGATCGAACCTCTCATTCCCATCTCGCCACGGACTCGAAAAACCATGCTCGACGCGAATCTGAAGACCCAACTCAAAGCCTACCTCGAGAAAGTCAGCCGTCCCATCGAGATCGTCGCCTCCGTCGACGACAGCGCGAAGTCGCAGGAAATGCTCGCGCTGCTGAACGACATCGCGACGCTGTCGGAGCGCGTCAGCGTGATCGAGCGCCGCGGCGACGACGAACGGAAGCCGTCGTTTTCGATCGGCGAGCCGGGCAAGGCCGCGGGTATCCGCTTCGCCGGCATTCCGATGGGTCATGAGTTCACGTCGCTGGTGCTGGCGCTGCTGCAAACGGGCGGCCACCCGATCAAACTCGACGACGCCGTGATCCAGCAGATCCGCGAACTCGACGGCGACTTCGCGTTCGAGACGTATTTCTCGCTGTCGTGCCAGAACTGCCCGGAAGTCGTTCAGGCGCTCAACATCATGGCGCTGATCAACCCGCGCATCCAGCACGTGGCGATCGACGGTGCGCTGTTCCAGAACGAAGTCGAGTCGCGCCAGATCATGGCCGTGCCGACGATGTTCCTGAACGGCGAAGTGTTCGGCCAGGGCCGCAGCGGCGTGAAGGAAATCCTCGCGAAGCTCGACACCAACGCCGGCGCGCGCGCCGCGAAGGAACTGGAGAACAAGCCGGTGTTCGACGTGCTGATCGTCGGTGGCGGTCCTGCTGGCGCGGCGGCCGCGATCTACGCGGCGCGCAAGGGCATTGCGACGGGTGTCGTCGCGGAACGCTTCGGCGGGCAGGTGCTCGACACGCTGGCGATCGAAAACTTCGTGTCGGTGCAGGAAACGGAAGGGCCGAAGTTCGCCACGGCGCTCGAGCAGCACGTGAAGAGCTATGAAGTCGACGTGATGGACGTACAGCGCGCCGAAGCGCTGATCCCCGGCAAGATCAACGAAGTACGCCTCGCGAGCGGCGCGGTGCTGAAGGCGAAGACGATCGTGCTGGCGACGGGCGCGCGCTGGCGCGAGATCAACGTGCCGGGCGAGCGCGAGTACCGCAATCATGGTGTTGCGTATTGCCCGCACTGCGATGGTCCGCTGTTCAAGGGCAAGCGCGTCGCGGTGGTCGGCGGTGGTAACTCGGGCGTCGAAGCGGCGATCGACCTGGCGGGTGTCGTGAGCCATGTGACGCTGATCGAATTCGGCGCACAACTGCGCGCCGACGAAGTGCTGCAACGCAAGCTGCGCAGCCTCGCGAACGTGACGGTCATCACCCAGGCACAGACGACGGAAATCACGGGCGACGGCAAGAAGGTCAACGGTCTGATCTACACGGACCGTGCGTCGGGCGAGTCGAAGCATGTCGAGCTGGAAGGCGTGTTCGTGCAGATCGGTCTGGTGCCGAACACCGAATGGCTGAAGGGCACGGTCGAGCTGTCGAAGCACGGCGAGATCGTTGTCGATGCTAAGGGCGCGACGTCGGTGCCGGGTGTGTTCGCCGCCGGCGACGTGACGACGGTGCCGTTCAAGCAGATCGTGATCGCTGTCGGCGAGGGCGCGAAGGCATCGCTGGCCGCGTTCGATCATCTGATCCGTTCGAGCGTCGAAGATCTGGAAGACGCGCAGGCAGCGGAACTGGTTGAGGCCTGATCGACGGGTGTCGTTCTCGCAGCAAAAGCAAACGGGCTAGCTTCGGCTAGCCCGTTTGTCGTTGTGCAGCGTACCAATAGTCCTCCATTTCCGCTTGACCAATCTTTACAGTCCCGGCTTTTCCCCTGTGCTACCGTTTTTGAGTATCTATTCGGAATGCGAATCGAACGACGGTAGATTGAAAATTCAAACAATCATGGAGGAGAAAGCTGTGAACAATCTGGTAAAACTGACAGTGGTCGGCATCTCGCTGACCAGCTTGACGCTGATGGGTTGCAACAAGAAAGAGCCCCCATCGCACGAGGCCGCGCAAGGCAATGGCGGTCCAGCCGAGCAGGTGGTGACGATCGGCCACGCGGGTCCGCTCACAGGCGGCAGCAGCCATCTCGGCAAGGACAACGAGAACGGCGCGCGGCTCGCTGTCGAAGAAATCAACAAGACGGGGCTCGTGATCGCCGGACAGAAGGTGCGTCTCGAACTCGACGGCGAAGACGACGCGGCCGATCCGAAGACAGGCACGCAGATCGCGCAGAAGTTCGTCGACGAGCATGTGGTCGCGGTGATCGGCCACCTGAACTCGGGCGTATCGATTCCCGCGTCGCGCATCTATAACGACGCGAACATCGCGGAGATTTCGCCGTCGTCGACAAACCCCGATTACACGAAGCAGGGCTACAAAAGCGCGTATCGCGTGGTCGCGACGGATGCGCAGCAAGGGCCCGCGCTCGGCGATTACGCGCTGAAGTCGTTGAATGCGAAGACCATTGCCGTCGTCGACGACGCAACGGCCTACGGCAAAGGCCTCGCCGACGAGTTCGCGAAGGCGGCGCAGGCGGGCGGCGGGCGCGTCGTCGCGCGCGAGGCCACGACCGACAAGTCCACCGACTTCCGCGCCATTCTCACCACCATCAAGAGCGCGCATCCGGATGTCATCATGTTCGGCGGGATGGATTCGACGGTCGGTCCGTTCATTCGTCAGGCGGCGGCGCTTGGTTTGAGTGCGAAAGTTCTGAGCGGCGACGGCGCGTGCACGGAAAAGGTGGCGGCGCTTGCGGGCGATGCTGTGAACAATCTCGTTTGTTCCGAAGCAAGTCTCGCGATATCGCGCATGCCGCAGGGTGCCGAGTTCGAAAAGCGCTTCGAGGCGCGTTTCAACGGCCCGATTCTCTTCAACGCTCCGTTCGCCTACGACGCCGTGTACGTGGTCGTCGATGCAATGAAGCGGGCCAACACCACCGACGCCGCGAAGGTGCTCGCCGCGATGCCCATGTCCGACTACAACGGTGTGATCGGACATATCGCCTTCGACGCGCACGGCGACATGAAGGAAGGCGCGATCTCCCTATATCACTACCGGGACAGGAAGAAGACGCTGCTGGATGTCGTGAGGTACAGCGGCGGGTCTATTTAAGACTGGATGACGGGCGCGGCGTCTATTTTGAGGAGGCTGCGCCTTTGCTTGTCTGCTTACCGTTTGCGTCCTCGTCGCGCTTGCCGATTTGCGATGGGCTGACGCCGCCCAACATCAGCTGTTCGTCGGACCAGCGGTAAAACACGTCTGGGCGATGAGCCGCTTTGGCTTTACGGTGGGTTTTGCGTGAGGGCTTTGAGGCCTTTGACGCCTTCTTGTCGGTTTTGGGCTTTTTGAGGGCCTGCTTCGCCGGGCTGCGCGCCGCGCTATCTGCTTCGAGTGCCTCGGGCGTACGGCGTGCGGCGAACGCATCGGAAGCACACCAGGCGACGATGCACGCGGCAACTGCGACATGCCGCGCTACTACGCTGATTTTCTTCCGTCTCGCCGCGTGTGCATGAGATATCGCCGTCTTGCGGTTCAAGATTCTGATCCACCGGATGCCGTTCGAGTGTCTGCTTGCTCTTCGACTCGTTCAATCCGCACGTCCATCGACGGCGCTCGAGTCAGGCCGAGTGCACTTGCCGCTGCATAAGACAAATCGATGACGCGTCCCTTGACGAACGGGCCGCGATCGTTGATGCGAACCACCACCGACCTCGTAGTGGACAGCGACGTCACGCGCACATACGTGCCGAACGGCAGCGAGCGATGCGCAGCCGTCATCGCGTGGCCGTTGTAACGCTCTCCATTTGCAGTGCGGCGTCCCTCGAACTTGCGCGCATACCATGACGCGTGGCCCGTTTGCAGCGCGGCGCCAGCCGGCCGGAGTGCGATGACTTCAGATTGAACCTTCTCGTTATCCGACACGCTATCCGGGTTGGCGGGTGTGATTGGCGTCGACACGATTTCTATCGTGCTCGACGCCTGATGCTCCGACGGAATCTGCGCGCAACCGGCAAATAATCCGAAAATTCCTAGTATTCCAAAAAGACGAACGGTTGACACGGTAGACCACGAATCAGCAAGAGAAGCGGGTCTAACGGTCTCAAAATTCTCGCGTTGACGGCATGCGATAGTTGCAGCGACGTTTTGACAAATCTTTACGTGCTCGCGAAACCGATCGAGCCACAGTCAGGCGCCACCGAACGGCGCTTGACTGAGTACGACGAACGATTACTTGCCCATCACGGCTTCGAGGGATTCGCCCTTCACGACGATCTCCGTACGCCGGTTTCGTGCGCGGCCATCGGGCGTGTCGTTGTCCGCCACGGGGCGATCGAACGCATAGCCGACCAGCGTGATGCGCGACGCGCTGATGCCGCGGCGCTCGAGTTCATCCGCGACCGACTTCGCGCGCGCTTCGGACAACTGCTGGTTGTACTCGCGCGTGCCGACGTTATCCGTATGGCCTTCGACGATCATTGGCTTCTGCGTGCGGCTAAGTACGACCACCACGCGGGCAATCGCAGGGCCCGCGTCAGGACGCAAGCTCGATTCGTTGAAGTTAAACAGGACCTTCTCCGGCAGACGAACCTGTACGCCTTCCTTGGTCTGCGTTACTTCGATCCCGGCTTGCTGGTTCAGCGCCTCTTCCTTGCTGCGATCGAGGCCGCTGCACGCGGCGAGCATCGACAGGGAAAGGGCGCAGGCTGCGATGGTCAACAGTTTTTTCATGGTTGTGATGGCGTTGTGGGAGAGAGGGAAGGAAAGTCACGTCAGACCAGGATTTTTCATCAAACGAAGAAGAAGTTTGCTAAGGCATGCAAAGTTTTTCAAAATTTGACACGGAGGTGTCGCGTGGACGCACCGAAGTGCGAACAAACGTGAAACTTGCGACCGACCACACGCAAAGGTCAACGGTTCGGATCAAATGGCGTTAGTCGCAAGCAGCGTCGCCGTGAATCCAGACAAACGGAAGGCGGACGATGTTGTGCAGTCTCTCGTTATCCACTTGAAAAGGAAGGACCCACACCATGAGCATCTTTGGAACCATCGTCAGCAAGATTTTCGGCAAGGCCAAGCCGGCTGAGACGCTGCCCGCCGAACCCATCGCGCCTGCGCCTGCGGAAGCGTCGGCAGGCGCACCTGTCTCGACGGCGCTCGCGGACGTCGATGTCGCGGCCGTGATGGACCAGCTGGCCGCGGCGAACCCGCAAAAGCTCGACTGGCGTCGTTCGATCGTCGATCTGATGAAGCTGCTCGACGTCGACAGCAGCCTCGAGCATCGCAAGCAGCTGGCGGGCGAACTGAAGTACGGCGGCGACACGAACGATTCGGCGTCGATGAACCTCTGGCTCCACAAGCAGTTGATGACGGCGCTCGCCGCGAATGGCGGCAAGCTGCCCGCCGATCTCGCGAGCTAAGCGCAATTCACATGGCCGCCCGCATCCATTCGACGATCGGGCGGCTTGTCGACACACTCGCCTGACAGCTTCCGTGCATCAAAGGCGAGCGGGCGAACACAAGAAAAAACAAAAACACCCGCCATCCTTCGACCGTGTGACATCCGGTCGCACATCCATCACATACCTTAGCGTCGTGTCCTTGACGCGGATCAGGACTTCAAACGCAGCGCGTCCATAGAATCGCGGGGCACATAGGACCTTGTGCGCTTTGCCTTGCAAACCCCACACGTGTTCAGCGTGGTTCAACGATTATTGGGCAAACATGTTAGCCAGAAAAACCTTAAGAGCTTGCCTCTTACCGGTCAGCATCGGTCTGACCGCGTTTCTCACGGGATGTCAACTTGAAGTGCTCGATCCGAAGGGCAGCGTCGGCGTCGCCGAGAAGTCGCTGATCGCGACAGCGACGTGGACGATGCTGCTCGTCGTCGTACCCGTCATTCTGTTGACGTTGTTTTTTGCGTGGCGCTACCGCGCGTCGAACAAAAGTGCGGTCTACGCGCCGAAGTGGGCGCACTCAACCGCAATCGAAGTGGTCGTGTGGACGATCCCCGCGCTGATCATCCTGTTCCTCGGCATTCTGACGTGGCGAACCACGCACGAGCTCGATCCTTACAAGCCGCTCGAATCGAACGTGAAGCCGATCGACGTCGAAGTCGTCGCGCTCGACTGGAAGTGGCTGTTCATTTATCCCGATCTCGGCATTGCGTCGGTGAACCAGCTGGCGATGCCCGTCGGCACGCCCGTTAACTTCCACATCACGTCGGATTCGGTGATGAACTCGTTCTTCATCCCGCAACTCGGCACGCAGGTCTACGCGATGGCGGGCATGCAGACGCGCGTGCATCTGATCGCGGATGAACCGGGCGACTACGCGGGCGTATCGGCGAACTTCAGCGGCAAGGGCTTTTCGGACATGAAGTTCCGCACGCTCGCCGTTAGCGCCGCCGATTTCAATACCTGGGTGCAGAAGGTGAAGGCATCGCCGGAACGGCTCGATATGGACGGGTACTACGCGGTCGCGAAACCGAGCGAGAAAAACCCGGTGCGCTACTTCTCCGCGGTCGACCCGAAGCTGTTCCGCAACGTCATCGCGAAATACAACAGCGGGCATGTCGTCGATTTCCGTGACGCCAACTGCATCACGAACACTTCGAAGGAGTGACCCATGTTCGGCAATCTGACTTTAGAGGCGATTCCGTTCGATCAGCCGATCATCATGGGCGCGGCCGCCCTGATGGGGCTGATTGTGCTGGCCGTCGTCGTGCTCGTGACGCGCCTGAAAAAATGGCGCTGGCTGTGGACGGAATGGCTTACGTCCGTCGATCACAAGCGCATCGGCGTGATGTATATCGTCGTCGCCGTGCTGATGCTGCTGCGCGGTTTCGCCGACGCTGTGATGATGCGCCTGCAACTCGCGCTCGCGAGCGGCGGCGCGACCGGCTATCTGCCGCCGCATCACTATGACCAGATCTTCACCGCGCATGGCGTCATCATGATCTTCTTCATGGCGATGGCGCTGATGGTGGGGCTCTTCAATATCGTGGTGCCGTTGCAGATCGGCGCGCGCGATGTCGCGTTCCCGTTCCTGAACTCGCTGTCGTTCTGGATGACGGCGATCAGCGCGATCCTGATGAACATCTCGCTGGTGATCGGCGAGTTCGCGCAGGTCGGCTGGCTGGCGTATCCGCCGCTGTCCGAGTTGCAGTTCAGTCCGGGCTCGGGTGTCGATTACTACATCTGGGCGCTGGAACTGTCCGGCGTCGGCACGCTGATCACGGCGATCAACTTCTTCGTGACGATCATCAAGATGCGCGCGCCCGGCATGACGCTGATGAAGATGCCCGTGTTCACATGGACGGCGCTGTGCTCGAACGTGCTGATCATGGCGACGTTCCCGATCTTGACGGTGGCGCTCGCGCTGCTCGGCCTCGACCGCTACGCGGACATGCACTTCTTCACCAACGAAGCCGGCGGCAACGCCATGCTTTACCTGAACCTGATCTGGGCCTGGGGACACCCGGAGGTCTACATCCTGGTTCTGCCCGCGTTCGGCATCTACTCGGAAGTGATCTCGACGTTCGCGAAGAAGCCGCTGTTCGGCTACAAGACGATGGTGTACGCGTCCTGCGCGATCATGGTGCTGGCGTTCCTCGTGTGGGCGCACCACTTCTTCACGATGGGCTCGGGCGCCGACGTCAACGCGTTCTTCGGTATCGCGACGATGATCATCGCCATTCCGACGGGCGTGAAGATTTTCAACTGGCTGTTCACGATCTATCGCGGCCGCCTCGAATTCACGGCGCCCGTGCTATGGACGATCGGCTTCATGATCACGTTCACGATCGGCGGCATGACGGGCGTGATGCTCGCGATCCCGGGCGCGGACTTCGTGCTGCATAACTCGCTGTTCCTCGTCGCGCACTTCCACAACACGATTATCGGCGGCGTGGTGTTCGGCTATCTGGCCGGGTTCAGCTACTGGTTCCCGAAGGTGTTCGGCTTCAAGCTCAACGACAAGCTCGGCAAGAGCGCGTTCTGGTGCTGGTTCGTCGGTTTCTTTGTGGCGTTCACCCCGCTGTACGTGCTCGGCTTCATGGGCGCGACGCGTCGTCTGAACCACTACGACAATCCCGCCTGGCAGCCGTACATGATCGTCGCGGCTTGCGGCGTCGCGCTGATCGCGGTCGGCGTCGTGTTCCAGGTCGCGCAGGTGGTGGTCAGCATCATCAATCGCAACAAGCCGGAGTATCGCGACGTCACGGGCGATCCGTGGGGTGGCCGCACGCTCGAATGGTCTATCTCGTCGCCGCCGCCCGTCTATAACTTCGCGACGATTCCCGTCGTCGAAGAACTGGATGCGTTCGCGCATATGAAGGAAACGGGCAGGGGCCTCGGCATTCAGGCGGCGTATCAGGACATCCACATGCCTTCGAATACGAGCGCGGGCTTCTTCATCGGCGTGTTCAGCCTCGCGTTCGGTTTCGCGGCCGTGTGGCACATCTGGTGGCTCGCGATCGTCTCGCTGGTGGCGATTGCGGCGATCGTGATCGGCCGCAGCTTCGGCCGCGACGACGGCTATTTCATCCCGTCCGACGTCGTGCGGGCAATCGAAAACAAAGGCCGGACGCCGCTTCCGAAGCATGTGGAAGTGTCGCCGGTGCTCGCGGAGGTCGAGTGATGTTGCAAAAAGTCCATACCGCAACCCTGAACGGGGCCGATGGTCACGGCCATCATGGCGAATCGCATTCGGTGTTCGGCTTCTGGCTGTACCTGATGACCGACTGCGTGCTGTTCGCGTCGCTATTCGCGGTGTTTGCCGTGATGGCGCATCAGTTCAACGCCGGGCCGACGGGGAAGGATCTGTTCGACATTCCCGGCGTCGCCGTCGAAACGGCTGCGCTGCTGTTGAGCAGCATCACGTACGGCTTCGCGATGGTCGCCGCACGCCGGCAGAACACGCGTGCCGTGCTCGGCTGGCTGGCCGTCACGTTCGTGCTTGGCCTCGTGTTCCTGAAGCTCGAACTGGGCGAGTTCTCGCATCTGCTCGCGGAAGGCGCAGGCCCGTCGCGCAGCGCGTTCCTGTCGTCGTTCTTCGTGCTGGTCGGCACGCACGGTTTGCACGTCGCGATGGGGCTGATCTGGATGGCCGTGCTCGCCGTGCAGGTGGCGCGCGCGCCGCAACTGACGCAGCGTGAAATCACGCGGCTGACGTGCCTGAGTCTTTTCTGGCACTTCCTCGATGTCGTGTGGATTTGCGTGTTCACTTTTGTCTATCTCGGGAGCGCGATCTAAATGGCTCACTCGAATTCTCATGCGCTTCATGGCGAAGCGGGGCATGGCGGTATCGGCGGATATGTGATTGGGTTCGTGCTGGCCGTGGTGTTGACGGCCGCGGCATTCGGCATCGTGCTGCAAGGCTGGCTGCCGGCTGCCTCGGCGCCGTTCGCGCTGGCGGCGCTCGCTGTCGTGCAGATCGTCGTGCACCTGGTGTTCTTCCTGCACATGAGCGTGTCGACGTCCGGGCAGCGCTGGAATACGCTTGCGCTCGCCTATACAGTGCTGGCCGCGATGTTCCTGGTGTTCGGGACGGTGTGGGTGATGCACAACGTCAGCATGAACATGATGTCGCGCTGAAGCCGTTGCACATGCATCCGGGCATTGCGCGTCAGCGCGATGCCCGGTGAACGGAAGCCGAAGGACAGGTTTGTTCTTCGGCTTTTTTCGTTGGCGCGGAACGCAAAAAAAAGCGGCAAGCATACGATGCTTGCCGCTTCCATTTACTGCGTATATTCGTTGGTAGGCTCGATTGGACTCGAACCAACGACCCCCACCATGTCAAGGTGGTGCTCTAACCAGCTGAGCTACGAGCCTAGCGAAGAGCGCGAATTATAGAGACACACTTTCGATCGCGCAAGTGCTCGCGGCGATTTTGTTGTCGATGACGGAATCGTCGGTTGGCGCGTGCGGAGAAACGGGTTTGGACGGGCGCGCGCAAGGTGCTCCACAGAGCGGCGCGAGACGGCTACGATGGGCGATGATGCATCTCGGAGGCGAGCCGGGCCATGAAGAAAAATGTTCGTCAGCATTCTCCGCGAGTCGTTCGCGACCACACGCATGCGATGTGGCGCGATCTCGCCGTGTCGTTTCTGCCGTTCGTGGTGCTGTTCGCCGTGCTCGCCTGGCTCGTGATATGGCTGGTCGATCCCGCGCCGCCGCGCACGATTACGATCAGCGCCGGTCCGCACGACAGCTCGTTCATGCAGTACGCGCAGGAATATCGAAAGATACTCGGGCGCAATGGCGTGACGCTCAACGTGCTGGAGTCCGATGGCTCCGTGCAGAATCTCGACCGGCTGCTCGACCGGAAGCAAAGGGTGGATGTCGCGCTCGTGCAGGGCGGCGTCTCGGCTGGCCGGGACACGACGTCGCTGATGTCGCTCGGCACGGTGTCATATGTGCCGCTGATCGTCGTGTATCGCGGCAAGGGACTGTCGCAATTGTCGGATCTGGAAGGCAAGCGGGTTGCCATTGGCCGCGAAGGCAGCGGCACGCGGATGCTGTCGCTCGAACTGCTCGGGGCGAACGGCATCGTGCCGGACGGCGATACGACACTCTTGCCGCTCGATGGGCTCGACGCCGCGAAAGCGCTCGTGACTGGCGAGGTCGACGCGGCGCTGCTGAGCGGCGACTCGACCACGCGCGCGATGATCCTGCGTCTGCTGACCATTCCTGGCGTGTCGGTGATGAATTTCACCGAAGCGGATGCCTATACGCGGATCTTTCCTTATCTCGACAACCTCGATCTGCCCATTGGTCTGCTCGATCTGAGGCGCCGCATTCCGCCCGAGCCGCTTCATCTGATCAGCCCGACCGTCGAAATGGTGGCGCGCTCGAACCTGCATCCGGCGATATCCGATCTGTTGATCGAAGCCGCGCAGGAAGTGAATGGTCCGGCGGGGCTGTTGCAGAAGGCTGGGCAGTTTCCCAATTCCGTCGCGCGCGAATTCCGCATCAGCGAGGATGCGACGCGCTACTACAAGTCTGGCAAGAGCTTTCTGTACCGGACGCTGCCGTTCTGGCTCGCGACGGTGGTCGACCGTTTGCTGGTGTTGCTGCTGCCGATCGCTGTGCTGCTGATTCCCGCGTTGCGGCTGATTCCCGCGCTGTTTAGCTGGCGCGTGCGCTCGCGGATTTACCGGTACTACGGCGCGCTGATCGCGATCGAACGCGACGCGATGCGCAGTTCATCGGATGAAGAACGCGCGAAGCTGCTTGCGGAGCTGGATGGCATCGAGGCGTCGCTGAATACGCTGCGGATGCCGCTTGCTTATGCCGATGGGTTCTATGTGCTGCGCGAGCATGTGCGGTTTGTGCGGGAGCGGCTGGAAGGTGTTCGGGAGCGCGTGCATGCGCGGCAGTAGCGGGATGTGCTGCGTGAGCGCGTCGCAAGGAAAAGCCGTGATGCGTCAGTGGGATAAGGCGCGAGTCCGGGTGTTGTCCACAGGGTTGTCACCAAAAACTGTGGATAACCTCGAGGCCGTGTATTGGGCGATAGCCGATGCATCGCGTGCAATCTGAATCGCATCAATGAGTTGCGTGAGTCTTGCGCAGGATACTCACAGGCTTGTGCACGGAAACTGTGGACAAGCTCGCGGCGTGTCCACGCGTAGAAGAAGCGTGCGCGAGTGACGCGAGGCGGATGCAGCGTGTGCAACCTGAATGGCGTCAATGACTTGCGCTAGTCTTGCCCAGGTTACCCACAGCCTTGTGCACGAAATCTGTGGAGAAGTCCGAGCTACCATCTCCAAACCTCACCAGCCACAAATCGTCAGCATCGGGCAAGACATTTGCTGCGCAGTCATCAATTGCGCCGCTCCCGGTTGCACTGACGCTGGAGGTTCCATGCGCGTTCGTCCCTTTCTGATCGCGAGTGTCGTCGTTCCGCTTGCCGCTTGCGCGGCGCCATCCACGACGCCGGAAGAATTGAGTTTCGGCCCTTCGCCGACATTGCCCGCGCCCACGAAATCACTCGTGCCGACAGTCCACATCGCGCCTGTCGAAACGCGTGCCGCCGGCACGCATCCCACCGCGCCACCCGGTTTCGCGGTGACGCCGTTCGCCGAGAATCTCCAGCATCCGCGCTGGCTCTACACGCTGCCGAACGGCGACGTGCTGGTCGCCGAGACCAACACGCCGCAGCCGCACGACGAAGGCGGCGGCGTGGTCGGGTGGATCACGAAGCAGTTTCAGAAGCGCGCAGGCGCGGGCGTGCCGAGCCCCGACCGGATCGTGCTGCTGCGCGACGCAGACGGCGACGGCAGCGCCGAAACGCAAAGCGTGTTCATCGACAAGCTGCATTCGCCGTTCGGCATGGCGCTGATCGGCAACCAGCTCTATGTCGCCGATACCGACGCGCTGCTGCGCTTCGATTACGTCACGGGCGAAACGAAGATTGCATCGCAGGGCGTGAAGGTCGCCGATCTGCCCGCCGGCCCGATCAACCATCACTGGACGAAAAATATCCTTGCGAGCCGCGACGGCAAGCGGCTCTACATCACGATCGGTTCGAACAGCAATGCAGCGGAGAATGGCGTCGAAGCGGAAGCGGACCGCGCGCGCATTGTCGAACTCGATATCGCGAGCGGCACGATGCGGCCTTACGCAACCGGTCTGCGCAATCCAAACGGCATGGCGTGGCAACCTCAAACGGGCATGCTGTGGACGACCGTGAACGAACGCGACGAACTGGGCAACAACCTCGTGCCCGACTACATGACGTCGGTGAAGGACGGCGCGTTCTATGGCTTCCCGTTCAGCTACTACGGACAACATGTCGATTCGCGCGTGAAGCCGCAGAACCCGGACATGGTCGCGCGAGCCATCGCGCCGGACTATGCGCTCGGCAATCACACGGCATCGCTCGGGTTGGCGTTCTATGACGGCAAGCTGTTCCCGGACCGTTATCGTGGCGGCGCGTTCGTCGGCCAGCATGGCTCGTGGAACAGAAAGCCGTTTGCGGGCTACAAGGTGATCTTCGTGCCGTTCGAGAATGGCAAGCCGTCGGGCGGACCGGAAGATTTTCTGACGGGATTCCTGACGCCGGATGGGCACGCGGTTGGGCGGCCCGTCGGCGTCACGCTGGATGCGCGCGGCGCGCTGCTGGTTGCCGACGATGTCGGTAACGCGGTGTGGCGAATCGCGCCCGCGACAGGCACGGCGGGCGCGAAGTAGACGCTAGACAGACGTCAGACTGAAGCGGGCATCAAAGCGACTTACGGACGGTTGTACATCGCATTCCAGTCCGCAGCCGACACGCTAGGACGGCCCGACTGCGATGCGTTCGCGACACCGCCGTAACCACTCGCTGCGCCATTCTGCGCGTCCACACGCGCTTGCGCGGCCTGGATCTCATCGGGGTAGTGCGCTTCCGTGCCTGCGCCCGGGCGATAGCCGGCCTTTTCCAGCTGAACCAGTTCGGCGCGGACCTGAGCGCGAGTAACAGGCTGGTTCGACTGAGCGAACGACACAGCGGGGATAGCGAGCACAGCAGCGATGGCAACAGCCTTGATCAGCGACTTCATGATGAACCTCCAACTTTGTTTTCGACTTTGCGAACAGCCCTGTTCGCAATCAGTTGAAGCAAGTGTAGGTAAGTAGCCGTTTAAGATTAAGACCATCCAGTGGAAGTGACTTTTCCAAATTTCAGGGTTTACCCCTAGATGCCCGCTGGACGGGCATCAGCGCCGTTCGAGCTTCAGCTTTTTTCCATAGCCGGTGAGTTCGAGGTAGCCGTGCCCCGCAGGCTGCCCATCACGGCGGATGGTGACCGCGCCTTCCCAATAGAGCGCGCCCGTCGATTCGCTCGAATCGAGTTCCTGATCGTCGAGCAAGGGCGTCAGTTGCCAGCGGATATCGCCCGTGCGGACGACGGTCGCCACCGGGTATTGCGTGTTCGTGCGCGGCGAACGCCATTGGCGGGTCGGCGAAAAGTCGACGTCGCCGGGGCCGTATTGCGTGACGTGTCCGTCGGCCGTGCGCAGCGCGGCGTGCGCCCAGACCGCGCGCCCATCGGCGGCGCGTACCTTGAAGGCCATCAGCGCGGCGCCGTCAGTCAGGTTCGCGCCGAGCCAGTCCCAGCCGACTGCATCGGATGCGAGCAATGTGCTCGACCATTCGTGATCGAGCCACGCGCTGCCCGTGACGGGCGTTGGCGTCGGCGCGTGGCTCGCGCCATCGGCGGATGGGCGTGTGACGCTACCCGTAACGCGCAGTTGGGGCTCGCTGTAGTAGTAGCTCGCCTGTTCCGGCAGTGGTCCTTTGCGCGAGTAGCCGTTGTCGCCCTGAAGCAGCGGCGCCTGCGTCGGCGTGAACGTCAGATGCAGCGCGAGGCCGGCAGCGTCGGCGCTCACGTCGTAGTGGCCGTCCGGCGCGCGGACCATGCGCCAGGTATCGAGCCGAACGTCGGTGTTGTCGGGCTTCGCGTAAGCGAGGCCGAAGCCTTGCCGCGCGATCTTCTGGTCGTGCACGAGCCGGCCTAGCTTCGGATCGCTGAGCGCGGCGTGCGCGATGATCAACTGCGTCGGCGCGAACGCGCTTGGATCGCTGGCCGGATGGCCCGTCGCCGAGCGGAAGAAGGTGATCTGGAAGCCGAGCGGCTGATGATCGGGCGTCTCCAGCCAGCCCGTCGCATACCACCATTCGGTGCGAAACGCGGGATGCGCGCCCGTATCGCGCGGCAGTTCAATCGACTTGCCCGGCAAGACTGCCGCGAACTGCGGTTCGGCCGCGAACACAAACGATGCGCGAAGCAGGCACGCAAACATGAGCAACAGAATACGGGCGGCACGCATCACCAGTCCTCCCTGACCGCGCGCACGGCATCGACGGAGACCGCGCGGCGGCCCGCCGCGACGGCCGTCGTACACGACGACGCGAGCATCACGAGCGCCAGCACGGATAGCAGCATCCACGGCACATGCAGCGACATGCTCCAGTGAAACGACTGCGGATTGACGACGAACACGAGGATCAGGCTGATCGCGAAGCCGAGCACGCAGCCCATCGCGATGCCGAGCGCGGTGAGCAGTCCGCCTTCCGTCGCGAGCAGCGCGAGAATCTGTCCGCGCGTCACGCCCACATGTCGCAGCATGCCGAACTCGCGCGAGCGCGACAGCGTCTGCGCCGAAAACGTCGCCGCGACGCCGAACAATCCGATCACGATTGCGACGGCTTCCAGCAGATACGTGACGGCGAAGCTGCGATCGAAGATGGTCAGCGTGCGCGCGCGGATCTCTCCGGGTTGCGCGAAGTCGAGCGCGCTCGCGAACGGCAACGCGCGCATCGCGGCGATGGCCTGCGCCGCGCTCACGCCGCGTTCGAGCGTGAGGGCGGCGTCGGTGGCGCCTGTGTCGCCCGTGAGGCGTCGGTAGTCGGCGAGACGGATTTGCAGCGCGCCCGTTTGCCGCACGTAATCGCGCCAAATGCCCGCGACGACGAACACTGCGCCGTGCTCGCCGATCGGCAGCGTCAACCGTTGACCGACGCGATAGCCATACAGATCGACCATCGCTTCCGATGCCCACACGGGCGTCTCGCCAGCGCGGATAGCAGACGGCGGTAGGATCTCGCCGGTGATCTGCAGGTTCGCGCCGGGATCGGCGGCATCGATTTCGCGCGCGAGCAGGGCGACGGACGGCCGCGATGCGTCGAGCGTCAGTTGCGAGGTACGCGCGAACGCCGCGTGCCGGATGCCGCGCGTGGCGGCGAGAATCGTCTGTTGCTGCGGGTTCAGCCCGCCCGTGTCGCCGTTCGGCGCGACGCGCACATAGACGTCGGCGGACAGCAGGTGCGCGAGCCAGTCTTCGACCGACACCCGAAAGCTCGACACCATGATCGCCATCGCGACGATCAGCGTGAAGCTCGACAGCACGCCGCCCATCGCAATCGATGCCTGACCCGGCGCGTTCGCAAGGCGCGCGAGCGCAAGCGCGATGACGGGCGTGGCGGGCCGCCGTTTTTTGTTCCCATCGAGCGTACGGCTCAGCGCGCGAAACAGCAGCGACGTGACGCGCGGCATCAGTGCAATGCCGCCGATCAGCAGCAGCGCGACGGCGAGATAGCCCGCAATCGGCACGTCGAACACGGGTGGTGTCTGCGTCAGCGCCACGCCGAGCGCGATGCAGATGAGCGCAGACCACGGTGTCGACAGCTTGCCGAGCGCGGTTTCCTCGCCGCCTGCCTTCAGGGCGGGAGCGGGATGCGCGCGCGCCGCTTCGAGCGCGGGCACGAGACTGCCGAGCAGCGACACGCCGATACCAAGCACGACGAAAATCGCGCTGGCGATGGGCTCGAAACCGACCGTCGGTTGAACGCCGGGAAAATAGCCGCCGCCCAGATCGCTGCCGAAAAAGCGCAGCACGACATACGCGAGCGCGAAGCCGAGCGCGATGCCCGCCACCGAGCCGAGCGTGCCGAGCAAAGCGCCTTCGAGCAGAATCTGCCGCAGCAACTGCGCACGCGTGAGGCCGAGCACGCGCAGCATCGCGAACTGCGCGCGCCGACGCACCACGCCGAGCGCCTGCGTCGAGAACACGAGAAACGCGCCCGTGAACAGCGCGACGAGCGCGAGCACGTTCATATTGATCCGGTAGGCGCGCGACAGCCGGTCGGTGCGGCTTTCGACATCGCGCGTTTCGCCCACGGCGAAACGGCTGCCGAGTTGGTCCTGCAACGCACGCCGGAACCGTTCGCGATCGACGCCGCGTTCGAGTTGCAGATCGACGCGCGACAGCTTGCCGATGCGACTGAAGCGCCATTGCGCAGCCGCGATGTCCATCACCGCGATGCGTTGTCCGGGCCGCGCCCTGACGATACCGCCTGCCACGCGCAGATGCACATCGGACGTGCCGCTGCGCAACGTCACGGTCTCGCCGACGTGCACGCCGAGCCACTGCTGCGCGGCGGGCGAGAGGAAGATGGCGTCGCCGGCGAGCGCGTCGAGCGGGCTGTCGCTGTCTGCTACGCCCGTCAGATCGGGTGCGATGCGGCTCGCGCGGAACATGTCGATGCCTAGCACTTTCAGCGGCGCGGTGCGATCCGGCACGGTCACGTCGAGTTCGAGCACGGGGCTGGCGAGCGCGACGCCGGGTTGAGTCGCGAGTCGTGGATAGGCGCCTTCATCGAACGTGGGCTGCGCGCCGCGCACCTGCAAGTCTGCCTGGCCCGACAGGCTGCGGGTCGCCGCCGAGAATTCGTTGAACGCGGCGCTGTTGATCAATTGCACGGCGTAGCCGAGTGCGACACCGAGCGCGATGGTCGCAATCGCGATCAGCGCGCGGCCTTTGTGGCTGTGCCATTCGGCGGCGAGCAGCCAGCGCGTGAGCGTGCGCAGGCCGTGGCGGGTGGGGGGCGCGCGGTGCGCGGTTGCGTTTACCGCTGTGTCATTCATGGTTTTGGCGCGATGCGTGGGGCGATGTCGTGTGCATCGCGTGCAGTTTGCCTTCGCTCAGGATGAGCACGCGGTCGGCGACGGCGGCGGCCGCTTGCGAATGCGTGACCATCATCGTCGCTGCGCCGTTTGCCTTGGTTTCTTCGCGCAGCAGCGCGAGCACTTCATGTGCGGTGTCGGGGTCGAGATTGCCCGTGGGCTCGTCGGCGAGGATCAGCGTGGGACGATGCACGAGGGCGCGAGCGATGGCGACGCGCTGCAGTTCGCCGCCTGATAGCTGGCGTGGCATGTCGTTTCCGCGTCCGTCCAGACCGACGGCGGCGAGCATGTCGAGTGCGCGTTGTGGTGCGATGCCGTTCAGCAGTAGCGGTAGCGCGACGTTTTGCGCGAGCGTCAGATGTGGCAGCACGTGGAACGCCTGGAAGACGAAGCCGAGTTTTTCGCGGCGCAGGCGGGTGGCGGTGTCGTCGTTCAGCGTTGAGACGGGCGTGCCGTCGATTAGCACCTCACCGCTGTCGGCGCGGTCCAGGCCCGCTATCAGGTTTAGTAGCGTTGATTTGCCTACGCCTGAGTCGCCCATGATGGCGATGAATTCGCCTGCCTCCAGTTTGAAGTCCAAGTTGGCGAGGACTACGCGGGTTGTTGCGTAGGCTTTGCTCAGTGAGCGGCATTCGAGGGCGGGGCGGGGGGCCGGGGGCGGCATTTGGGTCCTTAAGGTGTTTGCTTTTTTTTGTCTGCGACGCTGGTTGGTGGTTTGGGTTTTGTGCTTTGTGCTGGCATCCGGTTTGGTTGTTCTAGCCTTTTCGCTGGCATCCGCGCTATGCCTTCGTGCTTCAAGCGTCGCCCCTGTGCGGGGCGGCACCTACTTTTCTTTGCCGCCGCAAAGAAAAGTAGGCAAAAGAAAGCGGCTCACACCGCCAACATTTCTCCCTGCCTGAGGGCCCCCAAAGGGTCTTACGCTTCACACGGCAATCACGTGACTGATGTTCGTTGCCAGCGCTCTTGCTGTGCGTCTCACCTACTTCACGCACCTGCATTACAGTCTGCCGTGCCAGATAGTCCACCGCCGCCCAGGTGGCAAACTGTGTGTAGGCCATAGTGCCTCACATGCCTCACTCCGGACCGATAGCGCACGCGTTCCACCCTGTAAGAGCGCAAGGTTATACGACGCGACAACCTACACACAGTTTGCCACCTGGGCGGCGCAAACCATTCGCTGCCGCCTGCCCGTGCACGGGTATTCGAAGCGGGTGAGGCGCTCATTCGAAGCGTTGGCAACGCACGCAAACAAAGATGTTGCCGTGTGAAGCGTGGGGCCGTTGGGGGCCCGTGGACAAGAGCACGAGCTGGCGGTGTGAGCCGCTTTCTTTTGCCTACTTTTCTTTGCGGCGGCAAAGAAAAGTAGGTGCCGCCCCGCACAGGGGCGACGCTTGAAGCACGCTAACAAAACGCGGATGCCAGCGAAAAGACCGGCACACCAAACCCGCCCGCGCCGAGAAAACGCAAACACGGATGCCAGCACAAAGCCCAAACCACCATCCAGCGTCGCAGACAAAAAAACCTCAAAACGTCAGATCATGCAACTTCTTCATCCCATCCAGCAGCCATTGAAAAATCGACTGCTCCGACTGAGCAACAGGCGTCGGCGTCCCGAGCTTACCCAACGTATCCTGCCTCCGCGACAGCATCTGACACATCTCCCTGGCGACATCGGGCTTATCCTTGAGCAGCGGCGTCAAGTCCTCCTTCTTCAACTGATAAACAGTCGCCGACGTAAGCGCCGAGATCGTCACACGCGCCGGCATGCCTGCCAGCAGACCGAATTCGCCCAACGCATCACCAGGACCAAGACGAGTCACTTCGACAGGCCCAGACGCATCTTCAGCCACAACAGAAAGCACACCCGAATCGACAATGGTCAAATGGCCGAGCACCTTGTCCGGCGTGACCACCGTATCGCCGCGCTCATACGAGCGACGTGAAAGCATAGGCGCGAGACGCTGCAACTCCTCCGCCGTCAACGCGGCGAATATCTCCACGCGCCTCAGCAGCGCAACGCGCGGATCGGTCTGCTGCGCCAGCGAAGGCGAAGAAGGCGAATACCCAACCCCGAGCGGCTTCAACTCGACACCCGCCGCCTGCAGCTGCCGGTAACACAAGTCAAAAAGCTCATTCGTGACGGCGAGTTTCTTGCCCATGTCGTCGACATACGCAGTCGCCTCGTACGTGACGGACATGATGCTGGTCCGCTTCACGATCGCATACGGCGCCGGATCGGCGATCACCGCCCGCACGCCCGCCAGCGCACGTTCGAGCGCAGCCAGCACCACGCTCGGGCGTGCTTCGGGCGTGATTTCCAGCATCAGGGTCACGCCGTGCAGCGCCGACGGGCGGCTGTTGTTCGTGATCTTCGCCTTCGCCGCGACAGCATTCGGCACGATCACGATATTGCCTTGCGAGGTCAGCAGATGCGTCGCGCGCCAGTTCATCTCCAGCACCTTGCCCTCGACGCCGTCGATGATCACCCAGTTGCCGATGTGATACGGCTCGGTCGTGTTGATCACGATGCCGGCGAACACGTCGCTGAGCGTGCTCTGGATCGCGAGGCCAAGCACGATGGCAAGCGCGCCCGATGTCGCCACCAGCCCGCGCACCGGCAGCTCGAGCACGAAGCCGAGCGCCGCGACGACCGCCGCGAGAAACACCACCGCGCCGAACACGTCGGAGAAGAGCCGTTGACGGCGCCAGGTCTGCGGCAACAGCAGCGTGTCGAGCGCCAGGCTCAGCAAGCGCGCACCCATCAGCCACCAGATGATTTCCAGCACCTGGCCAAGCACGTGCAACGGCTTCGAGTCCTCGTAGGGCGCTTGCGAGAACGGACTCAGGCCCGAGCCGAATAGCAGCGCGCTGAACGCCGCGTAAATGCACAGGCGCACCAGCAGCCGCGCCACTTCGTTTTTGGGTGTGGTGCAACGCCAGATCACGACATCGACTGCGACGAGCGCAAAGCCAAAAATCAGCGGATTGTTCACGCACACTCCATAGCGGGGTTGAACGGTCAAAGCGACGTGCAGGCCAGCCGCTTGCAATCGTTGTTTCAATGGTCGTTTGCAACGGCTGTTTGCGACAGTAGCACGGCCTCGTGCAACGCGGCGTCATGTCCAGTTCCATGACGCCGCGCGTCGCGCATTCGGCCCATTTTTTACGACATTTTTAATCGCGATGCAGCAGAGCGGACGTGGGGTTCGGCACCCGCTGTTACTGCACGCGTCACTTCACATTGAACGAGTAGTCGCCGTGCGTGCGATGACCGTCCGATGCCACCGCGACCCAATGCACCGTGTATTTCCCTGCGGCCAGCGCGGGCAGCGCGACGGACGCGACGCTCGGCTGCTGCGCATCGACCGCCGATTTCGCGGTGCTCACCTGCTTGCCCGCCGCATCCGTGACGGTCAAGGAACTGAAGGCGGGCTCGAGCGGGCCATCGAAGGTGATGGTCACCCTGGCAGGCGCTTCGACGGTCGCGCCCGCGCCGGGCTCCTGCTTCTGCGGAAACACATGGGCCAGCGCCGCGAGCGGCGTCAGCATGAGTGACAGCGCGAGCGCCGCCACGAGTCGTGTCGTGTTCATGATGGTGTCCTCGTTACGGGAAAAGCGGTTTGCCGATGGTCGTGGGCGCGATGTCGTCGAAGAACAGATGCGCCTGCACCAGCACGCCGACATGCGAACCGCTTGCGTGATTCACGGGGATTTGCGCCTCGATGCCGAATTGCCCATAACGGTTGATCCAGATGACGCCGGGGTTGATCGTGCCCGTGGTTTGCCCCTGGCTGCGCGACAGCGGAATTTCAACGATCGGTATCAGGTTCGCAAGCGGCTGCGGCAAGCCGACGTCGCGCACGTGCTGCTGCAAATAGGGCAGGCTGTATTGCACGGTCACGCCGTAGTTGAACGCGTTCGGCTGGCCCGCGCCCGTCGTCAACGCGGGTCCTGCTTCGCCTGTGATCGCGATGGGGCGCAGATACGCGAGCGAATCGGGCAGGTCGCCGAAGCCCTTGCCGGCGAAGATCGTCGGCGAGATGGTCGAGAAGCTCTCGCCGATCGCGTGGCTGCCCGTGCCGCCCAGGTCCGCGTCCACACCGACCGACGTCATGAACTCGTGCGCCTCGTTCACATACAGCAGGTACTTGAGCCCGACGCTGAAGTTGTCGAAGCCATGCGCGGTCGGATTGTTCTGCCCGACATAGGCGCCTCCGATCGACACCGCGAGGCGCGGCGTAATCAGCTTGTCGTATTCGAAGCTGAAGCTGTTGACGCTCTGGTCGCCATCGTCGCCGCGCACGCGCTGGTGGCCATATTCCAGATTGAGTTCGTCGCTGACGCCCGGATCGTCGACGGCCATCGTGGCGGGGAAGACGCGGTCGCCTGCAATGGCGTGCGCATGAGAAATGGACGGAACGAGCAGGGCTGCAAGGATGCAGCCGGCGAACGGCAGCGTGCCGCGCCTGGCGTGTCGGGTATTCATGTAGGTGATCCTGAGTGAGAGCGCGCGCCGGCCGCGTACGCGCCGGAAAGCGGCAACGCGGCATGCGCGAAAACAGCAACGCCGTGACGGCGTTGCGGGTACGCGGGTTCGACTCAGAGATGCACGGGCGGCGCGCGCGGCTGCGCGCTTTCGAACGGTGTGACGAGCGCGACGCTTTCGAACCGAACCGCCACGCGCTGCGTGATCGCGGCGACCGTCAGCGCGAACGTCGACGGCGACGCGGGCAGCACGGGAATATGCGCGAGCAGGCTGCAATAGCCGCACGCGTGCCAGTGCGAGGCGAGCGTGTGCGTATTGCCGGTGTCGTCCTCTTGGGTGTCGGCGGGACTGGCCGTTTGGGCGGAGCAGAGCGCGGCGGCGGGATCGTACGCGCCGCGGCTCGCCGCAATGGCCTGCGAGACGGTAGGTGCGAGCGCCGCCATCAGGATCGCAAGCAATCCGAGAATGCAGCCAATCTTCCGATGGAACCGGCTCGCCATGTTGAAAACGTGTGTAGATGCTGCGCGGATTATGACATTGGCGCGGCATACGGTGCATGCCCGCCGCGCATTCGGACAGGAAAATCTTCGCGAAGCTGTCGATTTGCTGTCGCGTCGATCGTCGTCTGTGTAGAACCGGGCAGCGGTGCTTTTTATGCCCGGCATCTGACGACTTTGCACAGGAGGCGGCAATGAACTACGTGGATGGATTCGTGGTGGCAGTGAAGGCCGAGAATCGCGAGGTTTACCGCAAGCACGCCGAGACGGCGGCGGGCGTGTTCAAGGAGTACGGCGCGCTGAACGTCGTCGAATGCTGGGGTGACGACGTGCCTGAAGGCAAGCTCACGTCGTTCCCGCTGGCCGTCAAGCGCGAGCCGGACGAAGTAGTCGTATTCTCGTGGGTCGTCTGGCCTTCGCGCGCGAAGCGCGACGAAGGCATGAGCAAGGTGATGGCCGATCCGCGTCTTCAACCGGATGTGATGACGATGCCGTTCGACGGCAAGCGGCTGATCTACGGCGGCTTCGAAGTGATCGTCGACGTGTGACGGCGTTCAGCGGGCGCTAGAGCGTTTCCGTGAACATGGGCGTCGTGCCGTCGCTGCTTTCGTAGTACTCCGCCGACGCCTGCCCACTCTGCGCGCCTTGCCCGAGCCGGATGATCGTGAAGCCGTGCATATAGATCTTGTCCGCCTCTTTCAGCAGCACGTTCTGCAGCGCGGGCGGATTGACGATACGTGTGTCCGGCGCGTTCTCCGGTCCGTCGACGATCACGGGCACCGCGCCATGGCCGATGCAGCGTCCGCGGTTCAATCCGAGGTACGGCTGATAGATGCTCAGGTTGTGCTCGTGGCCCCAGAACCATGCGCTAACCGGTTGCTTCGCGGCTTGTGCGAAACGCTGGAAGCTCGCGAGCAGCTTCGGGTTGTGCGCGACGAGCTTGCCGCCCGTCTGCAACGGTCCAATCTGCGACAGCGCGGAAAACAGCTGGTGATGCGACAGCAGGATCGTCTTGCCGCTGAATTCGGCGATGCGCTCGACGATCCAGTCCTCTTCGTCCTGCTCGATAAACGTGAGGACTTCCGTTCCGTCGAACGGGTTGTAGTCGTGCAGCCCTGTGTCCAGCGCGATGAACTGCCAGTCGTCGTTGCGCAGGCAGAAGAAGCTGGCAGGCTGAAGGCGCGCGTGATCGTTGAGCGTGTCGATCAGCCCGTAATAGCCGGCGCCGCCCGAGTACATGTCGTGGTTGCCCGAAAGCGTGTAGACGGGCACGTCCTTCGTGCTGCGCGAAAGCACGCTGTCGACGATGTTCCTGAAGTTCGCATCGCATTCCTGCGGGGTGCCCGAATAGTAGATGTCGCCGAGATGAATCACGACGTCGGGGTTTTGCAGCGCGGCCTGCTTCAGCAGATCCACAGCGACGTCCGTCCCGGTGCCCCAGTCGGCGATCAGCGCGACTGTTGCGCCTGCTTTCAGTGGAACCGTCACTGGGCCGATCGCGGCCGCGCGCCGGTAAGGAATCGACGCGCGCTTGCCGTCCGGGCCGAAGTACTGCATGTAGCTCTCGATGACCTTGATCCACGCCGGATCGCAGACGTTGAACCGCAGGTCGTTCTCGATGCTGTCGGCGCCGGCCGCGTCGCCGCGGGCGCGGGCTTCCATCAGCGCGAAGCCCATCTTCGCGCAGGTCCAGGCGTCCTGCGCGACTTCGTCCGGTGCGACGTCGGGCAAGGCCGATTCGCCTTGCGACTTCAGCGACGCAATCGTCGCTGCCGCATTGACGAGCGCGTTGTTCGCTCCAGGCCGCGAGGCGAGCGTCGTGGAAGGCGTCGTACTGCGCACGACCTGATCGACGGCTGACTGGAACAGCGAGACGAATTGATCGCGGAAGCTCTCGGGTTCGACGGCCATGGCGGTCTCCATTGATTGGATTGGCAAAATCCGTATTGCATATTGCGGCTTTTCGAATTGAATGCGAAAGCCGGGAGTAATGTTCGCGGTATTGAAGCTTGAAGCAGGCGACAGGCTAGTGGATCAATTCAGCTAACACCAAGACGATTGGCTCAACACAATTTGCATGAAGGGCAATGCGTGATCCGATATAGCCGGGCAATTTTCGAACTGCAATGGCGATTTGCCGAACGTTGCCGCTATGTCGGGCATGCTGCACGAGCAGGCGCAGCGGCATTACACGAATTTCTATATCCGCTTTCGACTCGGTCGCGAATTCGACGTTAACCATGCTGTATGCTGGATTTATATCGACGGTTTGACAAATGCGGTTGAGCCGGCGGACTGGGCCTGGCGGTTCTTTCTCACCCGCGAGCTTGTGCCGCCGCGCTCATTGCTTGCGACTTCTGGATGCTTTTCCTATTCAAATGCGGGCGATTTCTCCAATGCTGAATCGCTCGATTGCTCGCCGTCGATGCATCCATCGCCGGGTTCGACGGCTTCTATCGCGCCTGCTGATTCACTCGAGCCGCTCAAACCATTCAAGCTTTCCGCGCCGCTGCCGATAACGTGTCTGGCTGTCCCTCCTGCAAAGCCCTATCCAAGATGCGTTTGTCCAAGACCGAGTCCGTACTGCTCACCGTTGCCGTGTTCGCCGTCGTCAGTTTCAGCGGCTGGCTCCAGAGCGAAATGAAGCACGCCGCGCGTGAGCGCAACCGGCACGACATCGGCACGATCGTCGAAGCCGCCTGCGCAAACCTGAACGCCGCCGAGCTCGAATCCAGCGACGCCGGCCAGCTGCAATGCGGCACGATTGCGCATGAAGCGCCGCGCGAAGCGTCCTCGGCGCCCGAGGCTTTGACGGCAGCCGCGACGAGCGCCGCATCGACAGTTCCTAATCCTTAGGCTCTTTTGCCGGGCACACGCTACACTGCGCGACGCGCGTGGCGAAGCTGCGCAGCCAGCACCGATGCGGCTTTCATCGACAATACCTCACGCGCTGATATACTAAATACGTTCACAGTCCGCGTGACGATGAGGGCAGTAGACGGGCGCGGGTACGGGAGCGGCGCAGTGCGCCGCTCGAGCCAACTACGGTGCTCATTCGCACCGACCGGATCAGAGGCGATGCATGTCGTCAGAACTTGACAGTCAGCCAGCGGCTACGCCGTTCACCCTGTCACTGCAACCTATCGGGACGAGCGCCAGTCTGCGTGATCGCGCATACGCGATGCTGCGCGCGGCAATCGCCGATGCCGATATCTATGCGTCGCGCGACGAAATACGCCTCGACGACCGCGCGCTGAGCGAATCGCTGGGCGTGAGCCGTACGCCAGTGCGCGAGGCGATGACGCTGCTCGAACAGGAAGGCTTCGTACGCACGATCCCACGCCGGGGCATCTACATCGTGCGCAAGAGCAAGCGCGAGATCGTCGAGATGATCCAGATGTGGGCCGCGCTGGAAAGCATGGCCGCGCGTCTCGCCACGCTGCACGCAACGGACGAAGAAATCGCGCGGCTGCGTCACATGTTCGACCAGTTCCGCGATTCGACGCCGGCCGAACATATCGCCGAGTACTCGGATGCGAACATTGCGTTCCATCAGGCCATCGTCGAGTTGTCGAAGTCGCAGATCATCCTCGACACGATCAAGAACATCTTTATCCACGTGCGCGCGATCCGTCGCATGACGATTTCGCAAAGCGACCGCGCGTCGCGTTCGATCGTCGATCATCTGCGCATCATCGAGGCACTGGAAAAGCGCGATACCGAACTCGCCGAGCGTCTGGTGCGCCAGCACTCGCTCGACCTCGCCGCCTTCATCGAGGCAAATTGCGACTTTCTCGATTGAAGGCAGTCGCTTCTCTCTGATCTACCGCGGACATCCGTTCCCGGATGTCCGCATCTTCCCTCATTGCCAACCGGCGAGCTTCTCTGCGCGCCCCGTGCCATTGCATCCATAAACGATCGCGAATGCATTCGATAAGTTTCTTTAATTATTCCCAATCCCCTGTGCGCTCTTACGATGGGTTCTCCCAGATGCGTTCCGTTTTAAGGGTTAACGCGTGCAATGACCGTTTTTAAGCGCAACGCATTGGGGAAAATCCGCAGGCCGCTGGAATAAAAATGTAAAGACTGAAACCTGTTTGAATGGTTAACTACGCAGGTCTGTCGAAAGTCCCCAGCGCCGGGTAGAAGAGAACAGCAAGGCGGATGCGGGCAGCGCGATCACGAATCGCGCCGCTTGCATCGAAAACACTAGAAATGCGGAGACGATGCTCATGAATGGAAACACCCGACAGGCGACGGGAAGCGGTCTATTTTCGAACCGTTGGTGTCAATTGGTGATCGGCATGCTGTGCATGGCACTGGTCGCCAACCTTCAATATGCCTGGACGCTCTTCGTCGCGCCGATGAACGCGCGGCACCACTGGGGCGAAGCATCGATTCAGCTTGCGTTCTCGATCTTCATTGTCACGGAGACGTGGCTCGTACCTGTAGAAGGATGGCTCGTCGACCGTTTCGGTCCGCGTCCCGTCGTCGCGGTCGGCGCGATCTGCGCGGGCCTCGCGTGGATGCTGTTCGCGCATGCGACGACGCTGCCTGAGCTTTATATCGGCTCCGTCGTCGCCGGCATCGGCGCGGGCGGCGTGTACGGCACGTGCGTCGGCAATGCGCTGAAGTGGTTCCCGGACAAGCGCGGTCTCGCGGCGGGCCTGACGGCAGCGGGTTTCGGCGCGGGCGCGGCCGTGACCGTGATCCCGATTGCAAACATGATTACGCGCTCAGGTTACGAGCATACGTTCCTGTTCTTCGGCATCCTGCAAGGCGCGGCGATCTTCGTGCTGGCGCTGCTGCTGCACAAGCCGTCGACGCGCGCCGTATCGAACATCAAGCGCAAGTTCGCGGTGAGCAAGATCGACTACACGCCGGGGCAGATGATCAGGACGCCCGTGTTCTGGGTGATCTATGCAGCGTTCGTCGCGGTCGCGGCGGGCGGCCTGATGGCGACGGCCCAGCTCGGCCCGATCGCGAAGGACTGGGGACTCGCGAAACTGCCGATGACGATGTTCGGCATGACGCTGCCGCTTCTCACGATGACGCTGTCCATCGACAACATCTGCAACGGCTTCACGCGTCCGCTGTGCGGCTTCATCTCCGACAAGATCGGCCGTGAGAACACGATGTTCGCGATCTTCATCGGCGAAGGGCTCGCGTTGCTCGGCATGATGCACTACGGTCAAAACCCGTACGCGTTCATGACGTTCGCCGCACTGATCTTCCTGTTCTGGGGCGAGATCTTCTCGATCTTCCCGGCCATCTGCGCGGATACGTTCGGCAGCAAGTTCGCTGCGTCGAATGCTGGCACGCTCTATACGGCGAAGGGCACGGCGGCGCTGCTGGTGCCGCTCGCGTCGGTGTTGTCGGCCACGGGCGGCTGGAACCTGGTGTTCATCGTCTCGGCCGTCGTTACGATAGCGGCGGGCGTGTCGGCCAAGTTCGTGCTCGCACCGATGCGCGCACGGTTGATCGAGTCGGGGACGTCTGCGTCCTCTTCGTCGGCCAACGCGTCGCGATTAAGCGCAAGCTCGGGCGAGTGAGGCAGGGCGCCGTTCCGGCGCTGCGGGTTCATCATTGAAATCTTGAAGCGGTGCGCGGCCTGAAGGGGCGGCGCGCCGCTTTGTTTTTTTGTCCGCCTGAATCTCGCGGGTTTGCGCCGACCCCGCTCTCTCAACAACTCAACAATCGACGAGCCAATAAAAAATCTCCCGCGCTTCATCAGCGCGGGAGATTGCTTGCGTCCTGCTTCGTGTGCGGCTTGCCGTTCTTCAGGCGCCTGCAAGAGCAGGCACACCGTCATCGGCAAAGTACTGCGAAAACGAAAAGCCCGAACGATTCGAACGATGCGCATCGCTCGACGCCTCGATGCGCGTCGGCAGCACCTCGGGCGTATGCGCGCTCTTCTTCGCGAGAATCGCCGAGCTCAGGAACTCAGCGCTGTACGCATTGAGCAAATGCGCCTGATGCGCCTCCAGATAAGCGACGACGCGGGCATGCTCGCCGTCGATCGTCGCAAGCGACGTCAGCGTCTGTGCGTCCCAGCGGAAGCGCAAACCGAGGTCGGCGAATGCGCTGTTGAACGCGCACAGCTGCGCCTCGATTGCGCGCTCGTAGTGAGTCCGGTGTTGATCGTGTGCGTTGCGCATCATGCTCTCCAGTTCATCGATTGCGTGAAGACAGCTTAGGCGCGTCGATAGATTCACGATAGTTAAAGTTTTCTTTGAAAACTATTTGCTAACGTTTATGGATGGCCTGCTACAGACCTAGGGTGCAGGAGAATTGGTGGCGACTAGATATGTGATATACAGTATTGCACATATGCAAGGCGGTATTTCAGACATGCAGAAAGGCCGAACGACCGCGCCTGATCCGGCGCTTCCGTCGAGCGGGCCACCACCGTTTTCGACACCGAGGAGACACGTCGACCATGTCCACCGACACGCAAGAAAATGTCCGCACGATCCCGTTGAGCCTGAATCTCACGCCGATCAGCGCGACAGCTTCGCTGCGGGATCAGGCGTACGCGCGACTCAAGCACGCGATCGCGAACACCGACATCTATCACTCGCGCACCGAAGTGCGGCTGGATGAAAAGGAGTTGACCGAGGCGCTCGGCGTGAGCCGCACGCCAGTGCGCGAGGCCATGACGCTGCTCGAACAGGAAGGCTTTCTGCGCACCGTGCCGCGCCGCGGCGTGTACATCCTGCGCAAGACCAAGAAAGAGATCGTCGAGATGATCTGCATGTGGGCCGCGCTCGAAAGCGTGGCGGCGCGTCTGGCGACACAGCGCGCTTCGAACGAGGACATTGCCGGGCTGCGCGCGATGTTCGACGACTTCCATTCGACCACGCCAACCGATCACATCGAGGAGTACTCCGAGGTGAACATCGCGTTTCACCAGGCGCTCGTCGAGCTATCCGGCTCGCAGATCATCCTCGACACGATCAAGAACATCTTTATGCACGTGCGCGCGATACGGCGCATGACGATCGCGCAGAGCGACCGCGCGTCGCGTTCGATCGAAGACCACATGCGCATCATCGAAGCGCTGGAAGCACGCGACACCGAACGCGTCGAGACATTGGTGCGTCAGCACTCGCTCGATCTCGCGCTGTATGTCGAAGCACATTGCGATTTTCTGGACTGAGGGCCGCCGTCACTGACATAAAGCGACCCCAGGACTATCCCGAACGGGCACTTGATGCGATGCACGATTCAGGCGCCCAGACCCTTCAGACACAAAGCGCTAGCCAACTTTTGCAGTGCAGCAACACCGGATGAAACCTGAAGCACCTGCAAAAATCCGTTGACTAATATTGTGTTTGGAATATTGTATATCACGAGACGCCACACAACACCCGGCCAAGGAGGAGACGTCATGGCAGATGTACTTGAGATCAGACCGCAAGAATCCGCTGAAGAGAACGCACAACAAACGACGGACGGTTTCCACCTCGTCATTGATGCACTTAAAGCGAACGACATCGACACGATTTTTGGTCTGGTCGGCATTCCTATCACCGACCTCGCGCGCCTCGCGCAAGCCGAAGGAATGCGCTTTATCGGTTTTCGTCACGAGCAGCACGCAGGTCATGCAGCCGCTATCGCGGGCTACATGACGCAAAAGCCCGGCATCTGTCTCACAGTGTCCGCACCGGGCTTCCTGAACGGCCTCACGGCGCTCGCCAACGCCACGACGAACTGCTTCCCGATGATCCTGATCAGCGGATCGAGCGAACGCGAAATCGTCGACCTGCAGCAAGGCGACTACGAAGAGATGGACCAGTTGAACGCGGCGAAGCCGTACGCGAAGGCTGCGTATCGCGTGCTGCACGCGGAAGACATCGGCGTCGGCCTCGCGCGTGCGATTCGCGCTGCCGTGTCGGGCCGTCCGGGCGGCGTGTATCTGGATCTGCCGGCGAAGCTGCTGTCGCAGACCATCGACGCCGTGAAAGCGAAGCAGTCGATCATCCGTGTGATCGACGCCGCGCCGCGCCAGTTGCCCGCGCCCGATTCCGTCAAGCGCGCGATCGATCTGCTGAAGGGCGCAAAGCGTCCGCTGGTGCTGCTCGGCAAGGGCGCAGCGTACTCGCAGGCCGACAAGGAGATCCGCGCGTTCATCGAAAAGACGGGCATTCCGTATCTGCCGATGTCGATGGCCAAGGGCCTGCTGCCCGACACGCATGAGCAATCGGCTTCGGCTGCGCGTTCGTTCGTGCTGGCCGAGTCGGACGTCGTCGTGCTGATCGGCGCGCGTCTGAACTGGCTGCTGTCGCACGGTAAGGGCAAGACGTGGGGCAAGCCGAAGCAGTTCGTGCAGATCGATATTTCCGCGCAGGAAATGGATAGCAACGTCGCGATCGCGGCGCCTATCGTTGGCGATATCGGTTCGTGCGTCGCGTCGCTCCTCGATCAGGTTGGCGATAACTTCCCGCAGCCGCCGAAGGAATGGCTCGACGCCGTCAGCGAGAAGAAGAACACGAACCTCCAGAAGATGGCCGCGACGCTCGCGAAGAATCCGTCGCCGATGAACTTCCACAGCGCGCTGCGCGTGCTGCGCGACATCGTCAAGGCGAACCCGGACATCAACGTCGTCAACGAAGGCGCGAACACGCTCGACTATGCGCGCGCCATCATCGACATGTATCAGCCGCGCAAGCGTTTTGACTCGGGTACGTGGGGCGTGATGGGCATCGGCATGGGCTTCGCCATCGGTGCAGCCGTGACGAGCGGCAAGCCGGTGCTCGCGATCGAAGGCGATAGCGCGTTCGGCTTCAGCGGTATGGAACTCGAAACGATCTGCCGTTACGACCTGCCCGTGTGCACGATCATCTTCAACAACAACGGTGTGTATCGCGGCACCGACGTGAATCCCACGGGCGGCAAGGACGTTGCGCCGACGGTGTTCGTCAAGGACGCGCGCTACGACAAGATGATCGAGGCATTCGGCGGCATCGGCTACAACGTGACGACGCCGGAAGAACTGGATAAAGCGGTGAAGGAAGCGATCGCATCCGGCAAGCCGACGCTCATCAACGCAGTGATCGACGAAGCGGCCGGCACCGAAAGCGGACGCTTGACCAATCTGAACCCGCAAAGCGCGGCAATGAAAAAGTGACATCAGCCAACCACGGAGATACAAAAGTGAGCAAACCACTCGAAGGCGTCAAGATCATTGACTTCACGCACGTCCAGGCCGGTCCTGCGTGCACCCAGTTGCTTGCCTGGTTCGGCGCGGATGTGATCAAGGTCGAGCGCCCGGGTTCGGGCGACGTGACGCGCAACCAGCTGCGCGACATTCCCGAAGCCGACGCGCTGTACTTCACGATGCTCAACAGCAACAAGCGTTCGCTGACACTCGACACGAAGACGCAGGACGGCAAGGAAGTGCTCGAGAAGCTGATTCAGGAATCGGACGTGCTGGTCGAAAACTTCGCACCGGGCGCGCTGGACCGCATGGGCTTCACGTGGGAGCGCATCAACGAACTGAACCCGAAGATGATCGTGGCTTCCGTGAAGGGCTTCAGCGACGGCCACCACTACGACGACCTGAAGGTCTATGAAAACGTCGCGCAATGCGCGGGCGGCGCGGCTTCGACGACGGGCTTCTGGGACGGCCCGCCGACGGTCAGCGCAGCGGCGCTCGGCGACAGCAACACGGGCATGCATCTCGCCATCGGCATTCTCACGGCGCTGATCGGCCGCGACAAGACGGGCAAGGGGCAGAAGGTGGCCGTGTCGATGCAGGACAGCGTGATCAACCTGTGCCGCGTGAAGCTGCGCGACCAGCAGCGTCTGGACCGCGTCGGTTACCTCGAAGAGTATCCGCAGTATCCGCACGGCGAATTCACCGATGTCGTGCCGCGCGGCGGCAATGCGGGCGGCGGCGGCCAGCCGGGCTGGGTGCTCAAGTGCAAGGGCTGGGAAACGGACCCGAACGCGTACATCTACTTCACGATTCAGGGCCACGCGTGGGACCCGATCTGCCGCGCGATCGGCAAGCCGGAATGGATCGACGACCCGGCATACAAGACGGCGCAGGCACGTCAGCCGCACATCTTCGATATCTTCAACACGATCGAAGCGTGGCTCGCCGACAAGACGAAGTTCGAAGCTGTCGACATCCTGCGCAAGTTCGACATTCCGTGCTCGCCTGTTCTGTCGATGAAGGAAATCGCCAACGACGAGTCGCTGCGTGCGAGCGGCACGATCGTCGAAGTGGACCACAAGGCGCGCGGCAAGTACCTGACGGTTGGCAGCCCGATCAAGTTCTCGGACATGAAGCCCGAGATCACGGGTTCGCCGCTGCTCGGCGAGCACACGGAAGAAGTGCTGAAGGACCTCGGCTACAGCTTCGATCAGATCGCGAACTTGCGGGAAGCGAAAGTGGTGTAATTGTCACCGGCGTATCAATGGGCTCCGGGTTGGACAGGAGAGACGGAGCCCACACGAACAGCGCCCGCGTGGCGCTGTTTTTACTGAGCGGCAGCGAGCCCATAACACACGAGCCCCTATATGCAAGCAGCCATCGATTTTGAACAACTGGTGCACGCGATCGGCGATGCCGTCGTGATTTCGGACCACCACGGCGCGATCACGCTGTGGAATCCCGCGGCGGAGCGCATCTTTGGTTTTACGCAGGAAGACGCGCTGGGTCAGTCGCTCGATCTGATTATTCCCGAGCGTTTGCGCGGGCGTCACTGGGAAGGCTATGAAAAGACCATGGCGACGGGACAGACGCGCTATGGCAACGATCTTCTTCGCGTGCCTGCGATTCATAAGGACGGGCGTGCGTTGTCGATTGCTTTTACGGTTGCACTGTTGTATTCACCCGAGCGCGAATTGACGGGCATTGTCGCGGTGATCCGCGATGAAACCGCGCGCTTCCAGGAAGACCGCAATCTGCGCAAGCGCATCGCGGAACTTGAGGCGCGCGTTGGCGCCTGAGGTGTTCTCGAAGGCGGTGTGCGCCGCCTTGCACTCGCGCAGTCAATATCAACGTCGATCGTCGTTGCGGCGATTCAGTACGGAGAACATCGATGCGTGTGGAAATTTTTGGACCTTATCAGGTCGAGTTGTCTGCTATGCAGTTTATTCATAACGGTGGGTGGGCGGCGTTTGCCGCCGTGCGCAAACTGGATGATGGGGCTGATGTGCCCGTTCATGTTTTGCCTTTCCAACATGTTGTTGATCACACTGTGTTCGCAACTGAGGCGGCTGCTATTGCCGCTGCGCGCGGTGTAGCTGTTGCAGTTATTGGGCCGCAGGCCGTATAGGCTTTTTGCCGTGCGGCGCGGGGGATTTTTGTTGGCGCCTGAGGTTTGGTTTTTTTGCCTTTGCGCTGGCATCCGCGTTACGGTGTTTGCTGCGCAAGCGGTTGGTTCTTTTGCCTCGGTGCTGGCATCCGCGCTATGCCTTCGTGCTTCAAGCGTCGCCCCTGTGCGGGGCGGCACCTACTTTTCTTTGCCGCCGCAAAGAAAAGTAGGCAAAAGAAAGCGGCTAACACCGCCAGCCCATGTTCTTATCCACGGGCCCCCAACGTCCCCACACTTCACGCGGCAGCATTTCTGTTCGCGTGAGTTGCCAACGCTCTCTCCATACGCATCACCCGCTTCACGCTCCCGCGTCGCCACGCGCGTGACCAAATTTCCCACGTTCTATAGCGGCAAACGGTGTGTAGGCCATCGCGCCGCATATGCCTTACTTCGGACCGAAAGCGCACGCATACCTCCATGTAGGAGCGCTGCCTTGTACGAAGGCACGACCTACACACAGTTTGCCGCTACGGGGCCGTGGATATTCCATATCGTGGGTCATGACGTCGGTGCGTGAAACGGGGGAGACGCTTGATAAGTACGTTGGCAACGTGCGTTGGCTATTTCGTTGCCGTGTGAAGCGTCGGGACGTTGGGGGCCCGTGGGTAATAACAAGAATTAGCGGTGTTAGCCGCTTTCTTTTGCCTACTTTTCTTTGCGGCAGCAAAGAAAAGTAGGTGCCGCCCCGCACAGGGGCAACGCCTGCGCCGCGTAGGCGCCACGCGGATGCCAGCCAAAAAAGCCCGCGCCGCAGACGCAAAAAAACCACGGACCACGAACAAAAATCACCCAGCGCCAGCGACAACCACGACCTTGGGGTTTATCCCCACTAAAAACCTGGCAAAAAAGCTTGCTCAAACATCAGGCTGTAAATACGATATATCACATATCAGGCGTGTTCAAATCCCGGGCAAAAACCCCCCGACATGCACAAGCAACACATTCAACAATGATGGGAGACGTAGCATGGGCAAGGCACTCGACGGTGTGCGCATTCTCGATTTCACCCACGTGCAATCAGGCCCGACCTGCACGCAGTTGCTCGCATGGTTCGGCGCAGACGTGATCAAGGTAGAGCGCGCGGGCGCAGGCGACATCACGCGCGAACAGCTGCGCGATATCCCCGACGCGGACAGCCTGTACTTCACGATGCTCAACCACAACAAGCGCTCGGTCACCATCGACACGAAGAATCCCGAAGGCAAGCTCGTGCTCGAGGCGCTGATCCAGAAGTGCGACGTGCTGGTGGAGAACTTCGCGCCGGGCGCGCTGGACCGCATGGGCTTCACGTGGGAGCGCATCCAGGAGCTGAACCCGAAGATGATCGTCGCGTCGGTCAAGGGCTTCGGTCCCGGGCCGTACGAAGACTGCAAGGTCTACGAGAACGTGGCGCAGTGCGTGGGCGGTGCGGCCTCGACGACGGGTTTCGATGACGGCCCGCCCGTCGTGACGGGCGCGCAGATCGGCGACAGCGGCACGGGCCTGCATCTGGCGCTGGGCATCGTGACGGCGCTCTATCAGCGCACGATGACGGGCCGCGGCCAGAAGGTGCTCGCAGCGATGCAGGACGGCGTGCTGAACCTGTGCCGCGTGAAGCTGCGCGACCAGCAGCGGCTGGAACGCACGGGCGTGATGAAAGAGTATCCGCAGTACCCGAACGGCACGTTCGGCGAGGCGGTGCCACGCGCGGGCAATGCATCGGGCGGTGGGCAGCCGGGCTGGATTTTGAAGTGCAAGGGCTGGGAGCACGATCCGAACGCCTACATCTACTTCATAACGCAGGCACCCGTGTGGGTGAAGATCTGCAACGTGATCGGCAAGGAAGAGTGGGCCACCGATCCCGAATACGCGACACCGAGCGCACGCCTGCCGCGCCTGAAGGACATCTTCGCGGAGATCGAACGCTGGACGATGACGAAGACCAAGTTCGAGGCGATGGAGATCCTGAACAAGTACGACATTCCGTGCGGGCCGATCCTGTCGATGAAAGAGATCGCGGAAGACGACTCGCTGCGCAAGACGGGGACGATCGTCGAGGTCGATCACCCGGTGCGCGGCAAGTATCTGACGGTGGGCAACCCGATCAAGCTGTCGGACAGCCCGACGGACGTGACACGTTCGCCGCTGCTCGGCGAGCACACGGACGAAGTGATGGCCGAACTCGGCTATTCGCGTGAACAGATCGAAGCGCTGCGGACAGTCGGCGCTATCTGAAGATTCAAACTCGTGACGCGGGCGTATTCACCGTGTCGGTCGACAAAAAATTTGTGGAGACAGTTTCGATGACATCGTGGATACGCTTCCGGCAGCCGCAAGGTCATATCGGTTTCGGCGTGCTGGACAACGGCAACATCGCCGAATTCGAAGGCGACATGTTCGGCGACGCAACAGCGACGGGAAAGCAGTGGCAACAGGACGACGTCGAGTTGCTGAGCCCCTGCCTGCCGACCAAGGTCGTCGCGCTCTGGAACAACTTTCATGCGCTGTCGCAGAAGCTCGGCAAGGCGGCGCCGTCGCATCCGCTCTTTCTGATCAAGCCGCCGATGTCGGTGATCGGCCCCGGCGCGCCCATTCGCCGCCCCAAAGGCTATAGCGGCAAGATCGCCTATGAAGGCGAACTCGGCATCGTGATCGGCAAGCGCTGCACCAATGTCTCGCCCGAAGAAGCGGACGGCTACATCTTCGGCTACACCTGCATCAACGACGTCACGGCCGTCGACCTGCTGAACGAAGACCCGAATTTCGCGCAATGGTGCCGCTCGAAAGGCTTCGATACGTTCAGCTGCATCGGGCCCGTGATCAAGACACAGTTCGATTGGCGCAATGCGAATGTCGTCACGCGCCTCGACGATGTCGAGCGGCAGAACTATCCGATCTCCGACATGATCTTCACGCCGGCGGAACAGGTCAGCATGATCTCGCACGACATGACGCTGATGCCCGGCGACGTGATCGCATGCGGGACGTCGATCGGCGTCGGCTCGATCAAGGACGGCTCGACGGTCGTCGTATCGATCGACGGCATCGGCGCGCTGCCGAACCAGCTCGCGGCCGCAAGGCAGCTCGAGACGGCGGCCTGAAACGAACACGCACTGAGCATGCAATGAGAGCCGGACGCGTCATCGCCAATGAGTCGACCATGAATCGACAATGACGATCGCGCGCTGCGTCGCGAGACGCCCGGCTCGATCTCACTGATCACTTCTTGGAATGGGAGCAGATAGATGAAGATCTGTGTTTATGGAGCCGGCGCGATTGGCGCCTATGTAGGCGCGGAACTGGCGCTTGCGGGCGCGGATGTCAGTTTCGTCGCACGCGGCCCGCATCTTGCCGCGATGCAACGCAACGGCGTGCGTCTGCTGATCGACGATACCGAGCGTGTCGTCAACGTACGTTGTTCGTCGGACCCGCGCGAGCTGGGGCCGCAGGACTACGTGATCATCGCGCTGAAGGCGCATTCGGTGCCGGGCGTCGTCGACGCGATGCAGCCGCTGCTCGGGCCCGAGACGGCCATCGTGACGGCCGTCAACGGCATTCCGTACTGGTATTTCTACAAGCATGGCGGCGAGTTCGCGAACACGACGCTCGAAAGCATCGACCCGGGTGGCACGCAATGGCAGAAGCTTGGACCCGAGCGCGCGATCGGCTGTGTCGTCTATCCCGCCGCGGAGATCGTCGAGCCGGGCGTGATCAAGCATGTGTACGGCAAGAAGTTTCCGATCGGCGAGCCGGACGGCACGCGTTCTCCGCGCGTCGAAGCGCTGTCGCAGATCATGGTCGCAGCGGGACTCGACGCGCCCATTCGTGACAACATCCGCGATGAAATCTGGCTGAAACTGTGGGGCAATCTGTGCTTTAACCCGATCAGCGCATTGACGCACGCGACGCTCGATGTCATCACAAGTCACGTCGGCACGCGCGCCGTCGCGAAGACGATGATGCTCGAAGCGAAATCCGTGGCGGATCGTTTCGGCGTGCATTTCCGGGTGGATGTCGAGCGGCGTATCGATGGCGCGGGCGCGGTGGGCGCGCACAAGACCTCGATGCTGCAGGATCTCGAGGCGGGACGTCCGATGGAAATCGATCCGCTGCTGACCGTCGTGCAGGAAATGGGCCGGCTGGTCGGGCATGAAACGCCGACCGTCGATACCGTTCTCGCGTTGATCAAGCTGCGCGAGCAGATTGCGCAGCAGAAGGATGGCGCGCCAGCGGCGAAGCCGGAACACGCTGCGCCGAGCGCGAAGGCTGCATAAGTAGCGCGGTTTCGTATTGAGGAGTTAAGCGCACGCGGGCCGTCACACGGCCCGCGTGCCACTTTCCCATCAGCCGACGCAGACTTCCTCACCCCGCCCGACACTATGGCCGACCCACAGCCCGGCGTCGTAGGCCGCTTCGAGCGCGGCGAGCACGTCCGGATGCTCGTTCAGTTCCTCGATGCCGAGCGCTTCGCGCGCGATCAAGCCAAGCAGTTCGAGACGCTCTTCATAGATGGGGCTTTTCATGGCACCTCCTTCAAGGTTGAAATCGCTGCGGCAGCATTCGCTGGCGTGTCGCGCAAGACACGGTTTTTCTCATTGCCGTTGTCGAAACTGAACGTGGGCCGGAAGCAAGCCCGTCAGCGGCAGGAGCGCGGTTGCTGCGATCGAAATCGACCTGGAGAGATGCGGTGAGCGCGAATGCGCGTATTGATCTCTGGCTTCCGTCTCAGGTTGAATCAGTGTGCGATTCAATAGTAGGCAAATGCGGGTTGCCTTGCGCGTGGTCAAGCGCCGCATATCGAAGTACTACTCGAATCGCGTGACAGCGGCAGGTATTCCGGTATTGGCATGGGGTCGATGCCAAAGTGGAATGGTCCGCTATTCTTCGTACGATTGACGCCGTCGGTCAGAAGACATGCATCACGCCGACGTAGGCGCCCGTTTGCGATTCGCCGGGCAACGGGTTCGTGTTCGCGCTGCCCGTCGCATCGCGCGAGGTCGCGAGCAGCGAGAAGTTCGCGTGGCTGCTGTTGCGCATGTAGGCGACCGTGCCGTAGAGGAAAGTGCGCTGGCTCAGGTTGTAGGTGGACCCGAGCACGAACATCGTCGCGTGTCCGGCGGGATCGTGCGTCGCGTCGCCCGAGCCTTCGCTCAGATGGACGTAGAAGGCAGCCGCCGCCATGGCGAATTGATGCGTGGCTTCCCACGTCGCGCCGAGCCAGTAGTAGTCGGCGCTGTCGGCGAGGCCCGCTGGCGTATCGGGCGCGGCGAGGTGCGTATAGGCGCCCTGAATCTTTACCTTCGATACACGCACATTCGCGCCGACAAAGTATTCGCGCGAACTCGTGAAGACGTTGGTCATGCGTCCATTCACGTCGCGCAGTTCGTCGTAGATGCCGCGCACGTCGAACAGTGTCGAGTGATACGTGAGCATGATGCCGTCCGATCGTCCGAACTCGCCGGGCGCGCCGCGATTGAAGCCGTCCGCCTGATTGCCCAACGCGTATTGCCCTTGCACATCGAAGCCGTAAAAAACGGGGCTGTGATACTCGATGTTATTGCTCGTCTGTTGCCAGTTGCGCCCACGCACGAGCGATGCCGACGAGAAAGCCTGCTGCACGAAGGGATCGAATTCCCATACGCCGTCGCTATCGATGAACAGGTTTCGGCCCGCCTGAATCTGACCGTAGCGTTTGTCAGCGAGTCCGACATACGCGCGGCGCGAGAACAGCCGGCCGCCGCTCGTCGTGCCGTTCATCACCTGCAGTCCCGTTTCCAGATCGAACACCGACGACATGCCGCCGCCAAGATCTTCCGATCCCTTGAAGCCCAGCATGCTGGTGCCCCAGTCGCCGCCTTCGGCCGTCCAGCTGGAGGTGCTGCCGCCCGAAGGCGTCGCGATGTGATTCAGATACTGGACACCGCCATCGATGCGGCCATAGAGCGTCACGCTGTTCTGCGCGAACGCGACGGGAGAGGCGAGCGCGAGCAGCGCGGCGAGCCGGGTGCGTAATCTCATGGGCGTCTCTTCGTATCCTCGATGCGTGGATAACTCGTTATCTGGACATTGCGCCGGATGGTCACGCGTTATGCATGAATGTGTTCTCGTGCGCCCGGCGAATGTCAGTCGGATGCTAGTACTGTTTGAAGAATCGTGCTCGCAATCGCCCGAGACGCCGACTTCTCAGTGATTGCGGGCGCCGCGCGGCATCCGTCCCGCCGGCTGCAATATTTTTATCCCGGTCCTACACTCGCGAATGCAGCGTCACGATGCGGGACGATAGCGCGTTGCGCGCGTCTTGTCCGCGATCCGTTTATCGCACGATTGAAAGGAAACACGATGGATCTCAAGATCAGAAACAAGCTTGCGCTCGTAACGGGCTCCACCAAAGGCATCGGTCATGCGATCGCCGTCGGGCTCGCGCGCGAAGGCGTGAACGTGATCGTCAACGGCCGCTCGCAGCAATCGGTCGATCACGCCATCGAGACGCTGCGCGCGCAAGTGCCCGACGCGACCGTGCAAGGATTCGCCGGCGATGTGTCGGACGCAGCGCAAGTCGCGCAGCTCGTCGAGCGTTTTCCGCAGGTCGACATTCTCGTCAACAACATGGGCATCTTCGATCCGAAGCCGTTCGAAGAAATCTCCAATGAAGAGTGGCTGCGCTTCTTCAACGTGAACGTGATGTCCGGCGTGCAGCTGTCGCGCGCGTATTTACCCGGTATGAAGCAGAAGGACTGGGGGCGCGTCGTGTTCATCAGCAGCGAAAGCGGCATCCAGATTCCAACCGAAATGATTCACTACGGCTTGACCAAAACCGCGCAGCTTGCGCTCGCACGCGGTCTTGCCGAAACATGCACGGGCACGGCCGTAACGGTCAACTCGGTGTTGCCAGGGCCGACCAGTTCGGATGGCGTCGAGGAATTCATCGACAAGCTCTCGGGCGGACAGACCTTCGAGGCATTCGAAAAGCAGTTCTTCGAACAGGCGCGGCCCAGCTCGATCCTCAAGCGCTTCACGACGCCCGAGGAAATCGCGAACATGGTCGTATTCGTGTGCTCGGAACTGTCGTCGGCGACCAATGGCGCGGCGTTGCGCGCGGATGGCGGCGTGGTGCGCGCGGTGTTCTGATCTTCTGTTCGTTCACGCGGCGCGCAAAGGAACGGGCGCGCCGTGCCTTCTCCGCCTTCGATTGGCGTGATGCGACGATGTGCCGTTGCGCAAATGCCGGCTTGCATCGTCTATTCTGTGCATCATTGCTCTCGCGCGGCATGCGCCAAGGCGTGAACCATGACGACTCGAAAAACGACGGCGAAGGCAACGCGGATTCATATCGGCATTGGCGGCTGGACTTTCGAACCGTGGCGCGGCGTGTTCTATCCGAAAGGGCTCGCGCAGAAACGCGAGCTGGAATACGCAAGCCGCCAGCTCACGGCGATCGAGATCAACGGCACCTTCTACGGCTCGCAAAAGCCTGCGACGTTCGCGAAGTGGCACGACGAAACGCCCGACGACTTCGTGTTCGCGCTGAAGGCGCCGCGTTTCGCGACGCATCGGCGCGTGCTGGCGGAAGCACGCGATTCCGTCGAGCGGTTTGTCGCGAGCGGCGTGCTCGAACTCAAGAACAAGCTCGGCCCGATCAACTGGCAATTCCCGCCAACCAAACAGTTCGATGCCGATGACTTCGGCAGCTTCCTCGAATTATTGCCTGCGAAGGTCGATGGGCAGACGTTGCGCCATGCCGTCGAAGTGCGTCACGAGAGTTTCTGCGACGAGGCGTTCGTCGCGCTTGCGCGCAAGCATGATGTCGCGATTGTCGTAGCGGGCGATTCGAAGTATCCGCAGATCGCCGATCCGACGGCGTCGTTCGTCTACGCGCGCATCATGGGCACGGAAGAGGCGAATCCGCACGGCTACGCAAAGAAGGCGCTCGACAAGTGGACCGAGCGCGCGCAGACCTGGGCCGCGGGCGGCGCGCCCGACGATCTCGACACCTATGCCCGCGCAGCGCCGAAGAAGGCGCGCGATGTCTACCTGTTCGTGATCAGCGGGCACAAGGCGCACAATCCCGCCGCCGCGATGGCGCTCATCGAGCGGATCAAGGCGGAGCAGTAACGGCGCACAGGCATGACTCAGCGTTCGGGCGCCTCAAGCGTGTAGGACTCGTCGGCAATCGGCGCGGCCACGCTTGCCACAGGGCGCAGCGGCGGCTCGAACGCGGCCCACTGCGTCCAGTCGGGCGTCGCGCCAGGCGCTTTCAGGCGAAGTGCGCGCGAGCCGTCGACGAATACGAGCGATTCGAGATCGAAGAGACTCTCTGAAGCGACGCCGCCCGGCGTCGCGCGGCCCAGTTGATGGGTGAAGTTGAGATTCCCCTCGCGAAGCAGATCCAGATAGCTGTCGCAATGCGCGGCCGGCGGCCTGACCGTCCACCGGTTCAGCAGTTTTGCGGCGATTTCGGCATCGAACATCGTGATTTCTCCTCGCCTGAGCGGCCGCGAGCCCGATGGGCCGCGGCGGGCTGGTGTCCGCTTCGGGCGGACTAATCCGTCAATAATCAGCGCTTTCGCGGATGCGAAAGACATCTCCACCCACCACTATAGACAAAATTATGGTGCGATGCACAAAACCGGATTGAGTTTGCGGTCTAATCGTTGTTTTTCGAGTCAATCCGTTGGCGGTGGCGTGGTTAAGCGCTAGACGAAAGCGAGAAGAAGTGCGCGATTTCGCGCTAAATAGTGAGATTTCGCTGAACTTGCGAGCGGCGACCGTGCGGCTTCGATATTGGCGCACGGTCGTTCGTACAATAAGGATGCCGGGGCGCGCACGTCATGCAGCGCCCGCAACGCGTGAAAATGCCGCGCAATCACGCGGCACTGCGCTAATCGAAACGTCACTGCGCGGCAGGATGCCCCGCGCCCGTCTGCGACGAACCCGACGTGCCCGCGCCATACTCGGATTGGGCGGCGCGTTTGGCGGCGAGCCGCTGCATCGCGTCCTGCACCTTCGACGGATAGGTCGGGTCTTCGCCGCCTCCAGCCTGGTAGCCGACGGACGCGAGATCGGCGAGTTCCTGGCGGACCTGCGCGCGCGTGACGCGGGTGCTGGATTCCTGGGCCTGCGTGAGGGCGGGCGCGGCGGCGAGCAAGGCCGCGGTCAACATGGCGACAGCGGCGGCAACTGTGGACTTCAAGACGTTCTCCAATAGCGATCCGAGGATGCCGGCCGTGTTGCATGAGCCGGCAAAACAAGTCTACGGATCGCCCGCGCAGAGAAAAACGGCCGGATCTGTAAGGCAGCCTTCCGTCTCGCAGAACGATACGGCGCGACGCGCACGCAAAAAAAGCCCGCCGCGCAGAACGCGGCGGGCTTCGCAACGCAAATCCCGGATAGTTGAAGCCGTGACGCTTTAGAAGCGGTGACGCATGCCGATTGTCGCGACAACCTGGTTGGCCGTCGTCGACGCGCCGCCCGACGTGTTGATGAACGCGACATAGTTCTGTCCGATGGCGTGCTGATACATCGCTTCGGCGTACACGTCCGTGCGCTTCGAGAATGCGTAGATGGCCTGCGCATTGACCTGGTTGAACTTCGGATCGGAACCGAACGTCGGCGAGCCGCTGATGTGGCCGTCGGTGTAGGTGTCGGTGATACCGAACGTGATGGCGGGTGTGAACTGATACTTGGCGTTCAGTTCGTAGTTGTCGAAGTGCATCGAGCCGTTCGTCATGGCGAACGCGTTGGTTTGCTGATAGTGGCTGTTCGTGTAGACGAAGCCGACCGTCGCGGGGCCGAACGCGTAGTTGATGCCCGCGCCGAACACGCGCTCGACGCCCGCGCCGACCTGGAAGCCGCCAACCCCATTTGCCGCCGATTCAGCCGTATCGACCGCGCCGCCCGTGTTCGTCGTGCTGTTCGAGCCGTTGATCTGCAAATAGCCGGCCGCGACGTTCAACGGACCCCACTGGTAGCTCGCGCCCGCGCTGTACGCGCGGTTCATCGCGAAGTCCGTGCTGTTCGAGAACGCGTACAACGCGCCGAACTTGAAGCCCGCGTAGTTGCTGCTCGTGTACTTGACGGCGTTGCTCATCCGGATCGAATGGTTGAGGTTGTCGTTGTCGAACGGGTGAGCGAAGCCCGTGTCGCCGAACGTGCCTGCTGTGCCCGACAGCGGCGCGACGAAGTCGACCAGCGAGTCATACTGGCGGCCCAGTGTGATCTGGCCGTAGTTGGCGCTGGCGAGGCCCACATACGCCTGGCGGCCGAACAGACGGCTGTGCTGGCCGAGCGTGCCGTTCTGCACGTTGAAGCCGTTTTCGAGCACGAAGATCGCCTTGTAGCCGCCGCCCAGATCTTCAGCGCCGCGCAGGCCGAAGCGGCTGCCGTTGATGGTGCCGCTCGTCGCCTGAAACAGCGCGCCGCTCGTGCCGCTCTTTTGCACGTTGTTGGTGTACATCAGGCCCGCGTCGATGATGCCGTACAGCGTGACCGAGCTTTGCGCGTGCGCGCCCGTTGCGGCCAATGCGCCGAGCACCGCAACTGCGGCGGGAATTCTTTTCATGGTTGAGCTCCAGCTATTCCAGACAATGAGTGAAAACAGCCTGGCGAGTATAGGAAAACGCGGGGTCCGATTTAACGCCGTGTTGCTGCAGCAGACTCTTGCGTCACATCGCATGAATGAGTCATCAAATCGAAACAATCGCTGGAAAGTTCGCCGTGAAGCGGCGCGCGACCAACCCGCTACGCATGAATTGCGCGGATGAGATTAGCTGGAAGGGGATTTCCGTTTGATGGCAGCGTGCACCGTTTGGGCGAATTACAACAGTCTCAGCCGGCGCTGCACACGATCGCTGTCAGGATGAAAGGCAACACCTGTTTGACGGTCGCTTCGCTGCCCGACTGTTGCACACGCACGCGCACCGACTCCGAAGGACCGGACACGACCACGCCATAGATCGAATCGGCTTCTGCCTTGCCGGTGCCTTGCCGGAAGATCGCGTCGTCGCGCTGATAGCCGAGCACGGCGTAGACGTGAAAGCCGAACGCTGTGAGATCGCGGCCGTGCTTCGGGCGGAATGCGTTGACCGAATTGGATTCGACCCGCATCGGATTCGGGTCGATGTATTCATCGTCGAGCAGCGGCTGAATGAAGGTGTGCGCGTCGGACTTGCAGACGAGTTGCTCGTCGAGTTCGAGCGCACACGCGGGTGTGCAACAGAGTCCCGCTCCCAGGGCGGCCAGCACGGCAATCGAGTGGATGCAATCCTTTGTCATGGAACTGGCGCGAGACCCTGAGCCGGCAATGGCCGGTCCCTGATGGTAGCCCGAACTTGTCACGCGCGTCAGCGAACGTCTGTACGCTAGCGAGCGATGCCGCCGCGCGGCCAAGCGGCACAACGGTCTCTGAACGTTGCGCGCGCACGCCGAAGCGGCTGTACAAACTTGCGCGAAATCAAAACGTGCGGTTCTCCAGGCTAGCCAGCCGTTTATCGCTAAAGCAGATATGAGTATGGGATTTGCTTCGTTGACGCACCCGTACGCTGGCCGTAGATTGACTCCATCGTTGCAACCCTACAAAGAATATTCAGCGTGACAACCACTGTTTCGTCCTCTCTACACGCCGCGCCGCGCGTGCAATCGGCTGGCGCGCGCCGGCCGCTCGAAATCGTTCCGTTCAATGCGCCCGTCGGCGCCGAAGTGCTCGGCCTCGATCTGAACCAGCCGCTTTCCGCCGAAGATTTCGCGCGCATTCACCGCGCGCATCTCGACCATCACGTGCTGGTGTTTCGCGATCAGCAGATCACGCCCGCGCAGCACATCGACTTCAGCCGCCGTTTTGGGCCGCTGCAGATTCATGTGCTGCACCAGTTTCAGTTGCCCGGTCATCCTGAAGTGCTGATCGTGTCGAACATTCGCGAGAACGGCCAGCCGATCGGACTCGGCGACGCCGGCCACTTCTGGCATTCGGACCTGTCGTACAAGGAAAAGCCGAGTCTCGGCTCGCTGCTGCACGCGCAGGAACTGCCTTCGGAAGGCGGCGACACGCTGTTCGCGAACATGCATCTGGCGTGGGACACGCTGCCCGAGCATTTGCGCAAGGCCGTCGAGGGACGCACGGCCGAGCACACGTACCTCGCCAAATACGCGGAACTGCAAAAGCGCAGCCCGTGGCGGCCGAATCTGTCGGCCGAGCAGGTCGCCGAAGTGAAGCCCGTCGTGCATCCCATCGTGCGTACGCATCCGGAAACGGGCCGCAAGGCGCTGTTCGTCAGCGAGCATTTCACGACGCATATCGTCGGCCTGCCCGAGGACGAAAGCCGCGAGTTGCTCGAGGCACTGTTTGCGCATAGCGTGCGTGACGAGCATATCTATCGTCATCAGTGGTCGGAGCACGATCTCGTGTTCTGGGACAACCGCTCGCTGATGCATCTCGCCGCAGGCACGCCCGATCATCTGCGCCGCAAGCTGTACCGCACGACGATCGAAGGCAACGCGCCGTTCTGATCCGCGCAGTCCTCATTTCCGTTTTCCGACACTCGGAGTTCCGATGCCGTTTTCATTTCGACCGGCCGCAGCGCGGCCGTCTTTCGCTCGCCGTTTCGTTTCGACGTTGCTTGCTGTGTCGCTCGGCGCAGCCAGTCTGGGCGTGTCGCTCGACGCGCACGCTGAAGGCCAGATCCGTGTTGCCGAACAGTTCGGCATTGTCTATCTGTTGCTGAACGTCGCGCGCGACCAGAAGTTCATCGAGAAAGAAGGGCACAAGGAAGGGCTCGACATCAAGGTCGACTGGGTGAAGCTGTCGGGCGGTTCGGCCGTGAACGACGCGCTGCTGTCGGGCTCGGTCGACGTCGCGGGCGCAGGTGTCGGTCCGCTGCTCACGATCTGGGATCGCACGCATGGCAAGCAGAATGTGAAGGGCGTCGCGTCGCTCGGCAATCTGCCGTATTACCTCGTGTCGAATAACCCGAACGTGAAGACGATTGCCGACTTCACCGACAAGGACCGCATCGCGCTGCCGGCCGTTACGGTGTCGGTGCAATCGCGCGTGTTGCAGTTCGCGGCCGCGAAGCGGTGGGGCGACAAGGAGTACAACCGTCTCGACAAGCTCACGCAGGCCGTGCCGCATCCCGATGCAGCGGCTGCGATCATCGCGGGCGGCACGGAAATCACAGGGCACTTCGGCAATCCGCCGTTTCAGGAGCAGGAACTGGCCGCGAATCCGAAAGCGCACATCGTGCTGAATTCATACGATGTGCTGGGCGGACCGAGTTCGGCGACCGTGCTCTATGCGACGGAGAAATTCCGTAGCGAGAACCCGAAGACGTATCGCGCGTTCGTCAACGGGCTTGCCGATGCTGCGCAATTCATCACGGCGAATCCGGAAGCCGCCGCCGATATCTACATTCGTGTGAATCAGGCGAAGACGGATCGCAATCTGCTGCTCTCGGTGATCCGCAATCCGCAGGTGCAATTCAAGGTCGCACCGCAAAACACGTTCGCGCTTGCGCAGTTCATGTATCGCGTCGGCGCGATTCGCAACGAACCGAAGTCGTGGAAAGACTACTTCTTCGACGATCCGGCGACGGCGGCCGGAAGCTGACCGCTGCCACGTTCGATACGCAAAAAACCCGCTATCCCAGCGGGTTTTTCTGTTTCTGGCGCGAGTGAAATCACGCTGCTAAACAAGACGCGACGGCGGTCATAGCGCGATTTACGTCGCTTATGCATCAGAGCGCATTGAATATCTACATTCATTGGTTGGTCTTTGCGAAGGCTCACCGTATGTTGTCGTTTTGCTTATGCGGTGTCGTCATCGTGAGAGTCATTTCGCACGCAGTTCAACTCAAAGGAGCGCGCTAATGGTCGCGAATCCTTCCGTGCTTTTCCCTGAAACTTCCGCCACGCAGGCAAGCGAGCCGGCGCATTCGAGCCGCCTGCTTGCCGTCGATCGCGTGAGCCTCGAATACCGCACGCGCGAACGCGTGGTGCGCGCTACGCACGACGTCAGCTTCGACGTGTATGGCGGCGACCGTTTCGTGCTGCTGGGCCCGTCGGGCTGCGGCAAGTCGACCTTGCTGAAAGCCGTCGGCGGATTCATCAAGCCGGCCTCGGGCACGATCACGCTCGACGGCGAAACGGTGCGCGAACCAGGCGCGGATCGCATCGTCGTGTTCCAGGAGTTCGATCAACTGCCGCCCTGGAAGACGGTGCTAGAGAACATTGCATTCCCGTTGCGCGCGGCAAAGAAGCTGAGCCGCGCCGAAGCGAAAGAACGCGCGCAGCATTATCTCGACAAGGTCGGCCTTGCGCAGTTCGCCGATGCGTATCCGCACACGCTGTCAGGCGGCATGAAGCAGCGCGTCGCGATTGCGCGCGCGCTCGCGATGCAGCCGCGCGTGCTGCTGATGGACGAGCCGTTTGCTGCGCTCGATGCGCTCACGCGCCGCAAGATGCAGGAAGAGTTGTTGCGCCTGTGGGAAGAAGTGCGCTTCACGCTGCTGTTCGTCACGCATTCGATCGAGGAAGCGCTGATTGTCGGTAGCCGGATTCTGCTGCTGTCGCCGCATCCGGGACGCGTGCGCGCCGAACTCAACAGCCACCAGTACACGCAGGACAGCTTGGGCCGCAGCGACTTCCAGCACCGCGTCGCGCAGATCCATCGGCTGCTGTTCGAAGAGACGGAGTCCGCCCGATGAGCACGCCTTCCACCTTGTTGCCGCCCGTGCGGGCCGAATACGAGCGGCCGCTCGAACCCGTCGGTGATCTCGCCGTCGAAGCGCCGTTGCCGCTCGCGCGGCGCCTTGCGAACCAGTCGTGGCTGAGCAAGACGATCATCGCGATCGTGCTGATCGCCATCTGGGAAATCGCTGCGCGCGCAATCGACAACGACCTGCTGCTGCCGACCTTCGGCGCGACGTTCCTGGCGTTCGTGCAAGGCATCGCGTCGGGCGAACTGCTGCAGAAAACAGCCGTGTCGATGTCTGTGCTGTTGCGCGGCTACCTGCTCGGCGTCGCACTCGCGTTCGTGCTGACATCGCTCGCCGTGTCGACGCGCATCGGCCGCGATCTGCTGTCGATGCTCACCGCGATGTTCAATCCGTTGCCGTCGATCGCCTTGCTGCCGCTCGCGCTGCTGTGGTTCGGTCTCGGTACGGGCAGCCTGTTGTTCGTGCTCGTGCATGCCGTGCTGTGGCCGCTCGCGCTGAACACATATTCGGGTTTTCGCGCCGTGCCCGCGACCTTGCGGATGGCGGGCCGCAACTATGGGCTGACGGGCTTGCGCCATGTCGTGCTGATCCTCGTGCCCGCGGCGCTGCCGTCTATCCTCGCAGGCCTGCGGGTCGGCTGGGCCTTCGCATGGCGCACGCTGATCGCCGCCGAACTCGTGTTCGGCGCGAGCAGCGGCAACGGCGGACTTGGCTGGTACATCTTCCAGAACCGCAACGAGCTCTACACCGACCGCGTGTTCGCGGGACTCGCCGCCGTCATCGCGATCGGCCTGCTCGTCGAGCATCTGGTGTTCGACACGCTGGAGCGCGTGACCGTGCGCCGCTGGGGCGTGCAGCACTGACGCTGCACCATGACGATGCAACGCCGGCGCTGACAACGCTCACGCCTCGTTCAGCCAGTGCTCGATCAACGGACCCTGTGCGCCGCGCACAGGGTCGCTGTGCGGAAACGGCAGGGCTTCCATCGCGGCGCGTTCCTTACCCGTCAATGCGTCGCGGCGGATGTCCCATTGCTGGCCCGGCGGATACGCGCCGATTACATTGAGCGGCCCGCTCGACGATTCGAGGCAATGCCCGGTGCCCGCCGGCAACAGGATCACGTCGCCCGCTTCCAGATGCACGACGCGGCCGCCCGGACCGCCCAGTATCACATCCGCCGCGCCCCCGGCGATGCCGAGCACTTCATGCGCCGACGAATGGAAGTGGTGATAGTCGAAGATGCCGTTGCGCCATTTCGGCGGCCAGCCGTTGCGCTGGAACATCGCTTCGAACGCGTCGGCGAGCCGCTCTCCGTCGCCTGAGCCGTCGCCGTCCAGCACGTCCCGATACAGGATGACGGGGAGATGCGCATTGTTCGGCACCCAGTCGCGCGGGCCGAGCCGGAAAACGTCCGCGTGCACCGCGCCCCTCGTATGTGCTTGCATGTCTGCTCCTCGAACTGATGCTGATGCGCCGTGCATGCGAATCGAAAGATCGCCTCGCGTGGGCGGCGCGGACGTCAGCTAAACAGCAAATCCCATCCCGCGGCAATCAGGGCAAAACCGCATCCGAAAAATCTTCAAGCAAACGTTTTCGTGTGCTTGAGGCATTTTTTTTGCGGGCCAGATACATTAAGTTTGCTGTTGCTTACGTCGATATAACGGTTCAAGGCGCAACACAATCACGGGACGGCACGAGGGCTGATTTATGTGGAATGCCGATCTGTCGGCAGGCGGGACGAGGTCGCAATCGATCGACGAGGCGGCGCGCGCGGTGGAGGCGCGCGGCGTGCCGTGGGCGTGGTATCGCGCGGGACAGCATCTCGAACTGGTGCGCGAAGGCGCAACGCGCTTCGACTGGCCGCGCGCGATCGTGCCCGCGATGCTGCACGACGCCTGCGTGGAGCGCGGCTGGTTCGCGTGGCCGACGGGCCGCAGCGACCTCGCGCTCGGCTGGCTGCTCGCGCCCGCGTCGTTCGCATCGGATCCCGCCTTTACCGCGCTCGCGCGCGCGATCGGCGAACAGATGCAGGCCGATGCGCTGGTGCGCGCGCAAAACGTGCAGCGCGTGCTGTACGACATCGCGTATCTCGCGAGTTCGATCAGCGAGCGCGGCGAGTTCCTGCAGGCCATTCACGAGCGTCTCGGCACGCTGATCGACGCGGAGAACTTCTATCTCGCGCTCTACGACGGCGAAACGGGCGCCGTCACGTATCCGTATTACATCGACCTGATCGACACCGAAGCCGTCGATACGAATCACATGGACATGGTCGACCCCGAACGCCTGTCGCTCACGGGTTACGTCCTGACCACGGGCCAGCCGTTGCTGATCGACGAGAAGGGCATCATCGACGCGGCCGCGACGGGGCGCTTTTACTGCGTCGGGCACCGTCCGAAGTTCTGGATGGGCGCGCCGCTGAAAAACGCCTCGGACGAAGTGTTCGGCATGGTGACGATGCAGGTCTACGATGCGTCGCGCATCTATAGCGCCGAGGACCGCGCGCTGTTTCTCGTTGTCGCGCGGCACGTGGCGATGGCGCTCGACCGCATTCTGCACCGCGTCGGCCTCGAAGCCGAAGTGGCGCGCCGCACGGCCGAGCTGTCGCGGCTGAACGACACGCTGCGCGCGGAAATCGCCGAGCGCGAGCGCGCGCAACACCTGCAGGCAGCGTTGTTTGAGATCGCCGAGCTGTCGAGCCAATCCGTCGATATCGGCAAGTTCTTTCGCAGCCTGCATGCGATCGTCGGCGGGCTGCTGTATGCGAAGAACTTCTATATCGCGTTGTTCGAACCCGCGACGGCGGAAGTGTCGTTTCCGTATTACATCGACGAAACGCAGCACGATGTGCCTGTACCGCGCCGTCGCGAGCGCGGGCTGACCGAGTATGTGATCCGCCAACGCGTGCCTTGCCTGCTCGACACCAGCGACGCCGTGCGTCTCGTCGAGGCGGGCGAGATCATGCTGGACACCGAGAACATCCGCTTGCGCTCGTGGCTTGGCGTGCCGCTCTTCGACGGCAGCGTGGTGCGCGGCGTGCTTGTCGTGCAGAGCTATTCGTCGAGCGTGCGTTACGACAGGCGCGATCAGGAACTGCTGACCTTCGTGTCGCGCCACATCGATACAGCGCTGTCGCGACGGCGCGTCGCGGAAGCGCAGCATGCGGCGAATCTCGAACTCGAAGCGCGCGTGCTGGCGCGCACGCAGGAACTCGACGCGGCCAATGCGCGGCTGTTGCACGAGAACTATCACGACGCGCTGACGGGCCTGCCGAACCGCTCGCATCTGTACGAGCGGCTCGAAGCGGCGTGGCATGGCTACAGCAAGCGCGGCGATCCGTTGTCGGTGCTGTTCATCGACCTCGACCGCTTCAAGGTCGTCAACGACAGTCTCGGCCATCTGTTCGGCGATGCATTGCTCGTCGACGTGGCCGGGCGTCTGCGCGAATGCTTGCGGCGCGACGATCTGCTCGCGCGTCTGGGCGGCGACGAGTTCGCCGTCGTCGTGCCGGGCGCGAACCTGCAAACGGTGTTGTCGCTTGCGGAGCGCATTCTTGCGGCTTTCGATACGCCGTTCAACATCGGCGAGCAGACGGTGTTCACGTCATGCAGCGTCGGTGTGGTGAGCGCGGACAGCGCGCATCACCGCGAGCCCGCCGACCTGCTGCGCGACGCCGATGCCGCGATGTACCGCGTGAAGAATCGCGGCCGCGACAGCTTCGCGGTGTTCAACCACCAGATGCGCCGTGAGCTGTCGGATCAGATCGAAACGGAGGGCGCGCTGCGCAATGCGCTCAAGCGCGATGACGAGCTGGTGCCGTATTTCCAGCCTATCGTCGATATCGGCAGCGGCCAGCTCGTCGCGCTGGAGGCGTTGATCCGCTGGCAGCAGCCGAACGGCGAGGTCTGGGCGCCGGGGCGTTTCCTGCCCGCGGTGGACGGGCTGAAGCTGATCGGGCGTCTGGACATGTATATGCTCACGCGCGTGGCGGAGATTCTCGCGCAGCCGGAGCATGTCGACTGGCCGCCCGTGCAGGTGAATCTGTCGAGCTATAGCATCACGCGCCCTGAGTTCGCGGACGAACTGCTCGAACTGTTGAAGCGCTATGGCGTGCATCCTTCGCGCATTTCGCTCGAACTGACGGAGGGCGCACTCGTTGCCGAGCCGGACCTTGCGCGCACGACGATGCAAAGCCTCGCGGATAACGGCATGTGCGTCGTGCTCGACGATTTCGGCACGGGGTTTTCTTCATTGAGCTATGTGCACCAGTATCGATTCAGCGGTTTGAAGATCGACAAGTCGTTTGTGCTCGAATTGACGCAGAGCGCGCGCAGCCGCGCGATTGTGCGCGCGATCGTGCGGATGGCGGAATCGCTGGAGCTGACGGTGGTCGCCGAGGGCATCGAGGATCAGCCGACGCTCGAACTGTTGCGCACGATCGGCGCGGCGCACGGGCAGGGGTATCACCTGGCGCGGCCGATGTCGCTGGACGCGCTGATGTCGTCGCCGCTGGCGCCGCGCTCGCGGGCGATGGAGCAGTAGTGCTCCTGTTTGACTCTTATTCGCGTGGGATGCGGCCCATCAGGTAGAACTCGTCGTTGGGGCGCATTGAGATGACGTTTGCCATGCGGTTCGACAGGCCGAAGAATGCGGTGATGGCGGCGATGTCCCAGATGTCGGCGTCGCTGAAGCCGTGCGTGCGCAGTGTGTTGAAATCTTCGTCGTTGGTGGATGCCGAGTCGCGGCATACCTTTAGCGCGAAATCTAGCATCGCTTTTTGGCGTGGCGTGATGTCGGCTTTGCGGTGATTCACGGCTAGTTGATCCGCTAGCAACGGTTGCTTTTCGTAGATGCGCAGGATTGCGCCGTGCGCTACTACGCAGTAGAGGCAGTTGTTGACGGCGCTCGTTGCGACTACGATCATTTCGCGCTCGCCTTTGGTGAGGCCGCCCTCTTTTAACATCAGGGCATCGTGGTAGGCGAAGAAGGCACGGAATTCGTCCGGGCGGTGGGCCAGTGTCAGGAAGACGTTTGGGACGAAGCCCGCTTTGGCTTGGACTTCCAGTATCCGGGCGCGGATGTCGTCGGGCCATTCGCCCGGGGTCGGGACTGGGTATCGGCTGATCGTTGTTTCTGGCATTGCAGTGTCTCCTTTTCTCTATGTCTGCGACGCTGGGCGGGGTTTTGGTTTTTTCTCTCGCATCCGCGGTTGTGTTTGGTGTCGGCGGGTTGGGTGTGCTCGTCTTTGCGCTGGCATCCGCGATTTGCCTTTGTGGCGCGGCCGGTTTGGTTTGTTGGGGTTTTCGCTGGCATCCGCGTTACGCCTTCGCACTTCAAGCGTCGCCCCTGTGCGGGGCGGCACCTACTTTTCTTTGCCGCCGCAAAGAAAAGTAGGCAAAAGAAAGCGGCTAACACCGCCAACTCTTCTTCTTGCCTGCGGGCCCCCAACGGCCCCGTCCTTCACATGGTAACGCTCTTGTTCACGCGCGTTGCCAACGCTCTCTCTGTACGCCTCACCCGCTTCATGCTCCCGCGTCGCCGCGCGCGATATCGAATTTCCCACGTTCTTTAGCGGCGAACTGTGTGTAGGCCTTCGCGCCACACGCGTATCACTTCGGACCCGATAGCGCACGATGTGCCTCCATGTAGAAGCGCTGCTCTGTACGACGGCACAACCTACACACAGTTTGCCGCAATGCGGCCGGAAACGTTCGCCAACATCAATCCATAGTGCGGGCGTTTGAAGTAGGTGAGGCGTTTATTCAAAGCGTTGGCAACGAACATGAGTCAGGACGTTGCCGCGTGAAGCATGGGGCCGTTGGGGGCCCGCATGCAAGAAGAAGGATTGGCGGTGTTAGCCGCTTTCTTTTGCCTACTTTTCTTTGCGGCGGCAAAGAAAAGTAGGTGCCGCCCCGCACAGGGGCGACGCTTGAAGTGCGAAGGCATGACGCGGATGCCAGCGCAAGGGCTAAAGCCGGAAGGCAACGCCTGAAGCACGAATGCAAAACGCGAATGCTGGCGCAACGGCTAAAACCTGAAGGCGACGCCTGAAGCACGAAGGCAAAACGCGGATGCTGGCGCAACGGCAAAAACCGGAAGGCGACGCATGAAGCACGAAGGCAAAACGCGGATGCCAGCGAAAAGACCAGCACACCCAACCCGCCCGCGCCGAGAAAACGCAAACGCGGATGCCAGCGCAAACACAAAAACACCGACCAGCGTCGCAGACAACAAAAAAAACCTACTTTGTGGTGACCTCTCTCTTCCCCCTCACAATCTCATCCCCAGCATTAGCCGACAACTTCCTGGTAACAAGAATCGAAGCAAACGAACAAAGCCCAACCACAACAAACGCGGGCCAGAAATCCGACCATTGCAGAGCAGCATGCCCATGCACAGCACGAGTAATCGACAGCACGATCCCCGCAACGGTAACCCCAAGTCCAAGAGAAATCTGCTGCACAACACTGCCGAGGCTAGTCGCCCGACCCACATCACGGCTTTCAATCTCCGCATAAGTCATCGAGTTCAAACTCGTAAACTGCAAAGCAGGAAAGAACCCACCAAGCAGCACAATGACCCAGATCAACCACGTCGGCGTCCCAGGGAAAAACGCACCGCACGCGGCAATGGCGATACCCGAATACGCCGCGTTATACATCAGCACTGTGCGAAACCCCCAGCGTCGCAAGACAGTGGCGGCAAGCGTCCGCATGAACATGCCACCAAACGCCGAGGCACACGTAATCAACCCCGATTCGAATGCGCTCATCCCAAGCCCTTCCTGCAGCACAAGCGGCAGCAAAAACGGCACAGCACCAAGCCCGATACGAAACAGCGATCCACCCAGCACGCTAGCCTGAAACGTCGGCACGCGAAAAAACCGCAAATCGAGCAACGGACGCTCGACACGCCGCGCATACAGCACATAGATGCCGAGCATCACAGCTCCGATCACCGTCATCACGACGGCCGTCGTGCCAGTCACCAGTTCGCCGTCGGTGAGCGAAAGCCCAAGCAGAAACAGCGACGCGCCGCCCGCCGACAAAACGAAACCCAACCAGTCGAGCGGACCCGGATGCGGCTCGCGCGTGTTCTTGATGTACTTGTTGGTGAGCCAGATGCCCAGAATGCCGACGGGAATGTTGATGAAGAAAATCAGCCGCCAATGCAGATACGTCGTGATGAAGCCGCCGAGCAGCGGCCCCGCCGCGGGTCCGAGCATCGCGGGCACGCTCAGGTAGTTCATCGCGCGTATGTACTCGGAACGCTCCACCACGCGGAAGATGATGATCCGCCCGACAGGCACCATCATTGCGCCGCCCACGCCCTGTATGAAGCGCGCAACCGTGAATGTCGCGAGTGATGTCGACGCCGCGCACGCCAGCGAGCCGACCACGAAGATGCCGATTGCCGTGCGGAACACCGAGCGCGCGCCGAAACGGTCGGCCAGCCATCCGCAGACGGGAATGAACACGCCGAGCCCGAGCACGTAGCTGGTGACGGCGATTTTCAGCGTGACGGGGTCCCGGCCGAAGGCGCGCGCCATTTCAGGCAGCGCAGTGACGATGACATTCGCATCGACGCTCTCCATGAACATCGCGCAGGCGACGATGACGGGAGCGATAAAAGCCTTGATGGCAAGCAGCACGGGCGGCGAGCGATGTAAGTGAATGTTGATTATTGCATAGCCAGTCCGGCAAATGCCATGACGTTGTGGTTACAACTGGATTTTCAGTACGGGGAGCTAGTCGCCGTCGGCATGCATGATCTGCCCGTAACGAGCGGTGTGGGGTAAGCGATCTGGGGTTTTGCCTTTGCGCTGGCATCCGCGTGGCGCTTGCGCGGTGCAAGCGTTGCTCCCTGTGCGGGGCGGCAGATGCTTTGTCTGCGACGGCTGGTTGGTTTGCTTCGGGTTTTCGCTGGCATCCGCGCTTTGCCTTCGTGCTTCAAGCGTTGCCCCTGTGCGGGGCGGCGCCTGCTTTGTCTGCGACGGCTGGTTGGTTTGCTTCGGGTTTGCGCTGGCATCCGCGTTACGGTGTTTGCCGTTCACGCGTCGCCCCTGTGCGGGGCGGCACCTACTTTTCTTTGCCGCCGCAAAGAAAAGTAGGCAAAAGAAAGCGGCTCACACCGCCAACATTTCTTCTTGCCTGAGGGCCCCCAACCGGTCCCTCGCTTCACACGGCAACCACGTGACTCATGCTTGTTGCCAACGCTCTTAATTGACGCCTCACCCGCTTCACGCACCTGCAATGCGGCACGCCGTGCCAGATATTCCACCGCCGCCCAGGTGGCAAACTGTGTGTAGGCCGTAGAGCCACACACGCCTCACTTCGAACCGATAGCGCACGCGTGCTGCGATGTAAGAGCACCAAGCTATACGACGCGACAGCCTACACACAGTTTGCCACCTGGGCGGCACGTACCATTCGCTGCCGCTTGCCCGAGTACGGGTATTCGAAGCGGGTGAGGCGTTCATTCGAAGCGTTGGCAGCAAACATGAGTCACGTGGTTGCCGTGTGTAGCGTAAGACCGGTTGGGGGCCCTCAGGCAGGAAGAAGAACTGGCGGTGTTAGCCGCTTTCTTTTGCCTACTTTTCTTTGCGGCGGCAAAGAAAAGTAGGTGCCGCCCCGCACAGGGGCGACGCATGAAGCACGAAGGCATAGCGCGGATGCCAGCGCAAACCCGAAGCAAACCAAGCAGTCGTCACAGACAAAGCAACTGCCGCCCCGCACAGGGGCAACGCATGCACAGCCGCCGGTCAGCTCCCGTGACGACAGAACAACCGATGATGCCCCTCCGGCCCGGCCGCCTCATCACCGCCGATCCAGCCAAACTCCACCGGCATGCGAGTAAAAAACACATGAACATTCGCCGCACGCACGATCTCGAGCAGACGATCCGCTTCAGCGTCCGTGGTCGCGAGGATCACTTGCTGCGGCTGGTCGCCGAGCGAAAGCGCATGCGCAGCATGAAGAGCACCCGCATGCCCAACGCCTTGCGCGCAACTAACCACCGTCGCGCCGCGAATCCCAAGCCCGCGCGCCTCGTGCAGCAGCCATTCGCACACGGTCTGATGACCGTGCCGCCGGTTGCGCTCAGTGAAGAAAGTCAATTGACAGCCGTTCATCGTGGCGCTCGCACGCTGGATGCCAACTCCGCTAGGCCCGTGACGCCGAAGCCGACGGCGCCCTGGCGCCCGCATGGCTCACGTGATGCCGCGCATATTCGACCGCTTCAATCAGCACGGAGGCGATTTCGCCGACGCGCTCGCGCGGTATTCGGATCTCGACCCATTCGCGCATCGCCGAGCGGCCATACGGCTGGAAAGCGAACGCGCGGCCCGTGTCCACCAGCTGCGCCGCGCGTTCGGCGGGCAGCTTGATGCCGATGCCGCTGCCGTACACGCAAAACGCGAGATTCGAGCCGACGAACGCAGCCGGGCAGCCGAACATCGCGCCCGCGTGCACCGTAGGGTCCTTGTCCTGAACGTAAGCGAACACCGCATCGAACAGTCCGACATCATGCAAGAGTCTTGGCTCTGTTTTCATCGCGTTTCTCCTGTCGCCCGGATTCGCGTTGCACCGCTAGCGCGTGGATCGGTCAGCGTGTGCGTCGCTGTGTGCGTCAGACGTGAAGCAGATTACGCGCTTTCACGGGACACCGCTGCCGAGCACCTCGTAATCGACGGCGCAGCGCGTATAGAAGAGCGGCACGCTGCCGTGCCGCAGGCGGTCGAGCAGCGCATCGACGCGCTCGCTTTCTCCCGCGAGCGTGATGGCGACAGGCTGATCGGCGAGTTCGACAAAGCGCGCCGCGTGATATTTGCCGTGCACGTCCACGCATTCGCTGACATCGACGACCGTCGCGCCATGGATGCCCGCTTGCCGCGCTTCGTCGAGTATCCAGCCGACCGTCGTCAGATGGTGCTTGCGCGGGCCGGTCGTGGCCGCGAACACGGTGAGCTGGCTGCCTTGCATGCCGACCTCCATTCGCTGTGCGCTGTCGTGCGAGAACCATTATCGCGCGGTGAACGCGCGCGCGACAGTCTCGCAAGAGCGATGCCCGTTTGCCTTGCGAATGGTCATGATTACGGCACGAGGCGACCGCTGATCGATGCGGCAGTGCGTCATAAGCGCGATCATTTGCTCGCGCGTAAATGGATCGTTCACAATGAAGAGCTTCGATACTGAGATTACCGATATGACCGACCCCACGCCACATGTTCATCACGCCGCGTCGGAAGGCTACACGAAGGGCGCGAATACCTATGCGAAGGGCCGCCCGGACTATCCGCCGGAACTGGCAGGCTGGCTGAAAGGCGATCTGGCGCTCGGGCCGGGCAAGACGGCCGTCGATCTCGGCGCGGGCACGGGCAAGTTCACGCCGCGTCTCGTCGAAACGGGCGCGAGCGTAATCGCCGTCGAACCTGTTGCGCAGATGCGCGAAAAAATCGCCGCTGCACTGCCGCAAGTCGATGTGCGCGAGGGCACTGCGCAGCGCTTGCCGCTCAACGACGCATCCGTCGATGCCGTGCTGTGCGCGCAGTCGTTTCACTGGTTCGCGACGCCCGCTGCGCTTGCCGAGATTCGCCGCGTGCTGAAACCGGGCGGACATCTCGGGCTCGTGTGGAACGTGCGCGATGCGCGCGTGCCGTGGGTCGAGCGGCTCGACGCGATCGTCAACGCGCGCGAAGGCGATGCGCCGCGCTATCACACGGGCGAATGGCGCAATGTGTTCCCGTTCGAGGGCTTCGGTGATCTGGAAGAGCGGCACATGCCGCACGGGCACACGGGACCCGTCGAAGATGTGATCGTGACGCGCGTGCACTCGACGAGCTTCATTCTCGCGTTGCCGCCCGAAGAGTGGGCGCAAGTTGAGCGCGAGGTGCGCGCGCTGATCGCGTCGGAACCGGCGCTGGCCGCGCACGATACGGTGACGGTGCCTTACGTCACGTACGCGTATCGGCTGAAGCGAGTGGGTTAGTGCTTGCGCACCAGCGCATCGACCAGTGCGAACGCCGTCTGCCTGAGCTTCTTCGGATCGCCGTAGACGCGTTCCATCACCGCGATTCCGCGCGTCGTCGTCACGATCAGGTTCGCTGCCTGCTGCGGCGGTAGCGTCAATTGCGCGCGTGCTTCTTTCGTGTCGAGCACGCTCAGGAGGGCCGCTTCGAGCGCATCGAGCATGGCCTGCAACGCTTCGCGCGGACGCGGCGAGTCGGGTTCGATCTCGACGGCCGTTTTCGTCGACAGGCAGCCGCGCGTGGGCGTGCCCTGCGAGATCGAGCGGATCGCGAAGGTGAAGAACGACGTCAGCGCGTCATGCAGATCGGGCTTGTCGAGTGCCTTGCGCGCGTCCGCGACGAAACGTTGCGCATAGCGTTCGAACACGCGCATGAAGATCTCTTCCTTGTCGCCGTATGCGTTATACAGCGAGCCGCGCTGCACGCCCGTCGCTTCGGCGAGGTCCAGCATCGACGTGGCGCGAAAGCCTTTGCGCCAGAAGACGTCCAGCGCGTGCGCGAAGGCGTCGTCTTCATTGAACTGACGAACTCCTGCCATGGTTTGCCTCGGTCCTGGAAATGCCCAAAACCGTATTTTGACACCATTGGCTAGCATGCACAAAAATGCGGACATCAACGCGCGCGTTCGCGTTCGTCGATGAAACCTTTGAGCGTCGCCAGCGTGTCGGCGTCGTCGATGTGTTTGTCGGTGCGCCAGCGCAGCATGCGGGGAAAGCGCACGGCCACGCCCGACTTGTGGCGTGGACTCGCCTGAATGCCTTCGAAGCCGAGCTCGAACACGAGCGTCGGCGTGACGCTGCGTACGGGGCCGAACTTTTCGACGGTGGTCTTGCGCACAATGGCATCGACCTCGCGCATCTCCTCGTCGGTGAGGCCCGAGTACGCCTTCGCGAAGGGCACGAGCGTGCGCACGCCGTCGGCCTCGTCCCACACGGCGAACGTGAAATCCGTATAGAGGCTCGCGCGCCGGCCGTGGCCGCGTTGCGCGTAGATCAGCACGGCATCGACGGCATACGGGTCGATCTTCCACTTCCACCAGGTGCCCGACGCCTTGGTTCGTCCCACGCCATACATCGACGTGCGCTCCTTCAGCATCAGACCTTCGACGCCGCGCGCGCGGCTCTCGTCGCGCGTCGTGGCAAGCGTGTTCCAGTCGCGCGCGTCGACGAGCGGCGATACGCGCAGAGGGTCTTTCGCGAGCGTCGCGCCCAGTGCATCGAGCCGCGCGCGCCGCTCGTGCAGCGGTTGCATACGCAGATCGTCCCCGTTCGCTTCGAGCAGGTCGTAGGCGAGAAACGTCGCGGGCGATTCGGCGAGCACGCGCTTCGTCAGCGACTTGCGTGTGATGCGCGGTTGCAGCCGCGCGAACGGAAGCGGCGCGAGCGCGCCGGGTTCCCACGCGAGTATTTCGCCGTCGAGCACGGTGCCGTCGGGCAGCGTCTCACCCAGGGCGACGACTTCGGGAAAGCGGTCCGTGATGAGGTCTTCGCCGCGCGACCATACCCACACGCGGCCATCGCGTCTCACCACTTGCGCGCGGATGCCGTCCCACTTCCATTCGGCGAACCACGACGACGGATCGCCGAGCGTCGCGGGATCGACCTGCAACGGATGCGCAAGAAAGAACGGATAGGGCAGGCCGAGTTCGCTTTCATGGCGGCTATGCGCGGTTTGCGCATCAGCGCTTGCGTCGCCGGAAGGCGCGGGCGCGATCAGGCGAAGATAGCGCGCGGCGTCGGGCGGCTGGCTCGAATCCGTCCAGCCGACCATGCGCTGCGCGATCAGCTTGTGATCGACGCCCGCCACATCGGCGAGCGCGCGCACCACGAGTTGCCGCGCCACGCCGACACGAAAGCCGCCGCCGATCAGCTTCGTCAACAGAAAGCGGCCGCTCCAGTCGAGTTCGTCCCAGTACGCGACGAGCCGCTCGCGCAGCGCTTCCGGCGAAGCACCACGCAGCGTCAGGATGCGTTCCTCGATCCACTGCGTGAGTCCAAGCTCCGACGTGCGCGCGGCGGGCGGCAAGACATGCGCGATGGTCTCCGCGAGATCGCCGACGGCCTGATACGACTCTTCGAACAGCCACTCGGGCAGGCCGGCGCGGGTGCGCGCGATGTCGGTCAGCAGACGCGTCGGCACCGACTGGCGCGGCTTGCCGCCCGCGAGAAAATACGACGCCCACGCGGCGTCTTCGGGCGGCGCGGCGTGGAAATAGGTGATCAGCGCATCGAGCTTGTCGCGCGTCGACGTCGTGGCGTCGAGCGCGGTATAGAGCGTGGCGAAGTGCTTCATGATGCGTCGGGCGTCGATGCGTCGGCGCTCATTGCGGGCTCGCTTTCGCTGGCCGCCGCTGCGTCTGCTTCGATTGCATCGTCGCCATACTCGGTTGCGAACGCGCCCGCTTCGAGACCTTGCTCGCGCAGCCAGCGCACTATCGGCTCGACCTGTCCATGGGTGACGATCACGCGCTGTGCACCCGTCGCGGCGATGGCCGTTTGCAGGCCGGGCCAGTCGGCATGATCGGACAACACGAAGCCGTGATCGACGCCGCGCCGCCGGCGCGTGCCGCGCAGACGCATCCAGCCCGACGCGAACGCGTCGCTGTATTCGCCGAAGCGCCGCAGCCAAGCGCTGCCTTGCGCGGACGGCGGCGCGATCACGAGCGCCTGTCGGAAGGCCTCTTTGTTCTTCGCGGGAATCTCGCTGACGAGGCGCACGGGCGGCAGCGCGACACCCGCTGCGCGATACGCGCGATTCAACGGATCGACGGCGCCGTGACAGAAGATCGGGCCGATGCCCGCATCGATGCCTGCGAGAATATGCTGTGCCTTGCCGAACGAATAGCAGAACAGCACAGAAGCGCGACCCGTGGCCGCGTTGTGGCGCCACCAGCTGTCGATGCCGTCGAACACTGTTTGCGGCGCGTCCCAGCGGTAGATGGGCAGGCCGAAGGTGGACTCGGTGATGAAGGTATCGCAGCGCACGGGCTCGAACGGCGCGCAAGTGGGATCGGCGTCGAGCTTGTAGTCGCCGGATGCGACCCACACTTCGCCGCGATATTCGACGCGCACCTGCGCCGAGCCCAGCACATGTCCCGCCGGATGCAGCGACACGTCGACGCCGTTGATCGTGATGCGCTCGCCATACGCGAGCGTTTGCAACGCGATGCCCGGCAGCCGCGACTGCAGCACGAGCGAGCCGGGTTCCGCGGCGAGATAGCGGCGATGCCCGAAGCGTGCGTGATCGGCGTGGGCATGCGTGATGACCGCGCGCTCGACTGGCCGCCACGGATCGATATGGAAGTCGCCTGGCGGGCAGTACAGGCCTTCGGGACGCGCGACGATCAGGTCTGTCTGTTGGCTCAAAGCTTGTCTCCGCGAATAGCCGGGCGGTGTCTGCAGGCGTGTGCCTGTGCATCAATGGACTCGCGCGAGTCGGCGGAAGTTCATCGCGCGCGTCGACCGAAGCGGGCCGCAGGAAACGCAAAGCGCCCCGGCGTCGATATGACGCCGGGGCGCGTGAACAGCGGTTCCTACGATTCGAAGGGCATCACTGGCCGCCTTGGTTCGTGCCGTTCGTGCCCGGTTGCATCTTGCCGTTCTGCTGCATCGTGCCGTTGTTCGAACGGTTCATGCCCGCGCTATTCGGCGTCGAGCCCGTGCCTGTTCCCGCGCCGCCGCCTGTCGCGGTTGTGCCCGGCGTACCGTAGCCGCTGTCGTTCGTGCTGCCGCGCTGCACGCGGTTCACGCCTGCGCCGGGCGTTGCCACACCGCCTGCGCCACCCGCGTTGCCACCGCCCGCGCCCACGCCGTTGCCGGATGAACTGCCGCCTGCGCCGTTACCGCCGCCAGCAGCACCGCCGCCGCCCGCGCCGCCTGCCGCTTGAGCATAGACGCCGCCGGACAAAGCCATGACCAGGGCAGTAGCAAGTACCTTCTTCATCGTGCGTTTCATGGTCGAACCTCCCAGGATGATTTGATTGTCACGAGTCGGTGTTGTTGACCCGCCCGTGGATTCATTAGCGCAAACCCCGTGCCGCGCAATCTGCACGACCGACTCGTCGTGAGTCACTTGCGTCTGGAACGGTGCTTGCGGAGACCCTTTGACGATGCAGGCGCAGACGCCCCGTGCGTCGCGCGGTTTTTCAGGCAAAGGAGCCCCACAGATGGCAAACAAGCAGCGTAACCAGCAGCCTTCCGCGCCGGCGGAAGATCTCAAGTCGAAGGATCTCGAACGCTCTCGCGCGCGTCCGCAAAACGAAGCGCTGCGCACGAACCAGGGCGTGAAGATCGCGGATAACCAGAATACGTTGCGCGCGGGTCCGCGCGGTCCGTCGTTGCTGGAAGATTTCATCATGCGTGAAAAGATCACGCACTTCGACCATGAGCGCATTCCGGAGCGCATCGTGCATGCGCGCGGCTCGGCGGCGCACGGCGTGTTTCAGGTCTACGAACCGATGACCGAATACACGAAGGCAGCCTTTTTACAGGACCCGTCAGTGCAAACGCCCGTGTACGTGCGCTTTTCCACCGTGCAGGGCCCGCGCGGTTCCGCCGATACCGTACGCGACGTGCGCGGCTTCGCGACGAAGTTCTACACGTCGGAAGGCAATTACGACCTGGTCGGCAACAACATGCCCGTATTCTTCATTCAGGATGCGATCAAGTTTCCCGACTTCGTGCATGCCGTGAAACCCGAAGCGCCGAACGAAATGCCGACAGGCGGCTCGGCGCACGACACCTTCTGGGACTTCGTGTCGCTCGTGCCCGAGGCTACGCACATGGTGCTGTGGACGATGTCGGACCGTGCGATCCCGCGCAGCCTGCGCACGATGGAAGGCTTCGGCGTGCACACGTTCCGCTTCGTCAACGCGAAGGGCGTGTCGCGCTTCGTGAAGCTGCACTGGCGGCCCGTGCTCGGCTCGTATTCGTTGCTGTGGGACGAAGCGCAAAAGCTCGCGGGCAAGGACCCGGACTTTCACCGGCGCGATCTGTGGGAAGCGATCGAGCGCGGCGACTATCCGGAGTTCGAGCTGGGCGTGCAGATCATCGAAGAGAAAGATCAGGATTCGTTCGGCTTCGATCTGCTAGATCCGACCAAGCTCGTGCCCGAGGAGATCGTGCCTGTGAAGATCATCGGCAAGATGACGTTGAACCGCAATCCGGACAACTTCTTCGCCGAAACCGAGCAGGTCGCTTTCCATCCGGGTCACGTCGTGCCGGGTATCGATTTCAGCAACGACCCGCTGCTGCAAGGGCGGCTGTTCTCGTACACGGATACGCAGATCAGCCGGCTTGGCGGCCCGAACTTCCATGAGATCCCCATCAATCGTCCCGTCAGCCCGAACATCAACAACCAGCGCGACGGCATGCACCGGCAGACGATCAACGTTGGTCAGGCTTCGTACGAGCCGAATTCAGTCAGCGACGCATGGCCGAAGGAAACCGATCCCGCTGCAAAGGATGGCGGTTTCGAGAGCTACGCCGAGCCGATGGAAGGCACGAAGATCCGCGTGCGCAGCGAATCGTTTGCCGATCATTTCTCGCAGGCCGCGCTGTTCTATCAGAGCATGAGCGACGTCGAGAAAGAACATATCGCGCTCGCGTATCAGTTCGAGCTGGGCAAGGTGACAAAGCCGGAGATTCGCGCGCGCGTGGTCAACGAGATTCTCGCGAACTTCGACGCGGGCCTCGCGGCGACGGTGGCTGAAGGTCTCGGCTTGCCTAAGCCCGGCAAGGGCGCGCGGCCAGCGGGCAAGCAAAAGCCTTCGCCAGCATTGAGCCTGCTGAACCGCGGCGTGCCCGGCATCAAGACACGTAAGATCGCGGTGCTCGCCGCGCCGGGCAGCGATGGCGCGGCCATCAAGAGCGTGCAGGTGGCGCTGAAGTCGCAGGGCGCGACGCCGTTGCTGGTCGCGCCGACACTCGCGCCCATCGACGGCATGAACCCCGACGCGACGATCTCCGGCATGCCGTCGATCATGTTCGATGGCGTGGTGGTCGTGGGCGGCGCGCAGGGCACAAAGGCGCTCGCGCAATCGGGCGACGCGCGCCACTTCGTGCTCGAAGCTTTCCGGCATCTGAAGGCCATCGCGGCAACGGGCGCGGGCAAGGACGTGTTGAGCGCGTCGCATCTGCCCGAGAAAGGCGATGGCGTGTTCCTCGGTGACGACGGCAAAGTCGAGGCGGTGTTGAAGCCGTTCATCGAAGCGGTGGGGCAGCATCGCGTGTGGGCGCGTCGGCAGATGGCCGAGACCGTGCCCGCGTGAAGCAAGCGACGTGCGCTCAGGCGTAGAAACGCCGTTGCTGCCATCGTGCAGCAACGGCGTTTTTTATCGAGCGGGGGAAAGCGGCTAACGGCGCATCGAAAGCGAGCCTTCACGCTCGACGGCCTGCAAGCGCCAGAAGCCCGCGACGGCGTCGGGCCGCGAGTGCGAGATCCACGTCGCCTGGCCTTGTGCCGACGTCATGTTGCCATGCCGGTCGAGGCGCACGCCGTACAGCGCGACGAGCGGCGCTTCGCTGCCGCGCGCGCACAGCGACATGACGTGCCCATCCTCGCGCACCTCACCCGACGACGGCAACTCGACGCCGCGTCGATCCTGCGACGTCCACGCGTGGTTGATCGTGTCGAGCCACAACACCGCGTAGTCGTGATTGACGGTCGGGTCGGATGTATTGATCAGAATCGACAGACGCATGAACCCTCCATGTCCGCAAGATTGCAGCCGCCCGGACCTCGCGGCAGGGCAATGGCTTTCGCCTTGTAAAGCAACGGCTGTTCCAGGTTCTGGGATTTGCTCGCGTTCGCGGTGCGGCAAGGCCGGCCGACAGGATGCGCGCTGTTGCGCCGCACAGTGTTCTGTACAAACTGCACGGCGGCATTGCCGTTTTTACGCGGCATCCTGATTCGCCGCGCATCGCGATGCCGCGCGCGAAAAAACGTACACTCACCGTATTAGCGGAAACGGCCTTCTTCATGCCATGCAGCAGAGAACGGTCCGTCATTCAGCAGGCGTTGCACAGGAGACAGCATGGATCTGTTCATGTCGATGGAAGCGTTCGTGCGGGCCGCCGAGGCCCAGAGCTTCGCGAGCGCCGCACGCCAGCTGGGCGTGGCGAAATCCGTCGTCACGTCGCGCGTGAAGCAGCTCGAAGAGCACTTCGGCGTGCCGCTCTTTCATCGTTCGACGCGCGCGGTGCGTCTGTCGGAGATCGGCGAGACCTATTACCGGGAATGCGCCGAACTCGTCAACAAGGTCCACGATCTGTCCGGCCGCTCGGCCGCGCAGCACGAGTCGCTGTCGGGCACGCTCAATGTCCATGTATTGCCAGGTTTCGCGCTCGGTCATTTTTCGCGTGCGCTGATCGAGTTTCGCGAGGCACATCCGCGCATCGAGTTCGTCGTGACGGTCAACGACCGCGTGATCGATCCCGTGCAGGAAGGCTTCGATCTCGCGTTGCAGATCTATCCGCCCGCGTCGAACCTGCTCGTCGAGCGGCGGCTCTTTCCCGTGCGCGGCGTGCTGTGCGCGGCGCCCGGCTACCTGAAGGAAGAGCCCGTGATCGAAACGCCGCTCGATCTGCTGCGGCATGATTTCGCGCGTTACTCGTACTACCCGTGGGGCGACAAGTGGCCGCTGATGAAGGGCAACGAATGCTTCGAAATCGCGCTGAATCCGGTGCTGAAGACCAACAGCGTGCACTTGCTGCTCGAATTCGCGCGGGCGGGCGCGGGCGTCGTCTATCTGCCGACAATGGTCGCCGCCGCCGATCTGCTCGAACGCCGGCTGGAGCGCGTGCTGCCCGATTACGCGGCGCCGCCGCTGTGGCTGTCGGCCGTGTACCCCGCCTCGCATCGCTCGACGGCGAAGGTGAAGGCGTTCGTCGACTTCCTGCGCGGGCGCTATCTGCGCGAGCCGCAATGGGACAAGGCGCTCGGCATCGCGCCCGACGATGAAGATACGAAGAGCGTCGGCGAAGAACTCGCCGACCAGTGAGCGCCGCGCGGGCCACGCGGGCCACACGTCCCGCTCTGCCCGCCCCGCAGGCCTGAACGAGGACGCCAGGTAATTTCCCTGGGGTCTTCTGCCCGCACCCAGCGTTCTGATTTGCCGAACCTCGGATCATTGCTGTTGCGCCTCCCGGCACTTACTCTTGCGTCCATGGAATCACGCAAGACCACGCAAGACGTGGCCGACAGAATCAACGCAGATTCAAGGAGGCAGACATGCAGCAGACCTGGTTGGGGAGTCTCGACAACTACCGTAAAGGCTCCATCGAAATCATCAAGGGCAAGCCCGAGCACTACGCGATGTCGAATGTGTTCGAAGTTGCGAACCATGCCGCGCCGTACGAGAAGATCGTGGTCGGCAAGAACCTCAAGTACGTGATCGAAACGCTGCGGGCGGAAGGCGCGTCGCCGTGGTTCACGGCATCGCACGACGAGTTCTGCGTCGTGATGGATGGCGAGATCGACGTGCATTTCATCAAGCCTTCGGACGGCCCGCTGGTCGATGCAGAAACCGAGGGCAGTGTGCGGCTCGACGGCACGCCTTCAGGAAAGAGCATGGGCTTCGTGCGGTTGCGCCGCGGTCATCAGGCGCTGTTGCCCGCGGGCGCCGCGTATCGCTTCGAGACGGCAGGACAAGGCGTGCTGCTCGTGCAGACCATTCTGGGCCGCTATTCGGTCGAGAAGTGGAAAGACATCTGCATTCAGTAACGCACAACCTTTTTCTGGAGTCGGTCATGAGCACAGTCAATACGCTGCAAAACGTCAGCGCAGGCGAGCCGGATGCCGCCACGGGTTATCGCACGTTCCGCCTCGGCGATTTCGAGTTTTCACGCGACGCCTACTTCGTCACCATCAAGTGGCCCGCGAAAGGCCAGCAGCGCTCGCATCAGATGCACGCCGACGACTTCCTTCGCGCGATGATGCGCGACGTCGCGTGGGGCTTCTTCTACGGCTGGGTCAATTTCGACGAAGTGATCGGCACGCGCAATCACTACGGCAAGGTCGACATGTATGCGGGCGCGTATAACGCGAGCTTCCGCGACGCCGCCGTCGATCATACGCAGCAGTTCGACACGCCCGTCATCATGGCGACCTTCAAGGCGATTCTGCGGGACTGGGTCAACGAAGGCTTCGACCCGTTCGCCGCGCCCGAAGAGACGGGTTCCGCATTCGGCGCGAAGCATGGCGACAACATCGCGGCGATCGAACGCACGCGCATTGCCACAAAGCGCATGCCGGGACTGGAGGGCGATTCGCCGCTGCGCGACGATTTCCCCATTAATCGACAATTCGCCGATGTCGCGCAGGACGAGCCGGAAATTCACGCCGCGCCCGGTTTCGAGAACGAGTTGCACGCGTTCAGCCTGTTCAAGTATTTGTCGCGCTCGGATGTGACGTGGAATCCGTCGGTGACGTCGGTGTGCAAGCAAAGCCTGTTTTGCCCGACGACGGAAGAATTCGTGCTGCCCGTGTTTCATGGCAACGATCGCGTCGAGTGGTTCCTGCAACTGTCGGATCAGATCATCTGGGATGTCGCCGACAAGGACACGGGCGAGCCGCGTGCGCGCATCACGATGAACGCGGGCGACATTGCCGCGATGCCCGCCGATATCCGCCACAAGGGCTATTCGCAGAAGCGTTCGATGCTGCTGGTGTGGGAGAACGCGACGCCCGATTTACCGAAGCGATACGAGAGCGGTGAACTGCCGCCGTATCCGATTCAGCTCTAAGCACTTCCTTTGGTGGTCTCCGAAACACGGCGCTGGCTAGCCGGCGCCGCGGGGACGCTCACGCCCAAACGCCTCATCGAGCAGGACTGACATGCAAACGCAACTCTTCATCGACGGCCGCTTCGTGCCATCGCTCTCGGGCGAAACACTCGCCACGCTCAATCCTCACGACAACTCGGTGATCGCCGAAGTCTCGATGGCGAATCACGCCGACGTCGATCGTGCCGTCGCTGCGGCGAAAGCGGCGTTCCCGAAGTGGAGCAACATGGCGGGCGCCGAGCGCGGGCGTCTGCTGCTGAAGCTCGCCGATGCGATCGAAGCGAATGCAGACCGGCTCGCACGCCTCGAATCGATCGACACGGGTCATCCGATCCGCGACACGCGCAATCTCGACGTGCCGCGCACGGCGGCGACGTTCCGCTATTTCGGCGGCATGGCCGACAAGTTCGAAGGCTCGGTGATTCCCGTCGAGCAGGGTTTTCTGAACTACCTGACGCGCGAGCCGGTGGGCATCGTCGGGCAGGTGGTGCCGTGGAATTTTCCGCTGATGTTCACCAGCTGGAAGATGGCGCCCGCGCTCGCAGCGGGTAACTGCGTGATCATGAAGCCCGCCGAACTCACGCCGCTTTCCAGTCTCGCGATTGCCGAGCTGATGGCCGAGGTCGGTTTTCCGCCGGGCGTCGTCAATATTCTGCCGGGGCTTGGGCACGTGACGGGCCAGTACATCGCCGAACATCCGGAGATCGGCAAGGTCGCGTTCACCGGCTCGACGGCTGTGGGGCGCAAGATCGTGCAGGCGTCGAGCGGCAATCTGAAGAAGGTGCAGCTCGAACTGGGCGGCAAGGGCGCGAACGTCGTGTTCGGCGACGCGAATATCGATGCCGTCGTGCAAGGCTCCGCGTTCGGCATCTTCCATAACCAGGGGCAGGCGTGCATCGCCGCGTCGCGGATGATCGTGCATGAGTCGGTCGCGGACGAAGTGCTGGAGAAGTTCGTTGCGCTCGCGCGTTCAATCCGTATCGGCGATCCGCTCGACCCGTCGACGGAAATGGGCCCGCTGACTTCGCGGCAGCATCGGGACCGCGTGCTGTCGTATGTCGATATCGCGCGCGAGCAGGGCGGACGCGTGCTGTCGGGCGGCAAGTCGCCGGACAATGCGGCGCTTGCGAACGGCTGCTATGTCGAGCCGACCATCGTCGAAGCGAAGCCGACTGATCGTGTATCGCAGGAAGAAGTGTTCGGCCCGTTCATGAGCGTGACGACCTTCCGCACCGACGAAGAAGCGCTCGCCATTGCGAACGGCACGGAATACGGCCTCGGCGCGGGCCTGTGGACGCGCGATCTGCAACGCGCGCACCTCATTGCACGCGAGATTCATAGCGGCATGGTGTGGGTCAACTGCTACAAGCGCGTGAGCCCGGGTTCGCCGTTCGGCGGCGTCGGCGCGAGCGGCTATGGGCGCGAAATGGGCTTCGAAGCGATGCGCGAGTACACTCAGGCCAAGTCGGTGTGGATCAATGTCGATGCGCAGATCCCGCCTTATTATCCGCGCTGAATTGTGCTAAAACCGTGCTGGAACGCTAACTCCATGGAACCGTTCGTCTATCAGGGCTTGCCTTCGCGCGTCGTATTCGGCGTCGGCAGTCTGGATCACCTAGGCCGCGAGATCGAATTGCTCGGCGCGCAACGCGCCATCGTGCTGTCGACGCCGCAGCAGCGCGCACAGGCCGAGCAACTCGCGGAACGCATCGGGCCGCGCGCGGCGGGCGTGTATGCGGAAGCCGTGATGCACGTACCCGCCGAAACGGCGCGTGCAGCACGCGATTACGCGGCGCATGTCGGCGCCGATTGTGCGATTGCCATCGGTGGCGGTTCGACGACGGGCCTCGGCAAGGCAATCGCGCTCGAAACGTCGCTGCCCATCATTGCGATTCCGACTACTTACGCCGGCTCGGAAATGACGCCGATCTACGGCCTCACGGAAAGCGGCGTGAAGAAGACGGGCCGTGACTTGCGCGTGTTGCCGAAGACGGTCATCTACGATCCGTCTTTGACCGTATCGCTGCCGCCCGCGCTTTCTTTGACGAGCGGCATCAACGCGATTGCGCATGCCGCCGAAGGTCTCTATGCGCAGGACGCGAATCCCATCATGAGCCTGATGGCGGAAGAGGGCATACGCGCGTTGGGCGAAGGCTTGCCGCACGTGATGAAGACGCCTGACGATCTCGATGCGCGCGCCGCGTGTCTTTATGGCGCATGGCTGTGCGGCGCGGTGCTGGGCAGTGTAGGCATGTCGCTGCATCACAAGCTGTGTCATACGCTTGGCGGCACGTTCAATCTGCCGCATGCCGAGACGCACACGATCGTTTTGCCGCACGCGCTCGCGTACAACCGCGCGGCGGCGCCGCACGCGATGCAGCGTATCGCGCGCGCCCTGCATGCGGACGATGCCGCGCAAGCCGTGTACGATCTCGCGCGCGACAACGGCGCACCGATTGCGCTGAAGGACATCGGCATGAAGGAAGGCGATATCGATGTCGCGCTCGATCTCGCGTTGAAGAGCCCTTATTGGAATCCGCGCGCGGTGGAGCGCGAGCCGCTTCGCGCGTTGCTGGAAAATGCTTACGAAGGACGCAGGCCCGCATAGCGCAGGCGCTATATCCGTGACGCAATGAACAACGCAACCAGCGCCCAGAGAGCGTGAGGACATCATGAGAGAGACAAACAGCAACAGCGCAGTTCACCCGACTACCGACATCGTGCTCGCCACGCTTTCGGGCTGCGCCGACGCGCGCCTGAAAGAGATCATGACGGCGTTGATCAAACACGTGCACGCGTTTGCCGAAGAAGTGCAACTGACGGGCGACGAATGGCGGCGCGGCATCGAGTTCCTCACGCAGACGGGCAAGAAATGCGACGGCATCCGGCAGGAGTTCATTCTGCTGTCGGACACGCTCGGCCTGTCGATCATGCTCGACGCGATTCATCGTCAGCACGACGTAACGGAATCGGCTGCCACGGAGCACAGTCTGCTCGGGCCGTTCTATCGCGAAGGCGCGCACGACGAAGCGTTCGGCGCGAACATCGCCCGCACGGAAGGTGAGCCGGCGCTGTTTCGCGGGCGGCTGATCGACGAGTCGGGCAAGCCCGTTCCGAACGCGCTGATCGAAGTGTGGGAAACGGCCAATAACGGCATGTACGAAGGACAGGACCCGGACCAGCCGGAGAGCAATCTGCGTGGCCGGTTCCGCTCGGGGCCGAACGGCGAATACGCGTTCCGTTCGATCAAGCCGACGCCCTATCCGATTCCGACGGACGGTCCCGTTGGCCAGATGCTGCTCGCGCTCGGCCGTCATCCGATGCGGCCTGCGCATGTGCATTTCCTGATCCAGGCGCCCGGCTACGACACCCTCACCACGGCGCTGTTCAGTTCCGACGATCCGTATGTCGATTCCGATGCGGTGTTCGGCGTGAAGCCTTCGCTCGTGGTCGAATACGTGACGAACGAGAGCCGCGCCGACGCGAAGGAGTGGGACTTGCCGAGCCCGTTCTTCGACGTGCAGCGCGACTTCGTGCTGACGCGCTCAGACGAAGCGGCATGATGATGACGGCCACGGCACTATGTCCGCTCGATGACATTCCCGATGGCGGCGGCAGGCAGATCGCGCCTGCCGAAGGGGGCGAGGTTGCCATCGTCGTGCTGCGCCGCGGCGATCGCGCGTGGGCCTATCGTAATGTATGCCCGCATTTCTCGATCCCGCTCAACTACGAGCCGGACACGTTCTGGACCTATGACAGTGAGCATCTGATGTGCGCGCATCACAGCGCGATGTTCCGCTTCGAGGACGGTATGTGCGTCGATGGGCCTTGCCTTGGCGCAGCGTTGACGCGCGTGCCCGTGCGCGTCGAAGCGCGGATGGTGATCGAAAGTCAGGAAGACGACGGTGTTTGACGAATCCGTGCGCATGGGCGCCGCTGGAACATCAAATCGGGCAGAGTAACGGCGTGGCGGGGCGGTATCTGCTATCGTTCGCGTCTATGCTACCCATCATCTCGGTCTCGAATCTGTCGAAGACATACGCATCGGGTTTCCAGGCCCTCAAGCGTATCGACCTCTCCATTCGCCAAGGCGAAATCTTTGCATTGCTCGGGCCGAACGGCGCGGGCAAGACCACGCTCATCAGCATCATCTGCGGCATCGTCAATGCGAGCGAAGGCACCGTGACCGTCGACGGCCGCGATATCCGTAACGACTACCGCGCGGCGCGCTCGCTGATCGGGCTCGTACCGCAGGAACTGACCACGGATGCGTTCGAAACCGTCTGGGCGACGGTCTCGTTCAGCCGCGGCCTGTTCGGCAAGCCGAAGAACCCGGCGCATATCGAACAGGTGCTGCGCGATCTGTCGCTGTGGGAGAAGCGCAATAGCCGCATCATCCAGTTGTCGGGCGGCATGAAGCGGCGCGTGCTGATCGCCAAGGCGTTGTCGCACGAGCCGCGCATCCTGTTTCTCGACGAGCCGACGGCGGGTGTCGACGTCGAACTGCGCCGCGACATGTGGAAGCTGGTGCGCTCGCTAAGCGCGAACGGCGTGACGATCATCCTCACCACGCATTACATCGAAGAAGCTGAAGAGATGGCCGACCGCATCGGTGTGATCAACGGTGGCCAGATCATGCTCGTCGAAGACAAAGTGGAGTTGATGCGCAAGCTCGGCAAGAAGCAGTTGACGCTGCAACTCGAAACGCCGCTCGCGAGCATTCCGGCGTCGCTGGCGGACTATGGGCTGGAGCTTGCAAACGACAACGGCGAACTGATCTACACGTACGACGCCGAACGCGAGAAGAGCAGCAGCATCGTTGCGCTGCTCAACGATCTCAGCGAAGCGGGTATCCGCTTCAAGGACCTGCACACGACGCAAAGCTCGCTCGAAGACATTTTCGTGAGTCTCGTGCACAAACAACAACAAGAGGAGAGCGTGCGATGAACATCCATGCCATCCGCGCAATCTACCGCTTCGAATTGGCGCGCACCGGGCGCACGCTGATGCAGAGCGTGATCGCGCCCGTCATTTCGACGTCGCTCTATTTCATCGTGTTCGGCTCGGCGATCGGCTCGCGCATCCGCGAAGTGGAGGGCATCAGCTACGGCTCGTTTATCGTGCCGGGGCTCATCATGCTGTCGCTGTTGTCGCAGAGTATTTCCAACGCGTCGTTCGGTATCTATTTTCCGCGCTTCACGGGCACCATTTACGAATTGCTGTCCGCGCCCGTGTCGTATCTGGAGATCGTGATCAGCTATGTCGGCGCGGCGGCGACGAAGTCGATCATTCTCGGTCTGATCATTCTGGCCACGGCGGGTTTGTTCGTGCCGTTGCAGGTGCAGCATCCCGTCTGGATGATCGCGTTTCTCGTGTTGACGGCCGTCACCTTCAGTTTGCTCGGCTTTATCATAGGCATTTGGGCCGACAACTTCGAGAAGCTGCAACTCGTGCCGCTGCTCATCATCACACCGCTGACGTTTCTCGGCGGCAGTTTCTACTCGGTCGCGATGCTGCCGCCCGCGTGGAAAATCGTCACGCTGTTCAATCCGATCGTCTATCTGGTCAGCGGCTTTCGCTGGAGCTTCTTCGGGCTGGCGGATGTCAGCGTCGGCATCAGTCTCGGCATGACCGCGCTGTTTCTTTGCATCTTCCTTGCAGTGATCGCTTGGATATTCAAAACGGGCTATCGCCTGAAGTCGTAGTACGATGAACGTCGTTGGCGTGAAGCCGACATGGGAGCGGGCTGGTGTATGCGGGCAATGCGCAGGCAATGTCGCATCGCAGCCGTTCGATATCGCAGCACGACGCTTTGGGCGAGACGCGAGCGACAACCATGGCCACGACGCAATCACGACCGCTCGGCGCATTCGCCGCGCACATCCGCAATAACGAGGTCGAGCTGACTGAACGCTGGCTGAAGGCCGTGTTCAGCGATGTCGAGCTGACGGACCACGACCGTCTGACAAACGAGCAATTGACGGACCACGTACCCGACATTCTCGATTCCATGTGTAGCGCGCTCGAGCAGCAGGACCTCGAAGAGGTCGAGCCCGAAATCGAGCGCAAGGCGAAGCTGCACGGCAAGATGCGCTGGAAGCAGGGCTACCGCATCGACGAACTCGTGCGCGAGCTCGATCTGTTCCGCCAGGTGCTGATGGGCGCGGTCGTGCAGTACGCGGAGACGCATCCCGCCTTTACGCGGCGTCACGAAGAACGTGCGCGCTATTTCATCGACGAGGCCGTCAGCTTCGTCACGCTGACGTCGATACGTGAAGTCGTCACTGAACGCGATCGCAAGATCGACGAATATACGGGGCGGCTCGAGCGCGCCAATCACGAACTGCTTCTCAAGCAGAAACTGGTCGGCGAACTGTACGAGTCGCGCATGCAGATCACACGCAGCGTCGTGCACGATCTGCGAAACTTTCTCAATGTGTTTTCGATGGCGTTGCAGCTCGTCGCGCGCGCGCCGGCAAAAACCGAGGCCGCGCTCGCGCTCGCGAACCGGCAGGCCGCCGATATGAAGGTGCTGGTCGATGAACTGGTCGAGTATTCGGTCGTACTCGGCGACACGAATCAGGCCGCTGTCGAAACCGTCGATCTGCACGCGCTGTTCAACGAACTGGTCGCTTCATGCGGCCCTGCTATCCGCGAGAAAGGGCTCAAGCTGAATGCATCGTTCGACGGGCAACTGGCGTCCGTGCAGTCGAACCGCCTCAAGCTCAAGCAGATCGCGATCAATCTGCTGACGAATGCGTCGAAGTACACGAAGGCGGGCGAGGTCACGCTGGAAATCAGGGCGCGCGGCAACGACGCATGGTGTCTGCGCGTGTCGGATACGGGCGTGGGCATCGGCGCATCGGATCGCGACCGCGTGTTCAAGGAATTCGAGCGCGCCAATGACGACGACGTGCCGGGCGCGGGTCTCGGCCTCGCTATCGTGAAAGAGCTGTGCCGGATGCTGGATGGTGAGTTGCGCTTCGACTCGCAGCGCGGCGTCGGCACGACGTTCGAGATCACGTTCCCGATGCAGCTTCCGTCCGCCGGAACCGCGGACGCGCAAAAGTTCTAGCGCAATAAAAAAGGCCGGGCAGCGATGCCCGGCCTTCTTCAAACTGCGGTGCTGAAATCGGCTCAGCCGAACAGCTTCATCGCCTGCAGCAGCGTGTTCACCACGCCCCACGTCAGCGGAATCAGCACATACACCCAGAACACGGCGAGCAGGCCCTTGTTCGTCGGATGAGCGGTTTGCGTCGACATTGTGTTTCTCCTTTGTCTGACCTTATTTGGCGGCCGCGAGTTGCGCGTCCGTCATGTGATGCTTGTCGTGCACGTGCTTGACGCGCAGGTTGCAGATGAAGCCGATCACGAGCAGCACCGTCATGATGTGCACGGTCATCGTGTACGCGTCCGCTTTCGCAACGCCATGCGCGACCTGATAGGCACGGATGTAGTTGACGAGCACGGGGCCCGCGACGCCCGCTGCCGCCCACGCCGTCAGCAGACGCCCGTGAATGCCGCCGACGAATGCCGTGCCGAACATGTCCGCGAGATAGGCGGGCACGGTCGAGAAGCCGCCGCCGTACATCGACAGGATCACGCAGTAGCACAGCACGAACAGCGCGATGTTGCCCGTCGACGCGAAGCTCGGCACGAGCCAGTACAGCACGGCGCCCAGCGCGAAGAAGATGAAGTACGTGTTCTTGCGGCCCACGTAATCCGACGCCGATGCCCACACGAAGCGGCCACCCATGTTGAAGAGCGACAGCAGGCCGACAAAGCCCGCAGCAGCAGCGGCCGTCACCGTGTCCTTGAAGCTTTCCTGGATCATCACGGAAGCCTGGCCGAGAATGCCGATGCCGGCCGTCACGTTCAGGAACAGCACCAGCCAGATCAGATAGAACTGGGGCGTCTTCAGCGCCTGGTCGATGTGCACATGGTTGCGCGTGATCATCTTCTGCGTCGTGGTCGCGGGCGGCGTCCAGCCGGCCGGCTTCCAGTCGGCGGGCGGCACGCGGATCGCGAGTGCGCCGATCGACATCGAAATGAAGTACGCGATGCCGAGCACGATGAACGTTTCAGCCACGCCGATGCTCGTTGCGCTCTTGAAGTGGTTCATCAGCGCGACGGAGAGCGGGGCGGCGATCATCGCGCCGCCGCCGAAACCCATGATCGCCATGCCCGTCGCCATGCCGCGACGGTCCGGGAACCAGCGGATCAGCGTCGACACGGGCGACACGTAACCGAGCCCGAGCCCGATTCCGCCGATCACGCCATAGCCGAGATACAGCAGCGCGATCTGGTGCGTCCACACGCCGATCGCCGAGACGATGAAGCCGCCGCCGAAGCAGCACGCGGCCGTAAACATGGTGCGGCGCGGACCGACTTTTTCGAGCCACTTGCCGGCAAACGCCGCCGACAAGCCGAGGCAGACGATCGCGAGCGAGAAGATCCAGCCGAGCGTGGTCAGCGACCAGTCGTCCGGCGCGGACTGCGTGACGCCGATGACTTTGGTGAGCGGCCCGTTGAACACGGAGAACGCATAGGCCTGGCCGATGCACAGGTGCACGGCGAGGGCGGCAGGCGGCACCATCCAGCGGGAAAAGCCAGGTTGGGCGATCGTTGCCTGTTTTGAAAAGAATGATGGCGAGCTGGCGCTACCGCCGGGCTCAGTGATGCTGCTCATGGTCGGTCTCCGATCGGGCTAAACGTCTGGTTATCGGTTGCAATTGCCAAAACTTGAGGTAGCGCAAATTTCAATAGATATGCTGGGCTGCAGCATATTCAGAAACGTGCTACCGGGAGGCCAAATTCGGCAATGGCGAGACGATAGGTGCACGCGACCGGCTTGGCAATATGAGAATTAAGTGCATATGGAAACCGCTGGGACCGTTGTGCGTAGCGGGATACAGCGTTTTCAAGCGACATGCCGCCGCAGGTGACCGCGTGACGCGCCCCACGCTCGTATTCATTTCAGGGCGGAATCGGTACGAGCGTGCAGATTGCTGCGTTAGCACATAGAAAGGCTCGAACGGGTTTTTTGAAATGGCGTTCTGCCCTCGTTTTGCTGTTGACGAACCGTTCTAGAAGTACAGTTCGCCGCACGGGGAAAAAGTACAGTAAGCGCTGGGACGGCCAGCCATCGCGGTTCCGGGCCCGGCGTGCTACGTTGGGATTGTTGCGGCCGCTGAACAACTGTATCTGATATACCACATACAAGATACTTGATTTTTTCCGCGACGCAGCATATGATTGAGTCATCGAATCACTCAATGACGGGAGCATCAAATGGATTTCGTGTCGCTTGCATTCTTCGCCGTTGCTGTCGTGGGCCTGGGTTCGGCCGCAACCGTGCTGCTGACCAAGTGGATTCCGCAGCATGTCGCCGAGCTGGCATCGAAGCACGGCCGTTATGTCGGTCTCGAAGCGGCCACGGTGCGTGAAGCTACGCCGTACCGCTCGCGTGTCGAAGCCGCGATGAACGCGGTCGGCTCGTCGAACTAAGCAGTGTCCACACCCGCACTGAACCTGCCTCTGGCGCTGCAGCCCATCGGCAACAGCGCCAGCCTCCGCGATCAGGCCTACGCGTTATTGCGTCAGGCCATCGCGGATGCCGACATTTACGCGTCGAGCGAAGAGATTCGCCTCGATGAGCGCGCACTGAGCGAATCGCTGGGCGTGAGCCGCACGCCCGTGCGCGAGGCGATGACGCTGCTTGAGCAGGAAGGTTTTCTGCGCATGGTGCCGAGACGCGGCATCTATATTGTGCGCAAGAGCAAGCGTGAGATCGTCGAGATGATCCAGATGTGGGCCGCGCTGGAAAGCATGGCGGCGCGTCTCGCTACGCTGCACGCAACCGACGAAGAAATCGCGCGGCTGCGTCACATGTTCGACCAGTTCCGCGATTCGACGCCGGCCGAACATATCGCCGAGTATTCGGACGCGAACATCGCGTTCCATCAATCCATCGTGCAGTTGTCGAAGTCGCAGATCATTCTCGACACGATCAAGAACATCTTTATCCACGTGCGCGCCATTCGTCGCATGACGATCTCGCAGAGCGACCGCGCGTCGCGCTCGATCGTCGATCATCTGCGCATCATCGAGGCACTGGAGAAGCGCGACACCGAACTCGCCGAGCGTCTCGTGCGCGATCACTCGCTCGGACTGGCGGCTTTCGTCGAAGCGAATTGCGATTTTCTCGACTGAGCGTTGCTGCTCGATGTATCCAAAGGCCAGCGGAACTGACAGTCCGCTGGCCTTTTTCACATCATGACTGCATGGCCTTGAGCATCGTCTCGCCGAGCGCTGCGGGCGACTGCGCCACATGTATGCCCGCCGAGCGCATCGCGTCGATCTTCGCGCCCGCCGTACCGTTGCCGCCCGAGATGATCGCGCCCGCGTGCCCCATCCGCCGTCCGGGCGGCGCGCTCGTGCCGGCGATGAAGCCAACTACCGGCTTGTTCGAGCGCGCGTCCTTCAGAAACTGCGCCGCGTCCTCTTCAGCCGAGCCGCCGATTTCGCCGATCATGATGATGCCTTGCGTGTCGTCGTCGGCGAGGAACATCTCCAGGCAATCAATGAAGTTCGTGCCGTTGACGGGATCGCCGCCAATGCCGATGCAGGTCGTCTGCCCGAGCCCCGCCGCCGTGGTTTGCGCGACAGCTTCGTAGGTCAGCGTGCCCGAGCGCGACACCACGCCGATCTTGCCCGGACGATGAATGTGCCCCGGCATGATGCCGATCTTGCACTGGCCCGGCGTGATGACGCCCGGACAGTTCGGCCCGATCAGGCGCGTCGCCGAACCGGCGAGCGCGCGCTTCACGCGCACCATGTCGATGACGGGAATGCCTTCGGTGATACAGACGACAAGCGGAATCTCCGCATCGACGGCTTCGAGAATCGCGTCGGCGGCCATTGGCGGCGGCACGTAGATCACGGACGCGTTCGCGCCCGTTGCATCGACGGCATCGGCGACGGTGTCGAACACGGGCAGCCCGAGATGCGCCGCGCCGCCCTTGCCGGGCGTGACGCCGCCGACCATCTGCGTGCCGTAGGCGAGCGCCTGCTCGGAGTGAAACGTGCCTTGCGATCCCGTGAAGCCCTGGCAAATCACTTTCGTGTTGCGATCGATCAGTACGGCCATGTCAGTTCGCCTCCGTCGCGTTGTTTTCCTTCACTGCGGCGACGACCTTGCTCGCCGCGTCGGCGAGATGATCGGCCGAGAGAATCGGCAGGCCCGAGTCGCGCAGGATCTGCTTGCCGAGTTCGACGTTCGTGCCTTCCAGCCGCACGACGAGCGGCACGCGCAAGTCCACTTCGCGCGCGGCGCTGACGACGCCTTCGGCAATCACGTCGCAACGCATGATGCCGCCGAAGATATTGACCAGAATCCCTTCCACTTTGGGATCGCGCAGAATCAGGCGGAACGCGGTCGCGACGCGTTCTTTGGTTGCGCCGCCGCCCACGTCGAGAAAGTTCGCCGGCTCGCCGCCATAGAGCTTGATGATGTCCATCGTCGCCATTGCGAGGCCCGCGCCGTTCACCATGCAGCCGATGTTGCCGTCGAGCGTCACGTAGTTGAGGCCATGCTTCGCGGCTTCGAGCTCGGCGGCGTCTTCTTCCGCTTCGTCGCGCAGCGCTTCGATGGACGGATGGCGGAACAGGGCGTTGTCGTCGAAATTGATCTTCGCGTCGAGCGCGATCACGTCGCCTTGCTGCGTGACGACGAGCGGATTGATCTCGACAATCGACGCATCCAGTTCGACGAACGCGCGATACGCGTTGGCGATGAACTGTGTCGCCGACTTGATCTGCTTGCCCGTCAGCCCGAGGCCGAACGCGATCTGGCGTGCGTGGAACGGTTGCAGACCCGTCGCGGGATCGATCGCGACTTTCAGGATCTTCTCGGGCGTGCGCGCGGCCACTTCTTCGATCTCCATGCCGCCTTCCGTCGACGCCATCACTGTGATGCGCGACGTGCTGCGGTCGATCAGCATGCCGAGATACAGCTCGCGTTCGATCGCGCAGCCTTCCTCGATATAGATGCGCTTCACTTCGCGCCCCGCCGGCCCCGTCTGCTTCGTGACGAGCACGTGCGACAGCATCTGCGCCGCATCGAGACCGACATCGCTGACTGACTTGACGACGCGCACGCCGCCTTTGCCGTTCGGATCGTCGGCGAAACGGCCTGCGCCGCGCCCGCCCGCATGAATCTGCGATTTCACGACCCACACCGAGCCGCCGAGCGCGAGCGCCGCGTCCTCGGCCTCCTGCGGCGTGAACGCGACGCGCCCATTCGGCACGGCGACGCCGTAGCCCTTCAGCAGTTCCTTCGCCTGATATTCGTGAATGTTCACCTGTCTCCTCGCTGGATGGATTCGACGCTCGGTGGCGTCAATTGAAAGGGCGGTCGGCTCAGGGTGGAAATATGGTATGTGATATATCAGATATGCTCAAGCAGATAAATGGATCGGGGTTTTCCCTTTGTGAAGCGAGTTCTTAATGCGTAATTTGGCGCCTTCTCCTTGTTTCGTAAGGCTTTTGTCGCTTCTCAAGGATTCCGCTTACGAAGGTGAAAGCGCTTGCAGCGATAAGATATATCACATACCGTATAGAACACGGACGGTCGAAAACAGAGCGTCAGGTGCTCGGAGGGGACACAAGATGGGCAAGGCACTCGACGGTGTGCGCATTCTCGATTTCACCCACGTGCAATCAGGCCCGACCTGCACGCAGTTGCTCGCATGGTTCGGCGCAGACGTAATCAAGGTGGAGCGCGCGGGCGCAGGCGACATCACGCGCGAACAGCTGCGCGATATCCCCGACGCGGACAGCCTGTACTTCACGATGCTCAACCACAACAAGCGCTCGGTCACCATCGACACGAAGAATCCCGAAGGCAAGCTCGTGCTCGAGGCGCTGATCCAGAAGTGCGACGTGCTGGTGGAGAACTTCGCGCCGGGCGCACTGGACCGCATGGGTTTTACGTGGGAGCGCATCCAGGAGCTGAACCCGAAGATGATCGTCGCGTCGGTCAAGGGCTTCGGTCCCGGGCCGTACGAAGACTGCAAGGTCTACGAGAACGTCGCGCAGTGCGTGGGCGGCGCGGCCTCCACCACGGGTTTCGACGATGGCCCGCCCGTCGTGACGGGCGCGCAGATCGGCGACAGCGGCACGGGCCTGCACCTGGCGCTGGGCATCGTGACGGCGCTCTATCAGCGCACGATGACGGGCCGCGGCCAGAAAGTGCTCGCAGCGATGCAGGACGGCGTGCTGAACCTGTGCCGCGTGAAGCTGCGCGACCAGCAGCGGCTCGAACGCACGGGCGTGATGAAGGAGTACCCGCAGTACCCGAACGGCACGTTCGGCGAGGCGGTACCGCGCGCGGGCAATGCATCGGGCGGTGGGCAGCCGGGCTGGATCCTGAAGTGCAAGGGCTGGGAGCACGATCCGAACGCGTACATCTACTTCATCACGCAGGCACCCGTGTGGGTGAAGATCTGCAACGTGATCGGCAAGGAAGCGTGGGCCACCGATCCCGAGTACGCGACGCCGAGCGCACGCCTGCCGCGCCTGAAGGACATCTTCGCGGAGATCGAACGCTGGACGATGACGAAGACCAAGTTCGAGGCGATGGAGATCCTGAACAAGTACGACATTCCGTGCGGACCGATCCTGTCGATGAAGGAGATCGCCGAAGACGACTCGCTGCGTAAAACGGGGACGATCGTCGAGGTCGATCATCCGGTGCGCGGCAAGTATCTGACAGTGGGCAACCCGATCAAGCTGTCGGACAGCCCGACGGACGTGACACGTTCGCCGCTGCTCGGCGAGCACACGGACGAAGTGATGGCCGAACTCGGCTATTCGCGTGAACAGATCGAAGCGCTCAGAACAGCTGGCGCGATCTGAGCGAAGCACAAAACGAACAAGCGGAACAAGCGCGTATGCGCGACGCAAGGAGATGACATGCCGGAAGGTGCGGGCTTCATCGCGTGGTCGGGACTCGAGCGCCTGGAGCTGTATGTGTTCGTGTTTTCAGGCGCATTGCTGCTGGCGATCGCGTCGACCGCGTTCGTCAACCGGCTCACACATCGCGGGCGGAACATGCGGCAAGTCGCAGCAGGCGACAAGCTCGTGGATCTGCTGGCGATGGGATTGTGTATCTGGCTTGGTTACGCTTTTGTCAACGAGCCTGCGCAACTGCCGGGCATCGCGGCGCTGTTCGCCGTGAGCCTGCTGGCGGCCGCGCTGGGCGCACATGTGATGCTGACCACGCACGAGCACGGTGTGCGCGCGCCTGCGCATTGCGGCATGTTGGCGCGGCGTGGTGTGTCGCTGCGCGTCGCGTGGGACGGCGACCCTGCGCGCATGCAAGCCGCCGACGATTTCACGCAGCGCTGGACATGGACGAGCAATCCGCCCCGCACTCAGGCGCGCTGCCTGTCAGCCGCGAGGAGCATGCATATGACGCACGCGGCGATGCGCGTGCGCAGCCGCCAACGTTATCAGGTCAAGCGTCACTGAAGTCACTGAACAAAACACAGGACGGCCGCGCTTCGCGAATCGTCGGATTCACGAAGCACAGCCGTCGGAGAGAGTCATCGATGAACTGCAACCCTGCGTCATTGAGCGACGGACCCGCGATAGAACAGGTTCTTCCGGTCGAAGATCAGTTGCGCGAGAAAGTCGGCGTCATAGGCGTTGAGCAGATGCGATTGAAAGCGCTCGATATAGGCGGTAATGCGCGCCGTTTCGTTGCTGACATCGTCGAAGAAATCGAGCGTGGCCTGGCTCCAGCGAAACCGCAGGCCCAGATCGCTGAACGCGGCGTTGTAGGCGCTCAGCAGTGCTTCATTGTGCAGATCGGCAGACTGATTCATCGCAATGCTCCTATGTCGAGTGACGAGGCTCGACAGAAGCATAGGAGCCGCAATGAATCTGCAATAGTTAAAGTTTCATTGGCTATCCATAGCGTGTCACTTATGGACGGCCAGTTGATTCACGCGCGTAATCTGCTCGATCAGGGCCGCGCCTTCTTCCATCAGAAAGCGCTTGAACGCTACGGCAACGGGCGGCAGCCGCTTGTTCTTGCGATGCACGACGTACCAGTTGAGCATCACCGGAAAGTCTTCGACATCCAGCACGACGAGATGCCCGACCTGCAATTCGAGGCTGATCGTATGCGCCGACAGGAACGCGATGCCCATGCCCGCGATCACGGCCTGCTTGATGGTCTCGGTGCTTTTGATTTCCATCGCGATCTTCAGGTTCGTGAGGCGCCCCGCAAAGCCTTCTTCCATCGAATTCCACGTGTCCGAGCCGCGTTCGCGCACCACGAAGGCCTCGCTCGCAAGCTGGCTGATCTTGATGTTGCGCTTGTTGGCGAGAGGATGCGTGGGCGCCGCGACGATCACATACGGATGCGGCGCGAACACTTCGTTGATCGCATCCATTTCCTGCGGTGGACGCACCATCACCGCGAGATCGGTCTGATTGGTCGACAGCTGATGCAGCAGTTCTTCGCGGTTGTGCACGGCAAGATTCAATTCGACACCCGCGTAGCGACGCGTGAATTCGGCAAGCAGGCGCGGAAAGAAGTAGTCGCCCGCGCTGATCACCGCGACGTTCAGCTTGCCGCCCGATATGCCTTTGAGCTGGCCCATCGCTTCGTCGACTTCATGAAATTGCTGAATGATCGCGCGGCTGTAGTGAAGCATTTCGGTGCCCGCCGGCGTCATGTAGATCTTCTTGCCGAGCTGCTCGAACAGCGGCAAGCCGGCATGTTCTTCGAGCTGCCTGACCTGGGTGGAAACGGCGGGCTGCGTGAGGTGCAGTTCCTCCGCCGCGCGCGAAAAGCTCAGATGCCGCGCCACTGTTTCGAAGACTTTCAGCTGGCGGAGGGTCGCGTTACGCATTGTCATGGCGGATGTATAAGCGAAGGTGAATCCTCATGGTAACAAACTTTAATTATCAGTAATTCAGCATTGACCCTAGCATGGATTCTGTAATGGACGATTCGCAGCACGAGCATCGGGTTAACGCTTAAAACAAGGCTCCGATGCGGAAAAGACAAGATCCGATGACGGCTGCTTTTAACAGGCGAATAAAGAAGACGGTAAATCGGATTAAAGGATTTTTATAAAAGAAGTAGTGGAATTGGCATTGCGCAATACCCCGAAGCAGCCCGTTTGGGGACACAACTATAAGGTGGCATGCATACAGACCGGCGCTTTGGCCGGCTGCCCTAAATAGATAGCGGAGACAGGCACATGAACAGCATTTCGCAGCAAGCGCCCGTTGCGTTCTGGCGCAACCGGTGGTGGCAACTCGCATTTGGCATCCTGTGCATGGCGCTCGTCGCCAACCTTCAGTACGCGTGGACGCTATTCGTCACACCGATGAGCACAAAGCATCATTGGGGGCAGGCTGAAGTTCAGCTCGCATTCTCGATCTTCATTCTGACCGAGACGTGGCTGGTGCCGGTGGAAGGTTGGCTCGTCGACCGTTTCGGTCCGCGTCCCGTCGTCGCGGGCGGCGCGATCTGCGCGGGCCTCGCATGGGTGATGAATTCCTATGCGACGACGCTGCCGGAGTTGTACGCCGCGTCCGTGATCGCCGGTATCGGCGCGGGCGGCGTGTACGGCACGTGCGTCGGCAATGCGTTGAAGTGGTTCCCGGACAAGCGCGGTCTCGCCGCGGGTCTGACGGCGGCGGGCTTCGGTGCAGGCGCGGCCGTCACGGTGATTCCTATTGCGAACATGATCACGCGCACGGGCTATGAGCACACGTTCATGTTCTTCGGCATCCTGCAAGGCGTCTGCATTTTCGTGCTCGCGCTGCTGCTGAGAAAACCCGACGGCACAAAGGCACCGCCCGCCAAGCGCAAGTTCGCGGTCACGAAGCAGGACTACACCCCAGGCCAGATGATCAAGTCGCCTGTGTTCTGGGTGATCTATGCATCGTTCGTTGCAGTTGCCGCAGGTGGCCTGATGGCGACCGCGCAGCTCGGTCCGATCGCGAAGGACTGGGGCCTCGCGAAACTGCCGATGACGCTGTTCGGCGCCACGCTGCCGCTGCTGACGATGACGCTCTCCATCGACAACGTCTGCAACGGCTTCACGCGTCCGCTGTGCGGCTTCATCTCCGACAAGTTTGGCCGCGAAAACACGATGTTCGCGATCTTCATCGGCGAAGGTCTCGCGCTGCTCGGGTTGATGGAGTATGGCCAGAACCCCTATGCGTTCATGACGTTCGCGGCACTGATCTTCCTGTTCTGGGGTGAAATCTTCTCGATCTTCCCGGCCATCTGCGCGGATACGTTCGGCAGCAAGTACGCGGCGGCGAATGCGGGCACGCTCTATACCGCGAAGGGCACGGCATCGCTGATCGTGCCGATCGCTTCCGTGCTCGCGGCGACGGGCGGCTGGAACCTGGTGTTCATCGTCTCGGCAGTGATCACGATTGCAGCGGGCGTGTCGGCGAAGTTCGTGCTGGCACCGATGCGCGCGCGCTGGATCGCTACATCGAACGAGGCATCTCACGAACTCGAGCCGGAACTGGCGGCAAATGGACCGGCCCTGCGTCACTGGCCGGAACAGACGGGCGAATAAACCCGTTTCACTTCAACCTGGCGACCTGAACACATGAACGTATCGTTGCAGCAATTGAAGGTGTTCGTCGCCGTCGCGCGTCAGCGGAGCTTCACCCGCGCGGCGCGCGAGTTCGATCTGACGCAGTCGGCCGTGAGCCGGTGCGTGCGCGAACTCGAAGAGGCGATTGCATTGCGTCTCTTCGATCGCACGACGCGTCAGGTCGAACTGACGACAGCGGGCTCGCGGCTCGAACGGCGCATCGGGCGGCTGATCGAGGAAATCGAGCTGACGTTGCGCGAAGAGCGTGCCGCGCACGAGGAGCACACAGGCGTCGTGGTGGTCGCGTGCGATCCCGTGACGTCATCGGGCTGGCTGCCCGAGCGGCTCGCGCGCACTGCGGCGATCTTTCCCGATCTGATCGTCACCGCGAAGGAACAGCCTCAACATGCCGTGCTCGCCGCCATCGAGCAGGGCGAAGTCGACTTCGGCGTACTGTGCGACGCACACGTCGCTGGCGCCGATGCCTTTCACACGCAGCCACTCGTCTCGACGCCGTTGTGCGCGGTGCTGCCGCAGGCGCATCCGCTCGCCTCCGGTGCCGCGCTGCACTGGGAAGCGCTGCGCAATACCAGGACTGTCACGCAACTCGTCACGCTGAATGCGGAGGCGGGCACGCGCAACGTGACAGAGCGGGCATTGAACATGCATCGTATCGATGCGGCACGCGCCAACGAATGTGGACATCTCGCCGCGGCGTTGCGCATGATCGAACTGGGTCTCGGCATTGGCGTATTGCCAGTGGACGAGCATTGCGCCGCGCTGCCGGCGTCGCTCGTCGCGCTTCCGCTCGTGCCTGAGGTGTCCGTGACGACGATGCTGGTGCGCCGCCGCAACCGCTCGTTGCGACCGAATGCCGAAGCCGTCTGGGCGCTGTTCGCCGGCAAGGAATTGCCCGACCATGCTGGCGCGTCCGCGACGCCTGGCGCAGCATCTGTCAATCCAGCCATAAAAGGAGCCACACACGAACCGATGCCGTGCGTACCCGATGAGGCTCTGATGCGTGCCTCATAAGCGCGAGGGTGCGGGCGGTTCAGCCAACGGTTCGCGAAGCAGCCATATCGCAATCGCAAGGAGTACGAGATGGACACTGAAACCGACCTCAGACGCTACGATCTTCTCATCGACGGCAAGCGGCTGCCGCCCGGCACCGGCGAATACACCGTCAACATCAACCCCGCGACTGAAGAGCCGATAGCGCTCGTCGCGCAAGGCAGCGCGCAGGATGTCGATACGGCCGTCAAGGCAGCGCGCGCCGCGCTGAAGGTGTGGAACGGCATGCGTGCCGCCGAGCGCGGCCGCATCCTGATGCGCTTCTCCGAACTGCTGCGCGAGCGTCAGGACGAAATCGTCGCGCTGGAAAGCCTCGACGCGGGCAAGCCGCTCGCCGCCGTCAAGCGCCAGGACGTGCCCGCCGCCATCGATACGCTCGCGTACTACGCCGGCTGGTGCGACAAGATCAACGGCCAGGTCGTGCCTGTGCGTCCGGACGCGTTGACCTACACGGTGCGCGAGCCCGTCGGCGTGGTCGGCGCGATCGTGCCGTGGAATTTCCCGCTGATGATCGGCATGTGGAAGATCGCGCCCGCGCTCGCGTGCGGCTGCACGATGGTCGTGAAGCCCGCGGAGATCACGCCGCTGTCCGCGCTGCGCATTGGCGAACTTGCGCTGGAGGCGGGCGTGCCGCCTGGCGTGCTGAACATCGTGACGGGCAAGGGGCGCGTGGTCGGCGATGCGATCGTCGCGCATCCGGGTATCGACAAGGTGACGTTTACCGGTTCGCCGTCGGTCGGGCGCGGCATCCTGCAAGGCGCGGCGAGCAACTTCAAGCGCGTGACGCTGGAACTCGGCGGCAAATCGGCGAACGTGATTTTCGCCGATGCGAATATCGACAACGCGGTTCGCGCTGCCGCCTCGGGCATTTTCTTCAACACGGGGCAGGTGTGTTCGGCGGGCTCGCGCATTCTGGCGCATCGCGATGTCTATGACGAAGTAGTCGAACGGCTCGCTGCGCGCGCGAAAGCGCTCAAGGTCGGCGATCCGTCCGAGCGCGAGACGACCATGGGCCCGCTCGTGTCGGCCGCGCAGATGAAGACGGTGCTCGATTACGTGGACATCGGTCGCAACGAGGGAGCGTCACTTGTGACGGGCGGCGCGCGCATCGGGCAGAAAGGCTTCTTCGTCGAGCCGACGGTGTTCGCGAACGTCAAGCATGAAATGCGCATTTCGCAGGAGGAGATCTTCGGGCCGGTGGCGAGCGTCGTGCGTTTCAACGACGAAGAGGATGCCGTGCGCATCGCGAACGGCACCGCGTACAGCCTCGCGGCGGGCGTGTGGAGCGCGGATATCGGCCGCGTGCATCGCGTCGCGCATGCGCTGAAGGCGGGCACGGTCTGGATCAACACCTACGGCTATACCGACGTGCGCCTGCCGTGGGGCGGCTCGGGTGATTCGGGCTTTGGCCGTGAACACGGCGATGTCGCGATCGAAAACTTCACGGAACCGAAGTCGATCTGGCTCGCGCTCGAACATTGATCGCGGCGCGGCAATAAAAAACGGATCGGACGTTTTGCGTCCGATCCGTTTTTTTCAGGCGCCGCAGTGAAGATTCAGCTCGAACGCCGCACCAGCAGAAAGCTCACACCGATTGCGCCGAGAAACGCGCCGCAGCAGCGGTTGAACCAGCGGCGCACGGTGGCGCGCGTCAGCCATTTGCCGAGATACATGCCCGCCCACGAATACAGCGCGATCGCGAACCATTCGAGCACGAGAAAGCTCGCGCCGAGCACGGCGAATTGCGGCAGCATCGGCTTCGAAATATCGACGAATTGCGGCAGGAAAGCGGTGAACACCAGAATCGCCTTCGGATTGCCCGCCGCGACAAAGCATTCCTGGCGCGCGATGCGCCACAGCGATGCGTCGTCCTGCTTTAGCGCATCCATCGGTCCGGCGTCACTGCGCCACAACTGGATAGCAAGCCAGATCAGATAGGCGGCGCCCACCAGTTTGATCGCGAGGAAGAACAATTCGGATGCGTGCAGCACGACGGCGAGGCCCGTCGCAGCGAGCACGAGCATGCCCGCAAACGCGACCAGCCGCCCGCTGCCGGCAACGAACGCCGTCATGAAGCCGTGCCGCGCGGCGACGTTGATCGACAGCAGATTGTTGGGCCCGGGCGCCATGTTGATCGCGAAGCACGCAGGGAGAAAAAACAGCCAGGCGGTGAGAGACATGACGGCTCGCTCGGACGGGCCGCCGCGCGGCGTTGGTTCGCATGGCGCGCGCGGCGGCGAATTCAGATGGGAAATATCCGATTGTAGCGAAATGCCGGCTGCAGACACGCCGCAGCGGAAGGAATGTGCGCTGCAACCCGGCGGCGGCAGCGCGGAGGAGAACGCGCCTGTTATTCGACGGACTGTAACGCCTGATGAAGCGAAGGATCTCTGACGATCGTATCGACGCTGATTTTCACGACGTCGTCGAGTGCGAGTGCAGGATTCGTGAACTTCTGCCGGAACAAATGGACCGTATTGCTCTTCACGTAGACAGTCTGCTTCGTCGACGCATTGGTGACGAAGTAGCAAATGGTCATCGTCCACGTGGCCCGCGGTCGCGCATCGTCCACCGACAACACCTCGATCCGGCCGCTCAGCACCAGCTTGTCGTGCGTCGTCACGGCGATGCCCGACTTGCGCCATGCAGACACGACGGCGTCGCGCACCGCCGACTCGACACCTTTCTTCAAGAGGATCGACGTCGTCGCCGTGTTGGCGATGCGATCGAAGGTGACGTGGCCATCCCGCGCGGGCATGTACGCGAAGTCGCGGGCGGAGGCGATGACGAGCGCGTTGTCCGCAGGCGTCGAGGTAGACGCGGTGGAGCGGGGCACGAAGAATGAGCACGCGGAGCTGATGAGCGCGAAGCAGGCGATGCTGGATCGTTTGAGGAGAAGGGGGTTCACGGCAATGGCGCAGCAGGCGTGACGCTGCGGGATGAAAGTCGAAAGGCGGGAGTGTGTCGCGCAGACCTGCGCGCGAATATGAGACGTGTCCTAAAAATACGGCCGCTGCGTGGGATCGACATCACAAGCGGTCGAACAATTGACCACGGTCAATACGTGCGCGGCGGGATCGGAACCCTGATGGGAGGCTGTTTACCGGCGATTCAGCTGCGTTCGCGGCGAGTCTTTTGAGCGGCAGCAATGTGCCAGCCCGCTATCTCAATAAAGTGCGCGTCTTATCGCATTAAGAGTGTTCTTACAGTCTTTTTTTGGATAGTCCGCGATACTCATCGACGCTCATTTTCATCCAGACAAAGAGACCCTCCATGCTTGACTCGTCCGCACTTCAATCGATGAAACCGCTTTTCATGACGCCATGCTACGGCGGCAACGTCATGGCGAACTTTGCAAATAGCCTGCTCGCGCTCAATAACGCGATGTGGCAGACGGGCATGCAGGGTTCGGTGCGAATCCGTTCAGGCGAAAGCCTGATTACCCGCGCGCGCAATGAGGCCGTCGCAGAATTTCTGCTCGATCCGGGCTACACGCATCTGTTCTGGATCGACGCGGACATCGGCTTTTCCGTCGATCAGGTGTTGCGGCTGCTGCTTGCCGATCGTGATGTCGTGGCGGGCGTGTATCCCCTCAAGCGTTTCGACTGGCCGGGCGTGCTGCCCGGCGGACTCACGCAGGAAACCTTTGCCGCACGCTACCTGCGTTATCCCGTGAACGCGCACGATGGCGTCTCGCCGGCGATCGACGGCGACGGCTTTCTGGAAGTCAGCGAAGCGCCGACGGGCTTCATGTGCATCAAGCGCGGCGCGATCGAAACAATGATCGCGCGCCTGCCCGAACTGAAGTACGTGCCCGACGGTCCGCCGGATTCGCCGCTCTACGATCTCTGCTACCGCTTCTTCGATGTGATGGTTGAGCCTTCCACGGGCCGTTATCTGTCGGAAGACTATGCGTTCTGCCGGCGTTGGCGCGATATCGGCGGGCAGGTATTCGCCGATACGCAATCGAAGCTGTCGCATCAGGGCATCTACACGTGGCACGGCGATTTCGGCGCGTCGATTGCGGCGAGTCCGCTGACGGCGATCGGCGGCGAGTGCTGACGCGCAACGGACCCGACGCATGAACATGGAAACCAACGAACTGAGCGTGCGCGCGCTTGGCGGCACGGAATTGATGCTACGAGCGCTGCACGCGCGACTCGATCCGGAACTGGTGCGACAGTTTCAGATCATTCCTTCCCGCGTGCGCGGGCTCGACCCCGACCGAAAGCGCATTCTCTGGCTGCACGACAAACCGAGCCGCGAAGAATCCAGCTTCCTGGAACAGGCTGAAAATCGCGCGGCGTTTGCGGGCATTGTGTGTGTATCGCATTATCAGGCGGCGCTGTATCGGATGATTCCTGGCGTGCCCTACGCGGAGATGAGCGTGTTGCAAAACGCGATCGAGCCATTCGGCGCCTATCTCCCGCGACGCAGCGAGCGCATCCGCCTGATCTATCACACGACGCCCGATCGCGGCCTCGAAATCCTTGTTCCCGTCTTCGAATATCTCGCGACGCGCCATTCCGACATCGAGTTGGACGTCTTTTCGAGCTTCAGCATCTACGACTGGACGGAGCGCGACGCGCCATATCAGCCGCTGTTCGAGCGATGCCGCGCGCATCCGCGTATCCGCTATCACGGCGCGCAGCCGAATGCCGTCGTGCGCAAGGCGCTGAGCGAATGCGACATCTTCGCGTACCCGAACATTGAGCCGGAAACGAGCTGCATCGCCGCCATCGAAGCAATGTCGGCGGGCTGTCTCACGGTCTGCGCGGCGTACGGCGGCTTGCCGGAAACCTGTGCGAATTTCGCCAGGCTCTATCCGTTCACTGAAAACCAGCAGGCGCACGCGCAGCGCTTCGCCGCCGTGCTCGACGATGCAATCGAAACCGTCCGGCTGCGCAAGCCGGAAGACGAGTACTTGCGCGCACAACAGGTCGAATATTTCACGCGCTTCTATTCGTGGGACAGGCGCATCGGCGAATGGGATGCCTATCTGCGCGGCTTGCTGTAACTAGCGGCTGTAGCCTGAAGCCGTCGTCCGCAACGGACGACGGCTCGCTTTTCTGAATGCAAACGCATTCAACCTAAGAAAGTTTTAAGAAAATTAAGAATTAGGCGATTCAGCCCGCGTCCTCGGCTCCCTAAACTCAAAAGATCACTTGTCGGGCTGCGCGGCGCGATGGAGCGACCAACCGGTCGCGGGATCGATCGATTCGTCTTCGCCTCGCCACGCGCCGTAGCCGTGCCTTCCCGGTACAGCCGCTCATGCCCGCCGCCCTTTGATTCCAACGCGAGAACCTGACGTGAAGCATCTGCGATCATTCCTCGCGCGCAGGCAGGGCATCTCTACGGCAGCGGTTCGTCCGCTGTCCGTCAAACGCAAGACGCTTTCGAGCGTGGCCGCTGTTTCGGCATTGTGGATCGGCGCTTCGGTCGTGCCTGGCACGTCCACCGCCGTGGCCGCTCCGAAGGCGCACAAGCATGGTTCCGCTCACAAGCAGCAGCGCCATCATGCACTTGCACACGAGATGACATTGCCGGGCGCGCAACCCGCCACTTCGTTCAATGCCGTAGGGCCTTCGTCGCGCGACGCCGATCGCGCGCTGGCCGAATCCATTGCAAATTCTGCAGGCGATGCATCGTCGGCGCCTGCCGCCGCCTACCCCGACGACGCGGCCACGCTCGCGCCCGCATACTCGACGGCATCGATCAACGTGCGTATGCCGTCGAACGAACTGGTGCTCGGCACGGTCTGCGCCACCACGCCGACGATGTGTGTACCCGTTGCGCATGATCGTTCCGACGATGGTCACGAATGGTCGGGCCGGGTGACGCCCGAAGACGCATCTGGCGACCTCGCCCAGGCGACGACGCCATTCGGCGGCGCCACCGGCTTCGCTATGGTTAACGATGAGCTTCGCTCGAGCGCCGGCACGATCGGCACGACGCTGCGCGAGTCGCTCGCACAAGCGGGTTTTCCGGCGACGGTTGTCGCGCAAATCGGTCGGATCTTTGCTGGCCGGCTGGATGTCGATGCGCCTGCGCAGGCGGGCGACGAATACCGGATCGTGATGGACGCAACGAGCGAATCGGGCGCATCGCGCATTGCTTCTCTCGAAGTCCGTCTGAATGGCCGCGCGTACGATGCCCTCTGGTTCACCGCGCCCGGCGCGTCGCAAGGCGCGTACTACACGCTCGACGGCGACCTGATCGCGGGTGAGCCGTTCGCGATGCCGCTGGACTACCGGCGCGTAAGCTCGCCGTTCGGCATGCGCGTGCATCCCGTCTTTGGCGAGCCTCGCTTTCACACGGGCGTCGATCTGGCCGCGCCTGCCGGCACGCCGATCTACGCGGCAGCCGCGGGCATCGTAGAAATGGCCGTCAACGGCCGCGGCTACGGCAAACACATCGTTCTGCGTCACGACGACGGCTATTCGACCTACTACGCGCATCTTTCGCTGTTCGCGGGCGAGCTGAAGGTCGGTCAGCGTATCGAGCAGGGGCAGGTGATCGGCTATGTTGGCCGTACGGGCACGGCAACCGGGCCGCATCTGCACTACGAAGTGCGCAAAGACGACCATCCCGTCGATCCCCTGACGCTGACGGCACATCAATTCGTCGCGCCGCTGTCGGGCGCCGCGCGCGTCGCGTTCAACGAGCGCGCCGAGGCCGCCCGCACGAGCCTTGCGGCGCTGCCTTCGCCGGCAGTGCGCATTGCCCTGATTCTCCAGCCGCCGCGCTTCTTCTGACGCGACAATGCGATGGCGCGCCCTGCGCCATCGCTTCTTCCTTTCTCGTCTGTTCCTGTGCCGCTGCGGTTTGGCGGCATACGGACTTGCGCGCCCGTTCGCCGCAGGATTTAATACAGTCGATCCGATGGACGTTTGCGGTCCGGCACCCTTTGCGCGAATCGGCGACGCACGCACGCGTCGCGCCTCGAACGATCCATCCACGCCAGCCCGAGGCGGTCAACGTCACGATGCCCCCTGGCGGCACGCGGTTGCAGTGCGCCCCGATGCAAGCTGATTCACAAGAACGGAGAAAAGCATGAAGGCCAGCACCATCGCGGAACGGGAAGCCAGCGGGCGCGCGGCCCGCGAACACGCAAAACGCTCCAGTCACCGCGCCATCGGCCATATGCACCGCAATCCCGTCGATTTGCTGCGGCAAAGCAGCGAAGGCCGCGTCGAGCGCCTCGTGCCGCTGCGCTACGGGCGCATGGCGGTGTCGCCGTTCACGTTCTTTCGCGGCAGCGCGATCCTGCAGGCGCACGATCTCAGCATGACACCGCACACGCCACTGACGCTGCCCATCTGCGGCGATGCGCATCTGCTGAACTTCGGCGGCTTCGCGACACCCGAGCGCCAGCTGATCTTCGATCTGAACGATTTCGACGAAGTGTCCACCGCACCGTTCGAATGGGACCTGAAGCGGCTCGTCGCGAGCTTCGTGGTCGCCGCCCGGCACATGCGCTTCAGCCGCGGCGCCGCCTACGATCTCGTGATGACGGCTGCCAACCAGTATCGCGACCGCATGGCGCAGTACGCCGAATGCGGCGCGCTGGAGCTGTGGTACGAACGGATCACGTTCGACCGCATGGTCGACATGGCGGTGAACGCCGAGAATCGCCGGCTGATCCGTCGAGGGATGGAGAGGGCGGCCACCCGCACGCACGAAAGCATGCTCGACAAGCTGTGCGAGCGCGACGGCGACCGCTACGTGATGCGCGACATGCCGCCCAGTCTGTTCCACGTACATGGCTCGGGCACGCTATTCGATGCCGAGGACGACTGGTTCCGGATCGGCGACTGGCGCAAGCTGATGCACGAGACCTACGAAGGCTATCTCAAGACGCTCAACGAAGACCGGCGCGAACTGCTGGAGCAGTTCGTGCCGCACGATCTCGTGTTCAAGGTGGTCGGCGTCGGCAGTGTCGGCACGCGCTGTCTCGTGCTGCTCACCGTCGATCCGCACGGCAAGCCGCTCTTTCTGCAGGCCAAGGAGGCGCGGCGCTCGGTGATCGCGCAGCATTTCAAGGCGGGGCCGCGCAAGTCCGAGCCGAAGCACGAGGGCGAGCGCGTCGTGCTAGGCCAGCGCATGCTGCAGGCGGCTAGCGATATCTTTCTCGGCTGGACGACGGGTCCGGCGGGCCGGCATTTCTACTTCCGGCAATTGCGTGACATGAAACTGACACCGAGTATCGACCTGTTCGACGTCGACCAGCTGAACGGCTATGCACGCCTATGCGGCTGGGCGCTGGCGCGGGCGCACGCGAAGGCGGGCGGCAAGGCGATCGAGATCAGCGCGTATATTGGACGCAGCGACCAGTTCGCGGAAGCGCTGGCCGAGTATGCGGCGGCGTATGCGGATCAGGTCGAGCGCGATTATGACGTGTTCATGAAAGCGTGCCGAAGCGGCGAGCTCGAGGCGCGCACCGACGAGGACATGTCCGCCGATTTCCGTATCTGACGGGCATAGGGCGTCCGGCGTTTGCGCCGGAATCCCGACGACGATGGCGCGCGTTCGCCAGGCTGTGTCCGATGGCGCGCGTCCCGAAACGGTACAGTCGCGGCATGCGGCGGGAAAACGGGCAGGGGCCGCATGTCGTCTGTAGCGAGCAGTAGCAGCGCACCGTAGTGCTAACTCTGATCGGAGGTTTGCATGCTTTCCCTCATTGGCACGATAGTCGTCGGGTTGGTCGTTGGTCTGATTGCACGCGCGCTCAAACCGGGCGACGACAGCATGGGTTGGATCATGACGATCATTATCGGCATTGCCGGCTCGCTGATCGCGGGCTATGTCGGGCGCGCGCTTGGCTGGTATCAACCGGGGCAGGCGGCGGGCTGGATCGCGTCGATCATCGGCGCAATCGTGCTGCTCGTGATCTACCACCTGATCCGGCGGCGCACCTAGGCGTTCCGCCTGCCGCGCGCGGCGCTGTCGGTCAGGCGTCGCGCGCTTCGCGCAGCGTCACGAAGCGCAGTCCGCGCGCGCGCACGGTCTCGATCAGACGCGGCAGCACGTCGAGCACGACTGGCTTGCCCGACGCGTCCTTTGCTGCGCTCGCGTCGTGTAGAAGCAGGATGTCTCGCGCCGCGAGCCCATCGACGAGCCGTTCCAGCACGCGCTGCGGGTTGCGCTCGCGAGTGTCGAAGCCGCGCCGCGTCCAGGCGGCGAGCCGCAAGTCGAGCTTTTGCAGCACCGGCTCGAGAAACACGTTGCGCAGGCCGGCGGGCGCGCGGAAGAACTGCGGGCGCTCGCCCGTCAGCGCTTCGAGCGTGTGCTGCGCGGCGTCGATTTCCCGCGTCAGTCCGCGCGGCAGCGTGACCGAGAACGTGTGAACGTGGACCTGCGAGTGGTTCTCGACCGCGTGTCCGCGCGCGACGATCTCGCGCATCAGCGCCGGATGAAGTTGCGCGCGCGTGCCGATGCAGAAGAACGTCGCGCGTACGCCGTGCGCGTCGAGCAGGTCGAGCACCTGGGGCGTGACGACCGGGTCGGGGCCGTCGTCGATCGTCAGCGCGACGGCGTCGGCGTTGCGCGGCGTGTCGGGCAAGCGCGTCCAGTTCGGGCCGAGCAGCGACGAGCGCGGCCACAAGCCAATCGTCACGACGACCACATGGCTCGCGAAGATGCCGGCGAGCCACCACGGCCAGGCGATGGGCGTGAGCACCCAGCCCGCGAGCATCGTGGCATGCCACGCGATGGTGGCGTTGAACATCGGCGGATTGCCTGTGCGGGGCCAGCGGCGCGCGGGCGCGGCCTGGTCGGCGGCGCGCGGCAGCGGCGGATTCGGTTGATTCATGATGCGTTTCGTCTGCCGGATTCCGTTTCGTCATACCGGCAGGACTTTCGTGATGCACGTCAAAGGCGAACGATACCATTGGCGCGCGTCCCGTCTCGAAATTGGCAGGATTGGAAAGAGATCGCGGGCCGCCGGGTTCGAAGAATTGACGGAAAGCGGCACGGCGGAACGCAAGCCGAGACAAGCGTTGTAATAGAGCGGTAATGAAGCCGTAACGGAACCGAAGCCAGTATCCTTGACGCCTTTCCACCGACCCGCTGACCCGAACCCGCGCCATGCGCCTGCGCCACATCGAAGTTTTCCACGCCATCATGCGCACCGGCTCGCTGTCGAAAGCGGCCGAACTGCTGTGCGTTTCGCAGCCCGCCGTCAGCAAGGTGCTCGCGCACGCGGAGCGCAGCGCGGGCCTCACGCTCTTCAACCGCGTGCACGGCCGCCTTCAGCCGACGCGCGAAGCCGAGCTACTGTTCTCCGAAACGCAGAAGCTGCAGACCAACCTCGACAGCATCCGCGATCTCGCGCGCAATCTCGCGCGGCAGCCGGAAGGGCATTTGCGGATCGGCTGTCTGCCGAGCCTTGGCCTGAGCCTGATTCCGCCCGCCATCGAGGCGTTTCGCGGGGCGTATCCGCGTGTGTCGCTGCGAATCCAGACGCGTCACACGGAGGAACTGCTGAACGCGCTGCTCACCCGCGATCTCGATCTGGCCGTCGCGCTGAATCCGCCGGCGCGGCCGGGCATCGCGTCCGCCGAGCTGGGTCGCACGCCCGTCGTATGCGTCGGCCCGCGCGATGAAGCCGCAGGCGACGCGCCGATGACGCTGCAAGCGTTCGTCGAAGGGGACTGGATCGGCATCGGCAATGCCGATCCGCTTGGCGAGATGATCGGCAACGCGCTGGAAGCATTGGGTCTCGACGGCCACGCGCCCGCCGTCGAGGCGCACACGTGGCACGTCGCCCGCGCGCTCGCCGCGCGCGGCATCGGCCATGCGCTGCTCGACGAGCTGACCGCGAAGAGCGGCGCGGAAGCTGTCACCGTGCGGCCGGTTACACCGCCGTTGTCGGTCGGCGTGTTTGCGTTGTGGCGCGACGGCGGGCTGACGTCGCAGGCGGGCAACGCGTTCGTCGACGTGTTGCGCGCGCATTTCGCATAAGCCACATGCAGGGAAGCGCACCCTTAACCTGAGGTTATGCAGCCTCGCATCTCGTCATTTGATACGCCGTTTTCGGCGCGCGACACTCACCTGCAATGTAATCGCAAGGTAGTGAGCCTTCATGCATGTCTGTGTCCTCGGAGCGGGCGTCGTCGGACTGACGACGGCCTGGAGTCTGGCCCGCGATGGCCACGACGTCACGATCGTCGAGGCGCGCGGCGGCGCAGCGCTCGAAGCGAGCTTCGCGAACGGCGGCCAGCTGAGCTACAGCTACGTCGCGCCGCTCGCCGATCCCGCCGTGCTGCCCAAGCTGCCCGCGTGGCTGTTGCAGCGCGATTCGGCGCTGCGCTTCATTCCGCGTTTCGACGCGCAGCAGTGGCGCTGGTGCGTCGCGTTCCTGCTCGCGTGCCGCAGCCGTCGCGCGCGGCAGACGGCGCTGGAAATGTTGAGCCTCGGCGCGCTCAGCAAGGCGGCGCTGCATGAGATCGTCGAGCACGAATCGATTGCGTTCGACTACGTGCGCAACGGCAAGCTCGTCGTCTATCGCGACCCGCACGAGTTCGAGCGTGCGCGCCGCAAGATGGAACTGCTCGTCGCGGCGGGCTCGAATCAGCGTGCGCTCGACGGCAGCGCGTGCGTCGCGCTCGAACCCGCGCTTGCGCATGCGCAGCCGCTGATCGCGGGCGGCATCCATACACCGTCGGAAGAAGCGGGCGATTGTCATCGCTTCGGCGTTGCGCTCGCGGATGCGCTGCAGCGGCGGCATCGCGTGACCATCCGCTACGAGACGCCCGTGCGCGAACTCGTCAGCGAGGGCGGGCGGATCGTCGCGGCGCGCACCGCAGCGGGCGATATCGAAGCCGATGCGTTCGTCGTCGCGCTCGGGCTTGGCAGCGTGCCGCTGCTCGATGCGCTTGGCGTGCGTCTGCCCGTCTATCCGCTGACGGGCTACAGCCTGACGATTCACAACGCTAATCCGCTGCACACGCCACGCGTCAGCGTGACGGACCTGCATCGAAAGATCGTGTATGCGCCGCTTGGCGGGCGCTTGCGGATTGCAGGCATGGTGGAGATCGCGGGTCTAAGCGACGCGCAGCGGGCGGGGCGCGTCGACCTGCTCAAGCGCCAGGCACAGGAAATCTTCCCCGCCGCTGGCGACTACGCGAACGCGCAGACCTGGTGCGGCCATCGTCCCGCAACGCCCGATTCGAAGCCGCTGATCGGCAGAACGCCGTATAGCAACCTCTGGCTCAACACCGGCCACGGCGCGCTGGGCTTCACGCTCGCGTGCGGCAGCGCGCGCGTGATCGCCGACGTGATCGCGGGCCGCGCGCCGTCCGTCGATATCGATGCCTACGCATACGACCGCTGATTTCGTTGCACACACATCCATAACAGGAGAGACGATGAAAACAACGATGACGAAGCACGCAACGCTCGCGGCACTGATCGCCGTCACCCTCGCAGGCGGCAACGCGCACGCGCAGGACTCGAGCGCGACCTTGAAGAAGATCCGCGAAACGGGCGCGATTTCGCTCGGCGTGCGCGAATCGTCGGTGCCGTTCTCGTACTACGACGAAGAGCAGCACGTGATCGGCTATTCGCAGGCGATCGCGCTGAAGATCGTCGACGAGGTGAAAAAAGAGCTGAAGCTGCCGGACCTCAAGGTGCGCGAGATTCCCATCACGTCGCAGAACCGTATTCCGCTCGTGCAGAACGGCACGATCGATATCGAATGCGGCTCGACCACGCACACGAAAGAGCGCGACAACCAGGCCGCCTTCTCGAACAGCTTCTTCCAGTACGGTGTGCGCATGATCGTGAAGAAGGACTCGGGCGTGAAAGACTTCGGCGATCTCGCCAACAAGACGGTCGTGACGACGGCGGGCACGTCAGAAGAGCGTCTGCTGCGGCAGATGAACGCCGAAAAGTCGATGAACATGCGCCTCATCAGCGCGAAGGATCACGCCGAGTCGTTCCTCAACGTCAAGACGGGGCGCGCGGTCGCCTTCGTGATGGACGATCCGCTGCTGTATGGCGCGAAAGCGAAAGAGGCGAACGCCGACGACTACGTGATCACAGGCACGTCGCCGATGTCGGAAGTGTATGGCTGCATGTTCCGCAAGGATGATCCGGGCTTCAAGAAACTGGTCGACGGCGTGATCGCGCGCTTGCAAACTTCCGGCGAAGCGGCGAACCTCTACCTGAAGTGGTTCACGCAATCCATTCCGCCGAAGGGCATCAACCTGAACTACCCGTTGTCGGCGGAGATGAAACAGCTGTTCGCGAAGCCGAACGACCGCGCGCTCGATTGACGGGGCAGCGTCGCGCCGCGTCGCGGGCAGCACGACCTGGAGATACGGTGTGACGCAGACAGCAGAGACAACGCAAGCAAACAAAGTGGCGCTCGTGACAGGCGCGGGCAGCGGCATCGGCAAGGCGACGGCGCTCAAGCTGCTTGCCAACGGCTATAGCGTCGTACTGACGGGGCGCAGGCAGGCCCCACTCGATGCGCTCGCAACAGATGCACAAGCACGCGGCCAGGACGCACTCGCCATTGCCTGCGACGTGACGGATGCCGCGAGCGTCGCCGCGCTGTTCGACGCGATCCGGCTGCGCTACGGGCGGCTCGACGTGCTGTTCAACAACGCGGGCCGCAATGCGCCGCCCGTCGAAATCGACCAGATCGAACTCGACGACTGGCGTTCCGTCGTCGATACCAACCTCACGGGCGTGTTCCTGTGCACGCGCGCAGCATTCGGGATGATGAAGGCGCAAACGCCGCGAGGCGGGCGCATCATCAACAACGGCTCGATCTCCGCGCATGCGCCGCGGCCGTTGAGCATTGCGTACACGGCGACCAAGCATGCGATCACGGGTCTCACCAAGTCGGTCTCGCTCGATGGCCGGCCTTACGACATCGTGTGCGGCCAGATCGACATTGGCAACGCCGAGACCGAAATGGCCGAGCGGATGGCCCGCGGCGTGCCGCAGGCCAACGGCACGATCGCTGTCGAGCCGCTGATGAACGTCGAACATGTCGCCGATGCCGTGCTGAATATGGCGAATCTGCCGCTGTCGGCGAACGTGCAGTTCATGACGATCATGGCGAGCAAGATGCCGTTCGTCGGCCGCGGATGACCCGTATGTGACACAACGCGGCGCGGGCACTCGACGTATACTTGACGCTTCCCGAACCACTGGAAGTAGATGTGACTGCTGACGAGGCCACGCACTCGGGGGCGCCGGCCACCGCCGATCCGCGCCCCACGCCGCCCACGCGGCCCGACCCCAGCGAATGCTGCGATAGCGGCTGCGATCCGTGCGTGTTCGATCTGTACGCGGAAGAGGTCACGCGGTATCGCGCGGCGCTGGCTGCGTGGGAAGCGCGGCACGCGCAGCCGGTTGAGCACGAAGGCGAGCCGGGCAAGAAGCGCTAAGCGTTTGCCTCATGACCCGTTTGCAACCACTCTCTCGCGCCGCTTCATCGACTCTATGTCCCCGCTGATCGAACCTCACGCGCTTGCCGCTTTGCATGACTTCGTCGAACGCCATCCCCGGCTTTTCGTGCTGACGGGCGCGGGTATCAGTACCGATTCCGGCATCCCCGGCTATCGCGACGAAAACGGCGAATGGAAACGCTCGCCGCCCATCACGTTGCAGGAGTTTCTTGGCTCCGTCGCGTCGCGCCAGCGTTACTGGGCGCGCAGCACGGTCGGTTGGCCCGTGGTCGCGAAGGCCGCGCCGAATGCCGCGCATCACGCGCTCGCGCGGCTCGAAGCGGCCGGGCATGTAGGGGCGCTCGTTACGCAGAATGTTGACGGACTGCATCAGCGCGCGGGCAGCAGCGACGTGATCGAACTGCACGGCAGCATCGGCGAAGTGACATGTCTCGATTGCAACTCGCATCACACGCGCGCGTCGATCCAGCAAACGCTGATCAACGCGAACCCCGCGCTGCTCGATGTGATCGCCGAACCGGCCGCCGACGGCGACGCGCATCTCGAATGGCACGACCTCGGCTCGTTCCGCATTCCGGCGTGTCCGCACTGCGGCGGGCTGCTGAAGCCCGATGTCGTGTTTTTCGGCGAGAACGTGCCGAAGGCGCGCGTCGAGGCGGCTACACACGCGCTCGATGCCGCCGACGCGATGCTCGTGGTCGGCTCGTCGCTGATGGTGTATTCGGGCTACCGTTTCTGCGTGTGGGCGCAGAAGATGGGCAAGCCGGTCGCCGCGATCAATCTGGGACGCACGCGCGCCGATGAGTTGCTGTCGCTGAAAGTGGCAGCGCCATGCGGCGATGCGCTCGCCGCGCTCGCGGCGCGTCTCGCGGTCAGCTAATGCCCGCAGGTGCGCGCCCGCCTCATGTCAATTCACAAGGAACGCCGATGCTCACGTCGATAGAAGAACTGGAAGCGCTGTACGGGCAGCCGCACGAGCGCTCGATACGCAAGGAGATTCCGTACGTCAACGACTGCTATCGCGCGTTCATCGAGCAATCGCCATTCATCGTGCTGGCGACGGCGGGCCCCGAAGGCCTCGACTGCTCGCCGCGCGGCGATGCGCCCGGGTTCGTCCGGCTGATCGACTCGCGCACGCTGGCGATTCCCGACCGCGTAGGCAACAACCGCGTCGACAGTCTGCGCAATGTGATCGTCAATCCGCATGTGGGGCTGCTGTTCGTCGTGCCGGGTGTCGGCGAGACGCTGCGCGTCAATGGACGCGGGCGCGTTTCGGTCGAACCGGCGTTGCTCGAGAGCTTCGCGGTCGACGGCAAGACGCCTCGCACGGTGTTGATCGTCGATATCGACGCGGTGTACTTTCATTGCTCGAAAGCGCTGGCGCGCTCGAAGTTGTGGGACCCGTCGCGCCATGTCGAGCGCTCGCGCCTGCCGAGCGCGGGCGACATGCACAAGCGCATTTTCGGTGAGACTTTCGACGCGCTCGCGTATGATCGCGACCTCGTTGAACGGATGCGAACCGGTCTGTACTGATTGAACCGCCATGACTACGCCTGATCTCAACCTGCGCCAGCACGCGCCTTCCGCCGAACGTAACCGCGAGCCGATTCTCGCCGTGCTCGAACGCGTCCTGCCCGCGACGGGCACCGTGCTCGAGATCGCGAGCGGCACGGGCCAGCACGCGATCCACTTCGCTGCGGCGCTGCCGCATCTCGTCTGGCAGCCGAGCGACCTCGACGACGAGGCGCGCGCGTCGATTGCCGCGTGGACGGCGCATAGCGGGCTGGCCAACGTGCGGCCGCCGCTCGCGCTCGACGTGCGCGACGCGTCGTGGGGCATCGAGGCCGCCGCTGCGATCGTCTGCATCAACATGATCCATATCTCGCCGTGGGCATCGGCGCAGGCGCTGATCGGCGGCGCGGGGCGGCTGCTCGGACCGGGCGGCGTGCTCTTTCTGTACGGGCCGTACCGGCGCGGCGGCGCGCATACGGCGCCGACCAACGCTGCGTTCGACGAACAGTTGCAACGCCGCAATCCCGCATGGGGCGTGCGCGACATGGAAGCCGTGGTGGCGCTGGCAGACGCGGCGGGCTTCGACGCCGATGAGCCGGTTGAGATGCCTGCCAACAACTTCAGCCTCGTGTTCAGGAAACGTTAGCGCACGCGCCGGGTCGGACGCTTTACCTGCGCTTGACTCTGCGCTTGCACGCCAAACGTTCGCGGCGCGTTTCGCGGACTAAGCTTTAGAGTGCCGGCAGCGGGCCGCACAAGCAGCGCGGCGCGAAAGCGTGTCGAAAGCCCGCACGCATCGACTATGCGGGACACGAACACGGCGGGCGGGGAGTACGCGAGCGTCATCCCGTCATTTCTTTTATCCTTTCATCCTCGACGCCGCGCCCTGATGGTGGGCGCGGCCTCAAGACTCACTGGAATCAGGAGAATTCACATGGGCAAACAGGCAATCGGCGTAGTGGGGCTGGCGGTGATGGGCCGGAATCTGGCGCTGAACATCGAAAGCCGCGGTCACGCGGTCTCCGTGTTCAACCGCACCCGCGAGAAAACCGACGAACTGATCGCGGAGTTTCCCGACCGTAAGCTGGTTCCGACTTTCACGCTGGAAGAATTCGTCAACTCGCTGGAAAAGCCGCGCCGCATCCTGATGATGGTAAAAGCGGGCGAAGGCACCGACGCGACGATCGCGTCGCTACAGCCGCTGCTGGACAAGGGCGACATTCTGATCGACGGCGGCAATACGCATTTCACCGACACCATCCGCCGTAATCAGGAACTGGCGAAGTCGGGCCTGCACTTCATCGGCACGGGCGTGTCGGGCGGCGAAGAGGGCGCGCTCAAGGGCCCGTCGATCATGCCGGGCGGCCAGCGCGAAGCGTACGACCTCGTCGCCCCGATCCTCACCGAGATCGCGGCGAAGGCGCCGGACGGCGAGCCGTGCGTCGCATACATGGGTGCTGACGGCGCGGGCCACTTTGTGAAGATGGTGCACAACGGCATCGAATACGGCGACATGCAGCTGATCGCCGAAAGCTATGCGGTGCTCAAGCAGGTGCTCGGGCTGTCGAACCAGGAACTGGGCGCGGTCTACACCGAGTGGAACAAGGGCGAGCTGGACAGCTACCTGATCGAGATCACGTCGAAGATCTTCGACAAGAAGGACGAAGAAACGGGCAAGGATCTCGTCGACATCATCATGGACCGCGCCGCGCAAAAGGGCACGGGCAAGTGGACGAGCCAGAACGCGCTCGACCTCGGCGCGCCGCTGCCGCTGATTACGGAAGCCGTGTTCGCGCGCGTGCTGTCGTCGCTGAAGGATCAGCGCGTGGCAGCCAGCAAGGTGCTCGAAGGGCCGGCCGCCAAGCCGTTCTCGGGCGACCGCGCCGCGTTCATCGAATCCGTGCGCCGCGCGTTGTACTTCAGCAAGGTGATTTCGTACGCACAGGGCTTCGCGCAACTGCGCGCGGCGTCGGACGAATACAAGTGGGATCTGGACTACGGCACGATCGCGAAGATTTTCCGTGCCGGCTGTATCATCCGCGCCCGCTTCCTGCAGAAGATCACGGACGCCTACTCCAAGGACAAGCAGATCGCCAACCTGCTGCTCGATCCGTATTTCCGCGACATCGCCGCGAACTACCAGGGGGCGCTGCGCGACGTCGTGATCGCCGCGACGACGGCGGGCGTGCCGGTACCGGCGTTCTCGTCGGCAATCGCGTACTTCGACGGCTACCGCTCGGCGCGTCTGCCCGCCAACCTCGTGCAGGCGCAACGCGACTTCTTCGGCGCGCATACGTTCGAGCGCCTCGACAAGCCGGGTAGCTTCCACGCGAACTGGTCCTGAGCAGACGGGCTTGCTTCGCTCCGTAAAGCGAAGATTGGTCTGATTGCAAACGCCCCGGCGCCTCACGGCGCCGGGGCGTTTGCTTTGGCGCGGCTCATTGTTTCAAACAGTGCACATTTTTTGGAACACAGCGTTGCAAATATTTGATCTCAAAAAGCGGGTCGAGCGCCCGGTTACATGAATTATTTCAATTCTCGCAACATAGTTTAGCGAGATTAGGGATTTCCCTAGGATGTTTCCTTCAATAAACTTGCATCAACGCTGACGGACACGATGTTCGCAGTGAATCGAAAAACAAGTTCTCGGAGGTTGTCCATGAAAGCCCTTATTTCCGCAGTCGTTCTTGCTGCCGCTGTTGCCGCTCCCGTCGCATCGTTTGCCCAATCGAGCCAGCAGCCGGTGACGCGCGCCGAAGTTCGCGCCGATCTCGCCCGTCTGGAGAAGGCTGGCTACGATCCGCTGTCGGATCGCCAGAACTACCCGAACAACATCCAGGCCGCGGAAGCGCGTGTCCACGCAGAAGACGCCAACGCAAGCGGCTATGGCGTGCAGACGAACGGCACGTCGCAAGCTGGCCGCTCGCTGGCCGATGAGAAGGGTCCGCGTTCGGTGTTCTTCGGCAATTAATCTCCGACGAAGCTGACGCAGTAACCAGATCGAAAGCGCCGGCTGGGGTCCGCGAGCCCCAGCCGACACGCGCAGGTAAAAAGACGCCGCCCAAGGTAAAACCTGGGCGGCGTTTTTTTCTTCCGGTGCGGGCGAAGTCGGGTCAGGCCGCGCGTCACGTTACCGCGGCATATGCGGAATCGTCTCGTTGTTCGCAACGTTCAACTGATGCACCTGCCGATGCACCTTGTTCAACTGGGCCTGCGCGGCCGTGCGTTGCGCTTCGAGTTGCGCGAGTTCCTTGCGCAACTGATGCTGCCGGCTCGTCACCACCTGATCCTGCTCGGTCGTGCGCTGCAAGCCCTGACGCAGCCGTTCCGCGTGCGCTTCGGATTCCGCGATCGCCCGCTTCAGTTGCTCGTTCTGCGCTTCGAGCTGCAAGCGGCGCGTCTCGCCGTCGGAAAGCCGTGTCGCCTGATCCTGCATATGGTGAAACAGCTGCCTGGCCGTATTGATGTCGCTCGTGCTCAGCACGCGCCATAGCCGGTCTTCCTGAAACAGTGCGGCGAAGTATTTCATTTCCTTTGGGTAAAACAGCAAACTGACCGAATAGTCAAAAGTGCGAAACGTGTGGAAGGTCGTGAGTTCGGCGTTGTCGCTCATGCGTTCTACATCGGCTGCGTCCGCGAGCTGCACGGCGCGTCCATTCGGCGCCGAGGGCGTGACCTGCACCGCATGCAGCGGCGTGACGGGGCGCTGCGGCGAACTGACCGGGCGAGCTTCGATGGTTGCGCTTGCATCGCTTTCACTGGCGGGAAGGTCGTCGAGTCGCGCAGGTTCGGCTTGCGGGGCGTTCTGTGGCGGGAAATGAAAGTGAGCCGCGGCCCCATTGCTGACAGCAGCGCGACGCATGTTCAAGAGATTTTTCACGATCGATCCTCGGTAGGCGGCCGGGAAGCCATACCTCTTCAGGGTAGCGGGCGCATCAATGCAGCGTGCGTTGCCCACGTGCGATATCGTCAAATAGTGCATGGCCAGGTTCCAGCGCAAAGAGCCACGACTGGTCGTATTCGCTGAGCGCTTCGAGCGCCTGGCGCAACTGTTCGAGGGCGACCGCCGGAATCTCGACGCTCGCTTCCACGCCGCTCGACAGGCGGCTCACGCTTGCCAGTTGCACGAGGGCATCGGCGGCCTCGGCGACATCGACGGCGAAGACCAGATGCGCATTGAGCAGTTCGACCAGCGCAGGGGATGCAGTCATCTCATCGACATTCAGTTGTACGGCAAGAAACAGCGCCTTGTTCATGGAACCTCCTCGTTAGACGGAAACGCTGACGTGGAATGAACCGTCTTGCCGCGCATCGCGCTTGCGGGTATGCGCATATTTGTTGACCGCAGCAAGCTTCAGTATAGGCGAGCACTCCAGCTATGCAATGGCCCGCGAGCCGCATGTAATGGACTTCTCCGGCCATGTGAGCAAGACACGTGCATGCGCGCGTGCGCCACTATAATGACCAGTCCGACAACCTCATTGCGCAAGACCGTCATGAAAATCGTCCGCAGCAGCACGTTCAAGGCAGAGCGTCCATGGGGCGCGCTCGATATCGCCAACATGAACGGCATCACCACGCGTCTTCACTGGACCGACCAGCCGTACAAATGGCACGTCAACGATGGCGAGGAAGTTTTCGCCGTGCTGGACGGGCGCGTGGAGATGCGCTACCGCGAAGCAGGCATCGAGCATTCCACAGTGCTGGAGACGGGCGACGTGTTTCATGCGTCGGTCGGCACGGAACACGTTGCGCATCCGATCGGCGAGGCGCGCATTCTGGTGATCGAGTCGGAAGGCAGCGTATGACGTTTCGATTTCGCTGATCGGGCGAAATTGATTGGGATTGCAGAAGGAATCAAAGAGCAGGCCGAAGCAGCAGTGCGAGCGAGTTGACCGTCGGCGAGAGGCGTGTCGGGGCTGTGCCGTCCGCGCTTGTCAACCCGTCATTTTTCCGACGGACAGTCGAGGCATAATATTTGCACTGCATATCCCGCTACACGTTCAAATGACGCGCGGCCCCTATGAGCCGCCGTCCCATACTGCGTCAAGGGCCACAAAAATGACAGTAAAACGGCAATACGTCGTCACGCAGGCGCTGGTCTCGCTCGCCGTCGCGAGCATGCTCGGCGCGTGCACCACGTACCCGTGGGAAGCGACGCAGTCGCCGGCGCCCACGTACCGGACATCGGGCGGCGCGGCCGCCAGTGGCGTGCCGGCCGGGTTCTATCGCGTGAACCCGGGCGATACGATGCAAAGCATCGCCGGCGCTTACGGTCAGCGGACCCAGGACATCGCGTCATGGAACGGTCTGACGTTATCGTCGCCCGTTGTGCCTGGGCAGTTGTTGCGGGTCGGCCCGCCCGCTTATGCGCAGACCACGCCCGTGCCGACACCCGCGCCCACCACCACGCCCGTTCAGCCGGCGCCCGTTGCGCCCGCGCAGGTGACGCTCGCGTGGCCGCTGCGCGGTCCGATCCTCAAGCCGTACGTGCCGGGCAAGTCGAAAGGGATCGTGATCGGCGGGCGTCCGGGTGATCAGGTGCGAGCGGCCGCGACCGGGCGGGTCGTCTACGCGGGCACGCTCGAGGCCTACGGGCCGCTCGTCATCATCAAGCACGACGACACGCTGATCACGGCCTACGGCCAGAACAGCAGGCTGCTCGTGCAAGAGGGCGATGCCGTCACGCAAGGTCAGCCGATCGGCGAAGTCGGCGTCGACAGCAACGGCGTGCCGTCCATCCAGTTCGAAGTGCGCAAGGACGGCAAGCCGGTCGATCCGCTTGGGTGGCTGCCGCGCTGAGTCGCATAGCGACCCGGCGACAGGCGAACAATGAGGCCAACCGCATCCGGACGGCCAACACCTTGACGGCCGACAGTTGGTCCGGATCGTTCAGTCGGCTTCTCCAGTATCGATGACAGGCCCGTGACAGCGGGCTTTGTCGCGTTTGGCATGGTGCGTGCAACATGGTTATCGGGCGCGGCGTAGCGCGCGCTCGCTCGCCAACCTTTACCGTTGCTGGAGACACATCATGACCCACCTGCTTGTGAAAGACCTGTCGAGGGTCGACGAACTCGACCGTGAAACCGCCAAGGCTGTACACGGCGGCATGCTCACTATCGCCAAGCCGACGGAGCCGAGCCCGTGGCCGGGCTTCCCCGGCAAGCCGTCGATGCCATGGCCGCCGATGAATCTACCCCATCCGCCCGTGTATGCGGACGGCGGCGGACCTGTCATCATGCCGTATCACGGCAACGTGCCGACGGACCCGCGTCTGGTTTGATCAGCGTGCGTTTGGCGTAGGGAGGCGAGTCATGTCGCGTGGCTCGCCTCTTCGTGTTGATGGTGCAGATGTGAGAGCGCAAACAGGAAGGGGCCGATCCACGTCCCATCAACCGCAACGCGACGCTCATGGCATGCGCTGTCGCTTCGCATTGCGTCGGCAGATACCTGCCCATGGACCGGCCGCCGATACTCTGTCACAAGCGCCCAAGGCGGACTATCAGGATTCTTCGAAAGTGATGTGAGCGTGTTCTGACTTACGTCAATGCGATCTGCACCACCTTCACGATCACGAGCGCAACGGCCACCACCAGATAGCCGCGCAGCGCGCTCATCCAGATACGGCGGGAGAGCGTCATCACGGGCTTTGGCAGCGAGTCGAGCGGCGGCGTGCGCCACGTTGCGCGCTCGGATTTGCTGACGAACGGCGCGCCGTCCGCACTCTGCGCGCCCCGCCGCCGCCGCAGCGCCATCGCCGCGACGAACGCCACCACGGCGAGCAGCGTGCCGCCCGCGAGAATCTCGATGATCGCGTGTCCGCTGATGTCGGGATACACAACGGACGCCGTCAGCACGACCGAGAGCAGCACCAGCGCCCACACGACGCCGCCCGTGAACAGGTTCAGCCCTTTCGAGTTGACCCACGGCCCGAGCACCGCGCGGTCGTTGCACAGCAGAAGCAGGAACACGGTTGCGCTCGGCAGCAGCACGCCCGCGAGCGTCTGCACGGCTTCCGTCAGCAGGCCGAGCGGGCTGCCCGGAATCAGCACGAGTCCTGCCGCCGCCGCCACGATGCCGAAGTACACGAGATAGAAGCCCTTCGCATCGGCGACGCCGCGATGCAGCGAATGACGGATCTTGAACACGTCGCCGATCGCATAGGCCGTCGACAGCGACACGGCCGCCGCGCCGATGATGCACGCGTCGAGCAGCGCAATCGCGAACAGCACGGCGGGCGTCCGGCCCGCATACCGTTCGAGGCCGGCGATCACGCCGCCCGCATCGGTGAACTGGCCGAACTCCGGCTTGCCGCCGAACAGCGCGGCGCTGAACGAGATCATCGCGATGGCGCCGATCAGCACGAACACGATGCCGATCCACAGGTCGGCCTTTTCGTACTTCATGAAGCGCGGCGTGATGCGCTTGTCGATCACGTAGCTCTGCTGGAAGAACAACTGCCACGGTGCAACCGTCGTGCCGACGATGCCGATCACGAGCAGCATCACGTCCGAGAGCTTTGCGTGCGCGGGCCATGCGGGCACGAACAGATGGTGCGTCATCTGCGCGACGGGCGGATGGATCGTCACGAGCACGGGCACGAGCAACAGGCTCAGCAGACACAGCACGATTGCAAAGCGCTCGAAGCGTTTGAAGTCGCCGGTGCTGACGGCCGCCATCGTCAACGCGGCCGCGATACACACGCCCGCCACTTTCGATACACCGAAGAAGTCGAGCACGAACGTAATGCCGATGAACTCGGTGACGATGGTCAACGCATTGAGGATGAACAGGTCGATGACGCTGAACGCGCCCCAGAACTTGCCGAAGCGTTCGAAGATCAGGCGCGCATGACCGACGCCCGTGACGGCGCCCAGGCGCAGCACCATCTCCTGATTGACATACAGCACGGGCACGAGCAGCAGCAGCGTCCACAGCAGCGTGGTGCCGTAGTTCTGGCCGGCCTGCGTATAGGTGCCGAAGGCGCCCGCGTCGTTGTCGCCGACCATCACGATGAGGCCGGGTCCGACGATCGCGAGCAGCGTGCGCAACCGCGCGCCCCAGCTGTTGCGGGGCGCCGTGTCGTGATGCGCGATCGTACCGAGCGCGCCGCGGATATCGCCGACATGCGCGTCGTCGAGAACGGCGGTGCGCGTCGGCAGGGCTTGTGGTGGCGTTGCCATTGTTATTCTCCCGTGAACGGATATAGGTCGAATGATTTCCGTTTATGCGGCTTGCCGCTTCCGCAAGCGGGCGGCAATGCTGCTGAGCGTGCTGGCGAGCTTCGCGAATACGTGGCGTCGCTCGTGATGCAGCGAAAGGAACGCGTCGTAGTGGGCGCGTGCTTCGCGGGTTTGCGGCAAGGTCGAAAGAAGCAGGAAGTACATGTCGGTTCTCCGGCACGAAGGCTCGTGCATGCGAGGCGGCAGGCGCTGGAGAATCGATGGAATCGAAAGCGGTCGGCTTGCCTGCCTCAGGTCGATAAAGGCATTTCTGGGTTCACGGGATGACTGTCACTGTCGGGCATGGTGGCTCCCGGTTCATTGAGAAAACGCATCGCGATTGGCGAAACGCACGTCGGCGAGATGCGTGGCGATGGACAGGTCGAACTTTCGCGGCGTTGACGGCGGCGTTGAGCAGGCACACGCACGCGGACGCAGGCACGCGAAGCGAAACCGCACATGTGACGAAGGCGGCTACGAATCGCGCGCGAACGCGCTGCGCCGGGTGCTGAACCCAACGACGCTAAACAGGATGCACGAGGAATGAAACTGCGACGCGCACCGTCTGCCTGCTGGCAAGACGGCGGCTAGATGAGGAAGCGCGGACGTCTGCCGTTCAGGCGGCGAAACTGTTCGAAAACGTACTACTGCAACTGTCCAAGGCAACGCCCCTCAAATTTCAAGATAAGAGAATTTTATGCCCACGCGCAAAGCCGAGTCAATGCACTTTCTTAAGCAGAACCGAAATATGCGGTGAAGCGCACATCGGGCGTGGCGCGCTGTCCACGCACGTTCGCTGCGCTTTTCCCGAGGCGCTTTCTATACTGGGATCAGCCGTCAGCACAACGGATCACGCGTACTAAAGGTCCGACCATTCATCCGGCTTTCAGATCGCTCAATAGCAGCTAACGACGAGGCGATCACTGGAGGGAGACATGAGCGTTTCAGCCACGCACCCCGGTTCGGGCGCGATCGGCGCGCCTGCGCCGCACAAACCGGCGCTCCGCTCGCTGGCGCTTGCTGCATTGGGCGTCGTCTACGGCGATATCGGCACGAGTCCGCTGTACACGCTGCAGACCGTCTTCGCGACAGCGGGCGGTCTGCCGCTGACGCCGTTGAACGTGATCGGCATCGTGTCGCTGATCTTCTGGTCGCTGACCATCGTCGTGTCGCTCAAGTATGTGACGCTGATCCTGCGCGCGAACAATCACGGCGAGGGCGGCATCATGGCGCTGCTCGCGCTGGCGGCGTCGTCGGTGGCGGACCGGCCGCGCTTGCGTCATGTGCTGCTGATCGTCGGCGTGATGGGCGCAGCGCTCTTTTATGGCGACAGCATCATCACGCCGGCCATCTCCGTGCTGAGTGCGGTGGAAGGGCTGGAAGTCGCCGCGCCCTTTCTGAAGACCTGCGTGATACCCGTGACGCTCGCTGCGATCGTCACGTTGTTCGTGATGCAGAAGCACGGCACGTCGGGGATCGGCGCGGTGTTCGGGCCGGTGATGGTGGTCTGGTTCGTGGTGCTGGCCGTGGTCGGCGTGACCAACGTGATTTCGGCACCCGCGATTCTCGCCGCGCTTGATCCGCTCGCCGGACTCGCCTTCTGCCTGCGTCACGAGTGGCTGGCGTTCGTCGCGCTGGGCGCCGTCGTGCTGTCGCTGACGGGCGCCGAGGCGCTCTATGCCGACATGGGCCACTTCGGCGCGCGGCCGATCCGCATTACATGGTTCGGCATCGTCTTCCCCGCGCTCGCGCTGAACTATCTGGGGCAGGGCGCATTGCTGATCTCCGACCCCACCGCGCTGCAAAACCCGTTCTACCGGCTCTTTCCGCAATGGGCGCTGTATCCGATGATCGTGCTCGCGACGGTCGCCACTGTGATCGCGTCGCAAGCCGTGATCTCCGGCACCTACTCGATGACCAAGCAGGCGATGCAACTGGGCTTCCTGCCGCGCATGAACGTCGTCTACACGTCGGAGAGGGAGATCGGCCAGATCTATGTGCCCGGCATCAACTGGACGCTGCTCGCGGCCGTGGTGGCCGCCGTGCTCGGCTTCGGTTCGTCGACGGCGCTGGGTTCCGCGTATGGCATTGCGGTGACGGGCACGATGCTCATCACGACGCTCTTGACCTTCTTCGTCGTGCGCTATGCATGGCATTACAACTGGCTGCTATGCGTGTTCGCGACCGCGTTCTTCTTCGTGATCGACGCGACGTTCTTCTCGGCGAATCTGCTGAAGATCGTCGAAGGCGGCTGGTTCCCGCTGATGATCGGCTTCGTGATGTTCACGATCATGGCGACATGGGGACGCGGCGGCGAAATCATGCGGGCCGAAGCGCGCGTGCACGCGGGCACGATGCCGCTCAAGGCGTATCTGGAAAAACTGATCGCAAGTCAGCCGGTGCGCGTCCCCGGCACGGCGATCTTTCTCACGCCCAATCCGGACAGCGTGCCGCATGCGCTCGTCAACAACCTGATGCATAACCACGTGCTGCACAACCGCGTTGTGTTCCTGACCGTGAACAACGAGGAGATTCCGTGGGTCGCCGAGCATGAGCGCGTTGCTTTGCACACGGTGTGTGAGAGCTGTTACCAATTGACGATCCGCTATGGCTTCAAGGACGAAGTCGATCTGCCGAAAGCGCTCGCAGCCGCAGGGGCGCTGGGTCTCGATTTCGATCCTTGCGAGGCGTCGTACTTCCTGAGCCGCGCGACCGTCGTGCCGACACCGGGCGCGGGCATGGCGATGTGGCGCGAGCGCCTGTTCGCGGTGATGCTGCATAACGTCGGCAACGTGGCGGCGTATTTCAAGTTGCCCGCCAATCGCGTGATCGAGGTCGGCGCGCGGGTGGAGATATGAGGCGGCGATGCGTGTCGAACGCGCTGCAGGTCGGCATGCGTTTGCATTCGCCAGTTTGCCCGACCATACTGCGCGAGTGTCGCATTCTTCAGGCGGAACGCAGATGAGCCATGACGCTTCACACGAACATGAGCACGATCACGCGCACGAAGGCAGCGCGCTGCCCGAGATGGATCTGCGCGTGCGCGCGCTGGAGTCGCTGCTGATCGAAAAGGGCTACGTCGATCCGAAAGCACTCGATGTGCTGATCGACACCTACGAGCACAAGGTCGGGCCGCGCAACGGCGCGCGTGTCGTCGCGAAGGCATGGTCTGATCCCGGCTTTCGCCAGTGGCTGCTCGACGATGCGACGGCCGCGATTGCGTCGCTCGGTTTCACGGGGCGGCAGGGCGAGCACATGGTCGCGCTGGAGAACACGCCAGGCGTGCACAACATGGTCGTGTGCACGCTCTGTTCGTGCTACCCGTGGCCCGTGCTGGGATTGCCGCCCATCTGGTACAAGTCGGCGCCGTATCGCTCGCGCGCGGTGATCGATCCGCGTGGCGTGCTCGCCGAGTTCGGCGTGGTATTGCCCGACGACACCGACATCCGGGTGTGGGATTCGACGGCGGAAGTGCGCTATCTCGTGCTGCCGATGCGCCCTCCCAACACGGAGACGCTAAACGAAGACGACCTCGCCGATCTCGTCACGCGCGACTCGATGATCGGCACGGGACTCGCGCTCGCTCCGCACGAAGTGAAGCCCGCAAGTGGAGGTCAACCATGAACGGCGCACAGGACATGGGCGGCATGCAGTCGTTCGGGCCCGTCGCACCCGAAACCGACGAGCCGTATTTTCACGCGGACTGGGAGCGTCGCGCGCTGGCGTTGACGATCGCGATGGGCTCGACGGGGAAATGGAACATCGACATGTCGCGCGCCGCGCGCGAAAGCCTGCCGCCCGCGCAGTATCTGTCGAGCAGCTACTACGAGATCTGGTTCGCGGGCTTGCGCAAGCTGCTGATCGACTCGGGACTTGCGACGCGCGACGAGATCGACAGCGGCGTGTCGCAGCGCGCCGGTGTACCCGTGCCGCGCGTGCTCGCCCCCGACCAGGTCAACCCCATGCTATTCCGCGGCAGTCCCGCATCGCGCCCCGAGCCGTATCCCGCGCGCTTTGCCGTGGGCGACGCGGTGCGCACGCTGACGCTGAATCCAACGACACACACGCGCCTGCCACGCTATTGCCGGGGCAAGCGCGGCCGGATCGTCGCGGTGCGTGGCGCGCATGTGTTCCCCGATTCGAACGCGCTTGGACGCGGCGAGGATCCGCAATGGCTGTACACGGTGCGTTTCGACGCCGTCGAGCTGTGGGGCAAGGACACGACGGCGTCGTCGGTGTGCGCCGATTGCTGGGAGCCGTATCTCGAAGCGGACGGGACGGCATGAGCGCGCCCGCATGCACTACGTCGCAGGAAGTTTCGCGCGAGTTGCCTGAGTTGCTTGAGGCGCTGCCCGACATGCCGCGCGACGCTGCCGGTCCGGTCTTTGCCGCGCCGTGGCAGGCCGCGGCATTCGCGATGACGCTCGCGCTTTACGAGCGCGGCGTGTTCACGTGGCCCGAATGGGCCGCAACGCTCGCGGATGCGATCCGTGACGCGCAGGCTCACGGCGACCCCGATCGCGGCGACACTTACTACACGCACTGGCTGACGGCGCTCGAACGCATCGCGACGGCCAAAGGCTGCGTGACGCGCGAGGGATTGATCGGGCGCAAGGACGCGTGGGACGCGGCGGCGCGCCGTACGCCGCACGGCCAGCCGATCGAGCTGGACTGAGCGGCCGGCGCGTCACGCGACTGTCATCGAATTACGGGGTCCTTGTCGGGCGGGCCTTCGGGACGCTGTGGCTCGTCGTTGTGATGACCCGGCGACGGCGGCGTGAGCGGGTCCCCTTCGGGGTCGCGCGTCGGATCGGCGTTCGGATCGGGAATCGGACTGGTGTGCATGGTGTGACCTCGTGGCGTTGTGGTCGATGCGGTCGATGCGGCCTATGTGGCCTATGCGGCAACCGGCGGTGGACGCATGCGCGCTGCTCTCGCGGCAAGGTACGAAGCGTCCTGCTTACACTAGCGTAGGCGATGACCGCGAAGACTGCTGGCGTGATCGCCTGCCGCAACGCTTCAACGTGGTTTGGCGCGGTTCAACGCGGGTCGATACGGCTCAGTGCCCCGTTCTGCGGGCGCGCTGCCGGTCGACGGTCAGCCGCCAGTAGCGCTCCGCGGCGTACACGTCGTCGTAGCCGTGCGGCCCGAACGCGCGCAACTGGCTCTCGTACGCGGACACGGCTTCGCGCTTGAGCAGCGCCTGGCGCTCGCGGTCGAGCGCATGTTCCGCAGCGGGGCTGGCGGGCGTCGCGACGATGCCGCGCCCGGCCAGATCGACGAGCCGCTGCTGGACGAGCCCCGGCATCGGACGATAGATCGCTTCCTCGTACGCGAACCATTCGAGGTGCGACATGCGCGGCAGAATCTCGCAACACGCTTCGAACACGCGGCCGTGATCGTCGTGAAAGAGGCCGAGCGGCATCAGCAGCGTGTTCGATGTCGAGCCATAGATCGCTTCCTCCAGCGCGGCGGCGAGCTTGCCGATCGACGGCGAGTCACCGTATTGCGCGTCGCGAAACGGCAGCCGCAGAGGGATGGCGTCGAGCACGGCGAGCGCGTTGTTATCTTCGAGCGTGCGCGCGTGGATCGATTCGTACGCGCTCGCGAAGCCTGCCTTCTGATCCCATTCGGTGTGCATCTCCTGAGCGGGCGGCGCAGCGAACACGGTGCAGACGGCGGCATCGGGATGCGCGGCGAGCAGTGCGCCGCAACCGAAGACGGCATCGTCGAAATGCGGCGACACGATGAACAGACGCGGGCTGGTTTCGCTCATGAGATCCTGGGCAGGATACGGGACGGGCGCCGGGCGGTGTGATGCATTGGCGGCGCGCACCAGGTCGGCGCACGGCAACGTGGACAGCTTAGACCAACGATGCGATGCGTGCTCGCCGGTTTTCGCGGTGCAGCAGCGTGCAAGCGCCGTGCCTGCAAGCGCATGATCGAGCGATGTTTCCCGTATCGGCTCACCTCGACCGGCGTCGCGCTCCCGGATGTTCTCACCGTGCGCGGCGGCGTGTTTCCGATTCAAGCGCGCGAATATGTCAAAGATGTGAGCGCGAGGAGACTAGACGTTGCGCAGGTCTTCGGGCGTGTCGATATCGCTGAGCACGCCCGGATCGTCGACTTCGATGCGCTTCACGGGATGCGTTGCGAAGAGTGCGCGCGCGCCGGTGTCACCATCGAGCGTGAGCAGCGCCTCGCGATGCTCCATGCCGAAGCCGACGGGATGGCCGCGCTGTCCCTGATAGTAGGGCGCGACGATGGACGCGCCGTCGTCGACTGCGCGCGCGACGGCTTCGATGGTTGGCGTGGCGATGCGGGGCATGTCGGCGAGCGCGACGATCCAGCCGTCGGCGTCATCGCTCGCTTCGATGCTGGCGGCGAGGCTTGCGCCCATGCCGCGCTCGGCGTCGGCGGAAAAGATGACGTGACAGCCGGCGTCGTTGAGCACGCGGGCGAGCATCTCCGAGCCGGGGCGCACGATCGCGATGACGTGCGGGACGACCAGCAGCAGGCGATGCGCGGATTCGAATGCGACGGGGGTGCCGTCGGGCAGGCGGGCGAGGAGTTTATTGTGGATGCCTTCCGGGTCGAAGCGCGATCCGTAGCCGGCCGCGAGCAGCACGCCGGTAGCGAAGGAGGCGTATGCCATGGGTGGCACCAGAAGGTGGGGTTTGAGTGGGGATTGTGCGGTGCAACGGGGATGGGGGCAAGGGTTTTGTTTTTGGTTTTGCTTTTGTTTTTTTTCGTCTGCGAACGGGACCTGCGGTGCGGCGATGCCGTTCGGGGTTTCGGTTTTTGCGCTGGTATGAGCCTTTGTGGCGCGGACGGTTTGGTTTTTTGGGGTGTTCGCTGGCATCCGCGCTACGGTGTTTGCTGCGCAAGCGGTTGGTTCTTTTGCCTCGGCGCTGGCATCCGCGTATTGCCTTCGTGCTTCAAGCGTCGCCCCTGTGCGGGGCGGCACCTACTTTTCTTTGCCGCCGCAAAGAAAAGTAGGCAAAAGAAAGCGGCTAACACCGCCAGCTCTTGTGTTTGCCTGAGGGCCCCCAACCGGTCCTACACTTCACACGGCAGTGGCCCTGGTTGGTGCTCGTTGCCAACGCTCCGAATGAACGCCTCACCCGCTTCGAATACCCGTACTCGGGCAAGCGGCAGCGAATCGTACGTGCCGCCCAGGTGGCAAACTGTGTGTAGGTTGTCGCGCCGTATAGCTTGGCGCTCTTACATGGAGGAACGCGTGCGCTATCGGTCCGAAGTGAGGCGTGCGAGGCACTACGGCCAACACACAGTTTGCCACCTGGGCGGCCGTGGAATATCTGGCACGGCATGCTGCAACGTGGGGGCCTGAAGCGGGTGAGGCGCTCATTCGAAGCGTTGGCAACGAACATGGGTCACGTGATTGCCGTGTGAAGCGTAAGACCGGTTGGGGGCCCTCAGGCAAGAAGAAATGTTGGCGGTGTTAGCCGCTTTCTTTTGCCTGGCGGTTTCAAGGATCAAGTGCAACACTTCATTTAGGATGTGTTGCATGGGACAAAAATACGAACACCTTGGTGCCGAGGAGCGCGGTGCTATCTTTGCAATGAAGCAGGAGAACAAGAGTACGCGGGAGATTGCACGTGTGTTACGGCGTTCGCCAGCCACGATCAGCCGTGAACTCAGGCGCAATGGCTGGAAGCCGGATCATGAGCGAGGTCCAATGGGACGTCCCGCTATCGCTGGCGGCTACAATGCCGCGAACGCGGGCCGCCGGGCGGCAAGGCTGCGGCGCAAGCCGCGCTGTGAGCGCAAGCTGCATCCTGACGGACCATTGTGGGCCGAGGTACGTCAATACCTGGAAGGCGGCCTCTCGCCTGAGCAGGTGTGCGCCCAACTCGAACGTGTGCATCCCGAAGAACCTGCCTTGAACGTCTCGCACGAAACGATCTACCACGCCATCTATGCCGCGCCGCGTGGCGCATTGCGGCGTGAACTGGTTGCCCTGCTCAGGCAGGGGCGTAGCACGCGCAAGCCGCGCACACGCGGGCAGGACCGCCGTGGGAAGCTCGTCGACATGGTGAGCATTCATGTGCGCCCGCCCGAGGCCAACGACCGGTTGATTCCGGGCCACTGGGAAGGCGATCTGATCAAGGGTGCGGGCAACCGTTCGGCCGTGGGGACCCTGATTGATCGCAGCACCCTGTTCGTGATGCTGGTGAAGATTGATGGCAGCACCGCCGAGGCGGCGCTTGATGCCTACAGTGCGGCGTTCGCGCCGCTGCCGGCAGAACTGCGCCAGACCCTGACGTACGACCAGGGCAAGGAAATGGCAGAACATAAAAAGCTTGCCGAGGCCACCGGTATCCGTATCTACTTCTGCGATCCGCACAGCCCCTGGCAACGCGGTATCTGCGAGAACACCAATGGTCTGCTGCGCCAGTACCTGCCCAAAGGCACAGACCTCTCCGTGTTCTCGCAGCGCCAGCTCGACCTGATCGCGATGCGCATGAACATCCGTCCGCGCAAGACGCTCGGCTGGAAGACCCCTGCAGAAGCTTTTATGGAAAAATGCGCGGAACAGGATATTGCGATCAACCCCGCTGTTGCACTTAGCCTTTGAAACCGCCCCTACTTTTCTTTGCGGCGGCAAAGAAAAGTAGGTGCCGCCCCGCACAGGGGCGACGTGTGAACGGCAAACACCGTAGCGCGGATGCCAGCGCAAACACAAGCAAACCAAACCGGCTACGCCACGAAGTTAAAGCGCGGATGCTAGCGCAAGCGCAAACACCCACCCAGCGTCGCAGACAAAAAAACCAAAAACCTCACTCCGACCCAAGATAAAAAAACCGGAACAAAAACACAGCAGCAATAACCCAGACAACGAGTTTCACCTGCCGCGCGCGCCCGGTGAGCAACTTAAGCCCAGCATAAGAAATAAACCCAAACGCCACCCCATTCGCAATGGAATAGGTAAACGGCATCATAAGAGCGGTAAGTGCAGCAGGCACGACTTCAGTAGCATCGTCCCAAGGCAAGTCGGCCATCTCCCGCAGCATGAGACACGACACATACAGCAAAGCCGGCGCCGTGGCATAACCCGGCACAACCCCCGCCAGCGGCGCAAAGAACAGCGCGAGCAAAAACAGCACAGCAACGGTAATCGCGGTAACACCCGTACGCCCACCCGCCTGAACACCCGAAGCGCTTTCGATATAAGCCGTCGTCGACGACGTACCCAGCAGCGACCCGGCGAGGATCGCCGTACTATCCGCAAGCAGCGCGCGATTCAAACGGTGCATCTTGCCATGCACAAGCAGCCCCGCGCGATTCGCAACACCCATCAGCGTGCCCGTCGCATCGAACAGTTCGACGAGGAAGAACACCAGAATCACATTCAGCACGCCCGTCGACAACGCGGCCTTCACATCGAGCTGGAACAGCGTCGGCGAGATCGACGGCGGCACGGACACGATGCCGTGAAACTGGTTGCCGCCGAAGAAGAAGCTCAAAATCGTCACGCCGACAATACCGATCAAAATCGCCCCGCGCACGCGCAGAACATCCAGCATGACGATCGCGAAGAAGCCGATGATCGCCAGCACCACATGCGGATCGTGCAGGTTGCCGAGCGTGACGAGCGTCGCCGGACTGCCCGTCACGATGCCCGCCGCCTTCAACGAGATGATCGCGAGAAAGAGGCCGATGCCACCCGTGATCGCGACGCGAATCGAATGCGGAATGCCGTTGACGATCACCTCGCGCACGCGGAACAGCGTGACGATCAGGAACAGGCAGCCGGAGATAAAGACCGCGCCGAGCGCGGCCTGCCACGTGAAGCCCATCCCCTTGACGACCGTGTACGCGAAGTACGCATTCAGCCCCATGCCCGGCGCGCACGCAATCGGGTAGTTCGCGTAGAAGCCCATGATGAGCGACGCGAGCGCCGCCACGAGGCAGGTCGCAACGAACACCGAGTCTTTGGGCATGCCCGCATCGCCGAGAATCGCCGGGTTGACGAAGATGATGTAGGCCATTGTGAGGAAGGTGGTGACGCCTGCCAGCACTTCCACGCGCAGGGTCGTGCCCGCTTCGTCAAAGCCGAAATACCGTTTTACGGAGTCCATGAGCCGAGTCTCTCGTCGTTTGAAATGTCGTTGGTCACTGCTTGTCGTGCTGCCTGTCTCTGCCTGTTTCGGCGCGTCTTCTACCGCGCGATGGCGTCCCGTCCCGCATGGCGACGCAGGCGGGCTTCCCCGCCGCATCGGCCATCATGACGCCACGGGCGGATTTAATCACGATTGGTCAGTAAATACCGCATTTGCCGCGCGCGCGTGGAGCCCATGCAACACTCGGGACGTGTGCACGTTGCACCGCGGCAACCGGCGGCGCCCAGATGCGTTTTGCTGGCGAAGGGGCGTGATGATACCTGACGCGGCGCATCAGGCTGGATTACGAGGGGAGCGGAAAGGAAGGAAGCGCGCCGAAAGCGGCCGTGCGCAATGTCATGACAAAGGCCGCGCGCGAAGTCGCGTTGAACGTTTCAACGGACAATGCAATGCGAAACGCGCGTTGAATGAGCGCGTCACGCATCCATCGATATTACTGTTGCGTGCCTTGAGCCTGCGCGCGGCGTTGCGCGACGATGCGGCCAGCTGCGATCGCATTGGCCGGGTAGTTGATCCAGTCGAGCGGATCGTAGCCCGCCTTGCGCCATTCGACGAGATCCGCTTTCACTTCGGCGCGGGTCTTGGGTGTGTTCTGATCATAGACGCGCGACGTCTGCGCAAATGCGGACGATACGGCTGCTACGCCGATAAGCGCGCCCAGAACCATACGAGGAATCAGCTTCATGGCAAGGGCCTGAAAAGTTAGGATGACCCTTTTATTCTAGGTTCTGTATTTGCAATGAGTAAGGCTCGTAACTGAAATGAACCATTGCTCAGTTTGCATCTATGGCCGCGCTCGAGGCGTGGTTCATGCATGCCTCAAGCGCGTTCGCGTTCGAACCTTTGAGCGGGATTCGCACGGATATCCGTCGCCTAACCCATATGCTGAGAAGGCTTGCCTATCCGATCGATCACGGCCGTCAACAGATCGACGGGTAACGGAAACACGATGGTCGAATTCTTGTCGGCGGCAATGGTTGTCAGTGTCTGCAAATACCGCAATGTCATCGCCTGCGGTTGTTGCGCAAGCATCTGTGCCGCCTGCAGCAATTTCTCCGACGCCTGCAGCTCGCCTTCGGCATGGATGATCTTTGCGCGGCGCTCGCGCTCGGCTTCCGCCTGACGCGCAATCGCGCGGATCATCGTCTCGTTGATATCGACATGCTTGATCTCGACATTCGATACCTTGATACCCCAAGCATCCGTCTGCGCATCGAGCACGCGCTGGATGTCGGTATTGAGCTGCTCGCGCTCGGACAGCAGTTCGTCGAGTTCATGCTTGCCGAGCACCGCGCGCAACGTGGTCTGCGAAAGCTGGCTGGTCGCTTCGAAGTAGCGCGCGACCTGAATCACCGCGCGCTCCGGATCGACGACGCGAAAGTACACGACGGCATTGACCTTGACGGACACGTTGTCGCGCGTGATCACGTCCTGCGGCGGCACGTCGAACACGACGGTGCGCAGATCCATTCGCACCACCTGCTGCACGACGGGAATGATCAGCACGAGACCCGGTCCCTTGACCTTCCAGAAGCGGCCGAGCATGAACACCACGCCGCGCTCGTACTCGCGAAACACGCGCACCGCCGAAGCGACCAGCACGATCACCAGAAGAATCAGGATGCTGCCGAAGCCAAAAGTGAAACCGATCATGTGTGTTCTCCCTCTTGTGATGGGTTGCTTGCGGGAACCACGGTAAGCATCAGGCCGCGCCGCCCCGTCACGCGCACGGCGTGGCCCGCCGCGAGCGGCGAGGTGCTGCGCACGCGCCAGCGTTCGCCATGCACGCGCGCCCAGCCGACGCGGTCAGGCTCGCCGTGCAGAAGGCTGTCGAGCGGACTACCAAGCGTGCTGTCCTGCGGACTATCGGCGCGGGCTTGCGCCGTATCGGAGGCGACGAGGCCGTCATCCAGCACCACGCCCATGCTGCCAATCATCGCCTCGGCGCCCGTCACCACGGGCCGCCGCCGCGAGCGCAGCACCATCCCCGACACGCCGAAGATAAACAGCACACTGAATACGATGACGGCGGCGATCATCGGCAGCGGCACGCCGTAGCCGGGCACGTCGGTATCGATTAACATCAGCGCGCCGATCGCAAACGCGACGATGCCGCCAAAGCCAAGCGTGCCGAAAGTCGGCAGGAAGGCTTCGGCAATCAGAAACGCCAGGCCGAGGAAGATCAGACCGAGACCCACGTAATTGACGGGCAGCAATTGCAGCGCGAACAGACCCAGCAGCAGGCTGATCGCACCCGCCACGCCGGGCAGCACGAAGCCGGGATTCGCGAACTCGAAGAACAGGCCATACATGCCGATCATCAGCAAGATCAAGGCCACGTTCGGATCGGTGATGACGGCGAGGAAGCGGCTGCGCCAGTCCGCCTCGAGCGTCACGACGGTCGCGTGCGCCGTCGTCAGATGCTTCGCGCCGGCGGCCGTGTCGTACGTGCGGCCGTCGAGCTGCCTGAGCAGGTCGGGAATATCGCGCGCAATCAGGTCGACGACCTTCTGCTCGAGCGCGTCGCGTGCCGACAGGCTCACGGCTTCGCGCACCGCGCGCTCGGCCCAGTCGACGTTGCGGCCGCGCAGTTGCGCGAGGCCGCGTATATAAGCCTGCGAATCCTGAAGCTGCTTGCGCAGCTCGGTCGATTGACTGTCGAGCGGGAGTGCGCCGGATGCGGCGTTGTCCTTCTGGGCCGGGCCGGACGCGGGCGTCGCGCCTGGCAACGCGGGCGGCTGGCCGGGTTTCGGCGCATCCTGGCCGCCGATGCCCAACTGCACGGGCGACGCTGCGCCGAGGTTGGTGCCCGGCGCCATCGCCGCGATGTGGCTTGCATACGTGATATAGGTGCCCGCGCTCGCGGCGCGCGCGCCACCTGGCGCGATATACGTCGCGACGGGGATGGGCGACGCGAGAATCGCCTTGATGATCTGCCGCATCGACGTGTCGAGCCCGCCCGGCGTGTCGAGCTGCAGGACGGCGAGCTGGGCGTGATCGTCGGCGGCGCGGGCGAGGCCGCGCACGATGAAATCGGCGGTGGCGGGGCTGATTGCGCCTGCGACTGGAATCACTACTACGCTGCCGGGCGCAACGGGGGATTGCGCGGCGTGGACGGAAGGCACAAACGCTGCCGCGGCGCAGAGCGCCAGCACGAGCAGCAACGCGCGCTGCAACAGCCTTCCCGCCGCGCCGGGGATGACGCGCGGAGCGCAAGCCCATGCGGCACGGGGCGCGGTGGCCATGGAAGCGCCACGCGCGCGGCGCGGCGTGCGTCGCGAACCCGCTTGCCGGATCGGTAGAAGCCGGTACGTTCCCATCGTCGACGGCCGGTGCGCCGCGCCGCGACGGATCACGTTCGCAGGGCGGCGCGCCAGGCCTGAAAAGAGCTGGCCTGTCTTAAGCTTAGTCGGATTCGGCGCGTTCCGCCCGGCGGGAGATACCCGCGTTCGCCGCGGGCGCGCCTGCCGTATGCGCGTTCACCGCCCGATAATCCGCCGGCCGCATCCCCGTCCATTTGCGAAACGCCCGGTGAAACGCGCTCGGCTCGGCAAATCCGAGCGTCGCCGCGATGTCGGCAACCGACTGGCCGCCGCGCTGCAACTGCGAAATCGCGATGTCGCGCCGCAAGTCGTCCTTGATCGACTGGTACGTATAGCCTTCCTGCTTCAGATGACGCCGCATCGTCGCCTCGGCGACGTGCAGGCGCTGCGCCATCTCGTCGGAGCCCGGCCAGGCGGACATCGGCAGCGCGCGCAGCGCCTTGCGCACCCGCGCGGCGAGCGAGCCGGGATTGCGGTACTTGATGATGAAGCTCGCGGGCGCGTCGCGCAGGAACGGCTTGATGGACCTCGTGGTCTGCACGACGGGCAGTTCCAGAAAATCCGGCGAGAGATCGACATACGACTCGCTCTGCCCGAACGACAGGTCGTCGCAGAACATCAGCCGGTACTCGTGCGCGGCGGGCGGCTCGGCGCAACTGAAGCGCGCCTCGATCAGCGGGATGCGCCGCCTGACCAGCCAGCATACGAGTCCGTAGACAAGGATGAAGTACGTTGCGTAGGCAAACATGGCCGGCTGCGGCGCGCCGTCGCGATGCGCGAATGCGAGGCGCACGCGGTCGTCGCGCGTGACGATCTGCACGCGCATGTCGTCGAGCACGAGGCGCATGAAGTTGACGGCACGCGTGAGCGCCTGGCCGCCGTTGCGTGCCGTCAGCGCCATCTGCGTCATGGCGATGAAGCTGCCGCTTTTCATCGCGTGGGCATCCTGGCCGAAGAACTCGTCGTCGAGCGTTCTTGCGATGTTGGCCCACAGCGCGCCGTATTGCGCCGGCGTCACGCGGCTCTTCGGGCTCGCGAGCACCTGAGGCGCGATGCCCGCCGCCTCGACGATCGGCTGCAGGTCGACGCCGCGCGCGCGGGCGAGCGCCAGCGTCTCTTCGACGAGACTCACGGAGATCGTGCCTCTTTCGGTTTTCATTCGGTCGCGGTTCCTCGCCAGCCTGGAAGTGGGCGTTTCATCAATTCTGGCAAATGCGCTCACGTGAATAGCCGCGAGCGCCTGCCGACAACCGCTATTCTGCCGCATCGGCGCCCCTCAAGAAATCCAGTTATGGCAAATGCGCTCACCAAAATTGAGCGGACGCGGCATCGAATCCCGCTTTCGCGCCGCCTAAACTGGGTTCCAACAGACGCGCCATGTGTGCAGTGCAGCAGGCGCGCAGAGACAAACGGAGCGAGACACATGGACGAGTTCTACACCGACGAGCAGCGGATGATCCGCGACGCGGCGCGCGACTTCTCGGTCGAACGCCTCGCGCCGAACGCGGCGCAATGGGACCGCGAAGGCAAGTTGCCGGCGGAAGTCGTCGGGCAGATGGGCGAGCTGGGCTTTCTCGGCATGATCGTGCCGCCCGAATGGGGCGGCTCGTACACCGACTACATCGCGTATGCGCTCGCACTCGAAGAGATCGCGGCCGGCTGCGCCGCCTGCGCGACGCTGATGAGCGTGCACAACTCGGTCGGCTGCGGGCCGATCCTCAACTTCGGCACCGACGCTCAAAAGGATCGCTATCTCGCCGATCTCGCGACGGGCAAGCGCATCGGCGCCTTCTGCCTGACCGAGCCGCATGCGGGCAGCGAAGCGAACAACATCCGCACACGCGCCGTGCTGCGCGATGGCCAGTGGGTTATCAACGGGAGCAAGCAGTTCGTGACGAACGGCGCGCGCGCCAGCATCGCGATCGTGTTCGCCGTCACCGATCCCGACGCGGGCAAGCGCGGCATCTCGGCCTTTATCGTGCCGACGGATACGCCGGGCTTCAACGTCGGGCGCCCCGAGAGCAAGCTCGGTATTCGCGCGTCGGATACCTGCCCGATCTCGCTCGACGATTGCGCCGTGCCCGAAGCGAATCTGCTCGGCGCGCCGGGCGAGGGCTTGCGCATCGCGCTGTCGAATCTGGAAGGCGGACGCATCGGTATCGCGGCGCAGGCGATCGGCATTGCGCGCGCGGCGTTCGATGCGGCCCGCGCGTATGCGAACGAGCGCGTCCAGTTCGGCAAGGCGTTGAAGGAACATCAGACCATCGCCAACATGCTCGCCGACATGGCGACGCGCCTGAACGCCGCGCGCCTGCTTGTGCATCACGCGGCGCGGCTGCGCAGCGCGGGGCGGCCGTGTCTGTCGGAGGCATCGCAGGCGAAGCTGTATGCGTCGGAGATGGCTGAAGAGGTTTGCTCGAAGGCGATTCAGATTCACGGCGGCTATGGGTATCTGGAGGACTACGCCGTCGAGCGGCATTATCGCGATGCCCGCATTACGCAAATCTATGAAGGCACGAGCGAAGTACAAAGAATGGTTATCGCGCGGCACGTTTGAGCGCAGAATAATCCGCCAATAGAGTGATGAGACCAGAGTAAGGCGCTAAAGCGCCAACTCTGGGCCAACTCGCCAAGGGACCGGAGTAAGCGCTAAAGCGCTAACTCCGGCCGACTTGCCATGGGACCAGAGTAAGGCGCTAAAGCGCCAACTCTGGTCGACAGGAGACGACGATGACGGCAGCCCAGAGCTTTTTCGACGCGCGCGACCTGTTGTTGCGCCACCGCACCGACTATGAGCGCGCGTACAGCGAGTTCAGATGGCCTGAACTCGGGGAGTTCAACTGGGCGCTCGACTATTTCGACGTCGTCGCGAGAGGCAACGACAACCCGGCGCTGTGGATCGTCGATGATCCGGCGCAAGAAGGGCTGAAGCTCTCGTATGCGCAGATGTCGGAGCGCTCGTCGCGGATGGCGAATTTTCTGCGCGAGCTAGGCGTGGGGCGCGGCGACCGGCTGTTGTTGATGCTGCCGAACCGCGTCGAGCTGTGGGACGTGATGCTCGCGGCGATGAAGCTCGGTGCGATCGTGCTGCCCGCCACGACGCAACTGTCGCCCGACGACGTGCGCGACCGCGTGCAGATCGGCGGCGCGAATTTCGTCGTGGTCGATAGCGCGGAGACGGGCAAGTTCGACGCGCTCGATACGCCGTTGAAGCGGATCTCGGTTGGCGCGCCGCGCGAAGGCTGGACGGATATCGCAGCCGCCTACGCATCGTCGCCGACCTTCACGCCGGACGGCGCCACGCGCGCCAGCGATCCGATGCTGCTGTACTTCACGTCGGGCACGACGTCGAAGCCGAAACTGGTCGAGCACACGCACGAAAGCTATCCCGTCGGCCATCTGTCGACGATGTACTGGATCGGCCTGCAACCGGGCGATATCCACTGGAACATCAGCTCGCCCGGCTGGGCGAAGCACGCGTGGAGCTGCTTCTTCGCGCCGTGGAATGCGCAGGCGTGCGTGTTCGTCTACAACTTCGCGCGCTTCGTGCCGAAAGAAACGCTCGACGTGCTGGTGCGCTACAACGTCACGACGCTGTGCGCGCCGCCCACTGTATGGCGCATGCTCGTGCAGGAGCCGCTCGCGTCGTATCCCGTGAAGCTGCGCGAGATCGTCGGCGCGGGCGAACCGCTGAACCCGGAGATCATCGAGCGCGTGCGGCATGCCTGGAACATCGTGATTCGCGATGGCTACGGGCAGACGGAAACCACCTGCCAGATCGGCAACCCGCCGGGGCAGCCTGTGGTGCCGGGTTCGATGGGGCGTCCGTTGCCGGGCTACCGCGTCGAACTCGTCGATGCGGACGATCATCCTGTGACGGAAGGCGAAATCGCGCTGCCGCTCGCGCACCGTCCGCTCGGACTGATGACGGGTTACGCGAACAACGCGAAGGCCACCGAACACGCGATGCGCAACGGCTACTACCACACGTCCGATGTCGCGATGCGGCGCGACGATGGTTATCTCGTGTACGTCGGCCGCTCGGACGACGTGTTCAAGTCGTCCGATTACCGGCTGAGTCCGTTCGAACTCGAAAGCGTGCTGATCGAGCACGAAGCGATTGCCGAGGCGGCCGTGGTGCCGAGCAACGATCCTTTGCGTCTGTCGGTGCCGAAGGCATTCGTGACCGTGCGACATGGATTCGAAGCGGGTCCCGAACTGGCGCGCGATGTATTCCGCTTTTCGCGCGAAAAGCTCGCGCCGTACAAGCGCATTCGCCGCCTTCAATTCAGCGATTTACCGAAGACGATCTCCGGAAAGATTCGCCGCGTCGAACTAAGGCGGCGCGAACTGGAGCGCACGGCGGAGCCGGCGCGCCTGCAGGATGAGTACTGGGAAGAGGATTTCCCCGAGCTTCGCAATGGAAACGGAAACTGAGCCCGAACTGAACGACAGTCGAGCCACCGATATCTACTTCAGGAGACATGCAGAATGAGCGCAATTCCTTCGACTCTGGCTGACCGCAAGGTCGACACGGTCAAGCTGTTGATCAACGGCGAATTTGTCGAGTCGAGCGCGACCGAGTGGCGCGACATCGTGAATCCGGCGACGCAGGAAGTGCTGGCGCGCGTACCGTTCGCGACGAAAGCGGAAGTGGACGCGGCGATCCGTTCCGCGCATGCCGCATTTGCGACCTGGAAGAACACGCCGATTGGCGCGCGCATGCGGATCATGCTGAAGTACCAGGCACTGATTCGAGAGCACATGCCGCGCATTGCGAAGACCTTGACGGCGGAGCAGGGCAAGACTTTGCCCGATGCAGAAGGCGACATTTTCCGCGGCCTCGAAGTGGTCGAGCATGCGTGCTCGATCGGCACGTTGCAGCAGGGCGAGTTCGCGGAGAACGTGGCGGGGAGTGTTGACACGTACACGCTGCGTCAGCCGATTGGTGTATGCGCGGGCATTACGCCGTTCAACTTCCCCGCGATGATTCCGCTGTGGATGTTCCCGATGGCGATCGTGTGCGGCAACACATTCGTTCTGAAGCCGTCGGAGCAGGACCCGCTATCGACGATGCAACTGGTCGAGCTGGCCATCGAAGCGGGCGTGCCGAAGGGCGTGCTGAACGTGGTGCATGGCGGGAAGGAAGTCGTCGATGGGTTGTGCACGCATGAGTTGGTGAAGGCGATTTCGTTTGTTGGATCGACGGCGGTGGGCACGCATGTGTACAACCTGGGCAGCCAGCACGGCAAGCGTGTGCAATCGATGATGGGCGCGAAGAATCACGCTGTCGTGTTGCCTGATGCGAACCGCGAGCAGACGTTGAATGCGCTGGTGGGTGCCGGCTTTGGCGCGGCGGGGCAGCGGTGTATGGCGACATCGGTGGTGGTGCTGGTGGGGTCGTCGAAGGAGTGGTTGCCCGAGCTTGTCGCGAAGGCGAAGACGTTGAAGGTGAATGCCGGACATGAGGGCGGCACGGATATCGGGCCTGTGGTTTCGCGTGCTGCGAAGGAGCGTGTTCTTGGGCTGATCGACGCGGGCGTGAAGGAGGGTGCAACGCTTGCGCTGGATGGGCGGGGTGTTGGTGTGCCTGGCTACGAGGCCGGTAATTTCATCGGGCCGACGGTGTTTAGTGATGTTTCGGTCGAGATGGATGTCTATAAGACGGAGATCTTTGGGCCTGTGTTGTGTGTGATGACCGTGCCGACGCTGGACGACGCGATTGCGCTTGTGAATAGCAATCCGATGGGTAATGGCGTCGGACTCTTCACGCAGAGCGGCGCGGCGGCGCGGAAGTTTCAGAGCGAGATCGATGTTGGGCAGGTTGGGATCAATATTCCTATTCCCGTGCCGGTTCCGTTTTTTAGTTTTACTGGGTCTCGCGGGTCGAAGCTTGGGGATCTTGGGCCCTATGGCAAGCAGGTTGTGCAGTTTTATACGCAGACTAAGACTGTCACGGCCAGGTGGTTTGATGATGCCACTGTCAGTGATGGTGTGAATACGACCATTAGCCTTCGATAGGTTTTTGTTTGTCTGCGACGCTGGGTGGTGTGCTTGTTTTTGAGTTGGCATCCGCGATTTGTCTTCGTGGCGCGGCCGGGTTGGTTTGCTTGTGTTTGCGCTGGCATCCGCGCTATGGTGTTTGCCGTTCACGCGTCGCCCCTGTGCGGGGCGGCACCTACTTTTCTTTGCCGCCGCAAAGAAAAGTAGGCAAAAGAAAGCGGCTAAAACCGCCAGCTCTTGTGTTTGCCTGAGGGCCCCCAACAGGTCTTACGCTTCACACGGCAATCACGTGACTCATCTTTGTTGCCAACGCTTTGAATAGACGCCTCACCCGCTTCAACCGCCCGCATAACTGCTAACGGTAGCGAACGGTTAGTGCCGCCCAGGTGGCAAACTGTGTGTAGGTTGTCGCGGCATATACGTTAGCGCTCTTACATGGTGGAACGCGTGCGCTATCGGTCCGAAGTGAGGCGTGTGGAGTACTACGGCCTACACACAGTTTTCCACCTGGGCGGCGGTGGAATATCTGACACGGCGTGCGGCAACGCGGGCGCATGAAGCGGGTGAGGCGCAGCGCAAGAGCGCTGGCAGCAAAGATGAGTCACGTGATTGCCGTGTGAAGCGTAAGACCCTTCGGGGGCCCTCAGGCAAGAAGAAATGTTGGCGGTGTTAGCCGCTTTCTTTTGCCTACTTTTCTTTGCGGCGGCAAAGAAAAGTAGGTGCCGCCCCGCACAGGGGCGACGCTTGAAGCAAGCTAACAAATCGCGGATGCCAGCGCAGAAAGCAAAACACCGCCATAGCAGTCGCAGACAAAACCACAGGAGCGAACATGAAAATCGGCTTCATAGGACTAGGCAACATGGGCGCGCCGATGGCGCTAAACCTGCTAAAGGCGGGCCACGCCCTAAGAGTTTTCGATCTGAACACGCAAGCGTTAGAAACCCTGCAACAAGCAGGCGCAAAAACAGCAAAAACGCCAAAAGAAGCATCGACGGACGTCGAATATGTCATCACGATGCTCCCAGCCGCAGCACATGTAAAAGCAGTGCTAACAGGCGAAGAAGGCATCCTCGCGGGCATCGCGAAGAACGTGACGATCATCGACTCGAGCACGATCGACCCAGCCAGCGTAAAAACCTTCGCCGAACTGGCGACACAGAATGGAAACACCTTCGTAGACGCGCCAGTCTCAGGCGGCACAGGCGGCGCCACATCCGGCACACTGACATTCATGGTCGGCAGCACCGCAGAAACCTACGAACAGGTGAAACCAATCCTCTCAGCAATGGGCAAAAACATAGTCCACTGCGGCGAAACCTCGACCGGCCAGGTTGCAAAGATCTGCAACAACCTGGTGCTAGGCATCACGATGGCGGGCGTTTCCGAAGCGATGGCACTCGGCGAAAAACTCGGCATCGACCCCCAGGTACTGGGCAAAATCATCAACACATCGACGGGCCGTTGCTGGAGTTCGGACACCTACAACCCGTTCCCTGGCGTCATCGACACCGCGCCGTCGACGCGCGGCTACACAGGCGGCTTCGGCACCGACCTGATGCTCAAGGACCTCGGCCTCGCCACCGATGCCGCCAAACTCGCGCGCCAACCCGTCTACCTCGGCGCGCTCGCGCAACAGCTCTATCAGACCATGAGCACGAACGGCGCCGGTAAGCTCGACTTCTCAGCGGTGATCAAGCTGTATCGCAAGGATGGAGACGCGTAATGATCGAACTCGACTACGCGCATGACGGCAGCGTCGCCGTGCTGACCCTGAAGCGCCCGCCAGCGAACGCATTCACACCGGAAGGGCTATCGCAGCTGCAGCACACCGTCGAACGCCTGAACGGCGACGCGCAAGTGCGCGCAATCGTCATCACGGGCGACGGCCCGAAGTTCTTCAGCGCGGGCGCCGATCTGAACACCTTCGCCGACGGCAACAAGGAAATCGCGCGACAAGCAGCATCGCGCTTCGGCACGGCGTTCGAGACGCTGCAAAACGCGCGGCCCGTCGTGATCGCGGCGATCAACGGCTATGCAATGGGCGGCGGGCTCGAGTGCGCGCTCGCGTGCGATATCCGCATCGCCGAGCAGCACGCGGTAATGGCGTTGCCGGAAACGGCCGTTGGCCTGCTGCCGTGCGGCTGCGGCACACAGACGCTGCCGTGGCTCGTCGGCGAAGGCTGGGCGAAGCGCATCGTGCTGACAGGCGAACGCGTCGATGCGGCGACGGCGCTGCGCATTGGGCTCGTCGAGGAAGTGGTCGAGAAAGGCGCGGCGCGCGAATTCGCGTTGCAGATGGCGGCGCGCGTCGCGGGCTTGAGCCCGCAGGCCGTCACGTTCAGCAAGGATCTGATCCAGCAGGCGCGCAACGGCGTGCCGCGCACGGCGGCGCTGGCCGTGGAGCGCGAGCGCTTCGTCGATCTGTTCGACGGCGCCGATCAGCGCGAGGGCGTCAACGCGTTCCTCGAAAAACGCGCGCCGAAGTGGCAAGGCGCGCAATCGAAGGAGTCGCAGCGATGAGCGCTGTTCTCAAAGAGGCAAGCATGCACGAACCCGACGTGCTGTTTCGCGTCGTCAATCGCGTCGCGATCGTCACGCTGAACCGGCCGGCTGCGCTGAACGCGTTGTCGCACGAGATGGTGCGCGAGCTGGCCGCGCTGGTCGAGCGCTGCCGCACCGATAGCGAGATCGTCGCCGTGGTGCTGCGCGGCGCAGGCGCGAAAGGCTTCTGCGCGGGTGGCGACGTGCGCGCGCTGTTCGGCATGCGGCAGCGCAACGAAAGGAACTGGCAGCAGTTCTTCATCGACGAGTACCGGCTCGATTACGCGCTGCATACCTTCCCGAAGCCCGTTGTCGCGCTGCTCGACGGCATCACGATGGGCGGCGGCATGGGGCTTGGCCAGGCGGCGCGGCTGCGCATCGTCACCGAGCGAACCAAGATCGCAATGCCCGAGACGCGCATCGGCTTTCTGCCCGACGTCGGCGCAACGCGTTTTCTGAGCATGATGCCCGCCGAGATCGAACTGTATGTCGGGCTGACGGGCGTGACGCTGTCGGGCGCGGAGGCATTGCGCTTCCAGCTGGCGGATCTGTGCGTGCCGTCCGAATGGCTCGATACGTTCGAGGAACGTCTATTGCGCATCGCAACGGCCGACGTCGCCGCCGACGAGCTGCTGCGCGCCTTGCGCACCGTATTCGAGCCGCCGTGCAACATCGTCCCGCACGCGGGGCTCGGCGCGTTCACGCAGCTGATCTTGCGCCACTTCGACCGGCGCTCGGGTGTCGAGCGGATCGTCGCGACGCTGCGCCATGATCTGGAGCGCGAGCATTCGCGTGAGGTGCGTCAATGGCTGCAGGCAACCTACGAAGCGCTGACGTCGCATTCGCCGACCATGCTGTACGTCACGCGCGACGCGTTGTTGCGCGGCCGTCAGATGACGCTCGCCGAATGTTTCCGGATGGAACTGGGTATCGTCACGCGGGCAATCGAAGAGGGCGATTTCAGCGAAGGCGTGCGCGCGCATCTCGTCGACAAGGACCGCAAGCCGCGCTGGGCACCCGCGACGCTGGCTGAAGTGCGGCCCGAGCGCGTGCGGCATTTCCTGTCGTCGCCGTGGCGCGCGCAGGCGCATCCTTTGGCTGATCTTGGCGAGGAGCAAGCGCTTGCGTGAACGCGCGCCGCGCCTAGAACCGATATCCGATACCACCCATCAGCACATCCGTATCGCGGCTGTAACGCGTGACGACGCGGTTCCACGTCACGCGCGCGGCCCAATGCTGCGTGAAGCGATACGACGCTGACGCCGATACGATGCCCGACAGCACGCCGTCGCCCGTCGGGCGTTCGTCCGGATCCTCGCCGTGATGGATCGCGGCGTACGCGCCCGCGCCGAAGCCGAGCGTCAGGTGATCGTCGAGAAACGCGCGCGTCAGCCATAGCTGTGCCGTGAGGCCGTCGCGGCGCGCTTTCAGGCCGTCGCCTTCATGCAGATAACCGAGCGTGCCGTCGAGCCAATGCGTGAGCCCGCGCCGGTATTCGATCGACTCGGCTATAGACGTCTGCGATTCGAGGCTGTTGAGAATGGTCTCTCCGACCATCACCGTGACTTCGTTGTTCGTCACGTCATGCGTACGCGGCAGCGCCCAGGCGCGCGGTCCCGGCTCGTCGGGCGCGTCGAGCTGATAGCCGACGCCGAGCAGCACGGCCGTCGTCGAAGGTCCGCGCGACACCTGTATGCGGTTGAGCTGCAGGCTCGTCGTCCAGCGGTGCGACGTGTACCACGTCGCCCGCGCGCTGAACAGGCCGCCCCAGCCGTGTGTGTTCGAGTAGCCCTGGCCCTGTTCGGCGGCTTCCGTATCGAAGTAACGATACGGTCCGACGCCGAGCGCAAACACGAAACGGTTCTGCGCGAGCGGCAGACGCCCCCAGATCTGCACCGCCTGGCCATCGCGATGATGGTCCGGCATATGGCCTTCGTTCAGCCATGTGATGCTGCCCGCGACGTATCTTCCAAAGCCTTCCGTATAGTCGATCGCCCATGAATAGGTGTTCGTGCTCGCACCTCTCAGCCAGCCGCCGTACAGGGCAATTTCCTGCGCCGACGCGCTGCGGGCCGACAGCGCGGCGCAGGCCGCGCCCACCAGCAGCAACGGTTTCAGACGGTGGCGCGGGTTGTTCTTCAGATTGTTCAAAGACATGCCCCTTGAATAAAAATCATTCTGAATGAGTTGAGTGATTTGTGCGCTGTAAGGGGCAGATGTAACGGTTACAGATTTTTGCAACGGGGCGCGCGAGGCCCGGGTATTGCGCTTGCTGCGCCTGATCAGTCTGTCGATCGATTTGAGATTCGGTCTGACATTCGGACGGTCAGAAGCGCAGGGCGTTTGAAACGCGGAGGGTGCGAAGCACGCCACCGGCGCGTCCACGGATCGGCGCCTATACTTTTCGCTTGTCCATCGGTGCTCCACGATACGGCGACGGCGTCGCGCGATCGTGACGCGCGCCATCTGGCATTCGACCGTCTTCCTTCCGATCGTCCCCTTCCGATTGCTGCATGGAGATTTCCCGATGCCTCACACCATCGCCCGACCCGAAGTCACTCCGCAGGAAGCCAATCCACCTGGCGACACGCCACACGTGCAGCCGTCGTCGAGCGTCACGATTCCCGTCGAACTGAACGTGAACGGCACGTCGTACGCGCTCGCGCTCGATCCGCGCACGACCTTGCTCGACGCGTTGCGCGAGCATCTGCATCTGACGGGCACGAAAAAAGGCTGCGACCACGGCCAGTGCGGCGCGTGCACGGTGCACGTGAACGGCCGCCGCGAAAACGCGTGTCTGTCGTTCGCAGCTACGCACGAAGGCGACACGATCACGACCATCGAAGGCATCGGCGAGCCCGATGCGCTGCATCCGATGCAGGCCGCGTTCGTCGAATGCGACAGTTATCAGTGCGGCTACTGTACGTCCGGCCAGATCATGTCGGCCGTCGCGCTGCTCGACGAAGCGATCGGCCCCGATGACGCCGACGTGCGCGAAGCGATGAGCGGCAACCTGTGCCGCTGCGGCGCCTATCAGAACATCGTGACGGCCATCCAGGCCGTGCGCGGCAAGCGCTAGGAGGCCACGATGGAACTGTTCCAGCTTTCGCGCGCGAACGACATGCGCGACGCGATCGTCGCAGGCGCCGCGTCGCAGACCGCGCAGCAGGGCGCACAGGTGCGCTTTCTCGCGGGCGGCACGACGCTGCTCGATCTGATGAAACTCGATGTGGAGAAACCGGCGCGCGTGGTCGATATCAGCCACTTGCCGCTTGACCGCGTCGAAATAACCGACGAGGGCGGCGTGCGTATCGGCGCGCTGGTGCGTAATGCCGACCTCGCGCTGCATCCGCTGATTCACGAGCCGTATGCGGTGCTGTCGCAGGCGCTGCTGGCGGGCGCGTCCGCGCAACTGCGCAACATGGCGACGACGGGCGGCAACCTGCTGCAACGCACGCGCTGCGTCTACTTCCGCGATACCGCGATGCCGTGCAACAAGCGCGTGCCCGGTTCCGGCTGCGCCGCGATCACCGGCTTCAACCGGACGATGGCAATTCTCGGTACGAGCGACGCATGTATTGCAACCAATCCGTCGGATATGAACGTCGCGCTCGCGGCACTCGGCGCGACGGTTCAGATTCACGGGACGAAGGGCGCGCGCAGTGTTCCGATCGACGATTTCTACCTGCTGCCGGGCGACACACCGGAGCGCGAAACCGTGCTCGAACCGGGCGATCTCGTCACACATGTCACGTTGCCTCCGATTCCGGGCAGCCGGTCGCTGTATCTGAAGCTGCGCGACCGCGCGTCGTATGAATTCGCGCTGGCTTCGGCGGCCGTCGTCGTCAATGTGGCCGACGGGCGTATCACGCGCGCGCATGTTGCGCTCGGCGGCGTCGGCACGAAGCCGTGGCACGCGCGCGAAGCCGAAGCCGAACTCGCGGGCGCCGTGCCCGATGCGGCGAGCTTTGCGCGCGCCGCCGACGCCGCGCTCGCGAATGCGAAAGCGCAGAGCCAGAACGGCTTCAAGATCGAACTATCGAGGCGCTGCCTGATACATGCATTGACGCAGGTCATGCAGTCCGTCTGAAACTTTTTCGAGGACTTCTTTCCATGTCCACTGTGTCCGATTCTTTGCTGTCCATCATTGGGCAGCCGCAGTCGCGCATCGACGGTCCGCTGAAAGTGAGCGGACGCGCGCAGTACACCTCCGATATCGATTTGCCCGACATGCTGTACGCGGTGCCCGTGTGCGCGACGATCGCGGGCGGTCGAGTGACGTCGCTCGAATTCGCCGCCGCGCAGGCGATGCCCGGCGTGCGTGTGGTTCTGCATCGCGGCAACATCGGCCGCTTCTATCGCATTTCGGGTAATTCGATGGAGACGGGCTTCGTCGACGAAGCGCGCCCGCCGTTCGAGGACGACGTGATCCGCTATTACGGCCAGTATGTGGCCGTCGTCGTCGCCGAGACATTCGAGGCGGCGAGCAACGCCGCGGCCGCCGTGAAAGTCGGCTATGAAAAGACGGCGCACGACGTCAGCGACGAGCTTGAAGCGAAGGGCGAGCCGCATGTCCAGAGCGAGCGCGGCGATGCGGCATCCGCATTCGACACAAGCGAAGTGACGCTCGACGAGACGTATGTGACGCCCGTCGAAACGCACAATCCGATCGAACTGCACGCTACTGTCGCGCAGTGGGACGGCGAGGGCTACACGTTCTACGAGACCACGCAGGCTGTGTCGAACCATCAGGGCACGCTGATGCAGATGCTCGGCCTGCCGAAAGAGAAAGTGCGCGTGATCTCGCGTTATCTCGGCTCGGGCTTCGGCGGCAAGCTGTGGATGTGGCCGCACTCGCTGCTCGCGGCGGCGGCGTCGCGACAAACGGGGCAGCCGGTGAAACTGGTCGTGAGCCGCAAGATGATGTTCCAGAACGTCGGCCATCGTCCGACGACGCAGCAGCGTATGCGTCTTTCCGCTGATCGCGGCGGCAAGCTCACGTCGATTCGCCACGACTACGTGAACCACACCGCGATCGCCGACGACTACGAGGAAAGCTGCGGCGAGATCACCCCGTTTTTGTACAGTGTGCCGAATCTGCGCGTGAGTTCAGGTCTCGTGCGGCGCAACGTTGGATCGCCGACCGCGATGCGCGGACCGGGCGCGGTGCCGGGTCTCTACGCGCTCGAATCGTCGATGAACGAACTGGCGCGCAAGCTCGATATCGACCCTGTCGAATTCCGTTTGAGGAACGAGCCGAAGGTTGACGAATCGACGGGCTTGCCGTTTTCGTCGCGGCATTTGGTTGAGTGTCTGACGACGGGCGCGGAGAAGTTCGGCTGGGCGCAGCGCACGTCCGAAGTCGGTTCGATGACACGCGACGGGCTGACACTCGGCTGGGGCGTCGGCGCATGCGGCTGGCCGGGGCTGCGTTTTTCCGCCGAGGCGAGCGTCGATCTGCGCGCGGACGGCACGGCGCGCGTCGTGTGCGGCACGCAGGACATCGGCACGGGCACGTACACGATCCTCGCGCAACTGGTCGCGGGGCACACGGGCATTCCGCTCGACAGGATCGAAGTCGTGCTCGGCGATACGATGCTGCCCGCCGGGCCGATATCGGGCGGCTCGGCGGCGACGGCTTCCGTGATTCCCGCCGTGCTGCAGGCGGCGCGTGCGGCAACGGACATGGTGTTGGCGCGGGCCGTCGCTGTCGACGAGTCGCCATTCAAGGGTGCCGACAAGGACGCGCTTGCGTTCGGCGCGGGACGTGTGTATCGCAAGGCGGATGCGGTGGAGAAGGGTGTGCTGTTTGCGCAGATCCTGCAGGCCGCGAAGATGCACGCGGCGTCAGGTAAGGGCAGTGCGCAGGGTGGCTTCGACGATCCGCTGAAGAAGCACTATTCGATCTACTCGTATGGCGCGCATTTCGCCGAAGTGACGTGGCAGCCGGAGACGGCGCGGCTGCGCGTGAGCCGCATCGTGACGGTGATCGACGCGGGGCGGATTCTGAATCCGCGGGCCGGCCGCAATCAGATTGAAGGGGCTGTGGTGATGGGTGTTGGCATGGCCCTCTTCGAACATACGATGTATGACGCGCAAAGCGGTGCGCCGATCAATAGCAATCTTGCTGACTACATCATCGCTTCGCATGCGGATACGCCGGCGCTCGATGTGACGTTTCTGGATTATCCCGATCCTGTGTTCAACGAGCTGGGCGCGCGTGGGATTGCCGAGATTGGGCTGGCTGGCGTCGCGGCGGCGATTACGGATGCCGTGCATCATGCGACGGGTGTCAGGGTGCGGAGGTTGCCGGTGATGATTGAGGATTTGCTTGTAGAGAGGGCTTAGTGTGGCGCCTTCGCGGCGCGGGCGGTTTGGTTTGCTTGTGGGTGCGGGCTGGCTTCCGCGATTTGTCTGCCGACGCTGGTGTGGTTTGCTCGTGTTTGCGCTGGCATCCGCGCTTTGCCTTCGCGCTTCAAGCGTCGCCCCTGTGCGGGGCGGCACCTACTTTTCTTTGCCGCCGCAAAGAAAAGTAGGCAAAAGAAAGCGGCTAACACCGCCAACATTTCTTCTTGCCTGAGGGCCCCCAACCGGTCTTACGCTTCACACGGCAATCACGTGACCCATGTTCGTTGCCAACGCTTCGAATGAGCGCCTCACCCGCTTCAGGCCCCCACGTTGCAGCATGCCGTGCGAGATATTCCACGGCCGCCCAGGTGGCAAACTGTGTGTTGGCCGTAGTGCCTCGCACGCCTCACTTCGGACCGATAGCGCACGCGTTCCTCCATGTAAGAGCGCCAAGCTATACGGCGCGACAACCTACACACAGTTTGCCACCTGGGCGGCACGTACGATTCGCTGCCGCTTGCCCGAGTACGGGTATTCGAAGCGGGTGAGGCGTTCATTCGGAGCGTTGGCAACGAGCACCAACCAGGGCCACTGCCGTGTGAAGTGTAGGACCGGTTGGGGGCCCTCAGGCAAACACAAGAGCTGGCGGTGTTAGCCGCTTTCTTTTGCCTACTTTTCTTTGCGGCGGCAAAGAAAAGTAGGTGCCGCCCCGCACAGGGGCAACGCGTGAAGCACGCTAACAAAACGCGGATGCCAGCGCAAACACAAGCAAACCAAACCAGATGCCCGCGCAGCAACCAAACCAAACCCACCCAGCAGTCGCAGACAAGAACCCCACTAGTGCATGTGGACACCTTCCACCGCAAACACCGATAACCGCCGCTGAATCCACTTGAGCAATTCCATCGGCCCAGGCGTAAGCAGACGCCCCGTCTTCACGATCAACCGCGCGTGCGTACTCTGAAAAACAGGATGATCGACGGGCACCGTCGTAAGTTCACCGCTTGCCACTTCACGCCGCGCCGCAAACTCCCCAATCAACGTGACAAAATTCTCCACAGCAACCATACGTTTAAGCACAGCAAGCGAATTAGTCGTCATAGCCGGCTCGATCTGCATGCCTTCGGCAACTTCAAGCATCTTCACCGCGTGTCCGATCCCAAACGTCTGCGGCATCAACGCCAGCGGAAACGCCCGCAAATCCTGAATCGTAGCGGCCCGCTTCCGCATCGCAAGCGGATGCTCCCGCCGCAACAGCAAAACCGCCCGCTGAACCGAACTCGCAAGACACTCAAGCCGCGGATGCGGCGGCGGGTTATAAGCCAGCCCGATATGCGCCCGGCTTTCAGCCACCTCTTCGACAATGCCATCACGAGCCAGCATGCTCATCTCGATCGTCAGCGCAGGATACTTCGCGCAGAACGGCGCAAGCACATCCTCGGTCAGCGTATCGACGAAACCTTCGCTGACAGCCAACTGCACCCGTCCATGACGCAGGCCGCGAAATGCATGCAACTGGTCTTCGAGTCTCTCCTGCTGCGACTGGCACCCCTCCCAGAACTCCAGCAGATGAGCCGCCGGTTCCGTCGGCCGCGCGCCTTTGGCACCGCGCTCGAACAGCGTGACGCCCAGTTCCTCTTCGAGCAGCCGGATCTGTCGCGTGATGACCGACGGCGACGTGTTCATGTCGTCGGCGGCGCCGCGAATCGATCCTTGCGTCAGGACCGCGTAGAAATATCTCAGGCGCTGGTGATTGATTGTTCGCATCGTTGTCAGACCCATGAAATCTCGAGTGTTGCCCATAGTGCAACAAGGAGTGAGCACAGTTGCTGTTGTGTCAACGATGCGTTCCTGCCACCATGCGCGGCACATTAACCCGCACCCGGTGGCCGGCGTGACGCGTGTCGACGTTGCTCATTTGAGCAGCGGAATGTATCCGTCACATGTCGTGAAGTGGCTCGCAGGCAATGTTTTGTATCGGCGGGTGTGGGCCGGATACATGCGCGTACGAAGGCGACGACCGTGCTGCTGTCACCGCACGTTGCACCATCAGTGCGAGCCGGAAGCAGCGCGCCTTGCCGGTGCCGTAGCCGCAGTCGTTGGATCAGTCATGAAGAAGCTCGAACACGTGTTGATCGTCGATAACGATCGTGAGATCCGCGAACTCGTCGCCATCTATCTGCAACGCAATGGCATGCGGGTATCGCACGCGTCCAGCGGGCGCGACATGCGCGCGGCGCTCGAGCGCGACACGCCTGATCTCATCGTCCTCGACGCGAGGTTGCCGGATGCGGACGGCCTGTCGCTGTGCCGCGAATTGCGCGCAGGCGAATTTCGCGCGATACCCGTCGTCATGCTGTCCGCGCGTCACGACGAAGCGGACCGCATCGTCGGCCTCGAACTGGGCGCCGACGACTTTTTGTCCAAGCCGTTTGTGATCCGCGAACTGTTGGCGCGCATTCGCGCCGTCCTGCGCCGCACGAACATGCTGCCGCCCGGCATGCGCGTCGCTGAATCGGCCACCGTGCTGCGTTTCGGCGAGTGGCGGCTCGACACGGCGGCGCGCCGTCTGCTCGATCCCGAAGGCACGGTGGTCGCGTTGAGCGGCGCGGAGTATCGGCTGTTGCGAGTGTTCCTCGATCATCCGAACCGCGTGCTCACGCGTGACCAGTTGCTGAACCTGACGCAAGGCCGTCACGCCGACCTGCTCGACCGCTCGATCGATCTGCTCGTGAGCCGCGTGCGACAGCGGCTGCAGGACGGCGTGCGCGACGGACGCTACATCAAGACGCTGCGCAACGAAGGCTATCTGTTTTCGGCGGCGGTGATGCGTGTCGAAAGCCAAATATCGCATGCGCCTGTGATGAACTGCATCGCCTAGGGAATCAGCAGCAGCTTGCCCGTGGTCCTGCGGCTCTCCATGTCGGCGTGCGCTCGTGCAGCATCCGCAAGCGGATAGACGCCGCCGATCCGCACGTCGAGCACGCCCGCGATGATCCAGTCGAACAGCTGCTTCGCACGCGCGCGCAACAGGGCAGGGGTGTGGACGTGATCGGTGAACGTCGCGTAGCCGATCTTGATGCTCTTCGGCAGGCTCATGATATGAAGCGGTCCGGCCGCGCCCAACACCGGCCCATACCAGCAGAACGTGCCCGAGCGCCGCAGCGATGCGAGCGAGCCCTGAAACGTCGCCGGTCCCGAACCGTCGTAGACGACATGCACGCCTTCGCTGTCGGTGACGCGCATGACTTCGTCGGCGAACCGGCCTTCGCTGTCGACGATCACATGATCGGCGCCCGCTTGCCGCGCGGCTTCGATCTTGTCTTCATGCGACACGCGGCCGATCACCATGCCGCCGCGCTGTTTGATGATCTGCGTGAGCAACAGCCCGAGGCCGCCCGCCGCCGCATGCACCAGCGCGATGTCGCCTTGCCGGACAGGGTAGAAGTCCGTCGCGAAGTGACTGGCCGTGAGGCCCTGCATCATCACGGCGGCGGCGGTGGTGTGATCGATCGCGTCGGGAATGGGGACGAGCGATGCAGCGGGTATCGCAATACGCTGCGCGTAGCTGCCGGGCGCATAGACCCACGCGACACGCTGTCCCGGCCGGATATCCGCAACGTCGTCGCCAACACTCAACACGCGTCCCGCGCCTTCGACGCCCAAGGGTTTCGGATTCGCCATCGTCGACCAGATGCCGCCGCGCCGCACGCCGATGTCCATGAAGTTGACGCCTGCGGCATCCACTTCGACGACGGCTTCACCCGGGCCAGCGACAGGTTCGCCGCATTCGACCAGCCGAAGCTTCTCCGGCCCCCCAGGACCGTCCATCATGATGGTCTTCATGTCGCGCGCCTCTGCCTTAGTGCGCGTTGCGTGCCGCTGCGAGAATCGCGTTGGCGACGGCTTCGGGCTGGCTCAGCATCGCGACGTGGCTCGCGTCGACGCGCGTCACCTGCGCATGGATCTGCGTCGCCATCTTCGCTTGCAGATGCGGATCGATCATCTTGTCGCGGCCGGGAATCACGAAGTACGACGGCTTCTCGTGCCAGGCGGCCTGCGTCACCTTGTCGTTCACGCAGCCGGAAAACCACGGCCCTTGCGTCGCGGCGACGATGCGTTGCTGGCCTGCGGGCAGGTCAAGCGCGAAGTCGTCGCGCACGGCCTTGTCCGACAGCGTCAGATAGCCGGCCGAATCCTTCTGCAGTTCATTCGCCCATACGGGCGGCTTCATGCCTTGCGTGATGTCGGCGATCGACTGGTTGGCGTCGGGCGCGAAGGCCGCGACGTAGACGAGCGATTTGACCTTGTCGTCGTTGCCCGCCTGGCTGATGACCACGCCGCCCCACGAATGACCGGCCAGCACCACGGGTCCTTTCTGCTGATCGATGACGCGCTTCGTCGCCGCGACATCGTCGGCGAGCGAGCTCAACGGATTCTGCACGGCGACAACGTGCAGCCCATGTGCTTCGAGTAACGGGATCACGCGGTTCCAGCTCGACCCGTCGGCGAATGCTCCGTGCACGAGAACGACACTGGTACCTTTGAGATCGTCTTGCGTGGCCGCGTGCGCAGTCTGCAACGCGAAAAGTCCGCACAGCATCGTGGCGAACGTGAGGAAGGTCCTGAAGCTTCTTGTCATTGTGTTGCCCCTGAGTACCGCGTTATCGATAGATGTTTTTCTGCTGCGTCAGTTGGGCGCTCCGTTACGACGCATGTGCATGCATCGGAAACGGAGCAGCGGCGATCACGAGTGCGCGTAGATCGGTTCGAGACCCAGCACATCTTGCTGCGGAGCGGGCGTTTGTGCGGTGTCGCGATGCGCGCCCGAGTTCGATTGACCCGCTGCGACGCCGCCATACGCAGCACCCTTTTCAGCCTGGATGCGCGACAGCGCGGCTTCGATGTTCGTCGGATATTGCGTGTTGTCGCTGGCCGGGTTGTAGCCGGCCAGCTGCAACTGAACCAGCTCGGCGCGCACCTGGGCGCGGGTCACGGGTTGGTTCGACTGCGCGAACGACACAGCGGGAGCGGCGATCAAGGCTGCAACGATGAGGGATTGAACGAGTTTCATGAGTACTTCTCCAGTAGTGAAGCGGGTCTGCGTTGATGTCATCCCGGGCGGTCATCGCGTTTTGCGTATTGCATTCGCGATGCCTTCTCACCCGGTCAGTCGCACTGTCATGAATCAACCTTGCGTGTCGTTATTTGAACCCGCTCACGTATCTGGCTTGTTTCCAGAACGCGCCGGAATGTAAGCCAGTATTTCCCAATCGGCGATATATACATTGCGCTACAAATCTCAGGCAGCGGGTTGCCAATGACAAACGCCACTGCGCCGCGAAAGCGCAGTGGCGTTGCCTGAAGCGCTGACTGAGGGTGTCAACCGAACGTGAACGAGAAAGCCTGCACACCCGGATCGAGGAATTCGATCGTGAAGGTCCGGTCGCGCACGGCGTCGTGCTGACGCACGAGTTGGTACAGGCGGGCGCTCGTCACGACACCGCTGCCGTCGGCGGCGACATCGGCGCCATGCGAGTCGCCGGGAGCCGCCCCGTCGATCGTGACGCGAAACCGCACGGGCTTGCCATTCACGCCGGGGCCGAGCACGAGATGCAGATCGCGTGCGTGGAAGCGGTAGGCAATGCGTCCATGCGCGTCGTCGAGCACGGCCGCTTCGCCGCCCACGATCCACTTCCCGCCGAATGCCCAGCTATTGAGCTGCAACTGCGACGGCACGGTGTACGCGGCGACGTCGTCGGGTCGGAGGTCTTCCGGCGACGCGAAGCCGCGCGCCTGCTGATAACCCACATAGGTCTCGCCCGATTCGACGTTCGGGTTATCCGCGGCCGCCTGCGCGCCGGCGCCCTGAATGGGCTGCAGGTCGCGCGTCTGCATCGTGTGTCCCGACTCCGCCAGCAGCTGCTGGATCACCTTCTCGGCTTCGGCATAGCCGCCTTCGCCGAAATGGTGATAACGGATGCGGCCTTGTGCATCGACGATATAAAACGCCGGCCAGTACTGATTGCCGAACGCTTGCCAGATCTTGTAGCCGTTGTCGATCGCGACGGGGTAGTGCACGCCGAGGTCGGCGACGGCGCGCTTCACGTTCGACGGATCGTGCTCGAAGGCGAACTCCGGCGTATGCACGCCGACCACCACGAGACCATCGTTACGATAGCGGTCCGACCACGTCTTCAGATACGGCAGCGTGCGCAGGCAGTTGATGCACGAATACGTCCAGAAGTTGACGACGGCGACCTTGCCGCGCAACGCGTCGCTCGTGAGCGGCGGCGAGTTGAGCCAGCTCTCGGCGCCATCGAGCGAAGGCAGATGGCCTTCGACAGGAAGCGCGGACGGCACCTTCGCGCTGATGCGCTGGATGTGCGGCTTCAGCGTGCGCGGCTGTTGCGCGTGGTCGGAACCAAGCAGGCCGACCAGCCGGCTCTCGACGCCCGTCGTCGATGCCGACGGCAACTGCGCAAGGGCGCGTGTATCGAAACCGAAGCCGATGGCCGTGACGCTCAACAGCACCAGCGCGCCCATCGCGCGGCGCACGCGCTCGCCGAGACCGAGCGATCGCTTGAGCCCATCGAGCGCCTGCTTGCCGAGCCCCGACACGACGGCGAGCGAACTCGCCGCGCCGAGCGCGTACGCGGTCAATGCTGCCGCCGTCGCCCAGGTCGCGCCATGCAGCGCGGCGCCCGTGAGAATCAGGCCGAGAATCGGGCCCGCGCAAGGCGCCCACAGCAAGCCCGTCGCCACGCCGAGCAGCAGCGCGGAGCCGATCTGGAAACGTGTGCCGCGCATTTGCGACTGCGCGGCGACGCGGTTGCCGATCCCAAAGAACGGGCGCGACAGACGCGCCGCGAGCGCCGGGAACAGCAGCGATGCGCCGAACACGCCGAACAGCGCGAGCGATACCCAGCGCCCGTAGTGGTTCAGTTGCGCGGCCCCGCTCAGGCCGGCAATGCCGACGCCCGTGACGAGCGCGAACGTGATAGCCAGGCCGAGCAGCAACGGCAGCCGGCCCGTCACGAACGGCTTGTCGGAACGGGCGAAGACGAATGGCACGACAGGCAGGATACATGGGCTCAGGATGGTGAGCACCCCGCCCAGAAACGCAATGACGATGAGTAACATGGAATCGACCTCCTGATCCGGAAACGGTTGATTCAACCGGTCTGCACGCAGCGCATGTCGATCTCGCGCGTGCTCTTGTGACGGATTAAAGCCCGCACATGTATCCGGCGAATTTCAGGAAGGTGAGGGTGCGTATCGCGATGTATCGGCTGCGCCGCCGGATACATGGCGATACAAACGACGACCGGGCGGCCGTCTTTTCTGGACGCAGGGGTGGCTAAAACGCCGTCATGCGCCACAAGACGCTGACGACGCCGGAACTGCGCCACGCATCACGCATGTTGCCGCGCGCGCGCTTCCTCGACAGCCTTCACCGTCGACGAAAACACATAGCCTTCGTTGCGCAGCGTCTTGATGTAGCGCGGCACGCGGGCGACGTCGCGGAGCCTTTGCCGCAGACGGCTGACCAGCAGGTCGATCGAACGATCGAACGGTTCGGCGTTGCGCCGCTGCGTCAGATTGAGCAGCTGGTCGCGCGTCAGCACGCGTTGCGGGTGATCGAGAAAGGCGCGCAGCAGCCGGTATTCCGCGCCGCTCAACGCGACCACGGCGTCCTCGGTGTCGAGCAGGTGACGCGCCGTCGTATCGAGCCGCCAGTCGCCGAAGCTCAGCATCTCCGTCGATTCCTCCACCAGCATGCCGGGCGGCAGCATGCGCGTGCGTCGCAGCACCGCGCGGATGCGCGCGAGCAGCTCGCGCACGGCGCACGGCTTGGCCAGATAGTCGTCCGCGCCCATCTCCAGGCCGATGATCCGGTCCATCTCATCGCAATGCTCGGTCACCATCATCACGGGCACCGCGCGATGACGGCCCGCGCGCAGCCCGCGGCATAGCGCGAGGCCGTCTTCCCCCGGCAGCATCACGTCGAGCAGGATCACATCGGGCGTATGCCGGTCGAGCACGGCGTGCATGTCGCGTCCGCTGGACGCGAGCGATACGCGCATGCCGTTTTTCTCCAGATAACTGGCGACGAACTCGCGCATGCCGCGGTCCTCGTCGACGATCAGAACGTGGTCGGGTTTGTCCATGATGTCAGGTCAGGGGCGACGATTGGCGTGTCATGCTTGAACGCATCCGGGATCAAAGGCGAGCGACTTGCAGGACGGCCTCGGCAAATGCCTGAGGCGCTTCCTGCGGCAGGTTGTGGCCGATGCCGCCGCTCACGTTGCGGTGCTGATACTTGCCCGTGAACATCTTCGCGTACGCGGACGGATCGGGATGCGGCGCGCCGTTCGCGTCGCCTTCCATCGTGATGGTCGGCACACCGATGGTGGGCAGCGCCGCGAGACGCTGCTCGATCTCGTCGTACTGCGGCTCGCCTTGCACGAGGCCCAGACGCCAGCGGTAGTTGTGAATCACCACGGCGACGTGATCGGGGTTGTTGAACGATGCCGCCGTGCGCTGATACGTGGCATCGTCGAAATGCCACTTGGGCGACGCGAGTTGCCAGATCAGCCGGTTAAAGTCGTTGCGGTTGGCCGCGTAGCCCAGTTCGCCGCGCTCGGTGGCGAAATAGAACTGATACCACCACGCGAATTCCGCCTTGGGCGGCAAGGGCTTGCGGTTCGCTTCCTGGCTGCCGATCAGATAGCCGCTCACCGACACCAGCCCCTTGCAGCGCTGCGGCCACAGTGCGGCGATGATGCACGCCGTGCGCGCGCCCCAGTCGAATGCGCCGAAGATAGCCTGATCGATTTTCAGCGCATCCATCAGCGCGATGATGTCGACGGCGACGACGGCCTGTTGGCCGTTGCGCGGCGTTTCGTTGGCAAGAAAGCGCGTCGAGCCGTAGCCGCGCAGAAACGGCACGATCACGCGGTAACCCGCTGCAGCGAGGATCGGCGCGACGTCGACGAACGCGTAGATGTCGTACGGCCAGCCGTGCAGCAGGATGACGGGCTGTCCGTCCTTCGGGCCCATGTCCACGTAGCCGACGTTTAGCGTGCCCGCGTCGATCTGCTGGATCGCATCGAACGACGTATGGTGAGCCGCTTTCTTTGCGGCGTGCGCGCTCTTCGTGGCTTGCGCGTGCGCGAGGTTGCCGAGGCCCAGTTCCAGCAGGCCGATGCCTGCCGCAGTCGTCCCGATCAGTCGACGGCGGCGCAGATTCACCGTGTCTTGCATGTGCGTACTCCTTTTTTTCGTACAGTTTTTTTGTCAGAGTCGTTCGGGCTTGCTTCGCTAACGCAAGGCAAGATGACCGATCGCCGCTTCAAAGCATCGATGTGCAAAGATTAGACTGCGGGTTGCATGTGTTCCATACAATCTGCATCTAGCCAGCTGATTCATACGGATGGGCAACCGCATACGTTCGTATAGGTTACGCTGGGTTTCTCCCCAAACCCGTCCGGATCATGCGAGCGGCGCGCTCATGCGACAGGCAACGGGGCGCTCAGAAACTGATGAATCTCCGCGACGACAGCGGCGCCGTCGCCCACTGCCGCCGCGACGCGCTTCGCCGATGCATTGCGCACATCGCCGATCGCAAACACGCCGGGTACGTTGGTCTGCAACGCGAAGCATGCCGTATCGGCGCGCACGCCTGCCGCGAGGCCCGTTTTGACGAAGCCACGGTCGTCGATCTCGACGCTGCAATCGCGCAGCCATTGCGTGTTGGGATTCGCGCCCGTGAACAGGAACAGGTGCCGCGTATCGAATGCGAGCTCGCCTTCGGGCGTGCTGCATGTGACGGCTTTGAGGCCCCGTTCGTCGCTTCTGACGGACGCGACGACGGTCCGCGTATGCAGCACCACGTTACCCAGCGACGCAATACGGTCGATCAGATAGCGCGACATGCTCGACTCGAGACCGTCGCCGCGAATCAATATGTGGACACGGCTCGCGTGTGTCGACAGAAACACGGCGGCCTGTCCCGCCGAGTTGCCGCCGCCGACGAGGACCACTTCCGCGCCTCGGCACAGACGTCCTTCGATCGACGAAGCCCAGTAGTAGACGCCACGGCCTGCGACTTCATCGAGGCCCTCGATGGCGGGCTTCCGATACGCCGCCCCCGTCGCGATCACGACCGTGCGCGACGAGATGCGCTGGCCGCCTTGCAGTTCGAGCTGAAGCGGCGCCTGCGCGCAGTCGAGCCGGTCGATGCGAGTCGGGATCACGACTTCCGCGCCGAACTTCACTGCTTGCGCGAACGCGTTCGCCGCCAGCTCGCGGCCCGACACGCCCGTCGAAAAGCCGAGGTAGTTCTCGATCCGCGCACTGGCGCCTGCCTGTCCGCCTGGGCCGTGGCTGTCGAAGACGATCACCGACAGTCCCTCGGATGCCGCATACACGGCAGCGGCGAGGCCGGCTGGTCCTGCGCCGACTACGGCAACATCATAAGTGCGCGCCGAGTCGAGTTCGGGCAGGAGGCCCAGGCGCGCGGCCAGTTGACGTTCATTGGGGTCTCGCAGCAGCGTGCCGTCCGCGAGCATCACAACGGGTACGTCGTCGTGCCATACGCCCCAGTCTTCGAGCAGAGCGCGGATGTCGGTATCGGTCGCGGGGTCCGCGACGGAGTACGGATGACCGAGCCGATGCAGCAGCCCCTCGAGCGCGAGCAGCCTGAGATCGCCCGAACGTCCGATCAGCACGGGGCCGGCGCCTTCGCGCACGAGACCGAAACGGCGCAGCACCAGCGAGCGCATGATCCGCTCGCCGAGGTGCGCTTCCGCGACGAGCATGTCGCGGATCTGCTGTGGCGGAATCATCAGTGCGTCAACGTCGTCGAGTGCGAGGCCATCGGCAAGCGCAGGCTTGCCGGTGAGTTGCGCCACTTCGCCGAGGAACTGGCCTGCGCCCAGCTCGACGATGGTCTGCGACCGGCCGAGCCCATCGCGCCGCGACAGCCTTGCACGCCCGCGCAGCAGCACGCGCATGCCGAGTCCCGGCTGGCCGATGCGGAACATCACGTCGCCCGCGCGCCAATGCTCAATCATGCCGAAGCGCATCATCTTTTCGATGTCGGCGGTGCTGAAGCGTGGGTAACGGTCATCGGCAGGCGCGGCCTTCGGAGCCGCATTCGAATCCGATTGCGGCTCCAGAGGGGAAGGACGCTTGCCTGCCTGTGGATCGTCGCTGTCGTGTCGATGCTGACTCATCGCATTCCTCTGTTTGCTATTGCGCTGGAATAATCGCGGCTATGGGGTCAAGGGTCAATCCAAACGAACGTATGATATGCACGCTTGCCTATATCGATTCCTTTGTTTATTCCCGCGCGCAACTTTAAGTTATTCCTGGCGTTTTAACGCCAGCCTGTTACGAACAAGTACATCGCGGACAAACGCGAGATACATTCGTCGTTTCTAATGAGTGGGACGCTTCGGGCCATTCGCCTCGCAAGCGGTCAAGCATTGCTCTGCCAGTTCGCTCACATTGATGTGCATAGCGTCATGCGCATCGATGCCCATTCCTTGGAAACAGGATGACAAAGCATGTCTTCAACTCCGTTCTCGCCGATGCGGCGTAACGTGCTGGCCGCCACGGCGGCAGCGGGCGCATTTGCGTTATTTCCCGAAGCGATTTACGCCGCGAATAACGCGGGGAATATCCGTCCATTCAAAGCCAATATCCCCGATAGCGACCTCGTCGATTTACGGCAACGTCTGGCTAAAACGCGCTGGCCAGGTAAGGAAACGGTCACCGACGAATCCCAGGGCGTGCGGCTCGCGCGCATGCAGCAGCTCGTTCAATACTGGGGCAGCGAATACGACTGGCGAAAGGGCGAAGCGAAGCTGAATGCTTTGCCGATGTTCGTGACGGAGATCGACGGGCTGGATATCCAGTTCATCCATGTCCGCTCGCGTCACAAGAACGCGATGCCGATGATCATGACGCATGGCTGGCCGGGTTCGATCTTCGAACTCATCAAGGCGATCGGCCCGCTCACCGACCCGACCGCCTACGGCGCCAGCGCCGACGACGCCTTCCATGTGGTCGTGCCGTCCTTGCCCGGCTTCGGCTTTTCGGGCAAGCCGACCACCCCGGGCTGGGGCTCGGATCACATTGCGCGCGCATGGGGCGTGCTGATGGAGCGGCTGGGTTATACGCGCTTCGTGTCGCAAGGCGGCGATTGCGGCTCCGTGGTGTCGCAGCGCATGGCGATGCAGCACGTCAAGGGTTTGATCGGCATCCATGTGAACATGCCCGCCACCGTCCCGGCTGATATCGCGCGCTCGCTGGCTGTCGGCGATCCCGCGCCGGCCGGTCTGTCGCCGAAGGAGAAGAACGCGTACGAGAAACTCGCTGTCTTCTATCGCGACAACTGCGGTTATTCAGCGATGATGGTCACGCGCCCGCAAACGGTTGGCTATGCGCTCGCCGATTCGCCCTCCGGCCAGGCCGCGTGGATGTACGACAAGATTTCGCAGTGGACCTATAGCGGCGGCGTGCCAGAGCGCTCGTTGACGCGCGACGAGATTCTCGACGACATCTCGTTGTACTGGCTGACCGATAGCGCGACGTCGTCGGCGCAGATCTATTGGGAAGACCACTCGAACAACTTCAACGCCGTCGATATCTCGCTGCCCACCGCGATCACCGTCTTTCCGGGCGAGATCTATCAGGCGCCGCGCAGTTGGGCCGAGCGTTGCTATCACAACCTGATCTATTTCAACGAGGTCGACAAGGGCGGCCATTTCGCGGCATGGGAAGAGCCGCTGCTGTTCGCCCAGGAAGTGCGGGCCGGGTTCAGGCCGTTGCGTTGAGCCCGGGAAGATCGACCGGCGATCGCCCGACGTCACAATATGAGCCCGGCGTCACATACGGGCGTTGCGGGGTGACAGGCACGGTACAGTAGCGGGCCTGTTATGCCCGTCGCTGTGTCTGCAACGTCATCGCATGATCGATCTTCTTACCCGAAACTTCATTGAACTCAGCGCGGGAGCGCTCAGGCTGCAACGGGCCGTCGCCGAAAGCGCTGCGCCCGTTCTCGTCGTTGGCCGGGCCAACGCGACGCCTGCCGAGCTGGCCGCGCTGCAACGCGAATACGCACTGCGGGACAGGTTGCACGAAGCGTGGTGCGCCGTGCCGCTGACGTTGCAGCCGCATGGCAACGGCGCGTTGCTAGTGCTGGCCGACCCGGGCGGCGAGCTGTTGCGCGCGGGCACGCAAGGTCCGGCGGGGTTGAAGGCATTCTTCGCGCTGGCTGCGAGCCTCGCGACCGCATTGAATGCGATGCACGCGGCGGGCGTGGTCCATCGCGCGCTGATGCCGCGCAGTTTCCTCATCGACGAAGCGGGCCGGGCTCGGCTGGTGGGGTTCGGCTTTGCGTCGTGTGCGCTGAACGACATGGCGAGCGTGCCCGATGCCGACTTCGAATGGTGCGAAGCGAGCTTCATCTACATGGCGCCCGAGCTTGGCGCGCGCATGAACGTGCGGGTCGACGAACGGGCCGATCTCTATTCGCTGGGTTGCATCCTCTATGAACTGCTGACGGGTGTTGTGCCCTTCGACAGCGCGACGGATGCCGCCGCGCGCGTCCACGCGCACGCGACGCATCGCCCGCGTCCGCCCGCCGAGTTCGCCGCGCACGTGCCGCCGCAGGTCTCGCAACTGGTGATGAAGCTGCTGGAGAAGGCGCCGGGGCAGCGCTATGCCAATGCCGCAAGCCTGCTCGCCGATCTGCGCCGGTGCGAGGATCTGCACGACCGTGCCGGGCACATCCCATCATTTGCGCTCGATACACACGCCGCGCTGCAATCGCTGCAGCGTGCCGACGGTGTGTTTGGACGTGAAGCAGAACTCGAAGCATTGACCACGGCTTACCGTATCGTCGCTGATGGCGGCAAGGCGCGCATCGGCTGGATAGCCGGCGCGTCCGGTATCGGCAAGTCGACCTTGCTGCAGGAAGCCGTCGCGCGCATCCGCCGAACGGACGCGCCGCTGCTTGCCGCGGGCAAGAGCGAGGAAGGCCGCCGCGCGACGCCGTATGCGATCCTCGTGCAGGCCTTGGAGCCGTTGCTGCAATACGTGCTGGGTTGCGCGGACGACGAATTCGCGCAGTGGCGCAACCGCATCCGTGAAGCGACCGGGCCGGCCGGTCGCACGCTGGCGGGCCTGTTGCCGACCCTCACGGCCGTGCTCGGTTCGCAACCGGGCATCGGCGAGGCGCCGGACCCGCAGCCCTCGCTCGAACGCGAGCGCGTGCTGCAAGGCATGGCGCGCCTGATCGCGTGTTTCGCGACGGCCTCGCGTCCGCTCGTGCTGTTGCTCGACGACCTGCAATGGGCGGACGTCGGCACGCTGCATGTGCTCGAGCGGTTGTTCAGGCACACGGACGTGGCGCTGCTGTTCATCGGCGCATTCCGGGGCAACGAAGTCGGCGCGGATCATCCGTTGCGGGTCGGTCCGCTGGCGCAATCGCGCGACACGCTGCGCATCGAACTGGGACCGTTGAACGACCACGCGCTGCGCGAACTGATCGCGCTCGCGCTGCATCGTGACATGCACGCGCTCGCGCCGCTGGCCGACGAAATCGGCCGCAAGACCGGGCGCAATCCGTTCTTCGTTCGCCATCTGCTGCGCGTGCTCGCCGACGAAGGCGCGCTCGAATACGACCTCGAAGCGGGCGCGTGGGGATGGCATCTCGAACGCATCATGAGCCATCGCGGCGCGGACAATGTCATCGAACTGCTGACGCACAAGCTCGAGCAGTTGCCCGTGCCCGCGCAGTGCGTGCTGCGTACGCTGGCTTGCCTTGGCGACCGCGCATCGGGCGACATGCTCGCCATCGCCTCGGCGCTGCCCACCTGCGATGCGGTTCAGGGCCTGCACGCCGCGCTCGAAGCGGGCAGCATCTATCGCGACGGCGAGGACTGGGTGTTCTGGCACGACCGCATCCGCGAGGCGGCGTACGCGTCGATCCCGAAGGCCGACCGCGCGCCGCTGCATCTGAAGATCGCGCGGCGGATGCTCGCGCACCGCGCCGCGCAAGCCGACGTGTTCGCGATGGCCGTGCAGGTCAATCTCGCGCAGCCCGTCGTTACGGACCCTGACGAGCGGCTCGCCTTCGCGCGCCTCAATCTCGATGCCGGGCGCCAGGCGAAGGCGGCGACGGCGCACCATTCGGCCTTGGGCCTGTTTCGCGCCGCGCTCGACTTTCTCGGCGACGACGACATCAGCGAAGACGGTCTGACAGCCCGCATGCTGTGCGGTGAGGCGGAGTTCATGACGGGCGCGCTCGAACCCGCCGAGGCGCGACTGTCGGCGCTGGAGCGGGTGGCGGGCGACGGCATCTTCGGCGCGGACCTGGCGCGCTTGCGCGCGGCGCTGTACACGACGCTCGGCCGCTACGATCTCGCGCTGCAAGTGGGGCTCGCGTTCCTGAGCAAAGCGGGCATCGACGTGCCGTTGCGCCCGAGTGCCTACGACGTCGACCGCGAATACGCGCGTCTGCGCGGCTGGCTCGACGTGCATGGCATCGACGGGCTGCGCCGCCTGCCGATCGTCGCCGACCCGTTGCGCCGTGCGATCACCGACATCTTCGCCGATCTGATTCCGCCCGCGCTCTACACGGATCAGGATCTCGTCGACCTGATGCTGCTGCGCGCCGTCAATCTCGGGATCGAGCACGGCCACTCCGATGCGTCCGCGAACGTGTACACGTGCATGCAGCAGATTTTCGGCGCGCGCTACGGCGACCATACGGCGGCGTTGCCGTTCGGCGAGCTTGCGCTGCATCTCGTCGACGAGCGTGGCCTCGCGCGTTATCGCGCGCGGGTCTATATGGTGTTCGGCACCTTCGTCGTGCCGTGGGCCTTGCCGGCGAGAGCGGGGCATGACTACATCCGCCGTGCGTTCGATGTCGCCGTCCAAAGCGGCGATCACACCTTCGCGATGTATTGCCCCAGCAACCAGGTCACGGGGATGCTGTTCGCAGGCGAGTTCCTCGGCGACGTGCGCGCGACGATTGCGCGAGGTCTTGCGCTGGTGCGCGATGCGAATTTTCGCCTCGTCATCAAATCGTTTCTCGCGAAGTGGGCGTTCGTCACGGCGCTGCAGGATGGCGCGCCGGACCCCGACGAAGAGCCGGCGCCCGTTCCCGTCGAGGGCGCGCCCGTCACGCTGGTGGATCTCGCCTACTGGGTGTATCGCATGCAACGGGCGCTGCTGTTCGGCGATCTCCAGGATGCCGTCGAGTCGCATCGACGGGCCGACGCCTGCGCGCACTTCGCGCGCTCGTTCGCGGAGCGCGCCGAGTTGCCGTATTACGGCGCACTGACGCTGCTCGCGTTGCCCACGCGCGATGCCGCACAGCAAGCGGCGCTTCAGCGCCATATGGATCAGCTCGATGTGTGGGCTCGCGCATGCCCGGTGAACTTCGTCGCGCGGCGTGAACTGGTGCGTGCCGAATACTTGCGCGCAGTGGGCCTTTCGAACGAAGCCGGGCAAGGGTATGCGAAGGCCGTGTCGCACGCGCGCCGTCACGGTTTCACGCAGGTCGAAGCATTGGCCGCCGAACTGGCGGCGCGCTTTCATGCCGCGCGCGAAGAAGAGGTGCCCGCGCAAGCGTATCTGAACCATGCTCGCGGCGCGTGGCAGCGTTGGGGCGCGACGGCCAAGGTGCGTCAGTTGCAGGCCGACTATCCGGACTATTTCGAGTCCGACAGCAGCGCGCCTGGCGCGAGCCGTCTGCAGGAACTCGACGTTCAGGCCGTGCTGCGGATTTCCAATGCGCTTGCCAGCAACATCGTGCCCGCGCGTCTGGTCGAAACGCTGTTACGCACGGCACTCGAAAGCGCGGGCGCCGAGCAGGGCGCGCTGGTGCTGTTGCAACGCGGCGTGTGGCGCGTGGCGGCACGCGCGCATGTGCTGGGCGGCGCAATCGTCGTCTCGCACGAAGCGGCCGATTTCTCGTCGGAGACGCTGCCTGTGTCGATCGTGCATGCCGTCGCGCGCACGCAGGAAAAGCTCGTGCTCGACGACGTGTGCGATTCGCCCGCCTATGCGCAGGACGACTACGTGCGGCGTCATCGTCCGCGCTCGGTGCTGTGCGTGCCGCTGATGCGTTACGCGATGCTCGTCGGCGTGCTCTATATCGAGAACAACCTCGCGGCGAACGTGTTCACGTCGGCGAAAGCGGCGTTGCTCGAAGTCGTCGCTTCGCAAGCCGCGTTCGCGCTCGAAAACGCGCGCCTCTATGAAGAACTGTTCGAGCAGAACCGTCAGCGCGCCAAGGCCGAAGACCAGTTGCGCAATGCGCTCGGTGATCTGGAGCGCGCGAGCCGTTTGAAGGCGATGGGCGAGCTGGTTGCGTCGATCGTGCACGAAGTTGGCCAGCCGCTCGCTGCCGTCGATACGTCGGCGAGCGCGGCGTTGCGCTGGCTGAACCGCAATCCGCCCGAGATCGGCGAGACACGCGAGATGCTCACGCATATCGGCTTGAGCGCGACGCGGGCAAGGGCGATCATCCAGGGTCTGCGCGCGAAGGCGCGCAGAGCAGAGCCGCAATTCACGACGCTCGATCTGAACGAGGCGCTGCGTGAAGCGGCCGCGCTCGTCGCCGGGCAACTCGATGCAATGGCGATCACGCTGGAGCTGCGTGGCCTCGACTGTCCCGTGCAGGTGAGCGGTGATCGCATCCAGTTACAGCAGGTCGCCATCAATCTGCTGACGAACGGCGCCGAAGCGATGGCATCGCTCGCGCAGGGCGAACGCAAGCTGAGACTGATCTGTACATCGGATGACGGGGCGCCCGTTTGCGTGTCGGTGGAAGACCGGGGCAGCGGCATCGATCCGCAGATTGCCGGGCGTCTGCTCGAACCGCTTTTCACCACGAAGGAAAACGGCATGGGCATGGGCCTCGCCATCTGCAATTCGATCGTCGAAGCACATGGCGGCACGTTGACGCTGTCGCCGCGCGAAGTGAAAGGCACGCGCGCGACGTTCACGCTGCCGCGCTTCGTGTCTTGAGCCGCCGCATACGATCGTATGATTGCCGCGCGTTCGCTGATGAGCGTCGTGGACCGTCGCGATCGCATTTGTTACCATCGCCGTCCGCTTGATTGCGCGGACGTTCGCGTCATCGAAAACAGCAAAAATCAACGATGTCCAAATCCACGCCGTTCCAGACTGGTTCCCTTGAGTCCGATGCCCGCCTCGTTTATGTCGTCGATGATGATGAGCTCGTACGTGGCGCGCTCTCGGGCCTGTTGCGCTCGATCGACATCGACGTGCGTGCGTTCGCGTCGACGGAAGAATTTCTCGCTGCCGACAAGCCGGCCATTCCTTCGTGTCTTGTACTCGACGTGCGGCTGCGCGGTCAAAGCGGCCTGGCGTTGCAGCAAACGCTGATCGATGACGGACGCCTGCATATGCCCATCATCTTCATGACGGGCTACGGCGACATTGCGATGTCGGTGAAAGCGATGAAGGCAGGCGCAATGGATTTTCTCGCCAAGCCGTTCCGCGATCAGGACATGATCGACGCCGTGATCGCCGCGCTGGAGCGTGATGCGCGGCGTCTCGCGTCCGACCGCTCGCTGCACGCGATGCGCACGGCGTGGGAGTCGCTGACGCCGCGCGAGCGCGAAGTGCTGCAACTCGTCGCAACGGGGCTGTTGAACAAGCAGATTGCCGCGAACATGGGTATCGCGGAGATCACCGCGAAGATTCATCGCGGCCAGGCAATGCGCAAGATGAACTCACGTTCAGTCGCGGAACTGATGCGCAAAATGGAAGCGCTAGGCATCGTTCAAACGCCGCGATAACCGCTCGCCGCCAGCCTTCAAACGCCTGGTAAGCGGCAAGTAAGCGGCAAGTAGGGCCATATACGATCATATGATGGCGGGCAGGTGAGACGCGCCCTATCCTGACGCTGCCGGGCAAGATTGGGATCCGCTCATTCGCTTGGCTGGTCATCAGCGAGAGTGTCCTTGTCCCTGCACAACAACGAGCTAGTTTCCATCGTCGACGACGATTCCCTCGTGCGCGCCGCGGCCAGCAGTCTGGTGCGTTCGTTCGGATGGGAGGCACGCGTCTTTGCATCCGGCGCGGAATTGCTTGCTTCCGACGTGCTCGAACGCACGCGTTGCCTCGTCTGCGACGTGCAGATGCCGGACATGGACGGTATCGAACTGCTCGACACGCTAGAGCGCAAAGGCATGCGCATCCCCACGATCTTCGTTACCGCCTTCGCCACGGTTCGCATACGCGAGCGCGTGCAGGCGGGCGCGGCGCTTTGCATGATCGAAAAACCGATCGAGGCATTCGAGCTGGAGACGTGGATTGGCCGCGCGCTCGGATATGGATGACGATCAGGCCGTGCTGATGAAAGCGCTATGCGTGAGCGAATGCAATGCAACTGTAATCCCGATACATTTGGATACGTCGAGGAAAAACAGACGACACATTCGGCGCTTCTAATCCTTGGCAGGCATCGACGTTAGCCCGTTCGATGGCCTGCAAACCAGTTTCTACAACGACAAGGACAAGACAATGAACCTCCGCCAATTCGTAATGGGCAGCGGCCTCGCCGCCGTTATCGCATTCTCTTGCACGCAGGTGTTCGCTGCGGACGCGGCTGCATCGGCAACCGACGCAACGACGGCCGCTCCCGCTGCCACGTCGAAGAAGTCGATTCGCGTTGCGAATCGCGCGTTCTCGAAGACCGTTCAAAAGACGCTGTTGAAGACGAAGGGCCTGGAAGATACGTCGATCACGGCATTCGGCAATGCGAAGACGGGTCAGGTGACCTTGGCCGGACAGATTGCGAGCGAGGACCAGGACCACCTCGCCGTCGAAACGGCAAAGCAGGTGCGTGGCGTCACGGCTGTCGTCAGCAAGCTGACGCTGCGCCAGCAAGGCGGCGGTTGATCGCGGCGTAATACACGATGGCGAACGGCCTTGCGGGCATGCGTCCCGCAGGGCCGCCGCCGTCGGAACAAAGACGTTTTCACGCTATGGCCCGCGACAGGGACGGGAGATGAGTCGATGAATGCGCTATCCGAAGACAATATCGTGGTCCGCACGCTGCTGAATGTGCTGGACCCTTCCACAGAACAGCGCGACGCGTGCGCAGTCAACCGTTATGCGGCGCTGAAGAAGCTGCGCGTCAGCATCCCGTCGCCCGTCGTTGAAGACGCGTGCGACGCGCCGTCCAGGCCCGCGCATATCGTGGTCGAAGAGCGGTTGTCGTCGTGCACGATCAGCGTCTCGTGGAGCGATCCCTGCTCGGGGCGATACAACGCGCAGATATGGCGCAGCGGACTCGCGCGCGACGCAGCCGTGTGCGCGCTGACGGGCCGTGCGATCAGTCGCGGCGACGAGGTGTTTCGTCCGCGCGCGCATGACTTTCATGTGCCGTCCAACCGGCATCAGATGATCCTCGCCGCGACACTCGATCCGCATGCGGAACAGCCCGTCGCATGAGGCGTATCATTTCTAGTCCGAATCTTTATCGGGGACAACATGAGTGAACTATGGCGCTTGTCGGCGGCTGAACTCGCGAGGCGTGTTCGCAGCCGTGAGGTATCCGCGCGCGAGGCGGCGCAATCCGCGCTGGCGCGTCTCGATGCAGTGAACCCCACCATCAATGCCGTCGTCGCGCACAAGCCCGAATGGGTGCTGCGCCAGGCGGACGAGATCGACCAGGCGATCGCGCGCGGCGAAGATCCGGGGCCGCTCGCGGGCGTGCCTGTCACCGTGAAGATCAATGTCGATCAGGCTGGCTTTGCGACCACGAACGGCACGCGTCTGCAGGAAAACCTGATCGCCGAAACGAGCAGTCCTGCCGTGGACAATCTGTCGAAGGCGGGCGCGGTGCTGCTTGGCCGCAGCAATTCGCCGACCTTCGCGCTGCGCTGGTTCACGTCGAACCAGGTGCATGGACGCACGTTGAATCCGCGCGATGCAAAGCTCACGCCCGGTGGCTCATCGGGCGGCGCGGCTGCGGCTGTCACCGTGGGCATTGGACAGCTTGCGCTCGGCACCGATATCGGCGGCTCGGTCCGCTATCCCGCCTACGCGTGCGGCGTACATGGACTCAGGCCGAGCTTAGGGCGTGTGCCGGCGTTCAACGCGTCGTCGCCGGAACGCGCGATCGGCGCGCAACTGATGTCGGCAGCGGGACCGATTGCACGCACGATCGAAGATCTCCGTCTCGGCCTGCTTGCGCTTGCCGCGCCGGATCTTCGCGACCCCTGGTATGTGCCGCTGCCGCTGGAAGGGCGCGCCGTGCCGCTGCGCGCAGCGCTGTGCCTGCGCCCCGGCGGTTTGCAGATCGCGAAGGAAGTCGAGGATGCGTTGCTCGATGCGGCGCGCCGGCTCGTCGATGCAGGCTGGACCGTCGAGGAAATCGACGACGTGCCGTCGATCCGTGAAGCCGGGCAATTGCAGGAGCGCTTATGGCTGGGTGACGGCTTCGACGCGCTGGCCGATTCCGTCGCGCGTGACGGCGATCCGGGCGCGGCGGCCGTCGTCGCGGCGGCACATCTGAAGGTACAGGGCCTGCCTGCCGATGTGATCAGCCGTTCGCTGGTGCGGCGCTCGACGCTGGTGCGTGAATGGCGTCTGTTCCTCGATCAGTACGCGGTGGTGCTGATGCCCGTCTCAGGCGAACTGCCGTTTCCCGACGATCTCGATCAGCGTGGCCCTGAAGGTTTCGACCGGGTATGGGAAGCGCAGCTCACGATGCGCGCGCTGCCCGCGATGGGTCTGCCGGGGCTGGCTGTCACGACGCAACTGGTCGACGGCGTGCCCGTTGGCGTGCAGATTGTCGCCGCGCATTATCGCGAGGACTTGTGTCTGCTGGCGGGCGAAGCGATCGAAGCGCGCGGCGTGCCGCCTTCGCCAATCGACCCTGTTGTTTGAGCTTGCCGGGCGGCAACTGCCGCCCGGTCCACACGCGCCCTCATCAAAAATCACGAAAGGGGCGCTGTGACGGCCACGATTGCGGCGCCACGCAGCCGTTCGGCCAGATCGAGATGAACCGGGCGCCCGCCCCACCAGCGCGCGAACCCCGATTGCACGCGATGGCCGATCACCACGATATCGGCATGGAATGCTGCGACATGCAGCGGAACCACGTCGACAGTGCGTCCGAACTTGATGAAGCCATGCGCGGTGACGCCGAGATTCACGAGATGCGCGACTGCAACGTCGAGCGCGTGTTGCGCGTGGGCTTCCATACTGCTGCACGCGAGATCCGACAGCATGCCTGCACAGGTCGCATTGGCCGTGATCGAATCGACGACGGAAACCACATCGACGTGTGCGGACAACGCCAGCGACAATTGCGAGCAACGTTTCAGCGCGGCTTGAGCTTCTAGCGTTCCGTCGTAGACGAGCAGCATTCTTGAAAAGGATGACATGTTCTTTCGATCCGTAACGGAGCGCGAAGCGGGTCGTACTCCGATTGAAAGTGAGGATTTCGTAATGCGAGCCGGATGCATCCGATGCTGGATTTCCGGTGCTCTTCTCAACAACGCTTAGCGAGGCGGATCTATTCCGCACACGTTTTTCTGGAAAAGGTGTTGTGAGCAAAGAGAACTTTTCTTCGCAGTACAATGCCGCCGCGCATGACCCATCGGATCGGCGCGCCAGATCGAATACACGATCGAGAACATCCAGTCGGGCGGGGATATGTCGCGAGGCAGCTTGTGTGAGTCTTCAAGCCCGCGCGCGCAGGCCTGATAAACCAGTTCTTCCGCTTCATATTCGTTCTCTGTCAGCCTTAACGCGAAAGACCAGAGCCGGGGAAGCATGTCCGGAAGAATGAGCGAAAAATCCATGCACTGCATTGCAATCGGGAAGCGGATCGACGGAGGGGAACTGCCTACTCTATCGCTTCCAATTGATGGATGCCTTGTCCATGCGGCGCATTTGTCTTGTCTGGGACGCGCATCCGAACGCTATAGACGTGGACGACAGCGGGCAGGTATGTCCGGGAAAGGCATTTGAAACCGGATGTATCGTAAGCGGCGGCAGATACATTACGACATATTCCTGCGCTAAAACCAGGCTATAACCAGGCATCAATCAGAAAGCGCGTTTTGGACAAGCGATCGAATTGCCTTGGACAATTTTCGAAAGAGTCGAATCACTACACTGAAAAGTCACAGGTTCCCGACGTTAGCGGAATCCGTTGGTGGGTTTCAACCCGACATGACGCGATACGTCGGGTGCTGGCTGCGAAACCCTTTCACTGTAGATGTAGAAGACTTTCAATCGGAAAGACCATGACCGAGTACTCCACAGCACTTTCGTCGAATGTCCGCAGTCGCTTTTTCATCAATGGCGAATGGGTGCTGAGCCACTCCGGCGCGCGCCATGTGCTGATTTCTCCTGCGACGGAAGAGCCTTTCATGTCGGTTCCGCTCGCGGATTCCGTGGACGTCGAGCGTGCGATCGCGGCGGCGCGCCGCGCATTTGACAGCGGTCCGTGGCCGAAGTTATCGGGCGCTGAGCGAAGCGGATATCTGAAGCGGCTGACGGAAGAAATCCGTCAGCGCTTGCCCTTGCTCGCGCAACTGTGGACCGATCAGGTCGGCGCGCCGATTACGTTTGCGAATGGTCTGCTTCCCACGGGTATCACGCGCTTCGAGTTCTTTGCGTCGCTCGCAGAGACGTTCGAATTCGAGGACGCGCGACCGACACGGCGCGGCCACGCGCGCGTACGTCGCGAACCCGTCGGTGTCGCCGCATTGATTGCGCCGTGGAATGCAACCTTCCCGATCGTGTCGCACAAGATCGCGGCGGCGCTGGCCGCGGGTTGCACGGTCGTCGTCAAGTCGCCGCCGGAGAGTCCGCTCGATGCGCTGATCATCGCGGAATGCGCGGCGGCTGTGGGCCTTCCGCCGGGCGTGCTGAATGTCATCACGGCGGGCCGTGACGAGGGCGCGCAACTGGTGCAATCGCGCGATGTCGACAAGATCAGCTTTACGGGCAGCGTCGCCACGGGGCAGTGGATCGCACGCGCGGCAGTGGATCGGCTGGCTCGCGTGACGCTGGAACTCGGCGGGAAATCGGCGGCGATTCTGCTCGACGACGTCGATCTGCCTTCGGCGCTGGCAGCGCTGACGCCGTTCACGATGCCGTTTTCCGGCCAGATCTGCTTCGCGCAGACGCGCATTCTTGCGCCCAGGGCACGACATGACGAGGTCGTCAGCGCGTACGCTGAGATCATTTCGAAGCTGAAGCTTGGCGACCCGCGCGAGACCGATACGCGGATCGGGCCGGTATTGAACGCAGTGCAGCGGGATCGTGTGCGCGGCTATATCGAGCAGGGCATCAGTGAAGGCGCGCAGCTCGTGTTGGGCGGTACTGGCAATGGTGGCTTCGGGAAGGGCTATTTCGTCGAGCCTACGGTATTCGCTCACGTCACGCCGGACACGACGATTGCGCAGCAGGAGATCTTCGGCCCGGTCGTTTCGATTCTTCCTTATGACGACATCGACGACGCCGTGCGTATCGCGAACGACACGCCGTATGGCCTGAGCGGCTCAGTTTATAGCAGCGATGTGGAGCGGGCCTACGCGCTCGCGTGCCGCATCCAGGCAGGCCATATCGGCATTAACGGCGTCGAACTGGCGGCCAATGTGCCGTTCGGCGGTTACAAGTTATCAGGAGTGGGCCGCGAAGGCGGTCGCGAGGGACTGGAGGCGTACCTCGAAACCAAGGCAGTGTTCATGCCGACGGCGGCTGGATGACAGGCAGAGAGGCGCGGGCGTGATCGATCGTTGTGGTCGATTCGTTACGCACGCGCCAAAGACCTGCGCATGCCGTCCGTTTTGAATCATGGGACGTTTTCATGCACTTCGACACGCACGAGATCACTTTCGACACCGGTCTGAGCGCGGGCGAGCGATGGTCGCACATCATGTTGAACAGCCACGGATTGCAATGCGCATTCGATCCGCGGCAGTCGATCGACTCGACCGTCAAGAGTTGGACCCTCGGCGAAGTCGGCGTCTCGCTTGCCGACCTGGCAACGCAGACGCTTTCGCCTGTCGGCGAAGAATTGCCGTCGTGGCAAGGCGGCTGGCTTTTCGTGAAGCTCGTGACGGAGGGCCATGTGCATGTGCAATCGCGCGGCCTGGTCGAGCGTTTCGACGCGGGCAGCATGTTCATCATCGACCCCGTCTATCCGTTTGTCGAAGTGTTCCCTGAGCGCGCGCGGATGACTGTGCTGCGCGTACCGAAGGAGCGTCTGCGTGAGCGCGGCGTGTATCGTTCGAGTGCGGGGCCGCTGGTGGGCGATGCGCTGTCGCCCGATGTTCGCGCGACCTGCGATCTCATCCAGTGCATCGCGCGGCAATCCACTGCGCCGAGCGTCATTGCGCAAAACATGATGGGCGAGCAACTGCTCGAACTCATCGAATTCGCGATGATCGATCCCGGCGCGCGCTCGAAGAGGCGATGCCCCGAAGCGTTGATCCATCAGACGAAGCGCTATATTGAAAGCCATCTCGGCGAGGCTGGGCTGGACGTCGCTGCGATTGCATCCGGTGTGCATGTTTCTTCTCAACACCTGCAGCGGCTGTTCCGTGTAAAGGGCATGTCGCTGATGCGGTATCTGTGGCAGGCGCGGCTCGAGCGCGCGGGGCTATTGCTGCGAACGCGCGGCGCGCACGACAGTTCGATTCAGGAAATTGCATGGCAGTGCGGATTCACCACGGCAGCGCATTTCAGCCGCCTGTTCAAGCGGCAATACGGCGTGTCGCCATCGGATTTCCGCTTTACGGTCAATCAGTTGTAAAAGCATTCAGTCACAGGAAAACATCGTGAACAAGGCATTTTTCGCAGCATTGGCATTGAGCAGTGCAATCGCATCAACGGGTTTGCACGCGGAAACCATCAAGCCCGTCAAGGTTTCGAAAGCCGAACTCGCGGGCGCGATATTCAACCGGAACGACGCGGTCAAGAAGGACGAAAACGGTCAGCGAAGTACTGACGTGGTCACCTTCACGTCTCCAGATAACGCCTATCAGACGGGCGTCTATAAATCGGGTCCGTTGCACGAGGACATCAAAGGTCCGCAAGGTCTGCCTTATACGGAGTTCCTCTATTTTCTTTCGGGCAATGTGAAGCTGACGTCGTCGGACGGTTCGGTGATGGTCGTGAATACGGGCGAAGCCGTCACGCTGCCGAAAGGATGGACGGGGCAGTTCGACACGCAGGGCTACACCAAGCTCTACGTCACCTACGATGCGGACGAAGCGAAGAAGTAGTAAGACGGTCCGAACGGCTGAACGCGTTTCCCGGACCGCAATTCACGACGTTTTTGTATCCCAATGTATCTGCCCCGCCGCCTGATACATAACGACTCATTGGCGGACAATGCGGACAAACCGCAGATACGTCCGACATGTTTAATACCTCCATGCCAGCTGTTCTGGCGTTGCGAACGGGAAGCGCGAACAGGCGTTCGCGTGAAACGCACTGAGCCGACGCTCGCGCTGTGCGCGTTCCGCGTGCTGTCGAATCAACAGGCTGCGCATCTGAGAAGAGCGCGCAGATGTCATCCAAGCAACCGTACCTGAGGAAAAAAACATGTCGGATCAGATCAACACTCGGCGCCGTCGTCTGCTCGGGACGACCGTTGCAGGCATCGGCCTGATGGAACTGGGCCTGAGCGGGTTCGCCAATGCGCAGACCAGCGTCAAGACGGGCGCACGTGCCGCTTCGTTCGATACGATCAAACAGATCAATGCGGGCACGCTGAACATCGGCTACGCGGAAGCGGGCCCGCAGAACGGCCCGGTTGTGATTCTGCTGCACGGCTGGCCGTACGACATCTACAGCTTTGCCGAGGTTACGCCGCTGCTGGTTGCCGCCGGTTATCGGGTGATCGTGCCGTATCTGCGCGGTTATGGCAGCACGCGCTTCCTGTCCGCGGATACGCCGCGCAACGGCCAGCAAGCCGTGATCGCCGTCGACATCATCGCGCTGATGGACGCGCTGAAAATCGATAAGGCCGTGCTGGGCGGGTTCGACTGGGGCGCGCGCACGGTGGACATCATCGCCGCGTTGTGGCCGGAGCGTGTCAAGGCGCTGGTGTCGGTGAGCGGCTATCTGATCGGCAGCCAGCAGGCGAACCGCGCGCCGCTGCCGCCGAAAGCGGAGTTCGCCTGGTGGTATCAGTTCTACTTCGCAACCGAGCGCGGCTATGCGGGCTACGACGCCAATCGCCACGACTTCAACAAGCTGATCTGGCAACTCGCCTCGCCGAAGTGGAATTTCGACGACGCGACCTTCGATCGCACGGCCGAGTCGTTCGCTAACCCGGACCACGTTGCCATCGTGATCGACAACTATCGCTGGCGTCTCGGGCTGTCGCGCGGCGAGGCGAAATACGACGAACTCGAAAAGCGCCTCGCGGCAGCGCCGACCATCTCGGTGCCGACCATCACGATGGAAGGCGACTCGAACGGTGCGCCGCATCCGGACCCGTCTGCGTACGCGAAGAAGTTCACCGGCAAGTACGCGCACCGGAACATCGGCGGCGGCGTCGGACACAACCTGCCGCAGGAAGCGCCGAAGGCATTCGCCGACGCGATCATCGACGTGGCGCGTTTCTGAACGGACGACCGAGGAGCCATCCAATGCGAGCCATTCGGACCGCGTATGTTGTCCTCAGCACGGCGCTGCTGCTCGGCGCCGTGTCGGCGGATCAGGCAATTGCCGAATCCGCCAAGCCTGCCGCTGCAACGAAAGCGGCATCGCCGATTTACGGTGTCACGATTCCTGACGGATACCGCAAGTGGCAGATGATCGCGCCCGCCGAGGAAGCCGCGCCGCTCGACGAGCTGCGCGTCGTGCTGGGCAATCCCGCGGCGATCAAGGCGATCGAAAGCTCGACGCTGCCGTACCCGGACGGCACGATTCTCGTAAAGCTCGCGTACAAGCGCAAGCAGTCGCCCGATTTCGAATCCGCGACGGTGCCGGGGCAGGCGACGACGGTGCAGGTGATGGTGAAAGACTCGCGGCGCTATGCATCGACGGGCGGTTGGGGGTTCGGGCGCTTCATCAACGGACAACCCGCTGACCTCGCGCAGCACCAGACGTGTTTCGCCTGTCACGCGGCACGGGTGAAGGACCGCGACTACGTCTTCACGCGGTACGCGCCGTAAGCGCGGGCGGGGATTTCCAGGTAGTGGGATTCCGACGTGCCTAAAGGCTGTGTGGGATAATCGCGGTTTGCCCAGGGCGCGACTCACGAGGTTGTTCGCACGGGCGCTCAAGGGGCCTTTATTCCCGTGGCCCGCTTTCTCTCCGCGATAACTCTCCCACAACCACGATGCCCGCATACCGTTCCAAAACCTCCACCGCCGGCCGCAACATGGCTGGGGCGCGCTCGCTGTGGCGCGCCACCGGCATGAAAGACGAAGACTTCTCGAAGCCGATCATCGCGGTGGTCAATTCGTTCACCCAGTTCGTGCCCGGACACGTGCACCTGAAAGACCTGGGCCAACTCGTCGCGCGTGAAATCGAAGCGGCGGGCGGCGTAGCCAAGGAATTCAACACCATCGCCGTCGACGACGGCATTGCGATGGGCCATGACGGCATGCTGTATTCGCTGCCGAGCCGCGACATCATCGCGGACTCCGTCGAATACATGGTCAATGCGCACTGCGCCGACGCGATGGTGTGCATCTCCAACTGCGACAAGATCACCCCCGGCATGCTGATGGCCGCGATGCGCCTCAACATTCCCGTGATCTTCGTGTCCGGCGGCCCGATGGAAGCCGGCAAGACGCGTCTCGCGAACCCGAAGACGGGCACCATCGAGTTCAAGAAGCTCGACCTCGTGGACGCGATGGTGATCGCTGCCGACCAGTCATACTCCGACGCCGACGTCGCCGAAGTGGAGCGCTCTGCGTGCCCGACCTGCGGTTCGTGCTCGGGCATGTTCACGGCCAACTCGATGAACTGCCTGACGGAAGCGCTGGGTCTTTCGCTGCCTGGCAACGGCACGGTGGTCGCGACGCACGCGGACCGTGAGCAACTGTTCAAGCGCGCGGGGCGCCGTGTCGTCGAACTGGCGCGCCAGTACTACGAGAACGAAGACGAGCGCATCCTGCCGCGTTCGGTCGGCTTCAAGGCGTTCGAAAACGCGATGACGCTCGATATCGCGATGGGCGGCTCGACCAACACGATCCTGCACCTGCTCGCCATCGCGCGGGAAGCGGAAATCGACTTCACGATGACGGATATCGACCGTCTGTCGCGCATCGTGCCGCAGCTGTGCAAGGTCGCGCCCAACACGAACAAGTACCACATCGAAGACGTGCATCGCGCGGGCGGCATCATGGCCATCCTCGGCGAGCTGGACCGCGCGGGCAAGCTGCACACCGACGTCCCGACCGTGCACACGGCGACGCTCAAGGACGCGCTGGCCCAGTGGGACATCGCCCTCACCGACGACGAAGCCGTCAAGACGTTCTACATGGCAGGCCCCGCCGGCATTCCGACGCAGGTCGCGTTCAGCCAGAGCACGCGCTGGCCGAGTCTGGATCTGGACCGCGCGGAAGGCTGCATTCGTTCGTACGAGCACGCGTTCTCGAAGGAAGGCGGTCTTGCGGTGCTGACGGGCAACATCGCGCTCGACGGTTGCGTGGTGAAGACGGCGGGCGTCGACGAAAGCATTCTGGTGTTCGAAGGCTCGGCGCATGTGACGGAGTCGCAGGATGAAGCAGTGGAGAACATCCTCAACGACAAGGTCAAGGCGGGCGATATCGTGATCGTGCGTTACGAAGGGCCCAAGGGTGGTCCCGGCATGCAGGAGATGCTGTACCCGACGAGTTACATCAAGTCGAAAGGCCTCGGCAAGGCGTGCGCGCTACTGACGGACGGGCGCTTCTCGGGCGGTACATCGGGTCTGTCGATTGGCCACTGCTCGCCGGAAGCGGCGGCGGGTGGTGCGATCGGGCTCGTGCGCGACGGCGACCGTATTCGCATCGACATTCCGAACCGTACGATCGACGTGCTGCTGTCCGACGAGGAACTCGCGCGTCGCCGTGAGGAGCAGAACGCGAAGGGTTGGAAGCCGGCTAAGCCGCGTCCGCGCAAGGTGTCGGGCGCGCTGAAGGCTTATGCGAAGCTGGTGATGTCGGCGGATAAGGGCGCGGTGCGGGATTTGTCGTTGCTCGACGATTGATCCTGTTTGGATGCCGGTTTGGTGTTTTTGACTTTTTGCTGGCATCCGCGATTTGTTATCTAGCTTCATGCGTTGCCCCTGTGCGGGGCGGCACCTACTTTTCTTTGCCGCCGCAAAGAAAAGTAGGCAAAAGAAAGCGGCTCACACCGCCAACTCTTCTCCCTGCCTGAGGGCCCCCAACCGGTCCCACGCTTCACACGGCAGTGCCCTGGTTGGTGCTCGTTGCCAACGCTTCGAATGAACGCCTCACCCGCTTCGAATACCCGTACCCGGGCAAGCGGCAGCGAATGGTATGTGCCGCCCAGGTGGCAAACTGTGTGTAGGTTGTCGCGTCGTATAGCTTGGCGCTCTTACATGGTGGAACACGTCTGCTATCGGTCCGGAGTGAGGCGTGCGGGTCACTACGACCTACACACAGTTTGCCACCTGGGCGGCGGTGGATATCCGGCACGGCGTGCGGCGACGCGGGCGCGCGAAGCGGGTGAGGCGCACGGCAAGAGCGCTGGCAACGAACGTGGGTCACGTGATTGCCGTGTGAAGCGTAAGACCGGTTGGGGGCCCTCAGGCAAACACAAGAATTAGCGGTGTGAGCCGCTTTCTTTTGCCTACTTTTCTTTGCGGCGGCAAAGAAAAGTAGGTGCCGCCCCGCACAGGGGCGACGCTTGAATGGCAAACACCGTAGCGCGGATGCCAGCGAAAAGACCGGCAAGCAACCCAGCGTCGCGGACAACCCAAAGTAGGTGCCGCCCTGCACAGGGCAACGCTAGCAAACCAAAAGCAAACCGCGGATGCCAACCGCAAACCCAACCCCAAACCCGCGATAGCATCCGCGCGGGGCGAAACCGCAAACCTTTTAGAGCCCGGCTCTCCGATAATCCTCGATCAATTCGCCGACGCGTCGATGCGGCCGAACACGCCCGTGGTCTTGCTCGGCCCCGCCGCATAGAACAGCGTGTTCTTCGGCTGGTTGTCGACGTCGTTGCCGAAGCTGATGCCCCACAGCCCATGTTGCGTGAACGGCTGGCCGTCGTGCAGCGTGAGCTTGCCGAGATCCTTCGCGCTGTTCGGATCGAATGCTTCGATCGTGCCGTCGCCGAAGTTGCCGACCAGCAAATCGTTGCTCAACGTGCCAAAGTTCGCGGGTGCCTGCGCGAGTCCCCACGGCGCATTCAGCACACCGCCCATGCCGGCGAACTGCTTGACGAAGTGGCCGCTGAGATCGAACTCGTCGAGCACGCCCAGTCCGGCTCCGACGACCTGCGCGTTGGCCGTCGCGTTCTGCTTCGCGTAGGTGACGAAGATGTTGTTGCCGATCGCCTGGATGCCGAACGGTGCGAAGCCTGCCGGTAGCGTCGGGTCCTTGAACTGTCCGTCGAGCTGGATCTTCGTGAACGCGGTATTGAACACGTCGATCTTTCCGTTGTGAAAGTCCGCCGCGTACAGCAGGTTCTGGCCGTTCACGGCGGCTGCCGTCAAACCTTTGTAGTTGGCGCCTGCGCTCCCGTCATCGAATGCGGTGACGGCCTGGGTCGGCAGAACTTTCGGCGACCACGCGGCGATCGTGCCTGCGTCGGTGGCCCAGACGAAGACAGCGGTGCTGCTGTTGCCGCCGCTGCTGATGGTGAAATCCGTAGTGGAATTGAAGATGATGCCCGTCGGTCCGGCGGGGCCGTTCTTGCCATCGGGAATCGTCACGACGAGCGATTGCACGACGCCATTGCCGTCGTAAAGCGTCGACTTGTGAGTCGTATTGTCCGACACCCAGAAGGTGCCCTTCGGATTGAACGCCACGCCCCAGCCGTTCTGCAAGTTCGGATCGGTATGCGCGGCGGCGGTGCTGCCGTCGGAAACCAGTGCAGTCGACGTGAACGGGCTGGGGGGCGGCGCGGGCGGCGCCGGCGAATCGTTTCCGCCGCCGCATGCCGCGAGGCCGGCTGCCAGAACGCCGGCGAGTGAAATTGCGAATAATGGTCTATAGGTCTTCATCATCGACTTCCTCATTCGTTGTGACGCATATAGATAGGATCGCTAATAAATAGAACTGAGAGGTTCTCGGGCGATTCAAACGGTCCGTTTGAGATAGGACCTCTCTCCATAACAACTGTCGCGGGCCGCCTATTCCAACGTTTTTTGCTTATCGCGTTCGAGCGTTGCATCCAGTTCGCGCCTTCGCATGTGGCAATGCGACTTCGCAGCGCGTGCTGAAATGCGAAGCGCCCGGTGCTATTCATCAGATCATCGAAATTTCTGACGCGTTGAGGGAATAAGCGAAATTCGTCAGGCGTTCTTCGAAATACAACCGCCAACGAAACATGGAAGGACGTTATGAATTCATTAGCCGAACCCGTCATGATCCGCGCCGCGCGTTCGCTGGGTGCAATGGAAAAATTCTTTTATCTGTTGAATCAGAGTCATCCAAACCATTTCGCCATGGTTGGCGAGGTGTCGGGACCTACGCGCGTTGATCAGTGGCAGGACGCGCTCGATCTGGTCGCGCACCATTCGCCGCTCGTGTGGTCGCGCGTCGAACGGGGCAACAACGGCGCGCCCGCATTCGTGCCCGTTCCGCATGGTTCGGTCCCGATGAAAGTGGCGCGGGTTGGTTCGACGAACTGGACGGATGAAGTCGCCGCGCAAATCGCGCAACCCTTTGATGAGCTGCATCCGCCTCTGCTGCGCGCGACGCTGCTGCATGGCGAAGCACGGTCGGTCATCGTGCTCGTCGTGCATCATTCGATCGGCGACGGGTTGTCGCTGACGTCGTTGCTCGGCGATCTGCTGCGCGCGGTGGCGGGCGAAAATCTGATGCGCAGCGGCGAGACGAGGGCGCTAGAGCGGTTGATCGAACTGAAGCATGGCGCGCCGAAGCTTCCTTCGAGCGCGCCGGTGCCGTCGGATGAGCCCATGCGTGCGCCGCTGGAGATGCGGCGGCCGGACGGTTCGGCGCCGCATGTCGAGGCGCTGCGTCTGACGTCCACGATGACGCGCGCGCTGCGCGAGCGTTCAAGGGCCGAGCGTACCTCGGTTCAGTCGGCGTTGATCGCGGCGTTCACGCGGGCAATGTGCTTTCTGAATGCCGATGCGCAGAAGGAACCGCGCGTACTATCGCCCATCGATTTGCGGCGTCGATTGCTCGACGGCAGCGATCATCTTGCGATGTGTGCGAGCGGCGTCGTTCACGCCGACGACGGTCCGCGCGACGCGGGCCTGTGGAGCCGCGCGCGCCACGCCGGACAGGCGTTCGCTGATATCGAGTCGACGGAGGTACTGGCGGAGCGCGTGCTGACGGCACACGCGCTGCTCGACACCGTGAATGGAACGGCCGACGCGAAAGCCGTTTTCGCGCAGGCATTCGCGAACGATGCAGTGGTCACGAATCTGGGCGTCGTGAATCTGCCGAAGCGGTTCGGCCCGCTCACGCTCGACGCGGTCTGGGGCCCGTCGGTTTCGGTGGGTGTCGTCGATGAACAGGTGATCGGCGCGGCGACGTTCGACGGGCAACTGCATCTGGTGCATACGAGTTATACGCCCGTGCTGGGGCTGCTCGACCAGATGATGGTGGAGATCACGGCGGCGCTAGCGGACGAAAACGCGGACGAAAACGCGGACGAAAGTGAGGACGAAAGCGCGGAAGCAGGCGCGGACACCAGCGAATAGCCGTTTTCGACGTGAAGGGGAAGGGCGGCGAACTCAATCGTCGCAGCGCACGTCCTTCTTCTGAACGACGATAATCACGGGATACGTCTGGCCATGTTCGAGTTCGATGCGCGCGACGACCGACATCGTCGCGCTGTCGATCTCGTCGTACACGCTCACCTTCTCTTTGCGAAGGTTCTCGACGCCGACGCAGCCGGTTGCGCGCCCTTCGTCGCTCACGCGGCATTGGATCGGGTGTTCGGAAATATAGCGATAGCGGTCGCGGTCGGGTGTCGCGAGGTATTCGCGCATGCTGTCAGCCGCTCCGCCGACGCCCGTCACATAGCCAATCGCGCAACTGAGGTTACCGTTCGCGCCGGAGTCCGCGGCAATCGCAGCCGTGCTCGCGACGGCGATTGCCGCCGCGAGTGTCGATGCAGGAAGGAATTTCATCGCGCAGTGTGCCTCGCAGTTTGCCTGTTACGATCGAAGTGCTGGATTGTAACGGCAACGCGCGAAACGGGTGGCGCTACGCGAGGTTCGGCGGCGCGGCCTTCAGCACGTCCACATGCTTTGGAATCAGCCCAAGCTCGAGGAACGTATCCGCAATCTGCTGCTGTTCGGCGAGGATCGCGCGCGTGATGGGCTGGGTGCCGAACTGCTGGCGCGCCACGACCACATCGACGACGGGTTTCGGCAAGCCCCACAACTGCGCGAGTTCGCTCGCCAGTTGATCCTTGTTCTGCCGGCCCCACTCATCGACCTTTCCGATTTCCTCGATCACGATGCGAATCACGTCGGCATTTTTCGCCGCATACGTCTGCGACGAAAAGTAGTAGGCGCGATTGCCGACCACGCCGCTCGCATCCGCAATCACGCGAGCGCCGAGCGATTTCTCCGCTGCGGCGAAGAACGGGTCCCAGATGACCCACGCGTCGATGGAGGCACGCTCGAACGCGGCGCGCGCATCGGCGGGGGCGAGGAACACGAGGTTCACGTCGGCATATTGCAGGCCGTGCTGGCGCAGCAGCTTCACCAGAAAGTAGTGGACGTTGCTGCCTTTGTTGAGCGCGATCCGCTTTCCCTTCAGGTCGGCGACCGTGTGGATGGGCGAATTCGGCGGTACGAGCACGGCTTCGGATTGCGGCCGCGTCACCGTCGCCGCCACGTACGCGAGCGGCGCGCCCGCGGCCTGCGCGAAGATCGGTGGCGCTTCGCCGACGTCGCCGAAATCGATCGAACCGACGTTCAGCGCTTCCAGTTGCACGGGGCCCGCGGAGAACTCGGTCCAGCTCACGGATACATTGAGCGGCGCGAGCCGCTTTTCGAGCGTGCCGCGTCCCTTCAGCAGATTCAGATAACCCTTCTGATTGCCGATGCGCAGCGTGCGCGGTGAACCTTGCGCGAAGGCGGCAGGCACGGCCGCTGCCGCAGCGGCGGCGAGCGACTGTTTCAGGAACGAGCGTCGGTTAGTCATAGACATGGCGAGTGCGCGCGCTTAGTGCTGCGGTGCGCCGTCCCATGCGGGCAGCGTTGCGCCGTGATAGACGGTCAGGATCGATGAAGCGACATTGACCTGCTGATAGCTGTCGACCAGCGTCTTCACCCAGGCCGCCTTCGCATCCTTCGCATTGACCGCGATGAAGTTGCGATACGGATTGCCCGGCACCTTTTCTTGCGCGATGCGTTCCTGCGGAATCTGGATGCCCGCCTTGATCGCCCAGTCGGTGTTGACGACGGCTGCGTCCACATCGGTGATCGCGCGGCCCACGATGCCCGCGTCGAGTTCCTTGATCTGGATATGCTTCGGATTGTCCGCGATGTCGCGAGCCGTCGGCAGCAGGCCCACGTCGGGACGCAGCTTGATGAGCCCGTTGGCCTGCAACAGCAGCAGCGCGCGGCCTTCGTTGCTCGGGTCGTTCGGCACGCCGATGGTCGCGTTTTGCGGCAGCGCTGCGACCGACTTCACCTTGCGCGAGTAGAGGCCGATCGGCTGCACATAGGTAAAGCCGACAGGCACGATGTCATAGTGGCGCGCGGCGATTTGCGCATCGAGATACGGCTTGTGCTGGAACGAGTTGGCATCGAGGTCGTGTTGCGCGAGCGCCTCATTGGGTTGCGTGTAGTCGGAGAACGTCGTGATCTTGACCTTGATGCCGTGCTTCGCCGCGTTGGCCGCGACGGCGCGCCACACGTCTTCGTCTTCGCCGGACATGATGCCGACGCGCACCGTCTGGTCCGCGGCGAGTGCCGCTTGTACGCTCACAATCCCGCATGTCAGCAGAACGGAGAAGAGTGCGGCTTTGAGCGTCTTGGTTGTTTTCATGATTCAGAAGTCATCGGTTGAAGATGCCGAGATCGTAGAGAGCCGCTCGTGGCCGCGCAAATAATATCGAGCGCTATCGTTATCGCGTATGAGCGCAAGCGTTTTAAGGCGTTCCAGTAGCGCGTTTCGCCGGGTTTCAGTCCGGAAAACGGTCGGATTGCGGGGTTCCGAAGTAGCTGAGGGCGAGCGCGGCGGCTGCCGTCGTCAGGAAGTCGCGCAGGGCGCGCGACTGCGTGAAGGATGCAAAGCGTAGAAGCTGTGCCATTGATCGCCCTCGGGCCCGGCTGTGATCGAAGCCTTCAATGTAGCGAAGGCCGTCGCGCGAGCGAACCAATCAATGTTCAGAATCAAAGTAGTTTCGGCGCTATGGGTGCCGTTAGCGGTTGCGTGTGCTGCTGGGCATGCGGCGCGCCTTGCGACGCCGCCACCACTGCCAGACGCCCGTCACGGAAAGCTCGAACAGCGCGAGGCCGCCGACGCCCAGAACAGTCATCAGCAGTGGCCCGCCGAGTTCGCCCGTATGCAGCGGATAAATCACCGACACAGCGCGCGCGCCCCCGGATCGAGCTGATCCCAGCGCTGCGCGGCGAGCACGTTGCCCGAGAAGGGATCGTTCTCAGGATTTGCCAACGAATAATGGCGTGCTGGGACGCGGTGCGCGCTCGGAAGAATGAGTAAGCAATCTTCCCGGCGGCGAGTTGACCTAATATTGGGCAACAGTCACGGGAGGGCATGTGATGCCGTCAACGTCCGCCATCGCGTATGTGTTTGTTGCGCTGGTCGCGATGGGTGGCGCTGCGTCGGCGCATGCGGCCAATGCCGCCGCTGCCGCCGCTGCCGACGACACCGCGGCAAGCGAACCCAAAACGCTAAAGGAACGTCTTGGCAACAAGGCAAGCGACGACCAGCGCGTCGACAACTGCAAGGTGCCCGTCGCGGAGCGGGGCAGCAAGTTGCGCCCAGACGACTGCCTGCACAGGCGCAGCGCTGCAAATTAGCGCCGCTGCGTGGGCGGCCGTATCGCGCAACTAGTGCGAAACCTTCGCTGGCCGCTGCCGGAAAAGCGTCCCGCAAACCAGAATGAACAGGACGAGCGCGATCGATGCGCCATAGCGGCTCATCGCGAGACCGCCGTTTGCGATCGGCTTATCGAGGAAATCGCCGACTACGGCGCCGAGCGGGCGCGTCAGGATGAACGCCGCCCAGAAGAGCAAGGTGCGCGGCATCCGGGTCGCGTAGTGCGCGATGACGATCGCCAGCAGCAGGCCGCCGTAAATCAGCGCCGCGCCGGCATAGCCGAGACCTTCGGTGTCGGCTGTCCAGTCGCCGAGCGCGGTGCCGAGCGTCTGCGAGAACATGATCGTCACCCAGTAGAACATTTCTGCCTTCGAGGACGAAACGGTCGTGACGGACACCGACCCCATCGTCCGATACCAGACCAGCAGCGAGGCGAGCAGCAGGCCTAGCAGCAGCGCGCTGCCGCCCGCATAGCCGATGCCCAGCGAGCGGTCGGCAAAATCGGCGAGCGTCGTGCCGACCGTCGTCGTCGCGATGATCGTGATCCAGTACAACACGGGATTGAACCGGTCCGCCTTGATCTGCGCGGTCACGGCGACCAGAAATATGACGCCGAAGATCAGCGTGCTGACGAGATAGCCGAGGCTCATCGACATCGAAGCGGCATCGCCGCCCGTTTCGCCGAGCGTGGTAGCGGCAATCTTGATGATCCAGAACGCGAGCGTGACCTCGGGAACCTTGGCGACGGCGTTATTCAGTTTTTCCATGGCGTCGGGCGTGAAAGTGAGTGAAGGGCGCCGCGTCGAGCGTCGTGTTTCGCTGCAGCGCGGCACAAAGGCCACAGACTAGGGGGCGTCTGCTTAAGAGAGCCTTATTTCCTCTGCTTTCAACCGGGTGGAATCCGCCATGGAACCCGTGAGCGTCAATTCAGGCGGGCCTTGGGCATCGACACGATCACGCGCGCCCACAGCCCGCCTTCGGGATGATTGCCGAGCTTGAGCTTCGCGCCGCAATGCTGCGCGAGCCGGCTGACGATCGCGAGTCCGAGTCCCCAATGTTCGCCGAGTTCCATGTGTGGTTCGTCGGTTGTCTCGTTCGACGTGAAGCGCACGAACGGCTGCGTCGCCGCTGCGAGTTCGCTTTCGCTGATGCCCTTGCCGTGATCGCGCACGCTCAGCATCCACGTGCGCACGCCGCGCGCCGTGCAGATTTCGATGGGCGGCGCGCCGTGCGCGAGCGCATTGCCGACCAGATTGCCGACGAGCCGCTCCAGCGCGTTGCGCGGCAGCTTGAAGTCCGCGCCTGCATTCAGGCGCAGCACGATCTTCGCGTCGTCGAGCGTGGCGCCGTGCACGAAGCGGTCGTGCAGCCATGCATCGACGCACACATGCGCCGCTTGCGTTTCGCTGCGTCCCACGACGTCGACGAACTGACGCGCGACGTTCGAGAACAGGTCGATGTCTTCGATGAACCCCACGCGCCTGTGCCATTGCGCGACGTGCAGCGCACGGGTGCGCAAGCGGGCGACGCGCGCGTCGATCTGCCGCGAGAACGCGGCGAGCGCCGTCGACTGTTCGTCGAGTGCACGGCTGTGGCGGCCCATCAGGTCGTTCAACGCGCGCGCGAGCACGCGCACGTCGCACACGCCGCGATCGGGCGCGCGCAGCGCGGTGCCGCCTGCGTCCGCGTTGCGCGCCATCTGCGCGAGCTCGCACAGGTTGCGCCGCATCTGGCAGAACCAGTAGGCGCACAGCGCGATCAACGCGGCAGGCAGCGACAGGATCAACGGCGCGAAGCGCGGGTCGTAAGCGTAGGAGAAGGGCGCATCGTCCCAGCTATCGGGCGATGCGGTGTCGGCCAGCGCGAACGCGCTCATTGAGGCGGTCAATGAGGTGGGCAACGAGGCGGACATCGGAGCGGCGTTCCACACGGCGGCGCGCAGGCTGGGTGTGACGGACGCGCCGAGATCGACGATGCGCGGACGGATCGACAGCGCGGGGCCGATGCGCGTCGCGTCGCCCGTATCGAGGAAGGTGTCTTCGCGCGCGGCGTACGACGCGCCCGCTTGCGGCGCGCTGGAAGGAAAGCCGTCAGCGGCTAAAGAAACCGACTCGATCAGCCGATAACCGACATGCACGGTAAGCAACATCGCCACCGATAACAGCACCGTTCGTGCGAACAAGGTATTCACGTCTTTCTCTACGTCGATGATTCGCTTAGGTCGCTCCGCCAGGCGCACGCGCGCCTGCGGATTCAAGCGATGATCGCCGCAAGAGGCCGTTTCCAAAACGCGGAACAGCCGTGAAAAGAGGCCTTTCCTTACCAGATGTTGCTGCCGCCGTCACTGACGTGCGGCAACGTTCTACACGCCGCCTGCCTCGGCCATTTCCTTCATCAGCCGGATCACTTCGCCGCGCACCCAGCGGTTCGCCTGGTCCTGCTCGCCGCTGCGATGCCAGTACAGATGCCATTCGAGCTTCGCGAGCGCAAACGGCAGTGCGAGGATGCGCGCGTCGTAGCGTTGCAGCAACTGCACGGGCGCGGTCAGCGCGAGATCGGTGCGCAGCGCGATGAGCGGCGCGACCATGTAGTGCTGCACGCGCATCTGCAACTGGCGGCGCTTGCCGAGCTTGTGCAATTCGGCGTCGACGAGGCCGCTGCCCTGTCGGCGGCTCGACACCTGAATGTGGCCGAGCGCGAGATAGTCGTCCATGGACAGCGTGTCGCCTTCGAACGGATGATCGTGGCGCAGCATGCACGCGTAGCGGTCGCTGCCGAGCGGCATCTGATGCAGTTGCGGATCGTCGATGAGGGGCACGTCGATCGCGAAGTCGATCTTGCCCGTCGCGAGCGCGGCGGCCACTTCGCTGCGCGGGGTGAAATAGCTTTCGATGCGCATGCCGGGTGCCTGCTGCTGCAGCACTTCGCCGAGCGCGGGCAGGAGGATCGCCTCGGTCAAGTCGGGCATGCTGAGACGGAACGTGCGCTCCGACGCGGCGGGCACGAACACGTCGCCTTCCGTTGCGCTCGTTTCCAGCAATTGCAGCGCTTCGCGCACGCGGCCGATGATGTTCTCGGACAGGGGCGTCGGCACCATGCCCGACGGCGTGCTGACGAAGAGGGGATCGTTGAACGCCTTGCGCATACGAGCGAGCGCATTGCTGACGGCGGGCTGCGTGATGAACAGCATGTCGGCCGCGCGCGTCAGGTTGCGTTTGTCGTAGATCGCTTCGAATACGACGAAGAGGTTCAGATCGAGTTTGGGTGGACGCATCGCGGAGTTTCCTTGTCGACGGGAGTTAGCGCTTTAGCGCCTACACCGGCCTCACGCCGAGTCGACATGATAAGCGAGGGCATCGATGCGTTGCGTCCGTGTGTGCATTCAATCGCGCGGCGGCATGGTCAGATACGCGGCGGCGGCTCCCAGCGTCTCCTTGCTTTGTGCGAGTTCCATGCGCGCGATTGCCTGCAGGTGGACTTCATCGGGACCATCCGCGTAACGCAGCGCGCGGCCCCAGGTCCAGTGATCGGCGAGCGGCGTATCGGGGCTCAGGCCCATTGCGCCGAACACCTGCATCGCGCGATCGCAGACGGTGGTGTGCAGTTGCGGAACGATCGCCTTGATCATCGAGATTTCCTTGCGCGCTGCTTTGGCGCCGACTTCGTCGATGAGCCACGCGGTCTTCAGCACGAGCAGCCTTGCCTGATCGATTTCGATGCGGGACTTCGCAATCCATTCGCCGATCGTGCCGTGCTGATGCAGATACTTGCCGAACGTCTTGCGTTCCTGCGACCGCTCGATCATCAGTTCGAGCGCGAGTTCCGCCGCGCCGATCGAGCGCATGCAGTGGTGGATGCGTCCCGGTCCGAGCCGCGCCTGCGCGAGCGCGAAACCGCTACCTTCTTCGCCGAGCAGGTTCGTGGCGGGGACGCGCACGTTTGTGAATGTCATTTCGCAATGGCCTTCCGGTGAGATGTGGTTCATCACGGGAATGTTGCGGATGACTTTCACGCCGGGCGTTTCTGCGGGCACGAGAATCATGCTTTGTTGCTGGTGCGTTTCCGCGTCCGGGTTTGTTTTTCCCATCACGATGAAGATCTTGCAGTTCGGATGCGCGGCGTTCGTGATGAACCATTTGCGGCCGTTGATCACGTAGTCGTCGCCGTCGCGGCGGATCGATGTCGTGATGTTGGTTGCATCTGACGACGGGACGTCGGGTTCGGTCATCGCGAAGGCTGAGCGGATTGTGCCTTCAAGTAGTGGTGTGAGCCATTGCTCCCGTTGCGCGGGTGTCGCGAACATGTGGAGCAGTTCCATGTTGCCTGTGTCGGGTGCGTTGCAGTTGAAGACTTCGGGGGCCCAGGAGATGCGGCCCATGATTTCGGCTAGCGGCGCGTATTCGAGGTTCGTCAGGGCTGTGCCGGGTTCGTCGTTCTTCAGGTGCGGCAGGAACAGGTTCCACAGGCCCTCGGATTTGGCTTTTGCTTTTAGCTCTTCCATGAAGGAGGCGGGGAAGTGGCCCGCATGCACTTCGTCGAGCCACTGGGCGTGGCGGGGCACGATGTGCTCGTCCATGAAGGCGCGTACGCGGTGGCGGAGGGTTTCTACTTTTTGGCTGTAGCCGAAGTTCATGATGTGTTTCCTCTGTTTGGTGCTTGGTGCTTGGTACTTGGTACTTGGTGCGCGAGTGCTGGTGTTGGGTGTTTGCCTTTGTGCTGGCATCCGCGTTATGCCTTCGTAATTCATGGGTCGCGGTTCGGCGTTTTGGCCTTTGCGCTGGCATCCGCGTTTTGTTAGCGTGCTTCAAGCGTCGCCCCTGTGCGGGGCGGCACCTACTTTTCTTTGCCGCCGCAAAGAAAAGTAGGCAAAAGAAAGCGGCTAACACCGCCAACATTTCTTCGTGCCTGAGGGCCCCCGAAGGGTCTTACGCTTCACACGGCAATCACGTGACCCATGTTCGTTGCCAACGCTCTTGCGGTGCGCCTCACCCGCTTCACGCCCCCGCATTGCCGCACGCCGCGTCAGATATTCCACCGCCGCCCAGGTGGCAAACTGTGTGTAGGCCGTAGTGCCTCGCACGCCTCACTTCGGACCGATAGCGCACGCGTTCCTCCATGTAAGAGCGCCAAGCTATACGACGCGACAACCTACACACAGTTTGCCACCTGGGCGGCACAAACCATTGGCTGCCGCTTGCCCTTGTGCAGGTGTCTGAAGCGGGTGAGGCATCTGTTCGAAGCGTTGGCAACGAGCGCGGACCGGCGCGCTGCCGTGTGAAGCGTAAGACCCTTTGGGGGCCCTCAGGCAAAAACAAGAATTAGCGGTGTTAGCCGCTTTCTTTTGCCTACTTTTCTTTGCGGCGGCAAAGAAAAGTAGGTGCCGCCCCGCACAGGGGCGACGCGTGAAGCACGAAGACAAACCGCGGATGCCAGCGCAAAGGCCAGCGCAAAGGCCAGCGCAAAGGCCAGCGCAAAGGCCAGCGCAAAGGCCAACGCAAAGGCCAACGCAAAGCCCAACGCAAAGCCCAACGCAAAGAGCAAATACGCCGCACCGCGAACCAACGCGCCCGCAGGGCAAAAAAACCCTAGACGGTCAATCCTCCATCAACAACAATACATTCCCCATTCGTATAGCTAGCTGCATCAGAAACGAGATACAACACCGTCCCGGCCATTTCAGAAGGCTCCCCATGCCGGCGCAGCGGAATATTGCTGACCCATTGGTCATAAATATCCTTGTTCTCAAACAGCGCGCCAGCAAACTTGGTCCTCGTAAGCCCAGGCAACAGAGCATTAACGCGAATCCCGAGCGGCCCACATTCCTTGGCAAACGCCTTGGTCATGTTGACGACAGCCGCCTTGGTGATCGAATAAATCCCTTGCATATCACCAGGATGCAGCGCGTTGACAGACGCCGTATTAACAATCGCGCCACGTCCTCGCTCCTTCATCAACTTGCCCGCTTCCACCGACATAAAAAAATACCCACGCACATTCACCTCGACAGTCTTGTTATACGCAGCAAGATCCGTATCGAGAATGTGCCCAAAATAGGGATTCGCGGCAGCGTTATTCACGAGAATATCCAGCCGCCCATGCTTCTCGCGAATATGCGCGAACGTCGCCGCGATGTCCTCCATATGCCCGACGTGACACGCAAACGCTTCGGCACTCCCGCCCGCCGCGCGGATATCCGCCGCGACATGCTCACATTCTTCGAGCTTGCGGCTCGACACAATCACATGCGCGCCCTGTTGCGCGAGCAATCTCGCGATCGCTTCGCCAATCCCGCGGCTCGCGCCCGTCACGAGTGCAATGCGGTCCGTCAGGTCGAAAAGGTTCGTGCTCAATGTTGTCTCCTTCATGTTCTCGTCGATGATTGTGTTCGAGGCTTACGCGATCAGCTCGGCGGCAAGTTGCGCGAGCGGCTCGACCATCGCGCCGACCTGATGCGCCTGCGCACTCGATGCATTGCCTTGCAGCGCGCGTGCCTTCACGCCCTGCGCAATCGACGCAAGCCGGAAGAAGCTGAATGCAAGGTAGAACGGCCAGTTGTCGATCGCGGGCAGCCCGCGCAGCGCGCAATACTGGGCGATGATTTCTTCTTCGTCGGGCACACCCAGGACCGCGCGATCCTGTCCGCGCAATCCCGTGATATGACCGTGCGCGGGCAGCCGCAAGCACATGCAGAAGTACGCAAGATCGGCGAGCGGATCGCCGAGCGTCGACAGTTCCCAGTCGAGAATCGCGCGTACTTGTGGCGCGTCGCTCGCGAAGATCAGGTTGTCGATGCGGAAGTCGCCATGCACGAGCGATGCGCGCAGTCCATCGGCAGGGCAGTGCGCGGGCAACCAGTCGATCAGCGCTTCCATCGCGTCGATGCGTTGTGTTTCGGCGGCGCGGTACTGTTTCGTCCAGACGCCAATCTGACGCTCGAAGTAATTGCCGGCGCGTCCATAGTCGGCGAGTCCCACTGCTTGAGGATCGACGTCATGCAACGCTGCGAGCGTCTTCACGATCGACGCATAATAGTCGCGTCGCGCGTCGCGCTCCACTTCGGGCAGCGCCGGGTTCCAGAAGATCCGGCCTTCCTCGTAGCTCATCACGTAGAACATGCTGCCGATTACTTCGCGGTCCTCGCACAGATGCCAGGCGTGCGCGACAGGCACGGGCGTATCGGCGAGCGCGCTCAGCACGCGGAATTCGCGGTCGACGGCATGCGCCGATTTCAGCAACTGACCGGGCGGCTGGCGGCGGAGCACGTAGCGGCCACTCTGCGCGTCGAGCAGATAAGTCGGATTGGACTGGCCGCCTGCGAACTTCGTCGCGCGCAACGGGCCGCGGAAGCCCGCGACGTGTTGCTCCAGATATCGTGCAAGGCGGGCGAGGTCGAGCGTGGTGTCGTGGTGATCGCAAGTCATATCGTTCGATGCGTTAAGCCCTGAATTAGCCATAGGTCTGGAAGGCGCGGCGCTGCGGATCGTCGAGATGGCCGATGCCGTTGAAGCTCGACAGATGCAGCGTGTCGCGATTGAAGAAGTAATGACTGACGCTGCTGTTGCGTATCTGCATGTTGAGCGCGATGGCCGTGGCGGCGGGCGCCTGCAAGACCTGCTGCGTCAGCGCGGCGATCACGCCGCCGGAACTCACGACCAGCACGCGCTGGCCGCTGCCTTGCTGGATCGCGCCGCGCGCTTCGGCGACGCGTTGCTGGAACGCGACCCAGGTTTCGGGCGCGCGGCCGTCGAGCGCGCCTTCCGTCCACAGTTGCAGGACTTCGCGCAAAGCCTTGAAGAAATCGCGTGGACTGCGCGTGGCGCGTTCGGCCAGCGCGCTGTGCTCGTCGCCGAGCGCGCGAAACAGTGCGTGGAAGTCGTATTCGTCGAGACCGGGATGGATCTCGCAATCGATGCGCGGCACACCGAGCCCGCGCCGGATCGCATCTGCGGTCTGCGCGTGGCGGCGCAGGGTGCCTGTCATCACGCGGTCGAACGCGATATCGCGCTGTGCGAAGTATTCGCCGAGCCAGATGCCTTGCTGTTCGCCTGCGTCCGAAAGTTGGTCGTAATCGTCGGCGCCCAGGGACGCCTGGCCATGCCGTACCAGATAGAGTTCCGCCATCACATGCTTCGCCTTAAAGAGGTGAAGCCAGCTTAGCGGCGGCGGGTGTATTTCGAAAGTTTATTTATTGAATCAGCCGTCATTCACTATAGTGATGATCGCGGCCCGCACAATCGCAACTAACTGTCAGTCCCCGCCAACTCCCGCCTTCTCCGCGGCGCGCGGCAGAGGCATCCGTACATGCCCGCGCCGCGCGTTACGCCGGACTTCATCAGCCGCCCGGCGCGTAGTCGGCTCAACGGTTGCCGTCAAGCAGATCGTTGAGGATCGTGTCGAATTCGGATTGGGCGTCTTCCAGTTCCTGCAGCGCGGCGTCGAAAGTCTGCAACGCGATCTGCGATGGGCGGCCGCTGCCGTCCGGCGGGAATTGCGACTGCAGCGCGGCGAACGCCGTCTGCACCTGTTTCGTTGCGTTCAGAACGCGCTCCATTGCGCGGGTTTCTTCGGCTCGCGCTGCTGCGTGGTCCATACCAATGCTCCGTGATTCATCGTGCCGTGACGGCGAGGCGCTCACTATGCCACGAGTCGCCGCGCATTTCGCGCTCTGCGTCGCATGGTTCAGCTCAAGGGCAAGCCGCCGTTTGCCTTCACCTCGCGCAGCGACAGCGACGATTCCACCGACGTCACGCCCGGCAAGCTGCGCATCTCGTCGCGCATGAACGTGCCGTAATCGTCGAGGTCGCGCGCGACCACTTGCAGCACGTAATCGGCGCTGCCCGATACGTTGTGGCACGACAGGATGCGCGGGATCGCCAGCACCTCGCGCTCGAAGCGCGTCGCGGTGGCGCGGTCATGCACGGCAAAGCGCACGTACACGAACGCGACGACGCCATATCCGAGCGCCGAGCGCGACAGCATCGCGCGATAGCGCTCGATATACCCGTCGTTTTCGAGGCGCTTGAGCCGTCGCGCGCAGGGCGTTTCGCTCAGGCCGACCGTGTCGGCGAGTTTCGCGTTGGACATCCGGCCGTCCGATTGCAACGCGGCGAGGATTGCGCGGTCTGTTTTGTCGAGTCCGATCATGCTTAGCGGAAACCTTTTATGGGTTGAGCTATTTTAGGGCAATCCGCTAATCCGTGATGCTAAGTGGTAGAAAATCGCCAATATTCGCTACTCACTCGAATGCATCATGAATGCCTCGAAACGAGAGGTTCCCCATGATTTCCGCTCATCTTCTGATCATGTATGTCACGGCCCTGGTCGTGGTGTTTGCGCTGCCCGGACCGGACATGGCGCTCGTGCTGCAGACGAGCATCGGACGCGGCGCGCGCAATGGTTTTGCCGCCGCCGTCGGCCTTGGCCTTTCGCGCGCGACGCATGTCACGCTGTCCGCTTGCGGCGTCGCCGCGCTGCTGCGCAACGCGCCGTGGCTCTACGAAGTGGTGCGCTACGGCGGCGCGATCTATCTGGCGTGGGTGGCCGTGCAGATTTTCCGCTCACCGATGTTCGCGCTGCCATCGAGTGGCGTGCAGACAGACGAGGACGGCGCGTTGCGGACGGCGTTCGTCAAAGGGCTGTTCACGAATCTGCTGAACCCGAAGGCGCTGCTGTTCTGTTCGGTGCTGTTGCCGCAGTTCGTGCGTCCGGAAGCGGGGCCCGTCGCGTGGCAGATGGTTGAACTGGGTGTCGTGCTGGTTGCGCTCGGCGCGTGTTTCGACGCCGTCTATGCAATCGGCGCCGCGCGGATCGCCGGCTGGGTGCGCGCGCATCCGCTCGCACAGTCTGTGCAGCGCTGGACGTTCTCCGCCGCGCTGATCGGTTTCGCGCTGCGTCTGTCGCTCGATTGATGTGCCTGTGAAGCGCGCCCGCGCTGCGCGTGCTTATTTGCGGATCATCGCCGCGCGTTCCGGCTTCTGGTCGATGACCTTGCGGCGATGCTTGTCTTTCATCTTCTTCCAGCCTTTGCATTCCTCCTTCGTGCGCAGGCAGCCGACGCAATAACCGGTCTTGCCGTCGAACTTGCAGATGTCGATACAGGGCGATTTGACACTCATGCTGGCGTGCTCGTGATCGTTTGAATGGAGGATGAAAGGTCAATGTCGCATGGTGCGCCGCCGGCAGGCAAAGTGATTGTGTCAATAAAGGCGATAGACTGCACGGCCAAAGCCTTGACGCCGCATTGACCGATCACCTCAATCCTGCCGATGAAGACCCTGTTGCTGTACGTTGTGACCGCGATCGCCGAGATCGTCGGCTGCTATCTGCCCTGGCGCTGGCTCAAGGACGGCGGCCCAGCGTGGCTGTTGTTGCCGGGCGCATTGAGCCTCGCGCTGTTTGCGTGGCTTCTGACCTTTCACGGCGCGGCGGCGGGCCGCGTCTATGCGGCATACGGCGGCGTCTATGTAGCGGTGGCGATTCTCTGGCTATGGTGCGTCGACCATGTGCGTCCGAGCGCATGGGATCTCGCGGGCGTCGCGCTGACGCTGGCGGGCATGGGCATCATCGCATTCCAGCCGCGCGTCTGACTTGCATCAGGGCGCGTCTTACGCAATTCCTCGCTTCAGCCGCGACGCGCGAACCCGGCTAGAACCGGTTCGCGCATCGCTCGCCAATATTTCCCTTCAGCGTTAGCTGTTCGGCTTGCCGAGGAAATCGAGCTTGCCGAGTTCGACGCCGTTATGACGCAGGATGTCGTACGTCGTCGTGATGTGGAAATAGAAGTTCGGCATCGCGAAGCCGAGCAGATAAGACTGGCCGGTGAACTCGACCGGGCCGCTGCGCATCTTCAGCGTTACAGCGCGTGTCTCCGAGCCGTCGATCTGCGCCGCGTTGAACTCCTTCAGATAATCGATGGTTTTTTGAATGCGCGCGTTCAGCTCGTCGAACGTGAACTCCACGTCGTCGAACTTCGGCGCTTCGACGCCGGCCAGCCGCGCTGCGCAACCCTTCGCGGTATCCGTTGCGATGTGCACCTGACGGGCCAGCGGATGCATGTCCGGAAAGAGACGGGCGCCCGTGAGCACCGACGGGTCGATCTGTTTTTCTGCCGCGTGCGCCTGTCCCTTGCCGAGAATGGCCTGCAGGTTCGTGAGGCCGCGAATCAGCACGGGGATGGATGCCTGAAACATCGAAATGGTCATGGAGGGTCCTTGAATTGCTGGAGCCGCGCGCTCTCTGGCTCGCGGTCGCATAGCGTAACGCAACAGCGTAAAAGCTGCTGGAGCAACGTAACCCCGATTTGACCCATGCTGGAGGCTAGCCGATCGGCCAGGTGTCGGTCGCGCTGGAACTGTGTTCGAATGGATTGGTCGGACGGATGTCGTTGCCGCGTGGCATGACGGCGCGCCTGAGCGCCCGTCGGTGCACCGTGTATCAAAACGCGTGGCTTCGAGTCATTCGCCGCAACCAAGCTGGATGAGACGGGAGTCAGCGCCAGGCGCCCACGCCCGTCGACACAGGGAGAATCGCAACCATGTCGAAGCATCCATTGCCCGGCAGCGAGCGCACGCTCGCGCCCGGTTCGAAGGTGATCGCGCAGTGCGATCCGTCGGAAACGATTCAGGTCGTCGTCGTGCTGCGCCGCAAGGACGAGCCGCAGTTCGCCCAGATGATGAAAAAGATCGAAGCAGGCGCGGCGGATGCAAAGCCGCTTACACGTGAGGAACTCGAACAGCGTTTTGGCGCATCGGCGGACGACATTGCGAAACTGAAAGCCTTCGCTGCGCAGCACGGGCTGACGGTCGTGCGTGAAGACGCCTCGGCGCGCACTGTGGTACTGAGCGGCAAGATCGATCAGTTCCAGACGGCGTTCGACGTTCAACTGCAGCACTACGAGCATCAATCGATGGGCCAGTTTCGTGGCCGCACGGGCGCGATCAGCGTACCCGACGATCTGCATGGCGTCGTCACTGCCGTGCTCGGTCTCGACGACCGCCCGCAAGCGCGCCCGCATTTCCGCATCCGTCCGCCGTTCCGGCCGGCGCAGGCGCAGCAGGCATCGTCGTTCACGCCGTTGCAACTCGCTTCGCTGTACCGGTTTCCGCAGGGCGACGGCAGCGGCCAGTGCATCGGCATCATCGAACTGGGCGGCGGCTATCGCACGGCCGACCTCGACAACTATTTTTCGAGCCTCGGCGTGGGCTCGCCGAAAGTCGTTGCCGTTGGTGTCGACCAGGGCGGCAACCATCCTACTGGCGATCCGAACGGACCGGACGGCGAAGTGACGCTCGACGTCGAGATCGCCGGCGCGATCGCGCCGGGCGCGACTATCGCCGTCTACTTCACGACCAACAGCGACGCGGGCTTCATCGACGCCGTCAGCCGCGCGGTGCATGACACGACCAACAAACCGTCGGTGATTTCGATCAGCTGGGGCGCGCCGGAAAGCGTGTGGACCGCGCAGTCGATGAACGCGTTCAACGATGTGCTGCAATCGGCTGCAGCGATCGGTGTGACTGTCTGCGCGGCATCGGGCGACAGTGGCTCCGGCGACGGCGTGGGCGACGGCAGCGACCATGTCGATTTCCCCGCGTCGAGCCCGTACGTACTCGCTTGCGGCGGCACCAGCCTGCAAGGCTCGGGGCAAGCGGTCTCGCACGAAGTGGTGTGGAACGACGGCGCGAACGGCGGCGCGTCGGGCGGGGGCGTGAGCGGCACGTTCCCCGTGCCGGCGTGGCAGGAAGGGCTGTCCGTATCGGGCTCGCAGGGCAAGCACGCGCTGACGGGGCGCGGCGTGCCGGACGTGGCGGGCGACGCGTCACCGCTCACCGGCTACGACGTGATCGTCGACGGCAGCAACACGGTGATCGGCGGCACCAGCGCCGTCGCGCCGCTGTGGGCCGCGCTGATCGCGCGCATCAACGGTGCGAAGGGCGCGCCCGTCGGCTTCGTCAATCCGAAGCTGTACAAGGCGGCGGGCGCCTGCAACGACATCACGCAGGGCAACAACGGCAGTTATGCCGCGACGACCGGCTGGGATGCCTGCACGGGATTGGGCAGTCCCAATGGTGTGAAGGTGGCGGCAGCTTTATAGTCTGATGAGCGGGCGCTCGCGGCTCGGGCGCCGTGCTTTTGGCGGCGATGAATGCATCGCAACAGTGGGTAACACATACAGGCATTCAATGGAGCGATCATGACGAATACAGAATCAGCTTCCGGCAGTTCGCAGTCGCCTCACAACTCACACGCCACGCAGGAAGCATCCGCTGCGAGCGCGTCTCACAAGGCCGGTGACCACCCGTTCTTCGATCCCGTCGCATATGGCAACGGGCCCGACGACTCGGTCACCGACACCAGCGAGAGCGCAGCGATCACGAAGCATTCGATCACGATCGGCGGCAAGAAGCTCAACTACACGGCAACAGCTGGCCATCTGGTAACGGTCGATCCATCCAGTTCGCTGCCGAGCGCGAAGGTATTCTATGTCGCGTTCACGCAGGATAACCAGAAGGAAGAGAGCCGGCCGCTCACGTTCTTCTATAACGGCGGACCGGGCTCGTCGTCGGTGTTCGTGCTGCTGGGATCGTTCGCACCGCGCCGCATCAAGACGTCGATGCCGAGCTTCACGCCGCCCGCGCCGTATCAGATGGAAGACAACCCGGACAGCCTGCTCGACAAGAGTGACCTCATCTTTATCAACCCGGTCGGCACCGGTTATTCGGCCGCCGTCGCGCCGCGCAAGAACCGCGACTTCTGGGGCGTCGATCAGGACGCGGATTCGATCAAGCAGTTCATCAAGCGCTATCTGACGAAGAACAACCGCTGGAATTCGCCGAAGTTTCTGTTCGGCGAATCGTATGGCACGGCGCGCAGCTGCGTGCTCGCCTACAAGCTGCATGAAGACGGCGTCGATCTGAACGGCATCACGCTGCAGTCGTCGATCCTCGACTACACGCAGGCGGGCAATCCCATCGGCTCGCTGCCCACAGCCGCCGCGGACGCGTGGTATCACAAGAAGCTCGGCATCGCGCCTCGGCCCACGGACCTTGGCCAGTTCGTCGAAGAGGTCGCGCAGTTCGCACGCACGGACTACCTGAACGCGTTGCGCAAGTTCCCGACCACCGACAGCGCCGTGGTCGAAAAGCTCAGCGAGTACACGGGCATCGACAAGGCCACGCTGCTTGCGTGGAGTCTCGACATAGCCGGGTACGACAGCCGGGGCAATTCGCTGTTCCTGACCACGCTGCTCAAGTCGAAGGGGCTCGCGCTCGGCGCATATGACGGCCGCGTCACCGCAATCGAAACGGGCATCGCGGGCAAGATCGATCCGAACTCGGGCGGCAACGATCCGACCATGACGGCCGTCACGGGCGTCTACACGACGATGTGGAACGTCTATCTGAACGAGCAGTTGAAGTTCACATCGAACTCGGCGTTCACGGATCTGAACGATCAGGCGTTCAAGTTCTGGGACTTCGGCCATATCGATCCGACGGGCGAGCAGAAGGGCCTCGACAGCAAGGGCAACATCATTCTCTACACGGCGGGCGACCTCGCCGCCGTGATGGCGCTCAACGTCGATCTGAAAGTGCTGTCGGCGAACGGGTTCTATGACTTCGTCACGCCGTTCTATCAGACGGTGCTCGATCTGCAGCAGATGCCGCTCCTGAGCCAGCAGGTGCGGAACAACCTGTCCGCGCGGTTCTATCCGTCGGGGCATATGGTGTATCTCGACGGCGGCTCGCGCACCGCATTGAAGGCCGATCTCGCGGCAATGTACGAGAAGGCGGTGAGCAATACGGAAGCGCTCGGGCGCGTGCGCGCATTGCAGGCGCTTACGGCTGCCAAGATGCATTGAGCGAGTCTGTTTTGATGCGTGTCATGGCGGCGCTTCCGTGCATCGGCAAGACTCCATCGGCGAGGGCATCGCGGCGCCGTAGCGATGCCCTCGATGCCGCCAGCATCGAAAAAGTGAAGCGATTCAATCTGGCTGTATTTACGTCGTGCGTCCTGGATGTGTTTTAATTGTCCTGCGAATTAACTCTTCCGCGCTACTCAAAGGCGCGCTGATTAATGAACGAAGGGAAGAAGAACGCGCTTGAGCAGGCGCACAGCATCAGTCGGATCGAATCAACTATCAGTGACGCGAGCCGCGTCACGGGTCTCGCGCGAAAGAGGCGCCTGCGCGCCATAGCGCTCGTTGCCGTGTTGGCGGGCTTGTATCTGCATGCGTCGGCGTCGTTTGCACAAGACGCGTCGATGCTCGACGAGCGCGTTTCGCAGCAGAACATCGCCACGACGATATGCCGGCCCGGCTACGCCGACACGGTTTCGCCACCGTTCGACGACATGATGGAACTCAAGGACCGGTTGCTCGCCGAACGCGGCATCGATGCCGGGCATGGCACGCGTTACGCGCTGGATCGGCGCGTGCCGATCTTGCTGGGCGGATCGCCGGATGCGCAGGACAACCTCGATCTGTTGCCATGGAGCGGGCACAAGGGCGAGCGTCGCAAGGAGTTGCTGACGGCGAAGCTCAAGCGCTGCGTGTGCGAAGGGCGCATGTCGCTGGGCGAAGCGCAGGCGGCTATCGCCGGAAACTGGTCCGCGCATTACGGGGGCTTCGGCAGCGCGCCGTGCGACGACGATCGCGGCGTCGCGTCGATCGGCAGCGATGGCTCCTGAGCCTGGCCGCAACTGTCGCCGGCACGTTCAATCCGCTTTCCCGGAGGCCGCGACGCGCGGCCAACCGTCACATCCTGGAGAATCAATATGAAGCAATCATTCATCGCTGCCGTCGTGGCCGCGCTCGGCTGCCTCGCGGCGAGTCATGCCGCGCTGGCCGCATCGTCGCCGTGCGGCAAGGACGACGCGCTGCAGATCCGCGGCGACACGCCGGGCGCGATCAGCTACGACGTGTACCGCCAGTTGCGCCCGCTCGACGCGCATCGTCTCTCGCTCTTTCAGGACGCCGGCACTGTGAAGCGTCTGCCTGACGGACTCGGCGTCTGCGAGATCGCCGATGACGGCGTCGCCGATCCTTCCGCCGTGCTCGTGCATGTGCCGCAAGGCGAGATGGCCTGGTGGGTCAGCGCGGCGAACGTCGAGAACGCAGACTGAGTTTGCACTGAGCTTGCCGGACCACGCGCGGGCGCCCTCTGTCGCCTGCGTTGCTCCGGGGCACGTTTCTGGCTACGCTGAAGGTCGAAACACTAACGAAACAGCACGGAAACAGCACAGCTTCGAGGTCCGGCATGCAGCGCCAATCCGGCTAGCTGCATGACTACCATCAACTGAGAGCGTGGCGCGTATGAAGATCATCGTGTGGAACATTCCCGAATCTTGCTCCGAGCAGGAAGTACGTGATTTTCTCGGCCATGAACTCGGTCACTATGCAAAAGACATCGAAGTGTTCGAGCAGGGCACGTCGAACGCGTATGCGAAAGTCGATGTCGAAGCCGACGAAGCCTATGTCGCCGAGGTCATCGCGCAGCAGTTCACCGGCAAGCAGCTGGCCGGCGTAGCGCTGCAGGTTAGCGCCGTGCCATTTGGCGGCGACGAAACGCCGCCGCGCAAATAGTCCACGCGCCGCGTGTTCAATCGAATGGCGTGTAAGGCAGCGCGCGCTTGTGATGCGTGCTGTCGTAAAAGCGCATAACGGTGTCGAACACCGCGTCGCTCACGGGCTTGCCTTCGAGAAAATCGTCGATGTCCTCGTAACGGATCCCGTAGGCGTCTTCGTCCGGACGTTGAGGGCGCAACATTTCGAGGTCGGCGGTCGGCACCTTGTGCGCGAGCGCGTCGTTGGCGCCGAGCGCCCTGGCGAGCGCGCGCACGCGCCGCTTGGTCAGGCCCGCGAGCGGCAGCACGTCGGCGCCGCCGTCGCCGAACTTCGTGAAGAAACCCATCACCGATTCCGCCGCGTGGTCCGTGCCGATCACGATGCCGCGCCGCACGCTCGCCGCCGCGTACTGCGCGATCATCCGCTGGCGCGCCTTGATGTTGCCGTGCACGAAGTCCTGTTGCGACGCGTCGGCAAAGGGCAGGCCGCTCGCGCTGAGCGAGGCGAGCATCGCGTCGGCGGCTGGGCGGATGTCGACGGTCAAGGTGTCGTCGGGACGGATGAAGGCGAGCGATTGCTGCGCATCCGCTTCGTCGTGCTGGACGCCGTACGGCAGGCGCATCGCGACGAAGCGCGCGTCGTAGTGCGCTTTGCGCAGACGCTCGACGGCAAGCTGCGCGAGCCGTCCCGCCGTCGACGAATCGACGCCGCCGCTGATGCCGAGCACATAGGCCGCAAGTCCGTTCGTGCGCAGATAATCGGCGAGAAACGCGACGCGCCGCTCGATTTCGCGCGCCGCGTCGAAATGGTCCGCGACGTGCAGTTCGGCTGCAATCTGCCGCTGGCGCGCGGCGCGTTGCTGCTGGTCCATCGACGTTCTCCTTGCAAATGGCATAGATATCACTGGCGATGATGGCATGAAGTGCTGAACTCGATGCGCCGTCACACATTGTCTGGTTTAATGTGGCATACCCATAATTAAATCTGAACGATTAAGGCTTTAAATCGAGAGATGCAGTAGCCGTCCGATATCGGACAGCGCGAAAGCACGGCGCGGGCACAACGTTGCCGCGCCGGAAGACGCCCGGCAGCACGCCACGAGCGGTTGCACGGGTTGGGCGACTGGCAGTGACGTTCGAACAAAATGACCAGCACAAAACAGAACAGGGTAGTCATTCCGCCTGCACGAGAGAGGGCGGATGCGCAGAGCGGCACACTGCGCAGTGATAACGGGGATAGGGCGATCGATGTGATGGCGTCGGTGTCGCGTGCGCGATTATGCGTGCGCCGATCGGCGTCGTCGTTCGGATTGTCGTTAGCGCTTTCGCTGACCTCGGCGCTTGCCATTTCCGCGTTCACACAATACGCACGTGCCGCCGATGCCCCGCAAGTCGCGTCCAATGCTGCCATCGACGCCTCCGCTGTCGCCGCGCACGATGCCGCCGGCCGCGTGGACCCGCGCCGCGCGCTGTTGTTGCGCGACGTGTTCGCGCGCAGCGTGACGCGCCGTCTGAAAGTCCCCGCAGCGGAGCAACGCGCGTACGGCGAGCGTCTGGAGCAGGGGCTCGCGCAGAACGATCTGGGCAATCTGTCGGGTGAGTATGTGGTGCTCGTCGATCGCAACGAGAACGTGCAGGCGCTCTTCATCTACTTTCGCGCGGCGCCTTTGGACGCATGGCAGATGATCGGTGCGTCGCCCGTCGCAACGGGGAGGCCGGGGCAGTTCGATCACTTCATCACGCCGCTCGGCGTGTTCGAGCACACGCCCGACAACATGGATTTCCGCGCCGAAGGCACGATGAACCAGAACGGCATTCGCGGCTACGGCGGCCACGACATGCGCATCTTCGATCTCGGCTGGGCGCAGGGCGAGCGCGGCTGGGGCAAGGGTGGCATGTCGCAGATGCGCTTCCAGATGCACGCAACCGATCCCGACAAGCTCGAGCCGATTCTCGGCATCCGCCATTCGAAGGGCTGCGTGCGGATACCGGCATCGCTGAACGTGTTCCTCGACCACTACGGCATGCTCGACCGCGACTACGAGGCGCTCGTCGCCGACGGTCGCTCATTGTGGGTGCTGCATTCGGACCGCGTCGTGACGCCGTGGGCGGGGCGCTATATCGTCGTCGTCGATTCGCAGCGCAAGGCGCGGCCCGCGTGGTCGCCTGCGCCGAGCAGCAAGGTCCGCGCGAAGGTGCCGGCGAACGCCGACACGGCGGATTAATCGAAGGGGCGCTTCGGCGGGCGGCGCGAGAAAACCGCTGCCCGCCAGCGCAATCACGAGCGCGCGAGCAGCACACCGATCAGCGCCACGACGAAGCCTGCCACCTGCACCACCGTCAGCGTTTCACCAAAGCCGACATAGCCTTCGAGCGCGGCGAGCGGCGGCGCGAGAAACAGCAGCGCCGTCGCGCGCGACGCGTCGCCGCGCCGGACCATCCACACGAGCAGCGTGACGCTAACGCCCGACAGCATCACGATGCCCCACGCGAGCGACACCCACAGCGCTGGCGACGGAATCCACTTGTGCTCGCCGAGCGCCAGCGCGAACACGAGCACGACGATAGCCGCGCCGACATTCTGCACGGCACTCGCGCTGCGTATATCGGCTTTCGACAGCGATGTCTTCTGGATCAGCGTGCCTGCCGTGATCGCGCACACCGCGAAAATCGACACGGTCACGACGAGCCATTCCGGCACGTTGCCCGCATGATCCGGCGCGACGCTCACCGTTGCGGCGGCGAGCTTCGGCTCGAGCACCAGCGCGACGCCCGCGAGACCCAGCAGCATGCCCGTCCAGCCTCGCCCCGACAGACGTTCGCCGAACAGCGGCGCCGCGACGGCCGCCGTCAGCAGCGGCTGCAACGCGCCGAGCAAGGCCATGATGCCCGCGCTCATCCCCTGCGCGACGGCCCAGTAGCCCGCGCCGAGATACACGCCTTGCAGCAGCGCGCCCGCGAGCAGGTGTTTGCCGAGCGCGCGGCCCCTCGGCCATTCGACGCGCGCGAACAGCGCGGCCGCCATGAACAGCAGCGCGGTGCCGCCGAAGCGCGCGAGCAGGAAGAGATTCGGATCGGCGTAGGGCTTGATCGCGCGCGCGACCACGAATCCCGTCGACCAAAGGACCACGAAAACAACGGCATTGAAAACAACCAGCATCGGATGACTCGAACTGCGGACACAAGGCTCGCAGTATCGGTCAAAGCGTGCGTGGCAGTCTTGTTCGAAGCTGCACTTCGCGCAGCGTGGGCAACGAAGCGCCTCGAAAAAAGCCGCGCTCAGTACGTGAGCACCACGGCAATCGCGCCGAGCAGACCGCCGCAAACCGTGCACGCCCATAAGAGGGAGCGCGTGCGCCGGTATTCGAGCAGCACGTCGCTGACGAGCTGGGCCTGTTGCCTGACCGTCGTGACTTCGTGCCGATGCTGCAGATACTGCACCGCAAGCTGCGGGATGCGCGGCACGAGATGCGCGAGATGCGGCAACTCCTGCGCGAGATGCTTGACCCAGCCGCGATGATCGAACTCGCGGCGCGCGAGCGTAGCCAGCACCGAGCGCGCGATCTGCCACGAATCGATGCCCGGATGCAGCGCGTTCGCCAGCATCTCCGCCTGGCCGAACGCGCGCTGCGCGGCGGCGAGCCGCGGCGGCACATCTCCGCCGAACGGGTGCACGGCAAACAGCAGATGATGGAATAACGCGCCCGCCGAGCGTTCGTGCGACTGCGGCGCGAAATGCGCTTCGGCGCGCGTGCGCAGTTCGGCTTCGAGCTTCTCGGGGCGCGTGTCCTGCGACACATGGCCGGCATCGCGATGCAGATGCGCGAGCCGTCCATAGTCCTGCTCGAACAGCGCCGTCGCGCCGTGCACGAAGAACTCGCGCTCCTGCGACGACAGACTCGACATCACTGCGAAGTTCGCGAGCACGATGCGCCCGAGCGTGTCCGGATCGATGCTCACGCGCACGCGCGCTGCATCGAACGTTGCGTGGAAGAAGCCGTGCTCGAAGGCCTGCTCGGTGACGACTTCGATAATGTGCCCGGCAAGCGGCGCGAGCTTCACGCCGCGCGCCGACAGACCGGCGAAATCGAGCGCGGGCAGCGATTCGATATGCTGCATCGCGAGCGTGCGGTCGGTGCAAAGCTCCCAGATCACGGCGGGAATCGCGAGACGCTTGTCACCGTCGAAATGATGCGCGGTCTGACTCAGGTTCGCGGCTTCGGCGCGCAGATCGAAGCGGCGCAGGATTTCCTGCGTGAAGGCATTGGCGAACTCGCGCAGGCGCAGACGGCGAGCGTTCTTCGAGAGCTTCTCCAGCCAGCGCGCGACCCAGCGCAGCAGGGCGGCCTCGTCGGCGATTTCCTGGACTTGCGCGACGCGCACGAGCTTGAGCGCAATGTCGCGATGCCCGTCGATTGGCTCGATCAGCCGCGCGACATGCGTCTGCTCGGCAAAGCCGTTTTTCGCGGGCGTCAGATCAATCGATGCAAAAAGCGTCGACACCGGCCGGCCGAGCGCTGCCGCTATCGCATGCTCGACCTGGTCGGGCGGCAAGGGCGCTTCGAGGTGGCTGACGGCGTCGATTGCGTCGTGCAGCGTGCCTGTCGCGAGTTCGGGGCGGCGCGCGAGCGCTTCGGCGAACGCACTCGCCAGCGGGCCGAGATTGGGCAGCGCGCGATGCACGCCGGCGCGCCCGCCCGGCGATGCATGCACGCGTGAAACCAGCGTGACGATCCAGTGCAGCTTGTGATGCTCGGGCGCGGCGAGCCAGATGAGACGCGCGCCATAGCGCAACGCGTGGAACAGCAGTCGTAGTCGGCGAAACAGAGGTGGCATCGGCGGTTCGTTCGAGCGCATCGGCGATGCGAGAGAAGACCGCCCAGATTAGCAGGGATGCGGCGCGCGGAACATCCACAGCGTTGCGACGCGGGCGGTTCAAGGGCATGCGAGGGGCATATGGAGGGCATACGCCTGCCGTCCGCCAACGGCAAGCCAACGAAGACCCGACAGTCCGCCCACAGCCAGCACACGTTCCTTCCGCGCCGGGTCTCCATGCGTAATACAATACGGCGCGGGCTTGCCCGATCCCTGAATACATGCTCGCCGCCTTGCAGCGGCCAACAACATCGAGATGCTGGCAGAACAACGTCATCAATATATTCTGGCTCAGGTCACGAAGACGGGCGCACTGTCGGTCGCCGAGCTGGTTCGCGAGCTCAACGTATCGCGCGAGACCATCCGCCGCGACCTGAACGCGCTCGCCGAGCGCGGCCTGATCGTGACGACGCACGGCGGCGCGCTGTCGAGCGACCGGCGCGAGCCGGACCTCGACACACGCGACGCCGCCAACGCCAGCGCAAAGCGCGCTATCGGCGAACGCGCGGCGCAACTGGTGCCCGACGGCGCGTCGGTCATCATCGATTCGGGCAGTACGACGCACGCGGCCGCACGCGCGCTGACCGACCGCCACCGGCTGACCGTCTATACGAACGACTGGCGCATCGCGCTGCTGCTCGGCCGGCGCAACGACAACCGCGTGACGCTGCTCGGCGGCGAGCTGTCGGACAACGAAGACGCGGCGTTCGGCCTCGATACGATCACCCAGTTGTCGCACTATCACGCGGACTTCGCGCTGATTGGCGCGGGCGGCATCACGCCCGACGCGCAGCTGTCCGATTACTCGCGCATGGCGGCCGAGGTGCGCTGCCGGATGATCGGCGCGGGTAATACGGTCATCGTCGTCGCCGACAATTCGAAATTCGGCCGCGTGACGCCCGTGCGTATCGAAGGGATGGAGAAGGCGCGCTATGTCGTCACCGAGCTCGCGCCCGACCGCGCGCTCGCGAAGGCGATCACCGCGCGCGGCCCCGAAATCCTGATCGCGTGAAAGTCGCGCTTCGCATTGCTTCCGTCTTGCTTACTTCACGCTGATGCCGAGGTCCGCCAGCGTCCGGCCGATCGCGGCGACGGCGTTGTGCATCTCGTTCGCGTCGATCGCGCCGATACAGCCGACGCGGAACGTCTCCACTTGCGTCAGCTTGCCCGGATACAGGATGTACCCGGCCTCGCGCACGGCTGCATAAAACCGCACAAATTGCCACTTCGCGTCACGCGGCGCGTGGAACGTGACGATCACGGGCGCCTGCACGTCCGCCGGCAGAAACGTCTCGAAGCCGAGCGCCTTCATGCCGTCGACAAGCGCCGCGCAGTTACGCGCATAGCGCGCGCCGCGCGCGGGTTGGCCGCCTTCCGCGATGAACTGGTCCAGCGCGGTGCGCAGCGCGGCGACCACGTGCGTCGGTGGCGTAAAGCGCCATTGTGTGGTCTTTTGCATGTACGCGAACTGATCGTACAGGTCGAGCGCCAGCGACGGCGAACGGCCTTCGCACGCTTCGAGCACGCTGCGCCGCACGATCACGAAGCCCATGCCGGGCACGCCTTCCAGACACTTGCCGCTGGCCGACACCAGCGCGTCGATGCCGCTGTCGCGCAGGTCGATGGGCAGCGCGCCGAACGAACTCATCGCGTCGACGATCAGGCTTTTGCCGTGATGCTTGCAGACGGCGGCGATCGCATCGAGCGGATTGAGCAGGCCTGCGCTCGTCTCCAGATGCACCTGCGCGACGTGCGTGATGCGCGGGTCGTCGTTGAACGCGTCTTCGATTGCGGCGGCGCTCACTGGCTCGTCCTCGCGCAGCGGCAGTTCCACATACGCGATGCCCATGCGCTGCAGCACCTTGATGATGCGCGCGCAGTAAGCGCCGTTGTTCGGCACCAGTACGCGGCCGTCGCGCGGCACCAGCGTGCCGAGCGCCGCTTCGACAGCGAACGTGCCGCTGCCCTGGAGCGGCACGCACACGTAGTCATTTTCACCATGTACGATCTCGACGAGATCGGCGCAGACGCTGTGCGTCATGCGGTTGAACGCGGTGTCCCACGATCCCCAGTCGCGCAGCATCGACTGACGCGTGACGGGCGAGGTCGTCAGCGGTCCCGGCGTGAGCAGGATCGGGTCGTTTCCAGAAATCACACAGCCTCCTTCGTATGGATCGGTTGCGCCGTTGCGGGCGCACATTGCATTGCCTGTTGTGTTGCCGGCTGCCTTGCATATTATTGGCTATTTGTGTCATTTTGTGGAAATCGGCAGAATCTTCACGTCGGTGTCACAAAAAAAGACGATCCTTGCCGTGCCCGTTCAGGCAAGGCAGCCCATAACGCGTAATCGTCGGAGGGATGCCTTGGCGCAAACGCCGCAAAAAAAGTTGTCAGCAATCTGCAATCTCAGCGGCTCCGGCCGCGACGTCAGGCGGACAGCGCGCCCGAAGCGCGGTCCGGACACCACCACTAACGGGTTACCCACAGGTTTTTGCCTTTCGGAGAGAACGACATGAAAAAGACGGATCACCTTCGCTCGACGGGCCGCGCTGGTCGTATTGGCCAGACGGCTCGCAAGCTGCTGCCCGCGCTGGTCGCGGCGGCGGCGTTCGGCGGCGCGATGTCCGCGCACGCGGCGGGCGCGGTCGTGCTGTACACGGCTGACGGCCTCGAAAATCTCTACAAGGACGTGCTGCCCGCATTCGAGAAGCAGGAAGGCGTGAAGGTCAACATCGTGACGGCAGGCAGCGGCGAAGTCGTGAACCGCGCAACCGTCGAAAAGGATTCGCCGAAGGCCGACGTGCTCGTCACGCTGCCGCCGTTCATCCAGACGGCCGCGCAGTCGGGCCTGCTGCAGAACTATCAGAGCGTGAACTACAAGAACGTGCCCGACATCGCGAAGGCGTCGGACGGCGCGTGGGCGACGTTCGTGAACAACTATTTCTCGTTCGCGATCAACCCGGAAGTGGTGAAGAACCAGCCGAAGACGTTCGCGGATCTGCTGCACCCGGACTACAGCGGCAAGGTCGCGTATTCGAACCCGGCGACGGCGGGCGACGGCATGGCCGTAGTCATCCTGACCACGTCGCTGATGGGCGAAGACAAGGCGTTCGACTATCTGAAGAAGCTCGAGCAGAGCGCCAAGTTCCACACCAAGGGCACGGGCTATCTCGACGTGCTGCTCTCGCGTAACGAAATCGCGGTGGCGAACGGTGACTTGCAGATGGATCTCGACGACGCGGCCAACGGCGGCCTGTCGATCAAGCCGATCTTCCTCGCAGCCGAGGCGGGCGGCCAGCCGACCACGTTCCAGCTGCCGTACGCGATCGCTTTGATCAAGAATGGTCCGAACCAGGCGGCAGGTAAGAAGCTGATCGACTATCTGATGTCGACGGAAGTGCAGTCGAAAGTGCCGGACATCTTCGGCATTCCGGGTCGCACTGACGTCCAGCTTTCGGGCAAGAACGGCGCAGCCGTCAAGCAGGCGATCTCGGGTGTGAAGCTGATTCCCGTCGACTGGAACCAGGTGATGGCGAAGAAGGCTGACTGGACGGCCCGCTGGAAGAGCGAAGTGATCGGCAATTCGGGCAAGCAGCTCGAAGTCGTCAAGCCGAAGTAATTACGGCGTCTGATGGAACGCGCGGTGTGATGATCGTCGAAACGCTCGTCACGCCGCGCAAAAAAGCATTCTGGCGCTTGCATGCGCCAACCAAAGTCACCAACGTAGGAGGATGGACCCGGTGAACACAGTAACGACTCTTGCTGGTTCGGGCGCGCTGGACGCCACGCCGCGCGCGCAAGGCGTCGCGCAGACGGGCGCTGGCGGCGTGCAGATCGAACATCTGACTGTGCGCTTCGGCTCGCGCACGGTGCTCGACGATCTGTCGCTGACGATCGAGCGCGGCGAACTGTTGACCGTGCTCGGCCGCAGCGGCTGCGGCAAGACGACGTTGCTGCGCTTCATCGCCGGTTTCATCGAAGCGGATGGTCTCGCGGGCACGCTGACGGTCGCGGGCCGCGACCTCACGCATGTGCCGCCGCACAAGCGCAATCTGGGCCTGCTGTTCCAGAGCTATGCGCTGTTCCCGCATTTGTCCGTGTTCGAGAACGTCGCGTTCGGTCTGCGCGCGCGCCGCATCTCGACGAAGGAAATCGCGCGGCGTGTCGCCGACGCGCTGAAGCTCGTGCAGCTCGGCGACTCCGGCCACGTGATGCCCGCGCAACTGTCGGGCGGCATGCAGCAGCGCGTGGCGCTCGCGCGTGCGCTCGTGATCGAGCCGGATGTGCTGCTGCTCGACGAACCGCTTTCCGCGCTCGACGCCAATTTGCGCGCGTCGGTGCGCTCCGAACTGAAGGCGCTGCATGAGCGTCTGCCGAATCTGACCATCGTCTGCGTGACGCACGACCAGGACGACGCCCTCGTGCTGTCCGACCGCACGCTGCTGATGCGCGAAGGCCAGATCGCGCAGCTCGGCACGCCGCAGGAACTGTACGACAAGCCGAACGACGCGTTCGTCGCGCGCTATCTCGGCGCGGCCAATCTGCTGCCGCCGAGCGTCGCGTTTGCACTCGGCGACGCGCGTTACAGCGAGCGCGACCGCGTGGCGTGTCTGCGTCCCGAGGCGATGCGCATCGTGCCGCTCGGCGAAGGCCAGTTGCACGGGACGATTTCGACGGTCGAATGGTACGGCTCGGTGCTGGCCGTGCAGGTCGCCCTCGACGCGATGCCCAACGATCCCGTGCAGGTGTCGATGCAGCGCGGCACGGGCATGACGCCCGAAAAGGGCGCGCGGATTTCCTTGCGTTACGAGGCAGACGATGTCGTCCTTATTCAGCCCTGACGCCAGCCCCGACGCGCTCGCGCAAGCGGCTGACGCACGCCGCGCCGCGACGGCCGCCTCGCACGCGGCGGCAAAGCGTCGGCGCGAGCGCCTGTCGCAATGGCATCTGGCGTTTCTCGCTGTCTTCGTGCTCGGCCCGCTGGTGATTTATCCGCTCGTGCGTCTCGTGTTGCTGAGCCTGTCGGGTGAGCATGGATTGAGCTTTCACGCTTACTCGACGTTCTTCCAGAACCCGGAAACGAGCGGCGTGATCGGCACGACGCTGTGGATTCTGTTTGCCAGCGCCGGGCTCGCGTCGCTGCTCGGCGTCGCGCTCGCGTCGCTGCTGTTCTTCAAGCCGTTTCCGGGCGCGCGGCTCGTCACGCGGTTTCTGGAACTGTTCGTCGCGTTCCCGTCGTTCCTCGTCGCGTTCACGCTGATCTTTCTCTACGGCTCGCAAGGCTCCGTCAGCATCGGGCTGCAACGGCTCTTCCATCTCGAGGCACCGCCGCTCGACTTCCTGTTTGGCATCGGCGGCGTGATTCTGGCGGAAGTGGTGTTCTACGCGCCGTTCGTCGTGCGTCCTACGCTCGCATCGTTCGCAATGCTCGACATGCGTCTGATCGAAGCCGCGCGCAGCCTCGGCGCGAACGGCTGGATGGTCGCGTTTCGCGTGATCCTGCCGCTCGCGTGGCCGGGCATCGCGGCGGGCACGATCCTGTGCTTTCTGCTGACGCTCAACGAGTTCGGCATTCTGCTCGTGCTCGGCAGCGCGCATCTGATCACGCTGCCCGTGGCGATCTACAGCTCGGCCACCGTCGATCTCGACCTTCCAACGGCTGCCGCCGGCGCCGTCGTGATGCTGGCGATGTCGCTGTCGTTGTATGCGCTGTACCGCCAGGTCAACAAGCGCAAGGTGAGGGGAGCGAAGTAATGTCCGATCTCGATCAAACCGTGCTGCCCGCCGTGCAGCATCGCGCGCGGCCCGTTCAACACGGATTCGTCGCACGCGTCATGGGCGGGCTGTTCATGGCATTCGCCGCGCTGTTGTGCTTCTGGCTGTTCGTGCTGCCTGTGATCGTGGTCGCGCTGTCGAGCGTCGCCGCGCACTGGTCGGGCACGATCCTGCCGGATGGTTTCAGCATGCGCTGGTTCGAGCGACTCGGCGGCAGCGATTTCGATGCGCTCGTGACCAGCCTGCAGATCGGCTTCGGCGTCGCGATTCTCGGCACGATTCTCGGCCTGTGGCTCGCGCTTGCGCTCGAAGGGCGCGACCGGCGTGGACTCGGCGCACTCGTCGATACGATCGCAATGGTGCCCAACGGCGTGCCGAGCGTCGTGCTCGGCCTCGCTGTGCTGATCGCGTATCACAAGAAGCCGGTGGATCTGTCGAGTTCCGCTGCCATCGTCGTATTCGTTCAGTTGGCGCTCGTGTTGCCGTTCTGCTATCGCTGCGCGGCGGCCGCGTTGCGGCCCGAACTGACCGTATTGCGCGAGGCGGCTGCGAGCCTCGGTGCGCCGCCGTCGATGGTGCTGCGCCGTGTCGTGCTGCCGCAACTGGTGCCCGCAATCCGCGCATCGCTTGCGCTCGGCTTCGCGCTGTCGCTTGGTGAACTGGGCGCAACGCTCACCGTTTATCCGCCGGGTTTCGCGACGGTGCCGATCGTCGTCGTCGGACAGGTCGAACGCGGCTATTACCTGCCGGCGTCGGCGCTGTCGCTGATTCTGCTGATCGCTTCGCTTGCCGCGCTGGTGCTGATTGCCGCCCGCGTGCCGCGTCGCCGCGTGGACTGATCGTCAACGTTTCCTGATTTTTCGTGAGGTGTGTCGAGGTCGGCACACCACGCATGTAAATGTGGCAAATATTGTCGAAATGACCGAAAATATGGAAATTGACTCGGACGACCGGATCGAAGTGGTCAGGCGGCATTCGTTGACGGCGCTGGTGCGCGACGAGATCGAGCGGCACATCGTCGACGGCAAGCTGGCGCCCGGCGACAAGCTGAACGAAGCGGATTGGGCCGCGCGTCTGCAGGTGTCGCGCGGGCCGGTGCGCGAGGCGTTTCGCGCGTTGGAGCAGGCGGGGCTGGTGCGCAACGAGAAGAACCGTGGCGTGTTCGTGCGGACCGTGTCGCTGGCGGAAGCCGACGAGATCTACGCGGTGCGCGCGGTGCTCGAAGAGGCGGCGTGCCGGATGCTGGCCTCGCGTATCGACGCCGCGCAACTGGCGGCGCTGCGCGCGCATGTCGACGCAATGCGCGCCGCGCTCGATGCCGGCGATCACGACGCGTATGCGCGCGCGAACGTCGCGTTTCACGATGCGATCGTGGCGACGGCGGGCAATGGCAAGCTGTATGAGACGTATCGCAGGCTGGTGGGTGAATTGAGTCTGTTCCGGCGCGCCGCGCTGGGCGTGCGGTCCGATGCGATGGAGCGCTCGCTCGCCGAGCATCGCGCGATTCTCTCGGCGCTCGCCGCGCGCAATGCGGACAAAGCCGCGCAGCTGATGCTCGCGCATGTGGACGGCGGCAGGCAACGCGCGCATGAGGCCGTCGAGCCGCGCGCGTCGAACGTAACGGACGAAGGCAATGACGGGTTGAGCGCGCTGCTCGCCTGAACAGGGCTTGAACGAATCAAGAACACGCGTCGGCGACGCGTAGGGAAGAGTGCAATGGCAATCCAATCCGAACGTAATGTTGAAGTGAATGGCCGCAGCTACCGTCTGCCCGTCAAGCCGACGGTGGTCGTGTGTGTCGACGGTTGCGAGTACGACTATCTGGAAGCGGCCGTGAACGCGGGCGTGGCGCCCTTTATCGGCAAGATGTTGCGCGACGGCGCGGCGTTCAAGGCCGACTGCGTGATTCCGTCGTTCACCAACCCGAACAACCTGTCGATCGTCTGCGGCGTGCCGCCTTCCGTGCATGGCATTTGCGGCAACTACTTCTGGGACCCGCAGGCCAACGAAGGCAAGGGCGCGGAAGTGATGATGAACGATCCCGCTTATCTGCGCGCGCCGACGTTGCTCGCGGCTGCCTCCGATGCGGGCGCGGCTGTCGCCGTCGTCACGGCTAAAGACAAGCTGCGCCGCCTGCTCGGCAACAAGATGAAGGGCATCTGCTTCTCGGCGGAAAAGTCCGACAAGGTGACGCTCGACGAGAACGGTATCGACGACGTGCTCGGGCTGGTTGGTCTGCCCGTGCCCGACGTGTACAGCGCGGATCTTTCCGAATTCGTGTTCGCAGCGGGCGTGCGGCTCGCGCAGACGCGCAAGCTCGACCTGATGTATCTGTCGACCACTGACTACATCCAGCACAAGTGGGCGCCCGGCACGGAAGGCGCGAACGCGTTCTACGCAATGATGGACGGCTATCTGGCGCAGCTCGACGCGCTCGGCTGGGTGATCGGCCTCACCGCCGACCACGGCATGAACGCCAAACACGATCCGCAGACGGGCGAGCCGAACGTGATCTATCTGCAGGACGTGATGGACGAGTGGCTCGGCGCACGCGCGGCCCGCGTGATTCTGCCGATCACCGATCCCTATGTGGTGCATCACGGCGCGCTCGGTTCGTTCGCGACGATCTATCTGCCGCCCGACGCGAATGCGCGGCAGTTGATCGAACGTCTTGCTGGCTTGAAGGACATCGAAGTCGTGCTCGACAACCAGGCGGCGTGCGAGCGCTTCGAGTTGCCGAACGATCGCGTGGGCGACATCGTCGTCGTCAGCAAAAAGAATACGGCGCTCGGCACGCGCCGCGATGAACATGACCTGTCGGGTTTGACCGTGCCGCTGCGCTCGCACGGCGGCATCTCGGAACAGGTGGTGCCGCTGATCTTCAATCGACGCATCGACGAAACACGCGTCGCAGGCAAGCGTCTGCGCAATTTCGACGTGTTCGACCTTGCGTTAAACCATGTGGCGGCCTCATGAACGCAATCCTGCAGTCCAACGACCATCCGGCGTTTCGTGCGGAAGCGCTGCGTCTGAAGGGCGAGCGCGCAGCCCGCGCACGTACGCTCGATGTGTTCGATCCGTACTCGGGCATGCGCGTCGGCACGGTGCCGATGGCAAGTGTCGACGATGTGCGCGCGGCTTTCGAATACGCGGGCGCTTATCAGGCGAAACTTTCGCGTTACGAGCGCTCGCAGATTCTCGAGCGCGCGGGGATTCTGCTGCGCGAGCGGCTCGAAGCGGCGTCGGATCTGATCTCGCTTGAATCGGGCTTGTCGAAGCAGGACTCGCGCTATGAAATCGGGCGTGTCGCCGACGTGTTGAAGTTCGCATCGATTGAAACCTTGCGCGACGACGGCCAGAGCTTCTCGTGCGATCTGACGCCGCACGGCAAGAAGCGGCGCGTGTTCACGCAGCGCGATCCGCTCGCGGGCGTGATCGTCGCGATCACGCCGTTCAATCACCCGATGAACCAGGTCGCGCACAAGATCGCGCCTTCCATCGCGACGAATAATCGCGTGATCCTGAAGCCGTCGGAGAAGGTGCCGCTGTCGGCCTATTTTCTCGCCGATGTTCTGTATGAAGCTGGTCTGCCCGCGCCGATGCTGCAGGTGCTCACAGGCGACCCGCGCGAAATCGCCGATGAACTGATCACCAATCCGCTCGCGGAACTCGTCACGTTTACGGGCGGCGTGGCGATCGGCAAGCATATCGCCGAGCGCGCGGGCTACCGGCGCGTCGTACTGGAACTCGGCGGCAACGATCCGTTGATCGTGCTCGAAGACGCGGATATCGAGCGCGCGGCTACGCTGGCCGTGCAGGGTTCGTACAAGAACTCGGGGCAGCGCTGCACGGCCGTCAAGCGGATCATCGTGCAGAAGAGCATCGCTGCGCGCTTTACGGAACTGGTCGTCGAGAAGACGCGCGAATGGACGTACGGCGATCCGTTCGATACGTCGAACCAGATGGGCACCGTCATCGACGCCGACGCGGCGCGGCTGTTCGAAGCACGCGTGAACGAAGCCGTCGCGCAGGGCGCGCGCCTGTTGACGGGCAACCAGCGCAAGGGCGCGCTGTATGCGCCGACGGTGGTCGATCAGGTCGATCCATCGATGACGCTGATTCGCGAGGAAACGTTCGGCCCCGTCTCGCCGATCATCACGTTCGACACGATCGAAGACGCGATCCGCATCAGCAATGGCACGCCGTTCGGTTTGTCGTGCGGGCTGTGTACGAACCGGCAGGATGTGATTCCGCGCTTTATCAACGAACTGCGCGTCGGCTCGGTGAACGTGTGGGAAGTGCCGGGGTATCGCGTCGAGCTGACGCCGTTCGGCGGCATCAAGGATTCGGGGCTCGGATACAAGGAAGGCGTGCAAGAAGCGATGAAGAGCTTCACGAATCTCAAGACCTTTTCTCTTCCGTGGGAGTGATGTTGTGGCATTGAATCTCGACGACATTCGCGGACTGTTCGAAGCGCACGGCCAGCTTGCCTATAGCGGCGAGCCGGTGACGCAGCTCGAGCATGCATTGCAAAGCGGCGCGCTGGCGGAATCGGAAGGTGCCGCTGAGGAGCTGGTCGCTGCGGCCTTTCTGCATGACCTCGGGCATCTGCTGAACCGCCAGGGCGAGACGCCGACCGCGCGCGGTATCGACGATCTGCATCAATACTTCGCGCTGCCGTTCTTGCGGCCGGTGTTGCCGGAAGCGGTGCTGGAGCCGATTCGGCTGCACGTCGATGCGAAGCGCTGCCTGTGCGCTATCGATGCGGCGTACTTTGGGAAGTTGTCAGTGGATTCCGTGCGCAGTCTCGAACTGCAAGGCGGCATATTCAGTGACGACGAGGCGCAGGTGTTCCTGAAGAAGCCGTTTGCCGAGGATGCGCTGCGTTTGCGTCGCTGGGACGATCTGGCGAAAGAAGCGAATCGCGCGACACCGGATCTCGATCATTATCTAAATCTCGTGTCGCGCGTGATGGAGCGGCATGCTGCCGTTTGACTTATATCTGTAGGCGGGCGACGCGTACTTGCCTCATATGTCATGCGTTTTACGCACATCAAAAAACCGCTTGCAACCACGCAGGCAAGTGTCTAAAATTCCGGTCTTTCGCGCTGCGGCCAACGCGGCGCGAAGGAAACGAGGAAGGCGGGAGAGCCAGCATTGACCGGGCTTTCCGGTGGAGTCAGCGGGTTGGGAAGTTAGAAAAACCGGTTGACGAGACGAAAAAGGTTCTTCATAATCTCGTTTCTCTGCTGCTGACGCAGCAACGTGGTGAAAGCAAGGCGCTTCCCGCGAATGTTCTTTAACAATCAACAGCCGATAAGTGTGGGTGCTCGATGGCGGCGCGCGGTGATCTTCGGGTCGCCGAATAGCGAAAGTAATCGAGTCTCACACAGAAGTAATTGAGGAAGGTTTGAGTAATCAGATCTTTCGTCAGTGATTTTGAGTGAGCGACCGGTTGGTAAAACAACCGAAAAACAGTAACAGGTTTGAACTGAAGAGTTTGATCCTGGCTCAGATTGAACGCTGGCGGCATGCCTTACACATGCAAGTCGAACGGCAGCACGGGGGCAACCCTGGTGGCGAGTGGCGAACGGGTGAGTAATACATCGGAACGTGTCCTGGAGTGGGGGATAGCCCGGCGAAAGCCGGATTAATACCGCATACGATCTCTGGATGAAAGCGGGGGACCGAAAGGCCTCGCGCTCAAGGGGTGGCCGATGGCAGATTAGCTAGTTGGTGGGGTAAAGGCCTACCAAGGCGACGATCTGTAGCTGGTCTGAGAGGACGACCAGCCACACTGGGACTGAGACACGGCCCAGACTCCTACGGGAGGCAGCAGTGGGGAATTTTGGACAATGGGGGCAACCCTGATCCAGCAATGCCGCGTGTGTGAAGAAGGCCTTCGGGTTGTAAAGCACTTTTGTCCGGAAAGAAAACCGCTTCTCTAATACAGAGGTGGGATGACGGTACCGGAAGAATAAGCACCGGCTAACTACGTGCCAGCAGCCGCGGTAATACGTAGGGTGCGAGCGTTAATCGGAATTACTGGGCGTAAAGCGTGCGCAGGCGGTTCGCTAAGACCGATGTGAAATCCCCGGGCTTAACCTGGGAACTGCATTGGTGACTGGCGGGCTAGAGTATGGCAGAGGGGGGTAGAATTCCACGTGTAGCAGTGAAATGCGTAGAGATGTGGAGGAATACCGATGGCGAAGGCAGCCCCCTGGGCCAATACTGACGCTCATGCACGAAAGCGTGGGGAGCAAACAGGATTAGATACCCTGGTAGTCCACGCCCTAAACGATGTCAACTAGTTGTCGGGTCTTCATTGACTTGGTAACGAAGCTAACGCGTGAAGTTGACCGCCTGGGGAGTACGGTCGCAAGATTAAAACTCAAAGGAATTGACGGGGACCCGCACAAGCGGTGGATGATGTGGATTAATTCGATGCAACGCGAAAAACCTTACCTACCCTTGACATGTACGGAACCTTGCCGAGAGGTGAGGGTGCCCGAAAGGGAGCCGTAACACAGGTGCTGCATGGCTGTCGTCAGCTCGTGTCGTGAGATGTTGGGTTAAGTCCCGCAACGAGCGCAACCCTTGTCCCTAGTTGCTACGCAAGAGCACTCTAGGGAGACTGCCGGTGACAAACCGGAGGAAGGTGGGGATGACGTCAAGTCCTCATGGCCCTTATGGGTAGGGCTTCACACGTCATACAATGGTCGGAACAGAGGGTTGCCAAGCCGCGAGGTGGAGCCAATCCCAGAAAACCGATCGTAGTCCGGATCGCAGTCTGCAACTCGACTGCGTGAAGCTGGAATCGCTAGTAATCGCGGATCAGCATGCCGCGGTGAATACGTTCCCGGGTCTTGTACACACCGCCCGTCACACCATGGGAGTGGGTTTTACCAGAAGTGGCTAGTCTAACCGCAAGGAGGACGGTCACCACGGTAGGATTCATGACTGGGGTGAAGTCGTAACAAGGTAGCCGTATCGGAAGGTGCGGCTGGATCACCTCCTTTCCAGAGCTTCGCGTCTCAAAGTTGAGCGCTCACACTTGTCGGCTGTTAATTGAAGACAGGCTCAGGGGTCTGTAGCTCAGTCGGTTAGAGCACCGTCTTGATAAGGCGGGGGTCGATGGTTCGAATCCATCCAGACCCACCAGCGTCTTGTCTGCGGTGGCTGACCGATGATTCCCCTGTGTACTGTATGACTGGGGGATTAGCTCAGCTGGGAGAGCACCTGCTTTGCAAGCAGGGGGTCGTCGGTTCGATCCCGTCATCCTCCACCAATTCCCAATGCACAGTGTTCTGCAGAACGCAGAAGACTTCGCATTGGCAATTGAGCCAGTCAGTGAAGATATGCGGTTATAGCAATCGCGATATCGGCTGTCGTTCTTTAACAATCAGGAAGAAGTAGTAAAGAGATTCGCGAAAGCGTGCTTAGAGATGGGCGCGTGAGTAGGTGAATCAGGGTTGTGATTGTATCAATGTATTTTTAAGGGTTGTCGAAAGACAGCCTTGGAATACGGCACAACGCTAAAACTCAACCTGTAGCGAGTGGGTCTGACGTGGCAACACGGAGAGACACACCCGTTATAGGGTCAAGCGAACAAGTGCATGTGGTGGATGCCTTGGCGATCACAGGCGATGAAGGACGCGGTAGCCTGCGAAAAGCTTCGGGGAGCTGGCAAACGAGCAATGATCCGAAGATGTCCGAATGGGGAAACCCACTCCGAATGGAGTATCCGTAGCTGAATACATAGGCTACGTGAAGCGAACGCGGTGAACTGAAACATCTAAGTAACCGCAGGAAAAGAAATCAACCGAGATTCCCAAAGTAGTGGCGAGCGAAATGGGACCAGCCTGTACTCTTTATCTTTGCTGTTAGCCAAACGCTCTGGAAAGTGCGGCCATAGTGGGTGATAGCCCCGTAGGCGAAAACAGCGAGGAAGAACTAGGTGTACGACAAGTAGGGCGGGACACGTGAAATCCTGTCTGAAGATGGGGGGACCATCCTCCAAGGCTAAATACTCGTGATCGACCGATAGTGAACCAGTACCGTGAGGGAAAGGCGAAAAGAACCCCGGGAGGGGAGTGAAATAGATCCTGAAACCGCATGCATACAAACAGTCGGAGCCTCGCAAGGGGTGACGGCGTACCTTTTGTATAATGGGTCAGCGACTTACATTCAGTGGCGAGCTTAACCGATTAGGGCAGGCGTAGCGAAAGCGAGTCCGAACAGGGCGATTCAGTCGCTGGGTGTAGACCCGAAACCAGGTGATCTATCCATGGCCAGGATGAAGGTGCGGTAACACGTACTGGAGGTCCGAACCCACTAACGTTGAAAAGTTAGGGGATGAGCTGTGGATAGGGGTGAAAGGCTAAACAAACCTGGAAATAGCTGGTTCTCTCCGAAAACTATTTAGGTAGTGCCTCGTGTATCACCTTCGGGGGTAGAGCACTGTCATGGTTGAAGGGTCCATTGCGGATTACTTCGCCATAGCAAACTCCGAATACCGAAGAGTGCAATCACGGGAGACAGACATCGGGTGCTAACGTCCGGTGTCAAGAGGGAAACAACCCAGACCGCCAGCTAAGGTCCCCAAATATGACTAAGTGGGAAACGAAGTGGGAAGGCTAAAACAGTCAGGAGGTTGGCTTAGAAGCAGCCATCCTTTAAAGAAAGCGTAATAGCTCACTGATCGAGTCGTCCTGCGCGGAAGATGTAACGGGGCTAAGTCATATACCGAAGCTGCGGATGCATATTTATATGCATGGTAGGAGAGCGTTCCGTAAGCCTGCGAAGGTGCACTGGAAAGTGTGCTGGAGGTATCGGAAGTGCGAATGCTGACATGAGTAGCGATAAAGGGGGTGAAAGGCCCCCTCGCCGTAAGCCCAAGGTTTCCTACGCAACGTTCATCGGCGTAGGGTGAGTCGGCCCCTAAGGCGAGGCAGAAATGCGTAGCTGATGGGAAGCAGGTCAATATTCCTGCACCAGTGTGAAATGCGATGGGGGGACGGATCGCGGAAGGTTGTCCGGGTGTTGGAAGTCCCGGTCGCTGCGTTGGAGAAGGTGCTCTGGCAAATCCGGGCACGGAATTCAAGGGCGTGGCGCGAGCTCCTTCGGGAGCGAAGCAATCGGAAGGGGTTCCAGGAAAAGCCTCTAAGCTTCAGTTTCACATTGACCGTACCGCAAACCGACACAGGTGGGCGAGATGAGTATTCTAAGGCGCTTGAGAGAACTCGGGAGAAGGAACTCGGCAAATTGGTACCGTAACTTCGGGATAAGGTACGCCCCTGTAGCTTGATGCCCCTGCGGGCAAAGGGTGAAGGGGTTGCAATAAACTGGTGGCTGCGACTGTTTAATAAAAACACAGCACTCTGCAAACACGAAAGTGGACGTATAGGGTGTGACGCCTGCCCGGTGCCGGAAGATTAAATGATGGGGTGCAAGCTCTTGATTGAAGTCCCGGTAAACGGCGGCCGTAACTATAACGGTCCTAAGGTAGCGAAATTCCTTGTCGGGTAAGTTCCGACCTGCACGAATGGCGTAACGATGGCCACACTGTCTCCTCCCGAGACTCAGCGAAGTTGAAGTGTTTGTGATGATGCAATCTCCCCGCGGCTAGACGGAAAGACCCCATGAACCTTTACTGTAGCTTTGCATTGGACTTTGAACCGATCTGTGTAGGATAGGTGGGAGGCTATGAAGCTGGGACGCTAGTCTCAGTGGAGCCGTCCTTGAAATACCACCCTGGTTTGTTTGAGGTTCTAACCTTGGCCCGTGATCCGGGTCGGGGACAGTGCATGGTGGGCAGTTTGACTGGGGCGGTCTCCTCCCAAAGTGTAACGGAGGAGTACGAAGGTACGCTAGGTACGGTCGGAAATCGTGCTGATAGTGCAATGGCATAAGCGTGCTTAACTGCGAGACCGACAAGTCGAGCAGGTGCGAAAGCAGGTCATAGTGATCCGGTGGTTCTGTATGGAAGGGCCATCGCTCAACGGATAAAAGGTACTCTGGGGATAACAGGCTGATACCGCCCAAGAGTTCATATCGACGGCGGTGTTTGGCACCTCGATGTCGGCTCATCTCATCCTGGGGCTGTAGCCGGTCCCAAGGGTATGGCTGTTCGCCATTTAAAGAGGTACGTGAGCTGGGTTTAAAACGTCGTGAGACAGTTTGGTCCCTATCTGCCGTGGGCGCTGGATATTTGAAGGGGGCTGCTCCTAGTACGAGAGGACCGGAGTGGACGAACCTCTGGTGTACCGGTTGTCACGCCAGTGGCATCGCCGGGTAGCTATGTTCGGAAGAGATAACCGCTGAAAGCATCTAAGCGGGAAACTCGCCTTGAGATGAGATATCCCCGGGGCTTCGAGCCCCTTGAAGGGTCGTTCAAGACCAGGACGTTGATAGGTCAGGTGTGGAAGCGCAGTAATGCGTTAAGCTAACTGATACTAATTGCCCGTAAGGCTTGATCCTATAACAGGTGTGTCTTACCCCAACGGGGTGAACAGGACACACAGGTTGAGATCGGTGTTGTGCCAGAAACAACACAACCCCCTCTTTACGCTTCTTCCAGATTGGCTGTGGCGCACCTCAAATGCGACGCGGCAACCCCTCATGCCTGATGACCATAGCGAGTCGGTACCACCCCTTCCCATCCCGAACAGGACCGTGAAACGACTCCACGCCGATGATAGTGCGGATTGCCCGTGTGAAAGTAGGTAATCGTCAGGCTCCTTACCCAAGACAAGACCCCGCCCTCAAAAGCGGGGTCTTGGCGTTTGTAGCGCACGTTTTAACATCGTGCCACGACAGCGTGGCCGGGCCGCAATGGCCCGAGCATGTTCATTCCCGCCATCCCCAGTCGACATTCCGCCGCATAACCGTCACGCGATAGCCTTGACGATACCGCCTTGTCGAAAGACAACTGTCACGCGCACATCCACGCAGCCGGCGATCCAGCCAACAACGCAAACTCGCCGGCCGCGCGTCTCACCTCACTGCCTAACTGCGCGATGCAGCTTCGCCACCTTCATTCGCGTGCAGCGCATCATCGGCGGCGATATTCTGGCGGGCAACTTCCCCTAACAGCGCGACATCGCGAGCAATAACCTGCGGCAAATGCGTCCGCAAAAACTCCACCCAGGTCCTCGTCTTCGCGTCGATAAACTTGCGCGACGGATACAGCGCATAGACATTCATCTTCTGCAGCGTGTACTCCGGCAGCACGCGCACGATTGACCCTGACCGTAATCCATCAATAGCGGCGTACAACGGCAATATCCCGATCCCAATACCCTCGCGAATCGCGACGATCAGCGATTCGGCAATATTCACCTGCACGGGCCCATTCACATTCAGCACTTCGCTGCCGTTAGGGCCATCGAGTGTCCATTCGCTGGTTGGAAAAGCGGGCGTCTTGAGCAACAAACAGTCGTGATGCAACAGATCGGCGGGCGTTTTTGGCGCATCGTGCGCGTGAATATACGCAGGCGACGCGCACAGAATGCTGAACGTCGCCCCAAGCAAAAGCGACACGAGATCCGAATTGGGCAGCGTCGACGCGCCTACGACAGCCACATCCGCGCTTCCCTCGAACAGATCCGGCAACTGCTGCGAGAGCGTCAACTCAACGGCCACTTCAGGATACAGCGCGCGATACCGCGAAATGGCAGGCAACACATAGTGCTGTCCGATGCTCGCAAAGCTATGCATCCGCAGCACGCCCGATGGCCGCTCATGCGCGCCGCTCGCTTCTTCTTCCGCATTGTCGATATCAGCAAGAATCTGCTGACATCGCTTCAGATATGTCTCACCGGCAGTTGTCAACGCGAGGCGCCGTGTCGATCGATTGAGCAGACGCGTCCGCAAATGCGCCTCGAGTTCTGAAACCGCACGAGACATCGCGCCCGTCGTCGTATTGAGCGATTGCGCCGCTGCCGTGAAGCTGCCTGCTTCGACGACGCGCACGAACACTCGCATGTTTTGTAACGTATCCATCAATCCTTCTTGATCGACATCAAAACGTTATTGTCCGCCTGTCGCGGGCTGCCATTGTTGAGTGATCTGGAAGGGACGTTCCCGACGCCTCCCATTAATCCACACATTGTAGGCTCCTACAATCGGCGCCTTCAGGGTAGGCGTGCGCCAGTCCGATTCGCGCATTCCTCCGACTACGACCCAGCGCGGTATTAATCGATGAAACGCCAGCATGCGATCAAGCAAGTGTCGTCCGATACTTTCGGATGGCGGGCTGGCATGCTGCGCGCGATCGCCGACGCCGGCACAGAGTGGGCGACCACCGACGGCCTCATCTGGCTTCATCTGTTCAAGACGGTATTGGCTGCGCTGCTTGCGCTGGGCATCGCGATGCTGCTCGAACTGCAGCAACCGCGCACCGCGATGACGACGGTGTTCGTCCTGATGCAGCCGTTCAGCGGGATGGTACTCGCGAAGAGTTTTTATCGGATCGTCGGGACCTTCGTCGGCATGCTGGCCGCGCTGCTGCTTGGCGCGCTGTTCGCGCAGCAGCCCGAGCTGTACATGATCGGCATCACCGCCTGGATGGGCGCGTGCGTGGCGGCGGCAGTCCGGTATCGGCATTTTCGGTGGTACGGCTTCGTGCTGGCTGGCTATACCGCGGCGTTGATCGGCATCCCGACGGTGATGCAGCCGAATGGCCTGTTCCTCGCCGCGTTGACGCGCGCCGCGGAAGTAGCGATCGGCATCATCTGCTCGGCGGCCGTCAGCGCGCTGATCGTGCCGCGTCGATCGAGCCTCGCGCTGCAAAACGCGCTGCAATCGAGGCATCTCAATTTTACTGCCTTCGCTATGAAAGTGCTCGATGGGGCCGTCGAGCGCGGCACGTCCGAGCGCTATTTCGCGGATCTCGTCGATGAAGTCGTGGGTTTCGAGGCCACACGGGCGTTCGCCGCTTTCGAGGATCCCGGCATGCGCTCGCGCAGTCAGGTGCTTGCAAGGTTGAACCACGAGTTCATGGATGTTTGCGCACGACTGCATGCGCTGCATCAGTTGAGAAAGCGCCTGCGCGACAATCCATCTGTCCAGGTCGTGCAAGCGACTGCGCCATATTTACACGAGCTTTCGCAATTGCTCGGCGCACACAAAGAACGTCGCTTCGATTCATCCGATGCCGCCCGCATCGCGATCAGACTCAAAGCCTTCCAGTCGACGCTGCCCGCCAGAATGCGTGCGACACGCCGGCCGCTGGAATCCGACGAGCCGCAATGTCTGCCCGATTTCGACACAGCGGGCGAATTGCTGTATCGCTTCGTCGTCGAGTTCATCCGCTATATCGATACGTATGCGTCGCTGGAGACCAATCACAATCCGGCGCGCGAGCGGCCGCCCGTGCGCTACGTAAGCCGCACCAACGCGTTCGTGGTGGCTTGCACGTTTGCGCGCACGGCGGCTGTCGTCGGCGCGATCAGCTGGTTCTGGATCGCGACGAACTGGCCGAGCGGCGGCATGGCCGTGATCGGCGCGGCGCTCACCTGCGCGCTGACTTCATCGGCGCCGAACCCCGTCAAGCTCGCGCTGCAGATGTCAGTCGGCGCGGCGTGCGCGACGATCGCCGGCTATCTGGTCACGTGCTACGTATATCCCGCCGTCGATGGTTTCCCGCTGCTGTGCACGATGCTCGCGCCCGTGCTTGCGGCCGGCACATTCTTCGCGTCGCGGACGAAGACAGCGGGGTATGGCGTTGGCTTCACGGTATTTTTCTGCCTGCTCGCCGCGCCCGACAACGTCGTCGTCTACGCGCCCGATCTGCTGATCAACAACGGCATCTCGATAGTCGTGTCGATGCTCGTGACGGCCATCGGCGCCGCAATCGTCTTTCCGGTGCAGATGCCGTGGCTGATCGCGCGTATCGAAGGCGACTTGCGCAGTCAGGTCACGCTGGCGTGCACGGCGCCGCTAGCGGGTCTCGCGCAGCGCTTCCAGTCGAGCACGCACGACCTGATGCACCAGTTGCGCATGCTGCTGCCGAAGCGCTCGCGACGCCATCGCAACGCGCTCAGATGGATGCTCGCCACGCTCGAAGTCGGCCACGCCACCATCGACCTACGCAGCGAGATAGAACGCGCCACATACGCGAGCGACGTGCACGCCCGATGGAAACCGTCTCTCGATCGCGTCACGCGCGATCTCGCGCAGCTATTCGAGCGGCCCGACCGCGCGCATGCCGAGCGAACCCAAATCTCCGTGCGTGCGGCGATGCGGGTCGTGCAGCAAGTGCTGGAAACCGTCCACACGGATCGCGAGAAACGTCACGATCAGCAGCGCATTCTCAGTTGCCTGCATTTCATCCGCACGGCGCTGCTCGACAAAGGCGCGCCCTTCGACACGCGTTAATCCCCGACACGTCTTCATCAGCGCAATCGACACAACAGTCTTTTGCGCCGACACGACGCGCCACACACGCGCGAAAACCCCCACCCAACCCCGCCCGCACTGATCTTGCCGCAACCAGGAAGAATGCCTTCCAGCCGTCCCTCTTAATCCACGCCGATCTCAGTCATATATTGGAACCACTGCTTACGCAGCCATTGAAACAACTGGAGAGATTGAAATGAAAGCGCTGAAGTTGGTCCTGATTGCCTGTTCGTTGTCCGCTGCGGCGCTTGCGCACGCGCAGACGGCGCCGGCGGACGAAAGCGCGCAACAGGTCGCACAGGCGAACGCAGCACGCGTCGCGCAACCCGATGCGCAGCGTCCCGTCGCGAAACGGGCGAAGAAGGCCGATGAGTGTGTCGGTCCCGTGAGCTACTGCGTGATGTATTTCGGTAGCTGACCAGAGCGGCACCGCGCAGCCGCCTGAAGCATCAGGTGGGATGAGCGGAAATCGAGCGACAGCCGGACCACGCACACCAACAACAAGACGTGCACTCCGGCTTTCGCGAGCGTGACATCGGAGAGACTTTCATCATGTACGAAGACCGGATTCGCTGTGCCGCGGTGCGCGGCAAGATCACGTCGGCGGCGCAGGCAGCGCTGCTGATCGACAATGGCATGCGCGTCGGCGCGAGCGGCTTCACGCGCGCGGGCGATGCGAAGGCGGTTCCCGTTGCGCTGGCTGAACGCGCGCGCAGCGAAGGCAAGCCGCTGCGGATCACGTTGATAACGGGCGCCTCGCTGGGTCATGGCGTCGACAGTCTGTTGACGGATGCCGGCGTGCTTGCGCGCCGTCTGCCGTTCCAGGTCGACAACACGTTGCGCAAGGCGATCAATCGCGGCGACGTGATGTTCGTCGACCAGCATCTGTCGGAGACGGTCGAAATGTTGCGCGCCGGCCAACTCGGCAAGCTCGACGTCGCGATCATCGAAGCCATCGCGATTACCGAGACGGGCGGCATCGTGCCGACCACATCAGTCGGCAATTCGGCGAGCTTCGCGATTCTCGCCGACAAGGTGATCGTCGAAATCAATCTGGCGCAGCCGCTCGCGCTCGAAGGCCTGCACGACATCTGGATTCCGGGCCGCCGTCCGCATCGCGATCCGCTGCCCGTCGTGCGCCCGAGCGATCGCGTCGGCACGACGGCGATCGAGATCCCGCCCGAGAAGATCGCCGCCATCGTCATCACGAACAAGCCCGACAGCCCGTCGACCGCATTGCCCGCCGACGAAGACACGGGGTTGATCGCTGGTCACCTGATCGACTTTCTGCAGCATGAGGTCTCGCATGGACGCATGCCGTCGCCGCTGCCGCCGTTGCAGGCTGGCATCGGCACGATTGCGAATGCGGTGCTGGCCGGCTTCGCCGACTCGCCGTTCGAGCCGTTCACGATCTACTCGGAAGTCCTGCAGGATTCGACCTTCGATCTGATGGACGCCGGCAAGGTCACGTTCGCATCGGGCGCGTCGATCACGTTGACGGAAAAGCGCCAGGCGCAGGTATTCGGCGATCTCGCGCGCTATCGCGACCGGCTCGTGCTGCGTCCGCAGGAAGTCAGCAACCATCCGGAAGTGATTCGCCGTCTGGGCCTGATCGCGCTGAACACGGCGCTCGAGTTCGACATCTACGGCAACGTGAATTCGACACATGTCGGCGGCACGCACATGATGAATGGCATCGGCGGTTCGGGCGACTTCGCGCGCAACGCGTCGTGCGCGATCTTCGCGACGAAATCGATTGCGAAGGACGGCGCGATTTCGAGCGTCGTGCCGATGGTGCCGCACGTGGACCACAACGAACATGACGTCGATATCGTCGTGACGGAGATCGGCCTGGCGGATTTGCGCGGACTCGCGCCGCGCGAACGGGCGTCGCTGATCATCGACAATTGCGTGCATCCGCTGTATCGCGATCTGCTGCGTGACTATTATCGTGACGCGCTGCGCTTCGGCGGACAAACGCCGCACGTGCTGCGCGAAGCGTTCGCATGGCACGCGCGGTTCCAGGAAACGGGATCGATGCTGCCGGAGCGAAACGTCGCGGTGTGACGTAATTGAACTGACGGGCGTCAGGTGCCGCCGCCGACCAGACGCAAGCGTGTTATTTCCGACGGCGCGCCCAGACGCTTGGGTGGTCCCCAATACCCGGTCCCGCGGCTCGTATAGACCCACAGGTTGTCGAGCCGCGAAAGACCGGCCACAAAAGGCTGTTGCAACCGCACCGCAAAATTCCACGGAAAGAACTGACCGCCATGTGTATGGCCGGACAGTTGCAACGTGAAGCCCGCATCGGCGGCGGCTTCCGCCGAACGTGGCTGGTGCGCGAGCAGTACCTTGATCAGCACGTCCCCGGGTGCGCCTTCGAGCGCCGCAGCAGGATCGCTCTCGTGCGCGGGATCGAAGTGTCCCGCGGAAAAATCGGTGACGCCCGCGATCACCGCCTGCGCGCCATCGTGCTCGACGACGACATGCTCGTTGAGCAGCACATGCAGGCCGAGCCGCTGAAACTCGGCAATCCACGCATGGGCGCCCGAATAGTATTCGTGATTCCCCGTCACCAGATACGCGCCATGCCGCGCGCTCAGCCGCGACAGCGGCCGCGTGTGATCGGCGAGATGCTCGACGCTGCCATCGACGACATCGCCCGTCACCGCGATCAGATCCGGCTCGAGCCGGTTCACGGCATCGACGATCGCATCGACATAACCGCGCTTGATGGTCGGCCCGACGTGAATGTCGCTGATCTGCACGATCGTGAAGCCGTCGAGCGCGTGCGGCAGGTCTTTGATCGGCACGTCGATCGACACGACACGCGCGCGGCGCCGCGCATTGAAAAAGCCGATAGCCGTCGACAGCAGCGCGAGCAGCGGCACCGCGATCGCGCTATAAATCTCCCAGCGCGCGGGGTTCACCGCTTCCGGCGAGATCGCGTGGACGATCATCACGACGAGCAGCAGCAGCTCGCGCGCGAACGTCAGCACGAGCAGCGACGAAAAAAGACCCAGCGCGATCAGTCCCGCCCACGCGAGCCGGTCGCCGAGCGGTTGCCGCTGGAGCGAGCGCGCGATCATGCCGACGGGAATCAGCAGCACGGACAGCACGAGCCACAGCGCGCACAGCCCTTTCACGGCGGCATCGAGGGGCAGTTCGGGAATGATCCGGATGCCGACATACACATGCAGCAGGATGCCGATGGCAATGATCCGGACGAAAAACGATAGGCGGCGCATAGGTGGAAGTGGGGCGCGGATCGCGCGGAAGGTGAGTCGCAGAAACGCACGCCGTTGCAGAGCGGCGGCCAATCATTCTACAAGCAGTTCAGTGCGCTTGCCGAAGCCGTCCGGACATGTCGCGGCACGGCCAATATGTGGGCGTTGCGATGCAGCATACGTGCGCTGCAAGTTGTTCGTCATGCCGATTAAATGCTTATTAAATGACTATTGAATTGGATGCGCGGACGGACTATTCTGGAATGGAGCGTGACTGCCGGCGGCAGGCCTCGCGTCCCGTTCCCGGTATCACGGGCGCGCGAGACACTCCTCTGCAGGCGGCAGCGGCGCCTGATCGCCCGATCGGTTTGCGGTTTGGGGGGAGACGAATGATGAAAACGACAAAGTTCGCGCATCGCGAGCATCACATCGGCTACGAAGGCAGTCACGTGATGCTGCCTATGGTCGTGTTGTCGCTGATGGCGCTTGGCGTCTACTACGGCGTCCAGCACATCGACTTTTCCGAGCTGGGGCGAACAGCGCTCTTCTATGTCGTGATGGTGTTCGTTGCGCTCGGCGTGGCGGGCCTGTTCGGCGTGGTCGGGGCGTGGCTGCGATCGCGCGGCGACGAGGCGGAAGAGGGTTTCTGCTTCGTCGGCGCGCTGATCGGCGCGATCGTGTTCTACGTCGCGCTGATGGCAAGCTGACGCTGCCCGGCGCGGCGGGCTTTAGGGCAACGCCAGCGGGCGTCAGACGATTTGCGCCGCTTCGTCGAACGTAAAACGCGGGCTGCGCGGGAACAGCTTCGACGTGTCGCCGTAGCCGAGATTGATCAGGAAGTTCGACCGGATCGTCGTGTCCGCGAAAAACCCGGCATCCACTTTCGCCTTGTCGAAGCCGGACATCGCGCCCGTGTCGAGGCCGAGCGCACGGGCGGCCATGATCAAATAGCCGCCTTGCAGCGTCGAGTTGCGGAACGCGGTTTCGGCGATCGCCGCTTCGTTGCCCGCGAACCAGCTGCGCGCATCGGCGTGCGGGAAGAGCTTCGGCAGATGGTCATAGAAGGCCATGTCCGTGCCGACGATTACCGTGACGGGCGCGGCCATCGTCTTTTCCAGATTGCCTGCGGACAGCGCGGGACTCAGCCGCGCCTTGCCTTCCGGCGTCTTCACGAACACGAAACGCGCCGGGCTCGAATTGGCCGAGGTCGGGCCGAGCAGAACGAGGTCGACCAGCTGCCTGAGAAGTGAATCGTCGACGGGCCGCGGCTGCCAGCCGTTGTGCGTGCGTGCGGTGCGGAATAGTTGATCGAGAGCGTCGTCGGAAAGAATCATGATGATGGGCTGAATGACGAAAAGTCGAATGAAAGCGCAAGCTGTGCGGATGACCCGCTGCCGCGGCGCGTTCGATAATACCCGCTGTTTCCTGTGAAGAGAGGTTTCGCGCGCGCTATCCGGGGTTGTGCGCTCGCGATTGCAACGCAATGTCCGCCGATCTGTTCAACGATGTGCCGACGCCCGATGTGGCGTGGTTTCCCGACTGGCTCGCGCCCGATACCGCCGCCACGCTGCTCGCGCGCATCGTCGACGAAGTCGCCTGGCAGCAGGATTCGATGTTCACGCCCGCCGGCCGCGTACCGTTGCCGCGCCTGACCGCGTGGCAGGGCGAGCCCGATGCCGTCTATGTGTACTCGGGAATCCGCAACGTGCCGTCGCCGTGGACGCCCGCCGTCGCGGAGCTGAAAGCCGCCGTTGAAGCGACTTGCGGCGTGCCGTTCAATAGCGTGCTGCTCAACCGCTATCGCAGCGGCGCGGACAGCATGGGCTGGCACGCGGACCATGAGCCCGAACTCGGCAAGGAGCCGGTGATCGCGTCCGTCAGTCTCGGCGCGACACGACGCTTCGATCTTCAGCACAACAAGACGCACGTCGTGGAGTCATATCAGTTGAGGGGCGGCAGCCTCCTCGTGATGCGCGGACGGACACAGGCCGAATGGCGGCATCGCGTGCCGAAAGAGCTGAAAGTGCAGGGCGAACGCGTGAACCTGACCTTCCGCTTCGTGACGCCAGGACGCTAGTCGCGCATGCTGTTACTACAAGCGCATTAAAAATTCTAAAAAATTTATGCGCATAAGGAATCGGATTCAGGCGGCCGATTCGAGGCGTCGCTGGATAGTTGGCGCAAGCCGCTCGAAGGGCAGCGTGCTCGCTGCGATCGCGGCCGTGTCCGGATACTGCTCGCGGACGATATCGGTCAGTACCTGGCCGGGCGGCGCTTCGACGAACACCTTCGCGCCCATTTCGATCATCACGGTCAGCGCGTCGAACCAGCGGACCGTGTGGCGCATGTTCGTGGCGAGATCGTCGCGCACGGCATCCGCCGTATACAACGCGCGGCCGCCGCGATTGCCGATATAGCCGCTCGACGGCGCGCGAAACGGGACGTTGCGCGCGTAGTCTGTCAGCGCGTCGGCGGCTGCCGCGAGCAGTTCGCAATGCGACGGCACGCTGACGGCGAGCCGCGTCGCCTTGCGCGCGCCTGCCGCTAGTGCTCGCTCGTTGAATGCATCGAGCGCAGCGTCCGAGCCGGCCACGACGATCTGACGCGGCGCGTTCACATTGCCGACGTAGACGCGTGCCGCGGCGTCGCGCGCCTGCGCATCGGCAAGCCGTTCGATTTGGTGTTCGGTCAGCCCGGCAATCGCAGACAGGCCATAGCCACGCGGATACGCGGTTTCCATCAGTTCGGCGCGCTTGCGCACCATCAGCAGCGCGTCCGCGAATTCGATCGCGCCGCAGCTGACGGCGGCTGCATACGCGCCCACCGACAAACCCGCGCTCAGTTCGGGCGCCAGTCCTTCGGCCGCGAGCGCGCGCTGTATTGCGACGCCTGCGATCAGCAAGCCCATCTGCACGGCGACGGTCGATTCGAGCGCTGTTTGGGTGTCGAGTGTCAACACGTCGACGTCCAGTACGTCAGACGCTTCGTCGAGCGTTGTCTGAATGGCTGCATGCGCGTCGAGGCGATGCAGGAAACCTTCGGTTTGCGCGCCCTGGCCGGGGAAAAGGTAAGCGAGCATTACAGCGCCCAGGGATCGACGACGAGCCGTGGACCGCTCGCATGCCGCGCCATTACGCGAGCTTTTCCAGACGCGTATTCGGCGAGCGCGACGCCTCCTGCGGGCGTTTCGAGTTGCGCGTCGATGCGGATGCTTGTACGTGCCGCGTGCTCGTCGAGCTTTGCCTGGATGCGTTGCGCTTCGTCGAGCGGAAAATAATTTGGTATCCGTATCAATAGATCGAGATCACTAGTCGCGGTGGCGGTTGGCTTGCCCGTCGCAAGTTCGAAGCCGACGCTTCCTGTTGGTCCCCAGGCGAGCGAACCAAAGCACGACGTATCGCGTCGCAGCGCATCCAGCGCGACGAAAACGGGCAAACCAGCACGATCCGCAGCAAGCGCACAAGGCGTCGACGAGAGCGCCTCAGGCCTGAAAACAGCCTCAATATCATCACTACGCGTCCACGTTCCATACCGCTCATTGCGCGCCGCGCCTCGCAGCCCGACGGCGATCAATCCTGCCGCCGCCTGCGCCCGCCGCACGACTGCGAACGGCGCGCGCGCGAACGCAGCGCGGACCCACGCCGGTTCGTTATCGAACGATTCGAGCCGCTGCAAGCGCACGATGTCGTGCGCTTGCCAGCGCAGATCGTCAGCAACGAGCGCGTCTTCTGGCGCAAACGGCGCGGCCGCGCAGACTCGCATCACGCAGCGTCCCACTGTTCAGCGAGCCGCCGCCGCACTTCGATCGACGCAGCGCGCGTCTTCTTCGCCGCATCTGACTCCAGCCGCCGCGACAGCCCACGCGTATCCGAGCGTGCGCTCTTGGCTGCTTCCGCGAGCACGCCGTGCACGCTTTCGAGTTGCGCTTGCGTGGGCGCATCGGCATCGACGCCTTCGATCAGCGTGTCGAGCAGCCCGAGCTTCGCGAACGACGCCATCGTGTACGACATCGGTGTGATCGTTTCGCCGAGCTTGTCGAGGTCTTCGACCGTGCGACGCGTGACGCGCGCGGCGGCTTCCTTGCCCATCGCGTGCACCAGCGTGCCGGGTGCATCGAGCGCGACGATCCGGTTCGCCTGATAGCCGTGCGCGAGGAACGCACCCGACATCGCGGGACCGACGATCAGCGCAACCACAGGATGCCCGGCGTCGCGCGCGCTCGCATACGCATCGACAGCCGACGCGCACGCGAGATGAATGCCGAGCGTCTCTTCGCGATACCCGTACGCCTGGCTTTTCACATCGACGATCGCGACGATGGGGCGCTTGTGTTCCGACGACGCATCGCGCGCCACCGCTTCGCGCACCGCTTGCGCAAGCTTCCAGCCCTGTTCGAGTCCGACGACGTTGTCGCGCGCGCGCGGAAAGCGGTTGTCGGGGTCGGGGACGACGGAGAAGAAGGTCGCCATCTCGTTGCCAAGCGGCGCCTCGCCGGACCAGACGGGCGCGGCCGTCGACGTGTCGCCCGCAAGCGCCTTGAACCAGCGCATGCCGCGTGTCAGTAACGTATCGCTCATCATTGCTCCTTGCGCGGCGTAGCCGCTTCGTTTGGCTTGAACACATCGCGCATCGTTTCGGGCGTGACGTTCGCGGGATCGATGCGCGCGAGCCGCTCCAGATACTCAGCCACCTGTTCGGTGCGATGCGCCGCCGGCACGCCGCGCGCGAACGCATCACGAACCGCCGCCTGCACGGCGTGCGCATCGTCGTCGACGAGCGCGTCGGCGAGTCCCGTCGCCGTGCGCTGCTCGCCGCCGATCATCTGCCACACGCGTCGCCGGTCGCTCGAATCGAGTTCCTCGATGCCGGCTTCCTGTTCGATCACTTCGGGGCCGTTCATGCCGAGGCGTCCCTGTTTCGTCGCGACCAGATACGAGCACAGCCCGGCCGCGAGCGACATGCCACCGAAGCAGCCGACCATACCCGCGATCACGCCGACCACGGGCACGTATCGCCGCAACGCGACGATCGCCGCCTGCATCTCCGCGATCACGGCCAGCCCCAGATTCGCTTCCTGCAAGCGCACGCCGCCTGTTTCGAACAGCACGACGGGCCGCACGATCCTGCCGCGCTCGCAATCGCGCAGTGCGAGTTCCAGCGCCGCGGCGATCTTGCTGCCCGACACTTCGCCGATGCTGCCGCCCTGGAACGCCGACTCGATCGCGGCGATCACGGCCGGCTGGCCGTCGATCGTGCCACGCGCGATCACCGCGCCGTCGTCGGCCTGGCAGACGATGCCTTGCAACGGCAGCCACGGCGATTCGATGTGGTCGAACGGACCGAGCAGTTCGCGGAACGTGCCTGCGTCGAGGAGCGCGCGGGCGCGCTCGCGTGCCGTCAGCTCGATGAAGCTGTCGCGCAGCACCGGCATCGACGGTGGGTTTTGTATCGTCACCGTGCTCATGAGCTTGCTCCTTCGTCTGCCGCTTCGATGGCCTCTGCGAGACGCAGCGCCACCACGCCCGGCGTCGCGCCGAAGTCGTTGATCTCGATCTGCGCCGCGCCGTCATAGCGCGTGAAGAAGCGGTCGAGCACGCTCTTCCAGATGTGCCCGTAGCCGTCGACGCTGGTGCGCACGGTCACGGTTGCCTTCAGTGCGTCGGCGGGCGACAGCAGCACTTCGAGATCGCCCGAACCGACCACGCCCACATGCGAGCGCGTGGTGATCGCGCGTTGCGCCGGATAGTCGAAAGTCATCTGTTCCATCAGTTTTCAGCTCCCGCTGGAGCGTGACGCGCCAGCTTGTCGATGAAGAGGGTGGCGGCGAGCAGATCGGCTGCGCCGCCAGGAGAAGCGTTGAGCGAAAGCAGCCCGGATTCGAGCGCGTCGAACGCGGCGCGTCCCGCCGCCGTCGTGACGCCGCCCGCCGCGAGCACGGCGCGCGCGCCGCGTTGCCCCGCATGCAGACCGGCGAGACCGGCGCGATGCAGGAGGCACGTATCGTCGAGCGCGGCCATGATCGCAAGCAGCGTGTCGACACGCGCGGCGTTTTCGCCGATACCTTTCGAGCGCGCCGCGCGCAACGCGGGCAGACCGATGCCGATCACGTGCGGGAAACCGTCCTGCGCTTCCTGACGCGCGCCGCCGACGTTGAACCGTTGACGCACGCGCTCGCCATGACTATCGACGGGCGCGGCGAAGCGGTCGGGAAAGCAGGCGATCTGCGCGCCGAGTTCACAGACGCGCGCGGCGTGCGAGTGCGTGCGCTCATACGGCAACAGTTCGCGCAAAGCGTTGTTGTCGTCGTCGGCAACGATGGCCGCGCCCGCGACCAGCAGGCCGACGATCCAGATCGCGCCGCGATGCGCATTGCTGCCGTTCGTCGCGCGCATCATGTCCAGTTCGCCAGCGCGTCCGATCTGCGCAAGCTCTGCACGCAGCGTCGCAGACGGCAGGCGGCCGCGCGATGCGCGCGCCAGCGCCGAGAAACTTGGTTCGAGGGAGCGTGCGGAGCGCAGCATCAGCGGCAAGTTCAGATCGCGATGCGCGCCGCTGCCGCGCCCATCGACGAGCGCGGGTTTCGGCGTCAGTTGCGCTTCTTCGATCAGCGACTCGACCGCGAATCGCGCGAGCGTGGCATCGCACGGCGCGGCATCGACGCGAGGCAGGCAGCGGGCGTTAGCACGCTGAAGCGTGCCCGCGTCGAGCGGGATAGCGTATTGCAAGGCCATCGCATCACCAGCTGCGGAAACGAGCCGGCGGTGTATACAGCCCGCCCGACCAGGTGACGAGATCGTCGATGCTGCGCGCCGCGAGCAGCGACCGCTTCGCTTCGCCGCGCCGGATGCCGAGATCTTCGGGATACGCGACGATGCCCCGGCGGCGCAATTCCGCCGTCTTTTCGGGCTTCGCGCGCAAGCCGATCGGCGTCACGCCGGCGACGGCCGCGACAGCCGCGCGCCGCTCTTCGACGCCTTCGGCCTTGTGCAGATGCGCGATACCTTCTTCCGTCACGACGTGGCTGACGTCGTCGCCGTAGATCATCACGGGCGCGATGGGCATGCCGCTTTTCGCGCCGACGGCGACGGCATCGAGTTCATCGACGAAAGTCGGCTCGCCGCCTTTCTTGTAGGTTTCAGCCAGTTGCACGACGAGTTTCTTGCCGCGCGACACGGGGCCTTCGTCTTTCAGCAGCTTGAGCCACGCTTCGCTCGAATGACGGCGGCCACGCGGATCGTGACCCATGTTCGGCGCGCCGCCGAAGCCCGCCAGACGCCCGCGCGTGACCGTCGACGAATTCGCATCGCCGTCGATCTGCAGCGTCGAGCCGATAAACAGATCGACGCCGTATTGCCCGGCCAACTGGCACAGCACGCGGTTCGAGCGCAGCGTGCCGTCGCTGCCCGTGAAGAACACGTCGGGGCGCGCTTCGACATACCCCTCCATGCCGACTTCGCTGCCGAAGCAATGCACGCTTTCGACCCAACCCGATTCGATGGCGGGAATCAACGTGGGATGCGGATTGAGCGTCCAGTTGCGGCAGATCTTGCCCTTCAGTCCGAGCGATTCGCCGTAAGTGGGCAGCAGCAGCTCGATGGCGGCCGTGTCGAAACCGATGCCGTGATTCAACGACGTCACGCCGTAAGGCTCGTAGATGCCCTTGATGACCATCATCGCGGTGAGCACCTGCAAATCGCCGATATGGCGCGGATCGCGTGTGAACAGCGGCTCGACGGCGAACGGGCGGTCGGCCTCGACGACCACGTCGATCCACGAAGCGGGAATATCGACGCGCGGCAGTTCATCGACGATCTCGTTGACCTGCACGATCACGATGCCATGGCGGAACGCGGCGGCTTCGGCGATGGTCGGCGTGTCTTCCGTGTTCGGGCCGGTATAGAGATTGCCGTGCCGGTCGGCTTTTTCCGCGCACAGCAGCGCGACGTTCGGCGTGAGGTCGACGAACATGCGTGCATACAGTTCGACGTAGGTGTAGATCGCACCGATTTCAAGCTGACCGTCTTCGAGCAGTTGCGCGACGCGCAGGCTCTGCGGACCCGCGAACGCAAAATCGACCTTGTGCGCAATGTTCCTTTCAAAGAGCGTCAGATGCTCCGGGCGGCTGATGCTCGAAATCAGCAGGTGCACGTCGTGCACTTTCTGCGGATCGACCTTCGCGAACGAGCGTGACAGAAAGTCCGCCTGCTTCTGGTTGTCGCCTTCGAGCGCGACGCGATCGCCGGGGCGGATCAGCGTTTCGAGCGCATCGACGATGCGGTGCGCGGGCAGGATGCCGTCTTCGAGCCATGGCTCGATCGCGGCGAGCCTGCGCCGCTTCTCGTCGCGTTTGGTGGTCCAGGAACGCGCTGCAGATGACCCTGCGGGCGCTCCCGTTGACTGTGCCAAGTCGTGCTTGGCTGATTCGATTCGCTGATTCATCGGTGCTTCAACTCCCGATAGTGGTTGGAGTGCGCGCGGGCCGTCCGCGCTTTCTGCGCGGGGTGGCCGCGGCGGCTTCCGCCTGCGCGCGTTCCGTCAAGAAACGATAGACCAGTTCGCCCGTGCCCAGCAGGTGAGCGGAGATGAGCGATTGGGCGGCGGCGATGTCCTTGCGCTCGACGGCGGCAAGGATGTCCAGGTGTTCGGCATCGGATTCGCCCTTGTAAGCGGGCAAGCCGAATTTCAGTCTCAGATAGCGCTCGCCGCGCCGATGCAGCGCCGCGATCATCTCCGCGAGCTGAGGGCGGTTGGCGGGCGCGTACAAGGCGGTGTGGAACGCTTCGTTGCGGGCCACGTAGAGGGTAGGGTCCGGTTCGCTCTCGGCGGCTTTGCAAAGCGCCACCGCTTCGCGCAGCGAATCGGGCGTGTGATTCGGAATCGCCAGCGTGATCGCAAGGCTTTCGAGCGCCGAGCGGATCTCATAGATCTCGCGCGCCTCAGCAGGCGTGAGCCGCGCGACGCTTGCGCCCTTGTTCAGCTCGACTTTCACCCAGCCTTCACTTTCCAGCTGCCGCAGCGCTTCGCGCACGGGAATTGCGCTGACCGAGAAGTGCCGCGCGATCGCGTCCTGCCGCAGCGGCGCGCCAGGCTGAAGCGTGCCTTCGACGATTGCCGTGCGCAGCGCCTCCGCGATCACGCGAGAAGTGCTGGGCCGCGGTTCATGCGCGGGCAGCAAGGGGACGCGCGGGGCGCTGTCCAGGGGAAAACCACCGGTTGCGTTGTTCATAACATCAAATATTATATATAAAAACGGCGAATTTCTAGCGGGCAAACCCGGGGTTTTCATAAAGGCACGGCGCTGACGCGCGGCGCCTCTCGCGCATGCGGCGGCCCGCATGCAGCGGAGCCGTTGTGCCGTGACGGTCACCCAATCCAACCGTAGTACATGGAGGAGCAGGAGCATGTTGAATTCTTCGATGTCGGACCGTGCGGGGGCCGTGCGGCACAAGACGCCGCTCAACCGGTCGCAGATCGCTGGTTTTTGGGGCGCGTGGGCGGGCTGGACGCTGGACGGCATGGACTCGTTCATTTATGCGCTGGTGCTGACGCCGGCGCTGACGGAGTTGCTGCCGCGCTCGGGCTATGCGGCGACGCCCGCGAACGTCGGACTTGCCGGTTCGATCCTGTTTGCGCTCTTCCTGGTGGGTTGGGGGCTGTCGTTCATCTGGGGGCCGCTCGCGGACCGTTTCGGCCGCACGAAAGTGCTGGCGGGCACGATCTTCACGTTCGCGATCTTCACCGGGCTGTCGGCGACGGCGCATAACGTGTGGGAGTTGGGCATTTATCGCTTCATTGCCGGCGTGGGCATTGGCGGCGAATGGGCGCTGGCGGGGACCTATGTCGCAGAGGCGTGGCCTGAGGATCGCCGCAAGATGGGCGCGGGCTATCTGCAGACGGGCTACTACGCGGGCTTTTTCCTGGCTGCCGCGCTGAACTACACGATTGGCGTGCACTTCGGCTGGCGCGCGATGTTCCTGACGGGGGCAGTGCCCGTGGTCGTCGCGATCATGATTCTCACGCGGGTGAAGGAGTCGGACAAATGGCAACGGGCCGAATCGCGCGACGCGGTGCGCGTGAGCCCGATGCGCGAGATTTTTGGGCCGACGTATCGGCGACGTACTTGGGTCATGTGTGCGCTGTTGACCATCGCGATTATTGGTTTGTGGGCGGGGGCGGTGTATGAGCCGTCGGCGGTGATTCAACTCGCGACGCGCGCCGGTATGGCAAGGCCTGAAGCATTGAAGATGGCTTCGATCGCGACGGGGTTGCTGTCGATCGGGACGATTCTTGGGTGTCTTGCGTTGCCGCCGCTGGCTGAGCGGTTTGGGCGCAAGAAGACGCTTGCTGTGTATTTTGCCGGGATGGCGGTGGCGATTGTTGGTAGCTTCGGGTGGGCTTTTTATTTGCCTAACGGGTTGGCGCCGTTTATTGCCTGGCTGTTTGTGCTTGGGTTCTTTGGTGGGAATTTTGCGCTGTTTAGCCTGTGGCTGCCTGAACTGTTCGAAACTCGTGTTCGCGCGACGGCTTTTGCTTTTTGTACTTCGTTTGGGCGGTTTGTCGGGGCTGGGGTGAATTTTCTGCTTGGGGCGGCTGTGCTCAGTATGCATACGCTTGGTGTGCCTGTTGCGCTGACGGCACTTGCGTTTGTTGTCGGTTTGGTTGTGATTCCGTTTGCCAAGGAGACCAAAGGGGAGGTTTTGCCGCAGTGATGCGGGGCGGCTTCGCGGCGCGGGCGGTTTGGTTTGCTTTGCCTTTTCGCTGGCATCCGCGTACCGCCTTCGCGCTGGTTTTTTGGTTGTCTGCGACGCTGGGTGGTTTGCTTTGTGAATGCGCTGGCATCCGCCTATTGCCTTCGTGCTTCAAGCGTCGCCCCTGTGCGGGGCGGCACCTACTTTTCTTTGCCGCCGCAAAGAAAAGTAGGCAAAAGAAAGCGACTCACACCGCCAGTTCTTGTTTTTGCCTGAGGGCCCCCAAACGGTTCCTCACTTCACACGGCAACGTATCTGTTCGCGTGCGTTGCCAACGCTTTGAATAAACGCATCACCCGCTTCAACCGCCCGCACAAGTGCTAGCGGCAGCGAATGGTTACCGCCGCCCAGGTGGCAAACTGTGTGTAGGTTGTCGCGTCGTATAGGGTAGCGCTCTTACAGGGTGGAACGCGTGCGTTTTCGGTCCGAAGTGAGGCGTGTGGAGTGCTACGGCCTACACACAGTTTGCCACCTGGGCGGCGGCGGAATATCTGGTACGGCATGCTGGATCGCGGGTGCGTGAAGTGGGTGAGGCGTACTGCAAGAGCGCTGGCAACGAACGCGGAACAAGCAGGTTGCCGTGTGAAGTGAGGGACCGGTTGGGGGCCCTCAGGCAGGAAGAAGAACCGGCGGTGTTAGCCGCTTTCTTTTGCCTACTTTTCTTTGCGGCGGCAAAGAAAAGTAGGTGCCGCCCCGCACAGGGGCGACGCCTGAAGCACGAAGGCAAATCGCGGATGCCAGCGCAGAGGCAAGCACACAACAGCAACGCCCGCGCCGCGAAGGCGCCAAACGAATGCCCGCACAGGGGCGACGCGTGAAGCACGAAGGCAAAACGCGGATGCCAGCGCAACCCACGAGCAAATCCCCAAAAGCGTCGCAGACAAAAAAGCGCTCACGAATCAACTCGCGCGCAAGCGCAAAACCGACACCAACGGCCACCCAAGATTAACGCCAAGACTGGCAACAACAATCAACACCATCCCACCCATCTGCGAAACACCAAGCGCACGCCCATAAACAATTGCATCGACGGCAATCGCCGTCAGCGGATACACGAACAGCAGAACCGCAATCACAGGCGTCGAGAGCTTCGGCAGCGCGCCATAGATCAGCACATAAGAAAGCCCCGTGTGCAACACACCCATCCCGATCAACCAGAACCACTGCATCGGTGCGATATGCTCCGCGCCCAGCGGCGCAATAAACGGCAAGCACACGACACCAACAGCACATTGCGCAAGCGTCAGCAGATGCGGCCGCAGATCGCCAAGACTCTTGGCAATGAGCGTAACACTCGCATAGAGCACGGAACCGGCGAGCGCCTCGCCAATCCCGATCAGATAGCTCGAATGTCCCTGCAATGACCCCGCTCCCGCGACGCCCGAGGCAAGCACAAGCCCGACGAACGCCGTCGCGATCCACCCCAACCGGTCGATACCCAGCCGCTCATTAAACAGCGCAGCGCCAATCAACACGACCCAGAACGGCTGCACATGAAACACGACGGTCGCCACCGCGATACTCGTGCGATGAATCGCATCGAAGAAGCCGACCCATTGCGTCACCATCAGCACGCCAGAAAGCGTCGCGAGCAGCACCGTACGTCGCGTGAAGTAACGGCGCGCGAAGTAGCCCTTATATGCGCAATACGCAGCAAGCGACAGAAACCCGAACAGGCAGCGAAAGAACACCAACGTCAGCGCGCCGAGCCGCGCTTCCTCGACGAACACGCCAATCGTGCCCATCAGCAGGCCACCGCTCGCAAGCGTGAGCGCGCCTTGCTGGCTTCGGCTGAGCGATATCGACGATACCGACGACAAAGACATGGCAGTAAATCCCTCGATCGCGTTGAATGCATCCGAGTATCGATCCGTTGCCTTATCGTGGCAAACGAATAAAATTGAGAAATTCCATAAGCCGGATTGATAAATCATGCACCCCGAGTTCGATGTCGATCTGCTGCGCACCTTCGTCGCCGTCGTCGAAGCGGGCAGTTTCACGAAAGCGGCTGTCACCGTGCATCGCTCGCAGGCAGCCGTCAGCATGCAGATCAAGCGGCTCGAGCGAATGCTCGGCACGACGCTTTTTGCTCGCGATACGCGCAACCTGTCGCTGACGCGGCCCGGCAATACGCTGCTCGAATATGCGCGGCGCGTGATCGATCTGCACGAAGAAGCGTGGTCGGCCATCGTGCGGCCCGAGGTGACGGGGCGCGTCGTGCTCGGCGCGCCGGACGATTACGTGTCGTCGCTGCTGTCGCCCGTGTTGCGGCGGTTCTCGAACCTGTATCCGCATGTGGAGATCGAGATCGTCTGCGCGCAGAGCACCGCGCTCGCGCCGATGCTCGCGGACAACAAGATCGACCTCGCGTTCGTCACGCGCGACCGTAAATTGCGCGGCGAATTCGTGCGCAGCGAGCCGATGGTGTGGGTGGGAGCATCCGAAGATACGTCCGTGCTGAACGTGTCGCCGTTGCCAGTCGGGCTGTACGAGCCCGGCTGCGTCGCGCGTTCGAATACGCTCGCGGCGCTCGACCGTGCGCGTATCCGGTATCGCGCCGCGTACAGCAGCGCGAGCCTGAGCGGCCTCGTTGCGACGGTCGATGCGGGGCTTTCCGTGATCGCGCTCGCGCGCTGCAGCGTGCCGTCGCGGCTCGCGATACTCGGCGCCGAGCAAGGTCTGCCCGTGATCGAACCGCTCGACATCGTCGTCGCGCGCAGCGCGAAATCGGATCGTCCGACCTGCGACTATTTCGCCGCGCAGATGATGCAGGACCTGTCGGTGCGCGGGTCGCCGCGCGAGACGCGGGAAGCGCGCGAAGCGCGAGCGAGGGCGTGACGCCTGGCTTGCACGCCGCGCTTACGCCGTATGCTGGCGACGGCTACCGCCACGCGCATTGACGGAGTTGTTGAAAACGCAGGCCCGCGTTTTGCCGTGCATCATGACGTCTGACGAAAGCGCGAACGCGTGCCGTGCGCGTTTGTCGAACGGACACAAACGAAGCACCAAGTCGAGACGAACGTCACACATCAGACACATGACAGGAGGGCCAGCCATGAAAACACGTACTCTCTGCGCCGCGCTACTCGCCACCGGCCTGTTCGTGAGCAGCGCGAGCTTTGCGCAACTGAACCTTCAGCAATTCGGCATCGGCGGCGGCAATTCGTCGGGCAATGCGGGCGCGGCCGCTTCGTCGGGCGGGATCGGACAATTGCTGCAGACCTACGTCGGCGCCAACCAGCAGGTGTTGAGCGGCCAGTCGAGTCTGGCATCGGCGATGGGGCTCTCGGGCGCCGCGAGCCAGGCGCAGCAGGCATCCGGACTGTTGAGCGGCGGCACGCCATCGGTTAGCCAGTTGTCGCAGGTGGGCAGCACGCAGCAGTCGTTATCGCAGACGCTCACGCAGGCGTTCACGAGCCGCGCGTCGGACCCGTCGACGCCCGTCGACAAGCAGGCGTTCACCAACGGCCTCGCATCGCTCGGCCAGGGCGTGAGCCAGTATTCGAGCCTGCAGTCGAGTCTCGGCAGCGTCGGGCAGATGAATCCGTCGTCGTTGCTGCAAGCGGGCATGAATCCGCAGACGGCGCAGGCCGCGTCGTATATCGCGCAGTCCGCGCCGGGGCAATTGCAGTCGCTCGCGTCGACATTGAGCGCGGCCGTGCAGTTCGCGTCGAGCCATGGCATCAGCGTGCCGTCCATTGCGACCTCGGCGCTCAAAGGTTTCTGACGAGCGCTCATGGTGCTCGGGCGGCGCGTGATGCATCGCAGCGTCTTGCAATCCTTCATGCGTCGCCGCTCGCGATGCGATGATCGGCGCGCATCCGTTCGACCGTTCGTAAATGGGCCTTCGCATATGAGGGCTTCGCGCACGGCGCGGGTCAATGACGGTACGCTGTCGCTGATCCCTACAGCGCGCATACAAGCAGGTAACCAGCGGCAACGCCACCCACGCTAACCAGGAGCACCGGATGTCCAGCACTCTTGATCTCGACCGCTATTTCAGGCGTATCGGCTATACGGGGCCGCAGGCCGCGACGCTCGATGTGTTGCGCGAGCTGCAACGCCTGCATCCGTTGTCGATCCCATTCGAAAACCTCGATCCGCTGACGGGCCGCCGCGTCGATCTGGATCTGCCTGCCGTCGTCGACAAGCTGATCGAGCGGCGGCGCGGCGGCTATTGTTTCGAGCAAAACGGGCTGTTCGCGCATGTGCTGATGCAACTCGGCTTCGACGTGACGCCGATGATCGCCCGAGTGCTGTGGGGCCGCGAACCGGACGCGATCACGCCGCGCACGCACATGCTGCTGCGCGTGACTGTCGACGATCAGCCGTGGATCGCCGACGTCGGCTTTGGCGCCGTCACGTTGACCTCGCCGTTGCGGCTGCAAACGGGCGTCGCGCAACAGACCGCACACGAGCCATTCCGTCTCGTCGATGCGTCGCAGGGCGCGTTCGATCTCGAGGTGCAATCGGGCGAAACGTGGCTCAAGACGTATCGTTTCGACCTGCAACGCGCGGAATGGATCGATTACGAGGTATCGAACTGGTACACATCGACGCATCCCACGTCGTTCTTCACGACGAGTCTCGTCGTATGCCGCGTGACACCGGAAGGGCGGCTGACGCTGTTCAACGACCGTCTTACCGCGCGTTCGATAGACGGCGAAGCGATCGAGCGCCGGATCGAAAGCGCGCACGAGCTTGAAATATGCCTGCGGGACACGTTCCTGATCGAGCTTGGCGATATCGATGTCGCGGATATTTACCGGCGCGTGTCGACGGAAGGCGCGGCTGTATAGGTCGAGCGTGATGATCGCGCGGCTCATCGTTCAGACGGTGTTGTGGCTTGCGGGCATGGGTGCCGTGCTGTTCGGCGCGGCGGGCACGCTCGCGTGGCCGGGGGCGTGGTGTTATCTGTTCGAAATGGGCGCGCTGGGGCTGTGGGTCGGGGTGTGGCTCGCGCGCCACGATCCGGCGTTGCTTGCGGAGCGGCTTGGTTCCTTCATTCAACGCGGGCAGGGCGCTTGGGACAAGTTCTTCATGGTGTGCGTTGCCATTGCGTGGTGCGGGTGGCTCGTGCTGATGGGATTCGATGCGCGGCGGTTTTATTGGTCGTCGATGCACCCATCGCTGCAGGTTGTGGGCGTGCTTGCTATTCTGGTTAGCATGGTTGCTATGCGGTCGGTTTTTCGTGCCAATAGCTATGCGGCGCCTGTTGTGAAGATTATGACCGAGCGTGGGCATAAGGTTAGCGATAGCGGGCCGTATGCGTATGTGCGGCATCCGATGTATGCGTGGGCTATTTTGTTTCTTGTCGGCACGCCGTTGTTGCTGGGCTCTTTTTGGGGGCTTGCTTGCGTGCCGTTGCTGGTCGTTGGGCTTGCTTATCGCGCAGTGCTCGAGGAGCGGATGTTGTGCGCGCAACTCGCTGGCTATGCGGAATATGCTGCGCGGGTTCGGTATCGGTTTGTGCCGTATGTGTGGTGATTTTTTTTGTTTGTCTGCGACGCTGGGTGGGCCGCTGTGCTTTGCGGTGGCATCCGGTTTGGTTTGCTTGTGTACGCGCTGGCATCCGCGTACTGCCTTCGTGCTTCAAGCGTCGCCCCTGTGCGGGGCGGCACCTACTTTTCTTTGCCGCCGCAAAGAAAAGTAGGCAAAAGAAAGCGGCTAACACCGCCAGTTCTTGTTTTTGCCTGAGGGCCCCCAGACGGTCCCACGCTTCACACGGCAGTGCCCTGGTTGGTGCTCGTTGCCAGCGCTTCGAATGAACGCCTCACCCGCTTCGGATACCGGTACTCGGGCAGGCGTCAGCGAATGGTATATGCCGCCCAGGTGGCAAACTGTGTGTAGGTTGTCGCGTCGTATAGGGTAGCGCTCTTACAGGGTGGAACGTATGCGCTATCGGTCCGAAGTGAGGCGTGCGAGGCACTAGGGCCTACACACAGTTTGCCACCTGGGCGGCCGTGGACTATCTGGCGCGGCATGCTGGATTGCGGTTGCATGAAGCGGGTGAGGCGCACCGCAAGAGCGTTGGCAACTAACATGAGTCACGTGGTTGCCGTGTGAAGCGTGGGACCGGTTGGGGGCCCTCAGGCAGGAAGAAATGTTGGCGGTGTTAGCCGCTTTCTTTTGCCTACTTTTCTTTGCGGCGGCAAAGAAAAGTAGGTGCCGCCCCGCACAGGGGCGACGCTTGAAGCACGAAGGCATAACGCGGATGCCAGCGCATTCACAAAGCAAACCACCCAGCGTCGCAGACGAAAAAAACCCCAAAAACCCATTTCAAGGAACGCTCATGGCAAAGACCACAATCGCGGATTACCTTGCAAAAACCCTAGCCGCCGCAGGCGTAAAGCGAATCTGGGGCGTCACAGGCGACAGTTTGAACGGCCTGGCGTTCAGCCTCGACCAGGTCGGCTCGATCCGCTGGATGCACACCCGCCACGAAGAGGCAGCAGCCTTCGCAGCAGGCGCCGACGCCGCATCGACCGGCCAGCTCGCCGTCTGCGCGGGCAGCTGCGGCCCAGGCAACCTGCACCTGATCAACGGCCTATACGACTGCCACCGCAACCAGCAACCTGTCCTCGCGATCGCCGCGCACATTCCATCGACGGAAATCGGCCTCGGCTACTTCCAGGAAACGCACCCCACTGAAATCTTCAAGGAGTGCAGCCACTTCGCCGAACTGATAGTGAACGCTTCACAGTTCCCCCGCGTGCTCGAACGCGCCATGCGCACCGCAATCGAGCAGCGCGGCGTCGCCGTGATCGTGCTGCCCGGCGATATCGCTTTGAGCGAAGGGCCGTCGCTGTCGCCCGTCTGGAATCAGACCGCGCCGTCCGCGATCCTGCCGCCCGATAGCGAACTCACCAAACTCGCGACGATGCTCAACGACTGCGAAGCGGTGACGATCATGTGCGGCAGCGGCGTCGCGGGCGCCCACGACGAAGTGGTCAAACTCGCCGACACGCTCGGCGCGCCGATCGTCCACGCGCTGCGCGGCAAGCAGTTCATCGAGTACGACAATCCATTCGATGTCGGCATGACAGGGCTGATCGGCTTCAGTTCGGGCTATCACGCGATGATGTCGTGCGACGTGCTGCTGCTGCTCGGCTGCGACTTTCCCTACCGGCCGTTCTATCCGCCCGACGCAAAGGTCGTGCAGATCGACTGGAAGGGCTCGCAGCTCGGCAAGCGCACGCCGCTCGCAATGGGCCTCGTCGGCACCGTGAAAGAGACCGTCGCCTCGCTGCTGCCGAAGCTCAAGCGCAAAGACGACCGCACGTTCGTCGATATGGCCACCGCGCACTATGAAGAAGCGCGCCGCGATCTCGACGAGCTCGCCACGCCTTCCGACCCCGGCGCGCCGATCCATCCGCAGTATCTGACGCGCATGATCGACGAAGCCGCCGGCGATGACGCAATCTTTACGGCCGACGTCGGCACGCCCACACTCTGGGCGGCGCGCTATCTGACGATGAACGGCAAGCGGCAACTGCACGGCTCGTTCAATCATGGCTCGATGGCCAATGCGATGCCGCAGGCGCTCGGCGCGCAGGCGGCACATCCGGGGCGGCTGGTGGTGTCGCTATCGGGCGACGGCGGACTGTCGATGCTGCTCGGCGATCTGCTCACGGCGCGCCAGCTCGATCTGCCCATCAAGGTCATCGTGTACAACAACAGCCTGCTGGGTTTCGTTTCGATGGAACTGAAAGCGGGCGGCTATCTCGACACGAACGTCGACCTGAGCAAGACCGATTTTGCGCAGATCGCGAAAGGTGCGGGCATTTTTTCGCTTCGCGTCGAGGATTCCGAAGAACTGGAGGGCGCGCTGAAACAGGCATTCGCGCATCAGGGCCCGGCGCTCGTGGACGTCGTCACGGACAAACATGAACTCGCCATGCCGCCGACCATCGAGCTGTCGCAGGCAAAGGGCTTCAGCCTTTACATGCTGCGCGCGATTCTCAACGGCCGCGGCGATGAAATCGTCGAACTGGTGAAGACCAATTTGCGCTGATAGCCGCAAAACGACGAAGCGGCGCGTCTCGTCAGCCGATGCGCGCCGCGTTGCAGTGCAGCGAGGCGCCATTGCAGTCTCGTCGCAAAGGTCTATAACTGAAGCAGCAGTGCGGACCTTCTCTGCGCAGCCGATAGTCAAACGATCAGAAACCGGCGTTTTCGCGCCGCGCTGCGCCGCCCGACAGACTCGGGGGCTTTGAGCCATTCAATCGCATATAGAACAAAAGCACGTTGCGGCGCGGGTGGCCGCTGCGCGCGATTTCACGCTTGCGGGCATCGGTCGAAACGATGCGGATGGCGCAGGCGTCGATGGGCGTCCGGCGAATCGTGATGCAGGGCGTGGCGATTCGTCTGCATGGAAGGAGTTCGACATGAAGATCCTGATGGCGTTACCCGTGGCGGGCGCATTGCTGATGGCCATGCCTGCCGCGACGATGGCCGATGACATCGCACAGAGCAGCGATGCATCGAAGGCCACGATGCAGAACAATGCGAATGCGTCGGCGCAAGCGACGACGGATATGTCGTATGGCGGCGCGATGGATACCCGCACTTCGTCGGGCAGAACGATGCAGTCTACGCGTAATTGCTCGACTGGTACGCAATGCAATATCTATTTCGGTAACTGATTCGATGAGCTGCAATACGCGCGCGGCGCGCCTTGTGGGCGCGCCGCTTCGCATTCAGCGCTCGCGTTTAGCGTGAGCGTCGACGGTTACTGCTGTGCGTGCTTCGCGGCATCCTCGATCACGGCCGCGACCTGCTGCGGACGCGATTCGTAGACCGAGTGGCTTGCGCCCGGAATCACCGTCGTGTGGCTATGCGCGCGCTCGTAGTACCAGCGCTCCAAATCGGGATTGATGATCTTGTCGCTGCCCGCGACGATGCCCCAGCTCGGCTTGGTCGTCCAGGCCGCAGCCGTCAGCGGCTGCGAGAACACTTTCGCGGCCGTCAGCATCTGCGATTGCGCTTCGAATTGCGCCTGCTTCAGCGGCAGATCCCCAGCGAAGTCCTTCGGGAACACGGACGGATTCAGATACGTATAGCCGTCATCTGTCTTTTCGATTGCGCCCGGCTGCTTCGACGTGTAGCTGGGCTTGCCCTTGCCGAGCGTGGCTTCGTCTTCGCCGACGTTCGGCGCATGGGCTGCGACATACACGAGACCGACCACATGCGGATCGACGCCTGCTTCCGTAATGATCGAGCCGCCGTAGCTGTGGCCGACGAGAATGGTCGGGCCGTTTTGCAGATCGAGGACACGCTTCGTTGCTGCGACGTCGTCGTCGAGCGAGGTCAGCGGTTCCTGCACTAGCGTGACGTGATAGCCGTCTTTGGTGAGGATGTCATAGACGGGCTTCCAGCCCGAACCGTCCACCCAGGCGCCATGAACCAGAACGATATTCTTGATGGGGGCGTGCGCGGGTTGGGCGTCCTGCGCCATCGCGCCCGAAGAGGCGAGAAGACCGGTCGACAACGCAAGGGCCGCAGCTACGTGCAACGAACTTTTCACAAGAGACTCCGTAAATCAGGAACAGAAACAGGAAACAGACCAGAAAGGGATGCAGCGCGACCCTGCGCCTGACAGTGGGGCGCAGGGTCATGTGCGCGCCATTTAGCTGCCGAAGAAAATGTTGCAGTAGCTGACGGGGCCGACACACGCGTTGTTGTTCGAAGCGGAACGCGAGGACTTGCCCGACGACGACGTACCCGTCATCGCGACGCCGCCAACTGCGTTGTTCGTCAGATTGTGGTTGTCCTGCGCAGCGATCTTCGCTTCGGCAGCCTGGATGTCGGACGGATAGTTGATGTCCTCGCCGCGGCCCGGCTGATAGCCGGCCTGTTCGACGCGAACGAGATCGGCACGAACCTCGGCGCGGGTGACGGGGCCATTCGATTGAGCGAAGCTCAGAGCGGGAGCGGCGAGTGCGCCGGCTGCGACTGCGAGGCAAACAAAAATCTTCTTCATGATGTAACTCCAGAATGAGTGTGTTTAAACGTCCGGCTCATTCGCATGTCGAAAATATTGATTCGACATCCTGAACAAATTGTGTTCAATTCGAACGGGCCAATGAGCTTGAAAACGTCGTTAAAGCTTCTGCATCAACTGCTGTCGTACGGCTGTCTGGTCGTGCCCTTCTGTCAAACCTGTTTCGATGTCGCTTGCTACATAGAGGCAAACACGGCGACTTCGACTTTCATTCCCGGCAAGCCAAACTTTTTGTTGCGAAGCGGATGGGCCCGGTTGGATCAGCCCTTGTAGTCCGGCTCCTGCGCCAGCCATCAGATCGGCCAGCGGTGCATGTAATGTAGTGCGATGACGGTCTGCGCTCCAGCCGTACATACGAACGAGTCGGGACCTACTAACGTTGCGTCGCATGACCGTCTGGATGCTGAAAACACTGCCAGGTCATGCGCTTGTCTGACGCGATGCCGCTGCGCAGATGAGCGGATCAGGCCAAAGGTTCCAGCCCGCCATACCAACGTATGACTACGGCGCGGCTGCCCGAGAGTTGGCTTTCGCTTCTGCAAGGTTCCCTACCCACGGCTTTGGGTGCCAATCCGGTGCAAAGACGGCACCGTAATCGTCAACCTGTCTAGTCAGCTGCACCAGCGTGGCGCGGCTAAAAGGTCCTCTTGTTCGGTCGTTCGAGCCCGCGTGAATCCCTTTGTATAAGGGCTTACCCGAAGAATTCAATAATTTTTGAGAATTCCAGTTGCGATCATTTTTGACCTCATGCAGACTTGTCTATACATGTCCGGCACGCGACAAGCGAAGGGACCCGTTCAGACGAAAAGGAGATTCGACGTGAAGGTGAACAAGGCAAGCCGCACTATGTTGTCGAAAGTATTGATGGGCGCGGTCCTCGGCGCCGTGGCGCTCGCTGGCGCGCCCGCGCAGGCGAAGGAATGGAAGTCGGTGACGATCGCGCTGGAAGGCGGCTACGCGCCGTGGAACCTCACGTTGCCGGGCGGCAAGTTGGGCGGCTTCGAGCCGGAACTGGTCGCCAACCTGTGCGAGCGCATCAAGCTGCAGTGCAACCTGGTTGCACAAGACTGGGACGGCATGATTCCCGGTCTGCAGGCCGGCAAGTTCGACGTCTTGATGGACGCGATCTCGATTACGCCCGAGCGTGAAAAGATCATCGCGTTCTCGCGCCCCTATGCCGCAACGCCCGCCACCTTCGCCGTCTCCGATACGAAGGTCATCCCGAAGGCAACGCCGGGCGCACCCGTCGTCAAGCTGACGGGCGACCCGAAGACCGACAAGCCGACCGTCGACGCGCTGCGCAAGCAGTTGAAGGGCAAGACCATCGGTATCCAGTCGGGTACGGTCTACACTAAATTCATCAACGAAGGCTTCAAGGACATCGCGACGATCCGCGTGTACAAGACCTCGCCGGAACGCGATCTCGATCTGGCGAACGGCCGCATCGACGCATCGTTCGACGACGTCACGTACTACGCCGCCAACTCGGACAAGAAAGAGTCCGCGCAGATCTCGATGGCGGGACCGAAGATCGGCGGCCCGATCTGGGGTCCGGGCGAAGGCCTTGCGTTCCGCAAGCAGGACGCCGACCTGAAGGCGAAGTTCGACACGGCCATCGCCGACGCGCTGAAGGACGGCACTGTGAAGAAGCTCTCCGACAAGTGGTTCAAGACCGACGTCACGCCTTGATCGATAGCCGTATGCGCGCGCCGCAGTGGCTCGCGCTTGCTCGGACGACCTGTTTCAGCGAAGCAGGTCAATCAACGAAAGCAGGGATGAGGAGTAAGCCATGGCTCTGATCGAGACGCTCGGCTTCGGGCAGGAAGGCTGGGGCGGCGTGTTGCTGCTCGCAGCATTGATGACCGTCGCGTTGACGCTCGCGGCGCTCGCAGTCGGCGCAGTGTTCGGCGCGATCATCGCGGCCGCGAAGCTGTCGCGCTTTCGCACGGCGCGCGTGCTGGGCGATCTGTACACGACGGTGTTTCGAGGCGTGCCCGAGCTGCTCGTCATCTATCTGTTCTACTTCGGCGGCTCGACGCTCGTGACCACGGTTGGTCAGTGGTTCGGCGCCGAAGGCTTCGTCGGCGTGCCGCCGTTCGTGATCGGCGCGCTGGCCGTCGGCATGATCTCGGGCGCGTATCAGGCGGAGGTGTATCGCTCGGCCGTGCTCGCGGTGTCGAAAGGCGAACTCGAAGCGGCGCGCTCGATCGGCATGCCGACCATGACGATGGCCCGCCGTATTCTGATTCCGCAGGTGCTGCGTTTCGCGCTGCCGGGTATCGGCAACGTGTGGCAGCTGAGCCTGAAAGACTCCGCGCTGATTTCGGTGACGGGTCTTGCCGAACTGCTGCGCGCCAGCCAGATCGCCGCCAGTTCGACGCACCAGTATTTCCTCTTCTTCGTCGTGGGCGGCGCGCTGTATCTGGTGATGACGGGTATCTCGAACCGCGTCTTCAACCGTGCCGAAGCACACGTGGGCAAATCCTTCCGGCGCAACTTCGCGCGTAACTGACGACGGAGCGCCAACATGTCTTTCGATTTCGACTTTTTGCTCGACACGCTGCGCCAGTTGCTCGGCGCCGTGCCGACCACGCTGGGTCTGTTCTTCGCGTCGCTGGTGCTGGGCGGTTTGCTGTCGCTCGTGATCGTCACGATGCGCGTGTCGCCGCACTGGCTGCCGAACCGCTTTGCGCGTGCGTACATTCTGGTGTTTCGCGGTTCGCCGCTGCTGATCCAGATGTTTCTTGTCTACTACGGCCTCGGCCAGTTCGGCGTGATCCGCGAGAGCTTTATGTGGCCCGTGCTGCGCGAGCCGTATGTCTGCGCGGTCCTGTCGCTTGCACTTTGCACGGCAGGCTACACGGCGGAAATCATTCGCGGCGGTCTGATGGCCGTCCCCGTCGGGCAGATCGAAGCGGGTTATTCGATCGGCCTGTCGGGCATTTCGCTTCTGCGCCGCATCATCGGCCCGATCGCGTTGCGCCAGTGCCTGCCCGCGTATTCGACGGAGGCCGTGCTGCTCGTCAAGTCGACGGCACTCGCGAGTCTCGTCACCGTGTGGGAAGTGACGGGCGTCGCGCAGCAGATCATCCAGCAGACATACCGCACCACGGAAGTGTTCATCTGCGCTGCGCTGATCTATCTGTTCCTGAACTTTGTCGTCGTGCGCCTGCTCGGTTTGCTCGAACGGCGTCTGTCGCGCCATCTGCGCGCAGCGCCCGTGAACGCTGCGCCGCGCGCGATTCCGCCCGCTACCGAAGCACGTCGTGCCGCACCCTGACGGCCCATCCAGGAGAATCTCATGAACGCTACGGCACCCGTTGCACTGTCGGTCAAGAACATTCACAAGTCGTTCGGCGACCATCACGTTTTGAAGGGCATTTCGCTCGACGCGCATGAAGGCGACGTCATTTCGATTCTCGGCGCAAGCGGCTCGGGCAAGAGCACGTTCCTGCGTTGCCTGAACCTGCTCGAAACGCCGGACGACGGCAGCGTCGCGCTCGCAGGCGAAACGCTGAAGATGAAACGCCGCAAGGACGGCAAGCTGCAACCGGACGACCGCAAGCAGGTCGACCGCATCCGCTCGCAGCTCGGCATGGTGTTTCAGAACTTCAATCTGTGGTCGCACATGACCGTGCTCGACAACCTGATCGAAGGGCCGATGCGCGTGCAAAAGCGCAGCCGCGCGGAGGCCGTCGAAGAAGCGGAGGCATTGCTCGCGAAGGTGGGCCTTGCGGAAAAGCGCGGCCACTATCCGGCGCATCTGTCGGGCGGTCAGCAGCAGCGCGTCGCGATTGCGCGTGCGCTAGCGATGCACCCGAAAGTCATGCTGTTCGACGAACCGACTTCTGCGCTCGATCCCGAACTGGTCGGCGAAGTGCTGCGCGTGATGCGCTCGCTCGCGGAAGAAGGCCGTACGATGCTCGTCGTCACGCACGAAATGGGCTTTGCGCGGCACGTGTCGAACCGCGTGATGTTCCTGCATCAAGGGCAGACGGAATGCGACGGCACGCCCGACGAGGTATTCGGCGATCTGAAGTCGGAGCGCTTCAAGCAATTCGTGTCGAGCCATCATTCGCGCACCGCGAACTGAGTGGGTTCGCTCCGCTTGAGAACCTGAGACTCAACAAACATTAGAAAAGCAGTACACGTACCGAGAAAGGCAACATCATGGCAGTCATCCGATCCGACCGTCCTCTGAACTGGCGCGAACTGGCCGCGGTCGCGGCGGGCGAGCCGCTCGTGCTCTCCGATGCGGCGCGCGCGCGCATCGCGGCCGCGCGTGTGCTCGTCGAGCAGATCGTCGAGCGCGGCATTCGCGCGTATGGCGTGAACACGGGCGTCGGCGCGCTATGCGATGTGATCGTGTCGCCGTCGGAACAGCGCACGCTGTCGCGCAACATATTGATGAGCCACGCGGTGGGCGTCGGCGCACCGCTTGGCGTCGCGGAAACGCGCGCGATCATGGCCGCCGCGATCAACAACTTTGCGCACGGCCACTCGGGCATTCGTCTCGAGATCGCGGATCAGCTGGTCGCCTTGCTCGATGCAGGGTATATCCCCGAAGTGCCCGCGTTCGGCTCTGTCGGCTATCTGAGCCATATGGCGCATATCGCGCTGGTGTGCATCGGCGAAGGACATGTGCGGCACGGCAACGAACGGATCAGCGGACGCGAGGCGCTCAGGCAGCTCGAACGCGAGCCGCTCGTGCTCGAAGCGAAAGAAGGCTTGAGCCTCATCAACGGCACGCCTTGCGTGACGGGACTCGCGGCGCTGGCGCTCGCTCGCGCCGAACGCGTGCTCGACTGGACCGACGCGATCGCGGCGATGAGCTTCGAAAATCTGCGCGGACAGCTAGCCGCATTCGATGCCGATTCGCTCGCGTTGCGTGTGTCGCCGGGATTGAATCTCGTCGGTGAGCGGATGCGTAATGCGCTTGCCGAGAGCGGCATTCTTGCGTCGGTAGTGGGTCAGCGCACCCAGGATCCTCTTTCGATGCGCACGATTCCGCACGTGCACGGCGCGGCGCGCGATGTGCTCGATGCGACCGTTGTCGTCGTGAACCGCGAACTCGCGTCGATCACCGATAATCCGATCGTCGCAGGGACGCCGGATGCGCCGCGAGTTTATTCGCAGGCACATGCAGTGGGCGCGTCGATCGCACTTGCGATGGACAGTCTCGCGACGGCGATTGCGCAGGTCGCGGCGATGGCCGAGCGGCGTCTCGACCGGCTCGTGAATCCGCTCGTGAGCGGCTTGCCGGCGTTTCTCGCGGAGCCTGGCGGTACGTGCTCCGGCTTCATGATTGCGCAGTACACGGCCGCTTCGCTGGTCGCGCAGAACCGGCGGCTGGCCGCGCCCGCGAGCCTGGATGGCGGTATCACATCGGGCTTGCAGGAAGACCATCTGTGTCACGCGACGCCCGCCGCGCTGAAGGCATTGGAAATCATCGACAACACCGGCCGCATCATCGCGATCGAGTTGCTGGCGGCGGCACAGGCATACGACCTGCAACCCATCGACGCGTCGCGCGCGCCGCACACCGACGCATTGTGGCGCAGGGTGCGCGCCGTCGTACCGACGTATCGCGACGATCGTCCGCTGGCCGACGATATGGCCGTTGCGTTCCGCCTGATCGGCGAGGCAGCGCCGCCGTTGCCGCCCGCTTCGGGCAACTTGCCTTCGACGCCGGCACCCAGCGATCACACGGGCTTTGCCGCGCACGCCGCGAATGATCCGAAGGCTGCCGCGCAGCACGCGCCGCAATCCGCCGCATAAGAATGCGATCAACCCACGAGGTCGACGTGAACATGACGATAAACGGGCACCTGGAGACGGCAGAGGAACATTCCACTGGCGCGCGCACGACGCCTGCCAAAGCGATGCCCGCGTACGAGCAGATCAAGCGTTACGTGATCGCGCGGATCGAAGAGGGCGTCTGGAAACCCGGCGGATTGATTCCGTCGGAAGCGGAGCTGGTGAAGGAGTTCGGCGTCGCGCGCATGACGGTATCGCGCGCGCTGCGCGAGTTGACGACGGAGCGCGTGCTGACGCGCGTGCAAGGCTCGGGCACGTATGTCGCGCCGCAACGCTATGAATCGACGGTGCTCGAAATCCGTAATATTGCCGACGAGATCACCGCGCGCGGTCACCGCCATTCGGCGCGCGTGCTGACGCTTGAAGCGAGCGACGATCCGCTCGCGCTCGATGCGCTGGTGCTCGCGAAAGGCCCCGTGTTCCATTCGCGCATCGTGCACAACGAAGAGAGCGAGCCGATCCAATACGAGGACCGCTATGTGAATCCGCGCGTGTTTCCGGATTATCTGGATCAGGACTTCACGATCGAAACGCCGAATCACTACATGGTGCGTCTCGCGCCGATCCAGCGTGCCGAGTTCCGCATCTACGCGCAGAAGCCCACCGCGCATGTGCGCCGCCATCTGATGATGGAGATTGGCGAGCCTTGCCTGATGCTGTGGCGCAGGACATGGGTTGGGGAGCAGGTCGCGACGTCGGTGCAGCTATGGCATCCGGCATCGCGGTTTCATCTGGCAGGGAATGTGTAGGTTTTTTTTGCTGCGCTGGCATCCGCGATTCGGTATCTAGCTTCATGCGTTGCCCCTGTGCGAGGTGGCACTTACTTTTGATTGTCTGCGACGCTGGGTGGTTTGTTTTGGTTTTGCGCGGGCATCCGCGAATTGTTTTGCCTGCTTCAAGCGTCGCCCCTGTGCGGGGCGGCACCTACTTTTCTTTGCCGCCGCAAAGAAAAGTAGGCAAAAGAAAGCGGCTAACACCGCCAGCATTTCTTCCTGCCTGAGGGCCCCCACAGGTTCTTACGCTTCACACGGCAACTTTCCTGTTCGCGTGCGTTGCCAACGCTCTCTCCATACGCCTCACCCGCTTCATGCGCCCGCGTCGCCGCACGCCGTGCCAGATATTCCACCGCCGCCCAGGTGGCAAACTGTGTGTAGGCCGTAGTACTGCACACGCCTTACTCCGGACCGATAGCGCAAGCGTCCCACCCTGTAAGAGCGTTAACGCATATGACGCGACAACCTACACACAGTTTGCCACCTGGGCGGCGCATACCATTCGCTGCCGCTCGCCCATGTACGGGTATTCGAAGTGGGTGAGGCATTCATTCGAAGCGTTGGCAACGAGCACCGACCAGCGCACTGCCGTGTGAAGGATGGGGAAGTTGGGGGCCCGTGGATAAGAACAAGAATTGGCGGTGTTAGCCGCTTTCTTTTGCCTACTTTTCTTTGCGGCGGCAAAGAAAAGTAGGTGCTGCCCCGCACAGGGGCAACGCATGAAGCAAGCTAACGCATCGCGGATGCCAACTACAACCTCAAAACACCAACATCTGTGAGAGATTGGCCAGCGATTCAACGCGTAACGAGCGCAGAGAAGCCGAGAGGCAATTAAGGCGCCCAGCTTGCAAAGACTACCCCTGTCTCTGCGAAGTATCCGGCGCAAACCGGCATCCAAGCCTGTATCGCGATCCCGGATGCACGAACCGCGCGAAGGTCACCGCGACGCCGCTCGTCCACGTGCGCCGCATCAGCGTGAGGCACGGCTCTTCGGGCGCGATCTGCAGCAACTCGGCTTCCGCGCGGCTCGGCAGGCCGGCGTCGACGACATGCTCGACGTCATGCGCCGGCACGACGCTGAACAGGTACTCGGAAGGACGCACGGCCGCAAAATCCTGCTCGATGAAATCCGGTGCGATGGCGGGATTCACGTAACGGTCCTCGAGTTGCACGGGCAAACCGTTCTCGCGATGCACGCAGATCACATGAAACACCGACGCGCCCAACGGAAGCCCCAGCGCATTAGACACATTGACAGGCGCCACCTCGCGCTGCATGAGGACGGTCTGATAGCTGTATTCATGGCCACGCGAGCGGATCTCGTCGCCGATGTGCGCGATCATCAGCAGCGTCGATTGCGGCTTGGATTCGGCGACGAACGTGCCGACACCCGACACACGCGTCAACAAGCCTTCATTCGTGAGTTCGCGCAACGCGCGGTTGACAGTCATCCTCGACACGCCGAGCGACTCGACGAGATCGAGTTCCGATGGAATGCGATCGCCCGCGCGTCGCTCGCCGGAGTCGATCGTGTTGCGGATGTATTGCTTGACCTGCTCGTAGCGCGCGGCAGGGGCGCCGTTCGGTGCATCGGGCGCCATCGCGTGAGCATTCGGCCCGCGAGACTTGCGTGCTTTCGCAAGGGCTCGCGTGCGCAGCTTGTCGCGGATGGCGGGGGCGGGCATCGGCTTTTATCAGCTGAGGCGGGCGCTCATACCGGGTCCGCGCTGTCCGCGCCGCGCGACCAGAATGCGTTGCGGTCGAAGTAGTTTTGCAGGAACTGGCGCAGGCGCGGCTGATTCGCGTCGTGAAAGACATCTTGCGGCTTGCCTTGCACGGCGATGCGCCCCTGATCAATAAACACTACCTTGTCGGCAACCTGCGCCGCGAAGCCCATTTCGTGCGTGACGACAGCCATCGTCATGCCGTCGCGCGCAAGCTGCTTCATCACCTGTAGCACTTCGCCCACAAGTTCCGGGTCGAGCGCGGAGGTCGGCTCATCGAACAGCATGATGTGCGGCTCCATCGCGAGCGCGCGTGCAATCGCGACGCGCTGCTGCTGACCGCCCGATAGCTTCGCCGGATACGCGTCGCCCTTGTGCGCGAGGCCGACCGTTTCGAGCATCGCATTGGCGCGCTTTTTCGCATCGTCGCGCGACAGATTCCGCACACGCAACAGCGCTTCCATCACGTTGCCGAGCGCCGTCATATGCGGCCACAAGTTGAACTGCTGGAACACCATGCCGACGTTGCGGCGCACGCGGTTGATCTCGCCCTGCGACGCGCGCACGCGCTTGCCGTTGCGTTCCGTATAACCGAGCAACTCGCCTTCGATACGCACGTCGCCGTGATCGTAAGTCTCCAGCGCGGCGAGGCAGCGCAGCAGTGTGCTCTTGCCCGAGCCCGATGGCCCGATGATGCACACCACTTCCGAGCGGTTGATGTCGAGATCGACGCCGCGCAGCACTTCGACGTCGCCGAAGCGCTTGCGCAGATCGCGCACATCGATCAGCGGCGCCTGGCCGGATTGCGTCATATCGAGCGTAGAAGAAGCGGGCATGTCGACGAGTGCATTCATGATGAACCTTGATTATCGATTACGCCATGAAGCGGGCAACGCGCGCTTCCGCCCACATGCCGGCACGCGACGTGAGTTCGACGAGCGCGAGATAGCACACGCACAGCACGAGCAAGGTTTCGACGAACGCGAAAGTCGCGGAGCCGATGCCCGTCAGCACGAACGTCAACTCGGGCACGGTGACGATCGACAGCACGGCCGTTTCCTTGCTGAGCACGATGGTCAGGTTGGTCAGCGCGGGCACGATCAGCACCAGCATTTGCGGCACCTGGATGCGCAGCACCGCTTGCCAGCGCGTGAGGCCGAGACATGATGCGGCTTCGAGATGTCCGCGCGGTATCGATTGAAAACCGGAGCGGAATGCTTCCGCGAAATACGCGCTGCCGTACAGGCCGAGGCCGAGCACGCCGGCCGTCAGCGGTTCGAGCGTCAAGCCGAACGACGGGCCGCCGTAGTAGAGCAAAAAGAGTTGCACGAGAAACGGCGTGCCGCGAAACAGCTCGATATACACGCGCAACACGCCGCGCACCCAGCGCCCGCAAAAAAGTTGCAGCACGGCGATCAGGAAGCCGATCAGCAGGCCGAGCGCGACGCCGATGATCCATGTGCCAAGCGTCGTCGCGAGGCCAGCGGCGATGGGCTGCAGATTGTGCGTGATGACGGTGGGATCGAATTGCTGCATCGTTCGGTCCTCAGGTGTGTTGCAGACGATGCTCGGCGGTGTGCGCGACCAGCGCAAGCGCACCGCAGATCACGAAGTAGATCAATCCCGCCGCGACATAAGCTTCGAGCGGCCGGTACGTGCTGGCTGCGATGTTTTGCGCGGTGCGCGTGATTTCGGCCACGCCGACCACGGAGATCAGCGACGACGCCTTGATCAGCAGCACCATTTCGTTGACGAGCGAAGGCAGCGTCATGCGAAAGGCTTGCGGCACCTGAATGCGGCGCAGCATGTCGATGGGCGAGAGGCCGAGCATGCGCGCCGCTTCGATCTGGCCGGGCGGAATGTTCAGAAAGCCGCCGCGCAGTATCTCCGCGATATACGACGCGGAACAGAGCGACACCGCGCTGATCGCGGCGACGATGGGCGACACGTTGATGCCGACGAACGGCAATAGGTAATAGACGAGCAGCAGTTGCACGAGCATCGGCACGCCGCGAAAGAAGAACACATATGCGCCGCCGAAGCGTTGCGCAATTGCCTTCGACGACAATCGCGCCGAGCACACACCGATGCCGACGAAGAAGCCGATCACCAGCCCCGTCAGCGAAATGCCGATCGTTGCGAGCGCGGCTTGCAGCAGGAGTGGAAAACCTTGAGCGAAAACGTGGGCGCTGAACATGGCCTGTTGCCTGCAAGAACGGACATGTAAGCGGCGCGCCCGAGAGCGGGTGCGCCGCGCGATTCAGGGCATCAGTAGTTGGGCGTGGGCATCGTGGTGGGCGCATCCATTGCCACGCCGAACCATTTCTTCTGCAACGATGCCAGACGGCCGTCGTTGTGCATCTTGACCAGCGCGGCGTTGAACGCGTCGGCGAGCGGCTTGCTGTCCGCATCCTTGCGCAGGCAGTAGGCGAAGTACACTTTCGCGCCGAACGGCGGCGTGACGACGGCGAACGCTTCGGGGCGCTGTTTCGCGACGTACGCGATGTTGGTCATCGAGTTGGCGACGGCAGCGATGCGGCCCGCTGCGAGATCCGCATACGCCTGATTGTTGTCGACGTATTCGCGCACTTCGGGCTGCTTCGGCAGTGTCGCGATGTAGGCCTTCAGCTGATCGAGCTGTGCGGAGCCTTTGCCCGCGCCGACAATCTTGCCGGCGATGTCCGATGATTGCTTGAGCGACGTATCGTTGGCGCGCTTGAGAAGCGCGTCGGTCGCGTCAGCGACGGGCAGCGTGTACGTATACCGTTCCATGCGCGCTTTCGTCACCGTGAGCGGGCCGCCCACCATGTCGAACTTGCCCGCTTCGAGACCGGGCAGCACGCTCGGCCAGGGTAGATCGATGAAGCGCACTTTCACGCCGAGTTCTTTGCCGACTTCGGCGAACAGGTCCTTGTTGAAGCCAGCCTGCTGGCCGTTCTCGAGGAAGTCGAACGGCGCGAACTGCATCTCCGTTCCGACTACGAGTTCGCCTGCCTTCTTGACCTTCGCGAGTTGATCTTCCGCGTGCGCGCCGACGCTGGCTACGGACGCGGCGGCGCAGAACGCCACCATCGCGAGACGACACTTCCAGCCTGCAAAGATACCCATTGAGATTCTCCCGTTGGCAAAGTGTGTCGCGCTCGACGTGGCGGGGCGCGAATCATGCGAGGCAGTATATACCGCTGGTTTTGCGCGAAAAAAATAATCGCATGCTGTCAAACCCTAATGCCGCTGGCGCATCTTCTGCAGATGATTGAAGCCAGGTGCAACGCAACTTGCGATTGCGCTTTTGGCGGTATATACAACGTGAAACTCTCGCTGATCCGCATGCGGTGTGCGCGGCGATGTATCGAAGCATGGTTCGATGCATGTATCAAATAGTCAGTTCAATCTTCGTGATGAAGGAGTTCCGCAATGCAGCCAGCCACTCGCATTCCGATTGTCGATCTGGCCGGCGTGCGCGCCGGTGACCGCGACGCGCTCGCGCGCGCGGGCCGCGAGATACGCGATGCATGCACGACCATCGGCTTCTTCTACATCGTCAATCACGGCGTGCCGCAAGCGGTGATCGATCGTGCGGAACAGGCGGCGCGCGAATTCTTTGCGTTTCCCGTCGAGACGAAACGGCGGGCGGCAGTGAATCATCGGCATCGCGGCTTCAATGCGCTGGGCGACGCGACGATGTATCAGGCAAAACGGCCCGATTACAAGGAGTTCTATAGCATCGGTCTGGAGTTGCCCGAGAGCGATCCCGACGTGCTCGCGGGCCAGGCGCTGCGCGGGCCGAACAACTGGCCGGACTTCATGCCGGCATTGCAGCCCGCGTTGTACGGCTATTACGAGGAGGTCGGTGCATGCGGCGCGGACTTGCTGCGCGCGGTGGCGACGGGCCTGGGCGTTCCTGAAGATTTCTTCGCGCCGCGCTATACGAAGCGGATGCAGCGCACGCAGATGGTCTACTATCCGCCGCAGCCGCCGCAATCCGATGATGACCAGTTCGGCGTCGCGCCGCATACCGATTACGGCTGCATCACGCTGCTGTGGCAGGATCAGGTTGGCGGGCTGCAGGTGCGCGAAATCGCGAATGAGACGTGGATCGAGGCGCCGCCCATTGAAGGCAGTTTCGTCGTGAATGTCGGCGATCTGCTGGCGCGCTGGACGAATGACCGCTTTCGCTCGACGCTGCATCGCGTGATCAACGGGTCGGGCCGCGAGCGCTATTCGATCGCGACGTTTTATGATCCGACTTATACGTCGAACGTCGATCCGCGCGATCTCGGCACGCCCGACGCCGACAGCAAATACGAACCCGTCGCTGCGGGCGACTATATTCTGGGCCGCATCAACAGTTCGATGGGGTATCGGAAGAAGCTCGCCGCAGAGCAAGGAACGACATAAGGAACCGCATGACAGTGAACGAACGGGCCGCGCTCGCATCGACCTTGGCCGCGTTGCGCGAAGCGTTGGGCGATGACGCGGTGCGCGTGGGCGATGAAATCGGCGAGCGCTCGATGACGGATTGGACGCGTCACGAACCCACACGTCCCGCCGCCTTGCTGCTGCCGCGCACGACGGAGCAGGTCGCACGCGCGTTGATGATCTGCAACGACGCTCGCCAGAGCATCGTGCCGCAGGGTGGAATGACGGGCCTTGCGGGCGGCTCGATTCCACGCGCGACGGATATTGCGTTGTCGCTGGACCGTCTTGCTGGCGTCGAGGAAATCGACAGCGCAGCGGCGACCCTCACCGTGCGCGCCGGCACGACCTTGCAGGCCGCACAGGAAGCGGCGACGCAAGCGGGCTTCGAACTTGCGCTCGATCTCGGCGCGCGCGGCTCGTGCCAGATCGGCGGCAATCTCGCAACGAACGCGGGCGGCAATCGCGTGATTCAATCGGGCACCGCGCGTGACCAGGTGCTCGGTCTCGAAGTCGTGCTGGCGAACGGCGCGGTGCTGAGTTCGCTGAACAAGATGGTGAAGAACAATACCGGCTATGACCTGAAGCACTGGTTCATCGGCTCGGAAGGGACGCTGGGCGTGATCACGCGCGCGGTGCTGAAGCTGCAGCCGCAGCGCGCGTCGCGTCATACGGCGCTCGTTGCGCTGAGTGATTACGATCAGGCCGTCAGTCTGCTGCGCCGGCTCTCGACGCGCTTCGGCAACGACATCGGCGCATTCGAGATCATGTGGCCGGACTTCTTTGACTTCGGCGTGAAGCTGACGGGCACGCGCTCGCCATTTGCCGAAGCGCATCCGTTATACGCATTGATCGAGCATGCGAGCTTCGATACCGATGACGACGGCTCGCGTTTTTCCGGCGTGCTGATGGAGGCGCTTGATGAAGCGGCGATCCGCGACGCCGTGATCGCGCAATCGGTTGCCGATACGCGCGCGCTGTGGGCGATCCGCGAATGCACGGCGGAATTTCCCGTCAAGCTCGATCCCATCAACTTCGACGTGAGTTTGCCGATTGGCGAGATCGGCGCATTCGTCGATCGTTGCCGCGCCGCGATCGACCGCGCCTGGCCGGGCAACGAGTCGTATTTCTTCGGGCATATCGGCGATTCGAATCTGCATGTGACCGTCGACGGGCATTCCGTGCCGGGCGTCGATCATCATGACGTATATGCGCTCGTCTATGACATGCTCGCGCCGCTGCGCGGGTCGGTGTCGGCGGAGCACGGCATCGGCTCGCTCAAGCGCGAGTTCCTGCCCGTGTCGCGTTCGGACGAAGAACTCGCCGTGATGAAAGCGATCAAGCATGCGCTCGATCCGAATGGGATTTTGAATCCGGGTAAGTTGTTCTAGTGTTTTTATGCCCACGACGGTTCGTCATGAATGCCGCAGCATCCATGACGAACCGTCATCTGCGCTCAATGCGCATCCAGATACCTGACGATCGTCGGAAACACATCGAGTGCCGCGCGCTTACCGAACACGCAATCGATATGTCCATATCCGTCGATCACATGTCGTTCGTAGTTCTCCGGCCCGAACTTTTCTACTAAAAGATCGTAGGTCATCTCCGTGCTGGTCGGCAGATAGCAGAGATTCTCCGAGCCGTGAATGAACGCGATAGGCAGCTTCATGCCTGCGATGTTCGGCATATACACATCGTTCCCGTTCGCATCGACCACATGCCCCGCGCGCACCATCGCCGCGAGCTGATTGAATAGCTCGACATCGTGGATGCCGAATAGCTCCTGCAGATTCGCGTGCAATTGCTCGTCGAGTTGCTCGTGCTCGTAGAGCAGGCCATACAGGAACGTCGCGCGATGGCACACGGCGCTGTTGCACGTTTCGTCGCGCTCGACAGGGAAGAACTTCAGCGCTTCATCGAGCAGGTTGTGCGGCCATTTCTCGTCCTGTGTATAAGCGGTCATATCCTTGATGCCCAGATGCTGAAGAATCTGCGGCGTGTGCAGTCCCGCCTTGACCCGCTGCAACAGTCCCGGCACGGGATGCGCCGACACCTGCGACATCACCGCGGATCGCACGCCCTTGAGTCCCGACATCAGCGACATGCTCAAGGCCAGCCCGCCCAGGCAATGCCCGATGACCTGAATCCCATCGACACCTGTCAACTCGCGCACCTTCGCGACAGCGGCGGGAATGTCGTAGCGTGCGATTTCATCGGCGGTAGTGCGTTCTGTCGCGCTCGGCAGTTCGATGCTCACACGCAGGTCGACGAGCCAGACGTCGTAGTGCGCGGCGCACAGGAACTCGACGAGGTTCGTGCCGACCAGGTCCGTCGAGAAGATGCGGCTGGATACGCCTGAGCCGTGAATCAGCAGCAGCGGTCCCTTGGCGCCGCCGTGATAGCGGGCGAGCCGCAGCGTCTTGCCGTCCTCGGTATTGAAGTAGGTGATCTGCGGCGCGGGCGCGCGCAACGCGCGGCGCACGCGCGGCGGCGCGTCGGGATCGAAATATTGCAAGGGCGCCGCGACGCCACCGTATTCCGTGTACAGCACACCTGCAAAAAAGCGGCCGAATTTCAGCGTATACGCAAGGCGCGTTTCGATATCGGGTGTATTCGTTACTTCGATCGTGCGCTGCTGCTTGAGGAAATTCTCCGGCGTGATGATGAGCGTCGCGTGACCGATGACGGGCGCGTCGTCGGCATCGGATTCGCGGATCTTCGCGTAGAGCGTGTTCGTCTGCGTCCACAGTTCCGTCAGCGACGTGTGCGTGATGATCTTCTGACCGGTCAGATAGAAATGCTTGCCGTCGACGGTGTCGAGCGTCATCCGGTAGTTCATGTTGCGCCGCTCGACATTCGTTTCGTCGACGACGAACAGGTTGAAGATGCCGTCGTTGACGGTCATCGGTTGCGGCGACAAGGCGGTGCAGGTCAGCGTGCCGATCATATGCGCCTGATGCTGCGGGTTCGCGAGCATGTCGTCGAGATCGTCGGAGACGACGGTCACGGTGAAGCTGATGGGCGTGCCTTCCGCTCGGTCGTCTTGCTGGCCTTCGGGCTTGACGTCGCCGGTGTAGTACGTGCCGATCATCGTCTCGGTGAAGCGCAGGCCGATTTTCAGCGCGGGCGGCGGGGCGGTGTCGCCCGCCGCGTTGTAGTCGATGTTCCAGCCGCGCGACTGCGCAAGCTGCGCGCAATTGCGCTCGGCCAGCGCCGAGATCGTCAGCAACGGGTTCACGCCGAGCGAGAGCGGCATCACAGCGCCGTCCATCACGTATAGCCCTTCGTGCACCGCGTTGCCGTCCGTGCCGGAAAACACGCGGCCCGCCTCATCGACGACGCCATGCGCGGCATCCTCCGCCATCCCGCACCCACCCAACGGATGCACGGTGACGGTGCGGTTCTGGAACAGATCGGCGGAAATCGGGTTGCGCACATACGTGCCGCCTAGCGCGCCCGTCGCTTCGATCAGCGTCTTTTCGACGGTTTCGTAGATCGGCTGCTTGCCCGCGTTCGGCCAGCTCACGCGCGGGCGGCCGCTTTCGACGGTGATCTGGCCGCTTTCGTCGTCGTGCGCCATCACGAGGTAGGTCTGCGTGTTGCGCATCGCGCCGTGATACGGGCCGCGCAGAATGCTCTCGGCGATGCGCGCTTCGTCCGCGAGCGGCGGGTCGCCTGCCGGGTCCGGCATTTCGACGCCTTCGGCAGGCGCCGCGAGGCCGAGCACGCCCATCAGGCCGAGGCCGATCGGCGCGGCAACCGATCCTTCCTCGATCACGAAGCCGTCCTTCACATCGGGCGTGTTGCGATGGTCGATGATGCCTGTGATGCACGGGCCGACAGGTGGAATGTCGCCAGCGGGATGCGTACCCCAGCCGACGCCGTTGATCACCTTGTCGGTGTTGAACGCGAACGCGAGCACGTCGCCGTTGCCCGTGAAGTGCTGGCCGAGCTGTTTCGACACAGGCAAGCCCGCTTCCTGCGAGCGCAGCAGGATCGCCGTCGAGCCGAGCGTGCCCGCCGACAGGATCACGATGTCGGCCGTCACGAACAGTTCGGGCGCGTCGTACAGTTCCCGCTTCAGATCGGCGGGTTGATAGCGCACGCACCAGACGCCGCGCGCGTTGTCGCGCACCACCGAATGCACGGCCGCGCCCGTGAAAATCTGCGCGCCATGCGCGGCGGCGTCGGGCAGATAGTTCATGTGTGTCGAGTTCTTCGCGCCGTGATTGCAGCCCGAATTGCAGTCGCCACAGCCGATGCAGCGCTGCTGGTCGACGCCCGCCGCGTTCTTGCCGTCCTTGAACGTCACCGTGATGGGCGGGCGGTAGAAGCGGTCGCTCATGCCGAGCCGTTTCGCCGACAGCTCAAGCGCATCGAGTTTTGGCAGGTTGGGGTAGTCGTCGGGAACGGGCGTCGCGCCGAGCATCGTTTTGGCGCGCTCGTAGCAAACGTCGAGATTCGCCTGGTCTGCGCGCAAGGCGGCGGGCCAGCGCGGATCGTCCCACAGGCGCGCGTCGGGCTTGAGCGCGACGTTCGCGTTGATCAGCGACGTGCCGCCCAGTCCACAGCCGACCACCACGTTCACATCGGGATTCACGTGCACTTCGAGCAGCGCGAGCGGCGAGCCGATCTGCGCGACGCCCGTGTTGTACTGCATTTGCGCGACACCTTCGAGCGGCGTGGCGGGAAAGTCGCCCGCCATGAACTCGCGGCCACGTTCGAGCAGGCACACGCTGCGTTTCGCGCGGGCCATGCGGCTCGCGGCAATCGCGCCGCCATAGCCGGAACCCACGACCACGACCTCGTAATGGTCCTTCATCGCCGAAAGGGCGCTGGACAAGCGGTTCATTCGACCACCTCTTTATATTGGATGTGCGCCGGGGCGGGGGAACCCTGGCGATATAGACGGCTGGCTGGCGCTCGCAGCCTCTTTATCCTGGACGTCGCGCAGCGAAATGCAAAGGGAAAACGCGCGTTTAGCCGCGTGATTCAAAAAATGCTGTGATTGCAGGCGTGGAGTGCTTTCGTGCGGACGGGTGCCATCAGGCAGCGGTCGCGCGAACTGCACGCAGGATGAAGCGTAGAGACGGGCTCGTTCTGGTTCGCGACGCGTAATAAGCGAGCCGAATTGTCAAATTCGAATCGAAGGCGGCGATTGTTAAACGTTAAGTGAGTTGAGGTTCAAGCAGCGCACTCAGTCAGGTGCTCACGCCGCCGCTTCGATCATTTCGTCGTCGGGCGCGGTGGCGGCTTCCGTCGCTTCCGCTGCGAGCAGGTTGAACACGACGAGGATCGCTTCGCGGTTTTCAGCGTGAATTGCAATGCCGAGCTCGTCGCGCAGCCACTGGCCAATCTTCGTGTTGGAAAACTGCGCGGCGTCGTCCGTCTTCTTCATCGTGACACCGAGCTTGACGGCACGATAGTGATAGGAGGGCACCCGATGCTGCGCGGCCACCGCCGACAGACCGCCTTTCGCTTCCGAGCACCAGCCGAGGCTGCCCGCGAGCACGATGCGCTCGGGCGAATCGAGCGACGCGATGAACTCGCGCGCGGCCTGGCGCACGCCGCGTTCGCTCAGGCCGTATTGCAGCAGCACGCTTTCGACGGGATCTTCGAGCGCCTGCGCGCGCAGATCGATCTCCTGCATCATGCCTTCGTTTTCCATCGACACATTGCGCTGATGGCTCGCGCTCCTCAGGCAGTCGATCAGATAGCGGCGGAAGTAAGCGCAGATCGCGTAGCTGTTGGACGGCGCGCTTTCCGGCGTCGCCTTCGATTCGACGTGGTTTGGCGCAAGACGCAGCACCTTCGTATAGATGAACTGATGCACGAGCTCTTCCTTGTCTTCGCCGAGCGCGTGCAATTCGAGCGGGTGGTAGGTGCGCAACGCGCGCTTCACGAGATCGTACATCGACATCATTTCGTCGTCCGTGAGCTGCGTGCGGCGGCGCCACAGGTCGGGAAGAACGGCTTCGTCGAGAGTGCGTGCGAAAACCTGGCTCGGAACTGCGCCCATGAAGGCCTCCATCGGTAAGGGGCAAGGAGCGCGGTGGCAGCGGGGGATGCCGCCAGTAGAGCCTCGACAAACAGGCATGAAACAGGTCGTGAAGCTGAACCTTCAGAGGCTGTTGGCCGCGCTTGAATGTTGAATCGTTGAACCCAGTATGCTTTTTGCACGCGGCGCCGCCTATATGGATTAAGTGATAGCTGAAGGGTAAACCGCCGGCAAGACGGGTAAACTATCTTTAGACTGTACCGGGTGCTCTTTATAGGACGCGTGAGGCCCGGGTTTTATTCCCAATCTGGTGCAATCGGCGGCGGTTTGACAGAAAACGAAACGACCAGCGAATCTCGTACAGTACGGGAGCGATCCAAAGTACTCGTTCCCGCCGACCGAATAATCAATTGAATGGACGGGAGCGACGCGCCCAGGCGCCAGCTCCTGCCGACAAGGAGACCGCACGATGCGGGCCGATCCCATCCAGCGCGCGATCGACGAAGACCTCGTGCGCGTGCTGTACGCGCAGGACCCGATTGCTTTCTTCACGCACTGGTTCTCGATTGCGGTGCTGGTGGCGATCTACTGGAATAACATCCCGCATCCGCATCTTTTCGCGGCCTGCTTCATCTTCTATGGCTTCGCCAACTGCGCGAGCCTCGCGCTGTGGATGTGCAACCGGCGCTGGGCCGAGTCCGTCTCGCCGCGCACGTGGATCAACCTGCACGCGGCACGCGGCGCGCTGCTCTACAGCGCCCCCGGCTTCGCGATCTGGTTCGCGTTCCAGAGCCCGCACACGGATCTCCCCATTCTGCACACGGTGATGCTCGTCACGCTGGCGGCGGGCGTGTTCATGTCGAACGGTTTCGACGTCGCCAACTTCGTGACGGCGATCCCGTTTCTGCTGCTGCCCGCCATCGTGCTGCACTTCGGCACCCACACGTTCGACCGCACGATTCTCGCGATCGTCCTCGCGTTCTTCTTCTGCGCGATCAACGTCTACGCGCTTAGCTACCGCAAGCTGTTCCAGCGCGTCGTGCAGGCACGCGTCGATCAGCAGGCGCTCGCCGAATCGCTCGCTGCGCAAAAGCTCGTCGCCGAGGAAGCGAGCCTCGCGAAGACGCGCTTCTTCGCCGCCGCGAGTCACGATCTGCGCCAGCCGCTGCATGCGATCGGCTTGCTCGCGGCGTCGCTGAACGACACGTCGGCGACGCCCGTGCAGCACGCGAAGACGGCCAATAACATTGCCAACAATGTCGAGGCGCTGAACCAGCTGTTCAACCAGGTGCTCGACCTGGCGCGGCTCGAAAGCGGCGTCACGCAGGTCATCAGGCTGCATTTCCGGCTGTCCGAACTGTTCGATCGCGTCGGCAACCAGTATTGGCCGCAGGCGGCCGCGAAAGGGCTCGCGCTGCGCATCGCGCCGACGGACACCGTGATTCACGACGACCCCGTGCTGCTGGAGCGGATCCTGAGCAACCTGCTGTCGAACGCGGTGCGCTATACGGAAAGCGGCGCGATCTGGATGGGCTTCCGGCGCGCGGGGCGGAGCGAGGGCGGCTATATCGAAGTGCGCGACTCGGGCATCGGTATTCCGCGGGCCGAGCAAGGGCGCATCTTCGAAGAGTTCTATCAGGTCGCCAATCCGCAGCGTGACGCGCGGCAAGGGCATGGTCTCGGGCTGCCGACCGTCAAGCGGCTCGTCGAGATGCTGGGCGGGCAGCTGCAATTGCGCTCGGCGCCGGGGCGCGGCTCGGTGTTCCGGTTCCCGGTGCAGGCGGGCGATCCGGCGCGGATCGTCGCCGGGCTGAACGATTCCGTCGCGAGCGGAGGGGCGGCGCTCGGGCGCCACGTGCTGTGCATCGACGACGAGCCGGCGATCCTCGAAGGCATACAGAGCCTGCTGGGCCGCTGGGGATGTATCGTGCGCGGCGTGCCCGACGAGCGTCTCGCGCTGCTGGCCATCGACGAAGGCTTCATGCCCGATGCCGTGCTCTGCGACTATCAGCTGGCGAACCACCGGACGGGCGCGCAGGCGCTCGGCGCGGTTCGCGACGCGCTCCGAAAGCGTGGCCGCGAGCGCGTGGTGACGCTGCTGATCACGGGCGATATGGCGTCGGTCGAACTGGAGGCGCTGGCGATGCAGGGCATCCCCGTGTTGCACAAGCCCGTGACGCCCGCGCGGCTGCGCCGCACGCTGGAGATGCTATGGCAGCAGCCGGGCGCGGTGGCAGACAAGCCGGGTGACCGCGCGGAATCTGTGACTTCTGAACAGCCGTTGACGACCCGCGGCTGACTCTCTCCGGCGGCGACACGCCAGGCTTTTCTGTCTGGCTTCCCGTTAACGTCAAAGGCTCGCGTCATGACGCGAGCCACATCGCGACCATCGACGATTTATTTCCTAATAGCAGCGGCGCCGCATAGCGCCGTTGCGCTTCCGTTCGCCGCCTGCGCCACCTCGTCCCTGCCTGCTCATCAGCCTTTTTGAGAAGTGTCTGATCGACCGGAGCCATGCCTGGCTGCTGAAATAAGCCGTTTCGCGATAACAGCGGCCCCCAAAGCCGCCGCGAACTTTTTCCGGCAACCCTCGCGTCCGGCCCATCGGCCCGGCGCGGCTTTCGATTCAATGAGGTGTAGAAGTGAACGGACATCCATCCGACAAGCTCGTCGCAGGCGTGCTGGCGGGCACGCTGCTGACGACCGTTTTCGTGGTCGGCATGTTGTATCTCGGCATTCCCGCCGAGCACCACGCGAACATGGCAATGCGCCTGGGCGCGCCTGTCGCGCTGTCGTGCGCGTTGCTGTTTCCCATGCCGCTGCTGCATCGCACGGTCATGCGCGAGCGCCGCAGCGAGTTCCTGCTCGACGAGGACCTCAACGCGATGCTGCTCGGCCGGGCGATCGGCGTGGTCGGCGGCGTTGCGCTAGGCGTCACGCTGGCGACGGAAATGCTCTGACGGGCATGTATCAAGTGCGGCTGCAAAGGCCGGGTCCTGCCGAAGGCGACGTTCTGTCGCCTTCTTTTTTATTCGCAATCAAAGCGTCTTTCCCGCTTCGAGCCAGCCGTTGATCACGGCAATGGCGGTCGCGCGGTTGTGCACGCCGAGCGCGCGGAAGATCACCGAAAGATGGACCTTGATCGTGCCTTCGGCGACGCCGAGATCGCGCGCGATCATCTTGTTGGTCCAGCCGCGATGCACGAGCCGCATGATTTCCTGCTGACGCGGCGACAGGTTCTCCAGCAGATGCTGCTGATGCGGCTGCAACGCCTCGATGCGAACGGGTGCCGCTTCTGGCGGCGCGGCCGTCGTCTGCCCGGCGATGGCTGTTGCGCTCGCCGTAGCGGCTTCCGCCGTGGCGGTCGCAGTCGCTGTATCCGCGCTGCGTGAGCCGAGCAGGCTGAGCGCTTCCATCGGCACATACGCGCCGCCCGACAGCACCAGCTCGATTGCCTTGAGCATCACGCTGGCCGGCTGGCGCTTCGGCACGAAACCGAGCGCGCCCGCCGCGAGCACGGCGCGCATCTCATCCGGCGATTCCTCCGCCGACAGCACGACCACGGGCAGCGCCGGATTGGCTTTCAGCAGGGCGTGCAATGAAGAGGCACCTGTCATGCCTGGCATGTGAAGATCGACGATGGCGAGATCGTGGTTGGCGTCGGGCCTTGCGGCGGCGGCCAGCGTTTCCCAGGTGTCGGCTTCGTCGAATACGGCGTCGGGATCGAGTCCGCGTAGCAGACCCTTGACGCCCTGGCGGATCAGTTCATGATCGTCGGCTACAAGAAACTTCATGATGTCTCCGCTGTGGACCAGAGTTGGCGCTTTAGCGCGTTCCTCTCGTCCCATGCAGGCGCTCGGCCCTGCCGGTGTTGTGCCATGTTGTCGGTCGGGACGAGGGCGGAGCGCGCGCTCCCCGTTGCGCGCGCTCCGTCCGCAAGGCCGCGACGCACCCGGGCGTGAACGCCCGCTGCGCATCGCAACCCGCTGCATTCCCTGCGGCCCGACCAGCGGTGGGCCGTCCATGCAGCAACAGCTTGTTTTGCTTCCCAAGCCGCGATCATATGCCGGATCGCCGGATGGGTCATGCTTGTCGCCCGGCTGCGCCGGCCTTGCGGCCAGCGCGCTGCCGCGCTTCATTGTTCGCGTCGGTCGTCTGGAATGCAACGGCGCCGGCGTGGTTTTATCAGTTGCTCTGGTCTCGCTCGCGCAGCCGCTGCGGCCTCGCCGGAAAGTCCGGCGCGGTCATCGCGGTTTGGGCGCGTGTGGTTTTCCCTGGTTTGTACGGCACTGCATCGGAGGCCAGGAGGATGGTGCTCTCGCGGCCTGCTACGTAGACGAGCTTCGCGGAAGGATTTTGAAGGCAAGCGGGCGGCCTCGACGGGCCGCCCGGCAGGTTATGCGCGGCGGATGCGCGCAAGCGTGTTTGGCTGTCGTCAGCCGATCAGGTAATCGCGAACAGCGTCGCGTTCATCAGCGCCTTGAACGCATAGCCCACGATCATCGCGCCGCCCACGCCGCCGCACCACAGTGCGACGAACCAGAGCCAGCCGGGCAGCCGCACCCGGCGCGATCTGGTGCGGGCGGGCTTAGTGGTAATGGACGTCGCCATGGCGCACCTTGCCGCGGAAAACCCAGTAGCCCATCGTCGTATAGCCGATGATGATGGGGATGATGATGGCTGCGCCGACCAGCGTGAACATCTGGCTCGAACGCGGAGCGGCCGCTTCCCAGAGCGTGAGGCTCGACGGAATCGCGTACGGCCACAGGCTCACGAGCAACCCGACATAGCCGAGCAGCACGAGACCGAGTGCCATCATGAACGGCGTGTTGTGATGCCGGTCGCGCACCGCGCGGCGCATGAAGAACGTGCAGATTGCGACGAGGAACGGCACCGGCAGCAGGCGCCAGAAGATGCCGGCGTCGAACCAGCGTTGCGCGATCTCGGGTTCTTGCAGCGGCGTCCACAGGCTGACGACGACGATGAAGCCGAGCAGCACGATCGTCAGCGGCCACACGACGCGATGCAGACGTCGTTGCAGATCGCCTTCTGTCTTCGCGACGAGCCAGCAGCAGCCGAGCAGCGCGTACGTGACGACGAGGCCGAGACCCGTCAGCAGCGAGAACGGCGTGAGCCAGCCGAATGCATCGCCTGCGAAGCTGCCGCCGACAACCGGGATGCCTTGCAAAAACGCGCCGAGCGCGATGCCCTGGAAGAATGCCGCGCCCGTCGAGCCGCCGATGAACGCCAGATCCCAAAGATGCTTCGTGCGATTCGCCTTGGCGCGAATTTCGAACGACACGCCGCGGAAAATCAGGCACACGAGCATGAAGACGAGGGGCAGATAGAGCGCGGAAAGCACTGTCGAATAGACGATGGGAAACGCCGCGAACAGGCCTGCGCCGCCGAGCACGAGCCATGTCTCGTTGCCGTCCCAGACGGGTGCGACGGTGTTCATCATCAGGTCGCGTTCTTTTTCGTCGGGGAAGAACGGAAACACGATGCCGATGCCCAAATCGAAACCGTCCAGCACGACGTATATGAATAGGCCCAGTGCGATGATCGCGGCCCAGACTATGGTTACATCCATTTTTCTCTCGGCTATCGAAGATTGGAAGGTTGGATCAGGCGTCGATCATCTGGTCGACGGTGGATAGCGGGCGGCGCGCGCCGCGCCTGGGCGCGTCGGGGATGCCATCCGGTGTGTGGCCGGGCAACGCTGGGCCGGAGCGCATCAGCTTGAACATGTAGTAGATGCCCGTGCCGAACACGAGAAAGTAGATGACGACGAACGCCATCAACGAAATGCCGACCTGTTGCGCGGAGAGCGGCGACACGGCTTCGATGGTGCGCTTGACGCCGTACACGACCCACGGCTGACGCCCGACTTCCGTCGTCACCCAGCCGGCGAGCAGCGACAGAAAGCCCGTCGGTCCCATCGCGATCGCGATGCGGTGGAACCACTTCGCGTCGTACAGCTTGCCGCGCCGGCGCAGCGCCCATGCGGCGAGTGCGAAGGCGATCATCGCGACGCCGAGGCCCGCCATCACGCGGAAGCTCCAGAACACGACGGTCGAATTCGGGCGGTCTTCTTTTGGGAAACTCTTCAACCCGCGGATTTCGCCGTCCCAGCTATGCGTGAGGATCAGGCTGCCGAGGTGGGGAATCGACACGGCGTACTTCGTGGTTTCCGCCTGCATGTCGGGGATGCCGAACAGGTTCAGCGCAGTGCCGCCTTTCTCCGTGTCCCACAGACCTTCGATCGCCGCGATCTTCGCGGGCTGGTGTTCGCGCGTGTTCAGGCCATGCGCGTCGCCGACGAAGGCCTGAACGGGCGCGAGGACCAGCAGCATCCACAGCGCCATCGAGAACATCTTTTTGACTGCGTTGTCGCGCCGTCCCTTGAGCAGATGCCATGCACCGACGGCCGCGACGACGAGCGCCGTGACGATGAAGGCGGCGATCGCCATGTGCGCGAGGCGGTAGGGGAACGACGGATTGAAGATGATCTTGAACCAGTCGACGGGGACGACGTGGTTATCGACGATATCGAAGCCTTGCGGCGTCTGCATCCAGCTATTGGACGCGAGAATCCAGAACGTCGAGATCAACGTGCCGATCGCGACCATCAGCGTCGCGCCGAAGTGCGCGCGCGGGCTGACGCGTTGCCAGCCGAACAGCATGATGCCGAGAAAGCCTGCTTCGAGGAAGAACGCGGTCATCACCTCGTACATCAGCAGCGGGCCAGTGACGGGGCCGGCGAACGACGAGAAGCCCGACCAGTTCGTACCGAACTCGTAGCTCATGACGACGCCGGAGACGACGCCCATGCCGAAGGCCACGGCGAAGATCTTCGACCAGAACAGACAAAGATCTTTGTAGTAGGCCTTACCGGTTTTGAGCCAGCGCCATTCGAGGACGGCGATGAAGCTGGCGAGCCCGATGCTGAGCGCAGGAAAGATGATGTGAAACGAGACCGTGAACGCGAACTGCATGCGGGCCAGGTCGAAGGCGGAGATTGCGGTGGTCATGTGTCCGAATCCGGGTGACAACGCGCGTCGACTGGTGTTGGCGCGCACTGCGTTTCGTGCAGATGACCGCAAGCGTAGGGGAATGTGGGTTGTTTTGCTGCGGCGCTTTGTGTGGCGATTTGGCGCAGATCGGCGGTTCTGTGGGCGTGATTTTTTGCTGTAAATGGTTGATCTGGATCGGGATTTGGATTTGCTGGTTTGCGCGGCGGTCGCATGCGCTAGCGAGGGAAGTGCGGCAATCGACCGCGTCGCAGCACGCTGTTTGTCGATGTCGCGCGACGCGGTTGTGCGATGAGATGTCGCAGTGGGTTTTGTTTTTGTCTGCGACGCTGGGTGGTCCGATTTGTTTTGCGCGGGCCTCCGCGATGCGTTTGGCTTTTATGCCTCTGTGGTGACATCCGCGTCACGGTGATTGCTGTTCATGCGTTGCACCTGTGCGGCGCGGCAGCTACTTTGTCTGCGACGGCGGCTGGTTGGTTTGCTCGTGTTTTCGCTGGCATCCGCGCTACGATGTTTGCCGTTCACGCGTCGCCCCTGTGCGGGGCGGCACCTACTTTTCTTTGCCGCCGCAAAGAAAAGTAGGCAAAAGAAAGCGGCTAACACCGCCAATCTTTCTTCCTGCCTGAGGGCCCCCAAAGGGTCTTACGCTTCACACGGCAGCATTTCTGTTCGCGTTCGTTGCCAACGCTTCGAATGATCGTCTCACCCACTTCAAACACCCGAACAAGAGCTAGCGGCAGCGAATGGTTTGCGCCGCCCAGGTGGCAAACTGTGTGTAGGTTGTCGTGTCGTATAGCCTGGCGCTCGTACATGGTGGAACGCGTGCGCTATCGGTCCGGAGTGAGGCGTGTGAGGTGCTACGGCCTACACACAGTTTGCCACCTGGGCGGCAGAGGAATATCTGGCACGGCACGCTGCAACGCGGGCGCATGAAGCGGGTGATGCGCACCGCAAGACCGTTGGCAACGAACGCGAGCAGGTGCGTTGCCGTGTGAAGCGTAAGACCCTTTGGGGGCCCTCAGGCAAACACAAGGATTGGCGGTGTTAGCCGCTTTCTTTTGCCTACTTTTCTTTGCGGCGGCAAAGAAAAGTAGGTGCCGCCCCGCACAGGGGCGACGCTTGAACGGCAAACACCATAACGCGGATGCCAGCTAAAAAGCAGGCACACCCCGGAAAACGCGTGCCCAGGTAAGTCACACCGCGGATGCCAGCGCAATGCAAACCGGACCCCCCAGCGTCGCAGACAACAAAAACCCCTTACCCAACATCAGACCAAAGCTTCCCACCCGTAGCCCAGTTCTCCCGCTTGACATCAATAAGCACAATATCAACAGAATTCGGCTCGACATTCAGCGACTCGCACGTCGCCTTCGTGATGGCCTCAACGAACTGGCGCTTCTGCTCAACGGTACGACCTTCAAAAAGCTCGATATGAAAAGTAGGCATGTCTCGTATCCCTTAGAAAAAAATTCAACCCTTATACGAAGCATCGATGCGATCAAGCTTGCGCAACAACGCCGGCCATTCAATGGCACCTTCAACAGCGCCCCCATCGTAAAGCTGTTCAGCCGTGCGCTCAGCCACGGCCTCCGATGGCAACACCAGCGCAACACCGCCCGTCTGCGCAAGCAATTGAATCTCGCAAGCCTTGATCAGCGTCGCCATCAGCACATACGCTTCCGCAACCGTGCGGCCCGTCGTCAGCGTACCGTGATTACGCAATAGCATCGCCGGCTTGTCGGCGAGATCCGCAACGAGGCGCTCGCCCTCCGCCGGCGTGAACGCAAGGCCCTCGTAATCGTGATACGCAAGATAGCCATGAAAACGCAGCGCATGCTGCGAGCCCGGCAAGAGCCCATCCTTTTGCAGCGACACGGCAATGCCCGCCGTATTGTGCAGATGCATCACGCAAAACGCGTCGGCGCGCGCCGCGTGAACAGCCGCGTGCAACGCAAAGCCCGTCGCGTTCACCGGGTGCTCGCTCGCACCGACGATGTTGCCCGCGATATCGATCTTCACCAGATTCGACGCGCACACTTCATCGAACGAGAGGCCGAACGGATTGATCAGAAAATGACCGGGCTCGTCGGGCACGCTCGCGGAAATATGCGTGTAGACGAGATCGTCCCAGCCGTTGAGCGCCGCAAGCCGGTACGCGGCCGCGAGATCGACGCGCGTGCGCTGCTCCGCCTCCGACATGAGCTTCGACTGCGCAATGCGGCCCGCAGGCGTATGAGCGAACGACGACATGACGTCTCCTGTTGCTGGCCGCTTCAGCCCTCGGGCGAAACGGCACGGGTTGTTTTCTCTCGACGCCCTAAGCCCGCAGATATCTCAATCGCGGAATCAGGAGCGCGGTTCGGGTTGCTAGCGCTTGTGCGGCGAGTATCGCGCATCAGCAAGCGCATCGTCCACGTCGCGACGACGAACGGCGCCGTCATCGCCGGCAGGCCCGACACAATGGCGGCCTGCTGCATCGCGACGGATATGCCCACGCCAGCGAGCGCCCCCAGTACGCCGCAATCGGCCAGAGCGAGCGCGGTGAGCGCGCCATTGAATCCTAACAGGCCCGCCGAGAGCGATGCACTATCCACGCCGATCAGCCAGTGCGCCGATGTCGCGAGCGCCGCGCCTGCGAGCGCAAACAGCGCGGAGCGCATCGATGACAGTGCAATGCCGCCAAGTATCAACACGCCCGCCAGCGCGCTGCACGCAAACGATGTCTGCGCAACACCCGTCAGCAAGCCGCGCATGGGATCGAACCACGAATCCGCGTCGCTCGCGGCGACGTGCGTCGGCGCCGGATAAACAAGCGGCAGCCACGCCCACGTCACAAGCAGGCAAGGACTCGAATAAAAGCCAAGGCCGCGCGAGCGCAATAACCGCGTCCACGGCCCAAGCAGCCATGCAGCCGCCGTCGCCGCGAGTATCGCAACGGCCATCGCGGTGGCGTCGTCGGCGATGAAGGTGAACGCGGCGAGTCCCGCGAGCGCGCCGTTGAAGCCGTGCAGTCCGTCGCGCGTATCGGCGGGATCGTAGCCGCGCAACACGGCGCCGACGTTCGCCGCGATCGCGCCCGTCAGCGCGGCGCATGCGAGGCGCGCATCGCTGACGAGCCACGCGGCCAGCACGCACGCGCCCGTCGCCGCGTTCCGTTGCAGGACGATCTGGCCGAAGCTGCGCAACAGCGTGCGCAATGCATCGAATGGTTCTTCATGGAGCGCGGCGGACATGGGGTAATACCGTTTCAACTGACGTGACGAAGACGTGACAAAGCCGCGCGAGGCGGAACTCACGCGGCGCTTTCGATTCGAAGCAGACGAAACGCGAGCATAGGGCAGGCGAGGCGCAAGTGGCATGCGCGCGCGTTGATAGCGGCTATTTGAGCGACGCGGTCGGGCGACTCACCAATTCGCGTGGCGCGTTACGATGTTATCCATGGGCGCGTCATTCCCGGCGATCCCATACAGGAGACAGATTCATGCGTGAAGTGCGTTGGACCCCGGAAGAGGGCGAAGGCGTCGAGCATCTCGCATTCGACGCGCGCGTCGACGGCTTTTACGCCGAAAGCGTGCTGGTCGGCGAACGCGATGACCGCGCGTACGGCCTCATGTACCGCGTGAAATGCGATCCGCAATGGCGCACGCTGCACGCGTGGCTAAAGGTGACGGGCGGCCCCGAACTCGAATTGCACGGTGACGGCGAGGGCAACTGGCGCGATGGGCATGGGCTTGTGCTGACATCGCTGGCGGGCTGCATCGATATCGACATCGCCGCCACGCCGTTCACGAACACGCTGCCGATCCGCCGTCTGCAACTGGCTAAGGGCGCGCGCGAGTCGATTGGCGTCGTGTTCATTTCGACGCCCGATTTGCAGGTCTCGCGCGTCGAGCAGGCGTACACGTGCATCGAGCCGGACAGCGAGTATCGCTACGAAGGCATCGACACCGGCTTCGCGGCGGAATTAAAAGTGGACGAGGACGGACTCGTCATCGACTATCCGATGATGTTCACGCGCACGTTGCCGCTAGTCTGACGCGACGCTTCACGCTCGCCGATGAATGCGTCGATGCTGGCCGCGACGCGCGCCGGTTCGCGCGGCGCGCTGCTTCAAACGTTTCGGTGCAGTGCGTGCAGCGGCTTCAGTCGCTGGCGGTTTCGGCGTCGGCGGGCAGTGCCTCGCTGCCCTGTCCGAGCGTGCGCTGCATCACCGTCGAGTCGAGCCATCGGCCATGCTTGAAGCCGACCGCCTTCAACGTGCCGACCAGTTCGAACCCGGCGTTACGGTGCAGCGACAGCGAGCCGCCGCGTCCGCCATCGGCGATGACGGCGATCATCTGGCGCCACGGGCCCTGTTCGCATCGCTCGATGAGTTCCGCGAGCAGCGCGCGCCCGACGCCGCGGCCACGGTACGCATCGTCGATATAGATCGAGTCTTCGATCGTAAAGCGATACGCGATTCGCGGACGATAGAGCGTCGCATACGCGTACCCCGCGAGCTTGCCGTCGACAATCGCCACGATATACGGCAAGCCATGCGAAAGCACGGCCGCGCGGCGCTGCCGCAAATCGTCGACGGACGGCGGCGTCTCTTCGAACGAAGCGACGCCTGTCAGAACGTGGTGCGCGTAGATGGCCTGGATGGAGTGGAAGTCGGCGTCGGTGGCGTCGCGGATGACGGGCGCGGCGGCCGGGGAGGTCTCGCTCATTGTGTCGGGCTTACTGTGTCGAGGCTGGAAAGCTCTCACTATGCCTGTGGCGTGCGAGGAAATGAAGCGGGTCAAAAATGGCGGCGGTATGCGCCAGGGGAGCCGATGACGGTGAGCCGATCCAGGATGGTGAGTAAATCCAGGATGGTGAGTAAATCCAGGATGGTGAGTAAATCCAGGATGGTGAGTAAATCCAGGATGGTGAGTAAATCCAGGAGCAACGGCTGTCGCGCGTCAGCGTTCATCGAGGCGCCGGTACAATTCGAACCAGCCATGCCGATGCCACACATAGAGTGCCTTCCCGCTTGCAGGAGCAACCATGTCGACCGCTTCGTACGCCCACAAGCCGCTGACGCCGTTTCACCGCGCGCTCGCGCGCTTCTCGCTTTCGGAAAACGCCAAGTACGTGAAGCTCGCGCTCGGGCTGTGGATCGGCTTCTGGATTCCCTACAGCCTCGGTTATCCTGAAGCGGCCGTCGCGCTCGCCAGTTCGACGATGCTCACGCTCGCGCTCGGCAGCTCGATCTCCGCCGCGCGCGGCTACTTCTATCGACGTGTGATGTCGAACGTCGTCGCGATGCCGATCGCCACGCTCGTGATCTGGCTCACGGCGCCGCATCTGTTGCTCGGCACGCTGCTGCTGCCGCTCGTGATCTTCGCGATCGTGCGCCTGAGGCCGTCGCTGTTCCAGATGACGAGCATCACGATTCCGATGACGCTCGTGCTCTACACGGGCGAACATATTCCGCTGCTCGAACAGCGCCTGATCGGCGTCGTGCTGGGCATGCTGCTCGGCTTCATCATCCAGCAGATCGTCTTTCCGCCCGATCACGGCTTCTGGGCGAATCGTCTCGTCAACGATGGCAACGAACAGGCGTTGCAAGCGCTCGGCCAACTCGCGTCGGGCCAGCACGATTCGGCGCAACTGAAAACGATCATCGGCCAGTTGCGCAAGTCGAGCACCGACCTGAAAGAATCGCACGGCCTGCTCAAGCTCGATCTGGAGCAGGCGTGGATGTCGCCTCATCTGCAGCGCAATCGCGACCGGCTGCCGCTGTTCTGGTGTTATCACGAACTGTTCGACTCGCTCGTCAACTTCCTGGAGACGCTCGATACGTTTCACGAGCAGTTCACAGCGCTCGATCCCCGCTGGCGCGAAGCGTTTCTCGCCGGGCTCGCCAGACTGCTCGACGCGCACGGCAAGCTCGCGCTGGTGGCCGATCTGCGTGTCGAACGCGCGGCGCTCGAAGCGAAGCCCTTGCAGATGGATGCATTGCGCGACATCGTCGATACCTTGCCCGCGCCCGGCGTATTCACGAGCGTCTATCTGGGCCATCTGACGGGTTACGGCATTCTGCTGTGCCGGCTGAGCGACATGCATACGCAGCATCTGGCGGCCGCGCAGCCATCGACTGCGACGTGAGGCGCGTCGCAAAAGACGCATCGACAAGCGGCATGTGAAGAAGCCCTCTATACCACGGGCCGCCCGCGTACCGAACTGTCGATTAACATGCGTGCTTTTGCAACGTTAGCCTCGCCTCTGCGAGCTTTGTCATGAACCTGCTGTTACGTCTGTTCCTCACTTTCATGTTGAGTCCGCGTCGCGGACATCTGCACGTGCTCGATACCTGCGTCACGCCGTTTCGCGTGTGGCCCAACGATCTCGACGTGCTGCGCCATATGACGAACGGCCGCTACTTCACGATCCTCGATCTGGCGCGCGTCGACCTGATGATCCGCTCGCGCGTATGGCCGCAGATCAAAAAGCAGGGCTGGTATCCCGTCGTCACGCTGGAGACGATGCGCTTTCATCGCTCATTGGAGCTATGGGACCGCTACGACGTGGCGACGCGGGTGATCGGCTGGGACGAGCGGCATGTGTTCCTCGAGCAGGCGTTTATCCGCGATGGCGTGCAGGTTGCGCTGGGCGTCGTGCGCACACGCTTTCTGAAGCGCAGCGGCGGCACCGTGCCGACGGGCGAGCTGCTCGGGCTGGCGGGCGTCACGCAGGCGTCGCCCGCGTTGCCCGATTGGATCGTGCAGTGGAGCGCGGCGGAAGGCGGGATGACGCCGCCCGCCGCACCGCGCGAGATGTCCGCGCGGGGTTGAACGGCACGCGACGCGCTCGCTGAGGTGCGCGTCGCGCCAAGCCAAGGTCAGGCGCGTGCCGTTGCATGCGGCACGACGACCGCGCCATGCGGTCCATCGCCTCCCGGTCCGCCGCCAGGACCACCGCCGCCGGGCCCACCACCGTGGCCCGGCCCGCCGCCCCAGCCAGGCCCCGGTCCCCACCAGCATCCGGACAACGTGACGGTCAATGCGGCCATGACGGCCAGAATCGCGAGCTTGCGCATCGATTGCTCCTTCAATGAGTTGTGCGTGTCGCTGCACCGCTGCGAGCATGCGCGGCGCAGTGCGAAGCCGCACCTTACCCATCCTGGGCCAATCGCGTTTAACAGCCTCGTTACAGAATCAACAGAAGTTTTCGAGCCGCGGCGTGCTCGACATGCAGTGGAAGGTCGCGTGAAGGCCCGCCACGCATAGGGTTCCGCGTTTTCGCTGCGCGCCGACGCCCGTCACGCTTTGTCTGACTTTGTAAGGAGCGTTAAGGCATTCGCAGGCGAGCCACGTCGCCTTACTTCTTCTTGCGCCGCTTGCTGTTCGCCTCGCGCCATTCGATCATCGCGCGCAGCAGCACGACGCTCTGCTCATCGATGATCGCGCAGAGCTGCTTCAGCCGTTCACCATCGATCGACTTCCACTGCAATGCCGCCAATGCCGTGCAGCGTGTCAGATGAAAGGACACGAGCTGTCCGTTGATCGCCAGCAGCCGGATCACCGTTTCGGGATCTCCAGCAGGCCTTCCCAGCAGGCGCCCGACGATTTCCGAGCTCACGCTCAGAAGCGGCTTGCGCATGCGCTCGTTCAGGCGTTCGGCGGCGAACGCCGGGCCGAGTCCCGCCTGCTCGCGCGCCATGAACAGGCGCCAGGTGGCAGGCGTCTCCGTCGTGAACAGATAACTGGCGACGCGCGCCTGAATCGCGCGAAACGCGTCGATCAGTGCGTCGTCGGAAGGGTTCGCGTCGAGCACGGCCTGCGCGGCCTCGACGGCATCCGCGAAGTAGTCCGCCACGTTCGCCATGATGTATTCGACGCAGGCCTGATAGACGCCTTCCTTGTTGTCGAAGTAATACACGAGCGCGGGCGCGTTGACGCCCGCATGCTCGGCGATGTCGCGCGTGGATGCGCCTTCGAAGCCGCGTTCGCCGAACAGGCTCAGCGCCGCTTCGATGATCTTCGCGCGGGTCTCTTCGCCGCGCTGATAGCCGCCTTCCGCTGCGGGGCGGTGTCTCGGTGTGCGTGTCGTCACGTTGCTTTAGCTTTGCATGGGACTGGGGTAGGCGCTAAAGGGCCAACCCCAGTCGACAGGAAATGAGTAGGTGATGAGCGGAAAGGTAAAAGGTAAGGATCGTAAAAACAATACTGTTGACTAAATTGTATCAACTGGAATAATTATAACGATCGGTATAAATTTATCTGAGGTCAACATGTCAGCCACTTTGCCCGTCGAAGAATCGGTGCGCGCCACGAGCGCGCAACGGTCCAGAAAGAAGGGCGTATTTCTCATCATCGGCGGCGTCGCCGTGCTTGGCGCGATGGCGTGGGGCGCGCACTGGTGGACGGTGGGGCGCTTCATCGAAAGCACTGACGACGCGTATCTGCAAGCCGACGGCATGACCGTCGCGCCGAAGGTGTCGGGCTACGTGGCCGACGTGCTGGTCGGCGACAACCAGACTGTCAAACGCGGCCAGCCGCTCGTGCGACTCGACAGCCGCCAGTACGACGCGGTGCTCGAACAGGCGAACGCGACCATCGCCGCGCGCCGCGCCGACATCCTGCGTGGCGAAGCGGAACTCTCGCAGCAGCAGGCGGCCATCGCGCAAGCCCGCGCGCAACTCGACGGCGCGAGCGCGAACGAGGCCCACGCCGCCGATCAGGTCAAGCGCTATGAGCCGCTCGCCGCGACGGGCGCCGAGACGGGCGAGCGCGTCGCCGAGTTGCGCAACACGCAGCGTCAGGCGAGCGCCACGCGCGCCGCGGATGCCGCCGCGCTGCAAAGCGCCGAACGCCAGATCGCGACCACGCACGCCGCGATCGAACAGGCGCGCGCGCAACTGACCGCCGCCGAGGCAAGCGCGCGCCAGGCGCAACTCGACACGCAGGACACGGTGCTCAAGAGTCCCATCGACGGACGCGTCGGTGACCGCAGCGTGCGCGTCGGTCAGTACGCGCAGCCGGGCTCGCGCTTCATGACGATCGTGCCCGTGCAGAATGTGTATCTCGTCGCGAACTTCAAGGAAACGCAGATCGGCATGATGCGCGTCGGGCAGCCCGTGACGCTGCGCGTCGATGCGTTGCCGGGTACGAAGCTGCACGGCAAGATCGACAGCTTCTCGCCGGGCACGGGTTCGCAGTTCGCATTGCTGCCCGCGCAGAACGCGACGGGCAACTTCACGAAGATCGTGCAGCGCGTGCCCGTGCGCATCCGGCTCGACGTCGGGCAGGAAACGCGCAAGGTGCTGCTGCCGGGTCTGTCGGTGAACGTCGACGTGGACACGCGCGGCGCGCGCGACAACGAAGCGCGCATCGAACGCGAGAACGGCCGTGGCTGAGCACACTGCCGCGAAACCAGCCAACGCCACGGCCGCCGACTGGATAGCCGTGGCCGCGGGCGCGCTCGGCGCGCTGATGGCGACGCTCGACATCTCGATCACGAACTCCGCCTTGCCGCAGATTCAAGGGCAGATCGGCGCGACGGGCACTGAGGGCACGTGGATATCGACGGGCTATCTGATGTCCGAGATCGTGATGATTCCGCTCGCCGCGTGGCTTACGCGCGTATTCGGGCTGCGCAATTTCCTGCTCGGCAACGCGACGCTCTTTACGCTGTTTTCGATTCTCTGCGGGATGTCGCACAGCCTGCCGCAAATGATCGTCGGGCGGATCGGCCAGGGGTTCGCCGGCGGCGCGATGATTCCGACCGCGCAGACCATTGTCGCGACGCGGCTGCCGCGTCATCAGATGCCGATCGGCATGACGATGTTCGGACTGATCGTGCTGCTCGGGCCGTTGCTCGGGCCTGTGGTCGGCGGCTGGCTTGCGGAGAACATCGACTGGAGCTGGTGTTTCTTTCTCAACCTGCCCGTGGGCGTTGCGCTCGTCGTGCTGCTCGTCGCCGGGCTGGATAACGCGCGCACCAACTGGCAGCAGTTCGTGCGCGCGGACTGGCTCGGTATCATCGGGATGGCGGCGGGTTTGAGTTCGCTGACCGTGGTGCTCGAAGAAGGGCAGCGCGAGCGCTGGTTCGAATCGCCGATGATCGTGTGGTTGAGCGTGGTCGCGGCTGCTGGCATTGTGTTGCTGCTCGCGGCGCAGTTCGTCTCGAAGCAGCCGATCGTGCGTCTGAAGCTGCTGACCAACGCGCGCTATGCGAGTGTGATCTTCATCGTCTTCACGGTCGGCGCGGGGCTGTACTGCGTGTCGTATCTGCTGCCGCAGTTTCTCTCCGGCGTAGCGGGTTACAACGCGCAACAGTCGGGCGCGGTGATGCTGATGTCGGGTCTGCCCGCGTTTCTGATGATGCCCGTGCTGCCGCGCCTGATGGGACGCGTCGATACGCGTCTGCTCGTGATGGCGGGCCTTGCGTGTTTCGCGGGCAGTTGCATGCTCGACATTTCGCTGACGGCGCAAAGCGCGGGCGACGACTTCACGTGGTCGCAACTGCTGCGCGGCGTCGGCCAGGTGCTCGCGATGATGCCGCTGAACCAGGCATCGATGGCGGCCGTGCCGCGCGAACAGGCGGGCGATGCCGCGGGTCTCTACAACATGGCGCGCAACCTGGGCGGCTCGGTCGGGCTCGCACTGCTCGGCACGTTCATCGACCGGCGCAACACGTTTCACGACGACATGATCCGCGAGTCGGTGACGGCGAATTCGCTCATCGGTCAGGAGCACGTCACGCAGAGCGCAGCGGGCTTTTTCGCGCAGCACGGCGACATGGCCTACGCGAAGATGCAGGCGCTCGGCCAGCTCGCGGCGCAGATGCAGTTGCAGGCGAGCGTGATCACGTTTTCAGAGACGTTCTACGTGCTCGCCGTCGCGCTGCTGCTGTGCATTCCTCTCGCTTTTCTTCTCAAGAAGCCGGCACCGGGCACGCCGTCGGCCGGACATTGAAACCTGTGATGAAGTCATTTGATTTTGCCGCTCAGCGCGGCGCTGCTGCCGCGCGCTCCGATTCCCGTTTCGTGTCGCGTCGCGTTTCGCATCTCGCGTCGATGTTTTCGCCCGTCGCGGCTGCACTGACGTTGCTGCTCGCGGGCTGCACGGTCGGCCCCGACTACAAGGGCGCGCCCACCACAACCAACGCCAGCAGCTTCAAGCGTGCGCCCGACGGCGTCGTTGCGACTGCGCCGGGCGTCGCCGCGTGGTGGGTCGCGCTTAACGATCAGCAATTGACCGCGCTGATCGAAGCGGGGATCGGCAACAGCCCGGACCTGCGCGCGGCGCAGGCGCGCGTACGCCAGGCGCGCGCCGGGCTGACGCAGCAGCAACGCAACGCGTTGCCGAAAGTCGGCGCGAGCGCGGCGTATCTGCGTACGCGCGAGCCCGATCTGTCGTCGCTGAGCGGTGGCAGTTCCGGTTCGTCGGGCGGGCGCGGACCCATCTCGCTGTATCTGGCGGGCTTCGACGCCAGCTGGGAACTCGATCTGTTCGGCGGCACGCGTCGCGCGGTCGAAGCGGCGTCGGCGGAAGCGGGCGCGTCCGAAGCCGACCTCGCCGATACGCACGTGCAACTCGCCGCGGAAATCGGCAGCGCGTATGTCGGCTTGCGCGATCAGCAGCAGCGCATCGCGATCGTGCGCAAATCGGCGGAGCTCGAAGAGCACGTGCTGTCGCTGACCGAGCAGCGGCGCGAGCGCGGCGTGTCATCGCAAGTGGACGTCGAACGCGTGCGCACGCAAGTCGAGAACACGCGCAACGCGCTCATTCCCCTCGATGCGCAGATCGCCGAATCGCTCGACGAACTCGCGCTTCTGACGGGCCGCGAGCCGGGCGCGCTCGATGACATGCTGAATCAACCCGCGCCGCTGCCCGCGTTGCCGCAGACGGTTGCCGTCGGCGACCCGGCGCAATTGCTGCGGCGGCGTCCCGATGTGCGCGCGGCCGAGCGGCGGCTCGCGTCACAGAGCGCGCAGATCGGCGAACGCGAAGCGGACTGGTTTCCGAAAGTCACGCTGTTCGGTAGCCTGAGCTTCAGCGCCGCGGACCCGGGCCATCTGGTGCGCAAGGACAACCTCACGTGGCTCGGGGTACCGTATCTGCAATGGAACGCTTTCGACTTCGGCCGCACGAAAGCGAAAGTCGATCAGGCGCGTGCGTCGTTCGACGAAGCGCAGGCGAAGTACGAAAGCACCGTGCTCGGCGCGCTGCGCGATGCCGATGTCGCGCTGTCGCGTTACGGGCATGAGCGCGAGAACGTGGTCAGCCTGCGCACGGTCGAAGGGTCCGCGACGCGCGCAGCGACCTTGACCGAGCAGCGCTATCGTGCGGGCACGGCGACGGCGCTCGACTGGATCGACACGGAACGCACGCGCTATACAGCCGAGCAGAATCGCGTGCAAAGCGACGCGCAACTGATCAAGGACTACGTCGCGTTGCAGAAGAGTCTGGGGCTTGGCTGGGAAGGTACCGCGTCTGCTCAGTAGTCGTGCGAGAGGACGAAAAGAAAAAACGCCACTGCGTGCTATGCGCGGTGGCGTTTTTTTGTGCTCGTCGCATCAACGCGATTTCACTTTCCGCACAACAGCAGCAGACGCTCCTGATCGGAGCACGGCCGTTTGTTCACTTTCGGCGCGGCAGGTTGCTGCTGCACTGCCGCCGTCGCGCCGCCCGCCGGCATCGACGCCCGGCGCGCAATGCACGAGCGCAAATGCCGCTCGATAGGCGGATAGTATTGCCAGCCTTTCGTGAGCGGCGGCAGTTCGAGCTTTACCTGCTTCCACTTCGGATGGCCCTTTTCCTGCAACACGTCGAAGTTCTCGCACAGTGAATCGGCGAAGCGGTTCAGGTTGCTCACCGTGTCGCGCAGGCCGTAGTCATAGGTGACGAGAAAGGCTTTCACGGTGAGCGTCGGCACGTCGTCCTTCAGCCAGTTCGGATAGCTGCTCTGGCGGATCGTCGCCGGGAAATACGTTTCCCTGGCGCGCGTGGTTTCGGACGCGTTGGGATCGGCGCGCAAGATGCGGATCTGCGCGAGCAGATCGGGATTCATATCGGTGAAGAGCTTGGCCGGTTGTCCCGCGACGATCACGGCCACGTCGATCTTCTTCACGACGAGCGCGGCAATCGCGTCTTCGTTGGAAAGACTCTGGACGTTCTGCTCGGGAATCGGCTGATTGAACATCAGGTGGTAGAGCGTGGTCGACGATTGCGCCGTGCCGCTGCCGATTGGACCGATGCTGATGACCTTGTCCTTGATCTCGTTGATCGTTTTCATCGACGAGTCGTCGCGCACGACGAAATAGATCTCCTCGTTGTAGAGCGGCATGATGAGCCGCAGCGGGCGGATCGTCGTGCCCGCGTCGGCATTGCCGGAATTGGCCATGTCGATATACGCCTGATACACATCCGATTGCACGAGCGCAAGCTTCACGCCCGGCTCGAAACGCATACGCTGCACGTTCTCCGCGGAGCCTTTCGACGGCATCACTTCGAGGTCGATGCCCGCGGGCTGCGCGACATACTTCGCGAGATCGGCGCCGATCTGGATGTACGTGCCGCGCTCCTGTCCGGTGACGATCTTGTAGTGCGCGCTGACCCCGGCCGCGACGGCCAACGACGCGATCATCAAGCACACCAGTCCCGTCAATCCCGTCAGCATTTTTTTGAGCATGGTCTACCTACCTTATGGTGTGTTGAACAGCATGCGCCAACGGCTGACGCGCATGTTCCGTTACATCAGGCATTGCAATGCGTTAAGTAGCTTCGTTTTCTCGATTGCGTGACGTGCTCTTCTTGCTCTACTGTTTGTTCGCTGACGGCGCCTTTTTCCAGCCCGATTCGCGGATCGCGCGCATTTGCGCTTCGATGCTGCTGGCGGCCGTGTTCGTTGCTGGGGGAGTGGCTGCGTTGTTCGTCGTTGCCGCGTTGTTCGTGGGCATGGTGGGCGCCGGCGCTGCGTTCGCGTTGGCTTGCGGCGTCGTGGCGCGCGGCGCGGCCGCGGTTGCGCCCGACAGCGGTTTCCAGCCCGTTGTAAGAATCACGCGTTCGAGCAGCGCCTGCGCATCGACGCTGCTGACGTCGATCGCGAGCGCTTGCGCTGCGCGCTCGCGCACGCAGCCCCATAACTTGTCTTTCGCACAGGTGGTCGCAACGCCGAGCGCAACGTCACGCTTGTTCTCGCGATCCTTCAGATCGCTTTGCATCTGCATCGCTTCCGCATTGCTTGCCTCGACAGACAGTGCGTCTGATAGCGCAGACTGCGCTTCGGCGAGGTTGTTATGCGTGAGCGCGGCGCGGGCCGCGCGCAATGCATCGGGCACGTCCCGGTAGTGCTGGGCCACGCGCGGGCGCGGAGGCGCGATGGGCGCGAGCGGCGTCTTCGCGGCGGGCACGTTGGTCACGTTGGCGGTCGGTGTGTTGCGCGCGCTTTGCGGCGCGGCGTACGGTGAAATCGATCCGCCCGACGTGCTCGCGCTGTTCGTCGCTTCGTCGGTGGCCGTGTCCTGCCTGTGGTTGTCGCCGAGCAGCAGATAGCCCGCGTAGCCGAGCGCGACGATGAAGAGCAGCAGCACGACGCCCTTCGTGGCGAGCCAGCGGCCGGCCGATTGCCGTAGCGGTGGCGGCTCCTCGATCGGCGGAACTGGAAGGTCGGGCGAGGCGAGCGACGGGAGGCCGGCTGCCTCAGGGGTATGGACTTCGTCAGGAGCGGGCGGTTGTGTGTCGACGGCTCTCAGTTGCGTGCCGTTCCGTTTGCGCTGGGTTCGTTCGAGAGGATGATCGGCGCCGCAGTACGGGCAGAATTCGACATGCTGATACAGCACACCCCCGCACCGTGTGCACGGCGTTGGGAAACCCTGGGCAGGTGACGTTTCAGCAGACATGCTTAACCCCAACCAGTTGTAGGCGATGCCATTTCGGCATGCTCAGGATCGAAGTTGAAGCAAACTCGCAGTTGGCGGAACTCGCGATCCACATGCGCTGGGTAGCGGCCGGCCCAGTCCTTTCGTTACGGGGCCGCTGTGTGTGCCAATATGGTTTCTTTCGCTCGTCGCGTCAATCGACGTTGTTACCTACCGAACACAAACGTGTCGTGATTTCCGGGGGAAAACGAACGCGCATCAGGGTTTTTGCATAGACGCGAATACAACGTGGCGCGTCACTGATTAATCATAGGAAACACATCGATCAGATCAAAGGCCGGCGTGCAAAGCGGCCGGCCCATGTATGTGAAAACTGCAGAGCATGTCGAATGAATGCTGCACGACTTTTGTGCGTGACGTTGAGCGTGAGTGTGCTTCTGTTTGCTAGCGTTTGTCCGTTTTCGCCAGAGCGTTACTGCTTGCGCAGCGGATGATCTCTCAACAGCCATGCAAGCGCGAACGCGAGCACCACCACACACGCCGCGACGATATACACCGTATGCAATGCGCTTGCGAACGCCTGCAGATAATCGTCGCGCAACACGGCAGGCAAGTGATGAATCGCAGCGGGGCCGAGCGCGTGCGGCAGTTCGGTGTCGGGCGGAATCAGCGCTTGCAGGCGCGAAGCGAGTCCGTTCGAAAAGATCGCGCCGAATGCCGCGACGCCGACCGAGCCGCCAATCGAACGGAACAGCGTCGCGCCCGACGTCGCCGTGCCGAGATGCTTGAACGGCACGGCATTCTGCACGGCGAGAATCAGCACTTGCATCACCATGCCGAGACCGCAGCCGAGCACGCCCATGTACGCATACATCACATGAACGGGTGTCTCGAGCTTGAGCGTGGTCAGCAGCACCATCGCGACGCCGACGAGAAACGTGCCCATGATCGGGAACATCCGGTATTTGCCGATCCGGCTGATGATGCGGCCTGTGATGATCGACATCAGCAGCACGCCGCCCATCATCGGCAGCATCTGCATGCCCGCTTCCGATGGCGTCGAATTCTTCACCACCTGCAGATACATCGGCAGGAACGTCACCGAGCCGAACAGCGACACGCCGACGATGAACCCGATCGCGCTCGACAGCAGGAAGGTGCGGTCGCGAAAGAGTTCGAGCGGCATGATCGGCTCGACGGCGAGACGCTCTTCATAAATGAATCCGCCGATGCAGATGAACGCGAGCAGCAGCGTGCCCCAGAGTTGCGGCGACGTCCACGGTAACACCGTGCCGCCCTGGCTCGTGAACAGGATCAGGCAGGTGAGGGCGCCGGCGAGAAAAGCCGCGCCCATGTAGTCGATGGTGTGCTTTACATGCGCGACGCGTGGCTTGAACACCGCGCCGATCACGAGCAGCGCGACGATGCCGAGCGGCACGTTGATATAGAAAATCCAGCGCCACGACAGATGGTCGACGAGAAAGCCGCCCATCATCGGACCGATCACGGTCGCCAGACCGAACACGCCGCCGAACACGCCCTGATAGCGGCCGCGCTCCGCAGGCGGAATCACGTCGCCGATCGCCGCCATCGTGATCACCAGCAATCCGCCGCCGCCCAGCCCTTGCAACGCGCGCAACAGGATCAGCTGCGTCATGTTCTGCGCGACGCCGCAGAGTGCAGAGCCGATCAGAAACAGCACGATGGCCGTCTGCAGCACGACCTTGCGGCCGAACAGGTCGCCGAACTTGCCGTACAGCGGCACGACGATCGTCGACGTCAGCAGGTACGCGGTGACGACCCACGACAGGCTGTCCAGTCCGCCAAGCTCGCCGACGATAGTAGGCAGCGCCGTCGATACGATGGTCTGGTCGAGCGCGGCGAGCAGCATCACCAGCAGCAGTGCCGGAAACAGCACGCGAAGAGACGGGCGCTCGATGGCTGCGGGCGCCGCTTCGGCAGGAAGAGTGGGGCTCTGCATCTGGGCTTCCATGGCGTTCAAGATGCCTTGAAATTAATTAACATGAAGATTAATATATGACATATTCCAGCGTTCGTCAAATTCATGGTCATGGCAACAAAATCGGCAGCGGTAGCGGGTTCGGATCAGGCTGAGCAGGCGTCTCAGGCGCGGGGCGGCGACGACGCAAGCGCACAAGGCGCGCCCGCTGGGCGCCGGCCCGGCCGTCCTTCCGGCAGCGGGCGCGGGCCGGAGCAGCGCGCCCGTTTGCTGGACGCGGCGCTCGCGCTGTTCGCGCGGCAGGGTATCGTCGATACGACGCTCGGCCAGGTCGCGCGCGAGGCCGGTTTCACGCCCGCGATGATGCATTACTACTTCAAGACGCGTGATCAACTGCTCGACGTGTTGATCGACGAGCGCTTCCTGCCGTTGCGCGCGAAGCTAAGTGGCTCTTTTCAGACGCATCCCGACGACCCCATCGCAGGGATCACGCTGCTCGCGCAGCGGCTCGTCGAAGTGGCGGGCGATTATCCGTGGTTCCCGTCGCTGTGGATCCGCGAAGTGATCAGCGAAGGCGGCCTGCTCAAGCAGCGCATGCACGAGCGCTTCGGTAACGCGAACCAGAAAAGCGGCATCGAGTTCATCGAGAAATGGCAGAAGGAAGGCAAGCTCAATCGGGAGCTGGAGCCCTCGCTGGTTTTTCTGTCGGTGATCGGACTCACGATCTTGCCGCTCGCGACGTCGTCGATGTGGCGCAACGATCCGGCGCGCCGCAAGCTGACAGCCGACGACATCGCGCGTCATGCGGTCGCGCTGCTTACACACGGCGTCACCCCGCCTGCTGCAGCGTGAACGGCGTTGGATCAAAATAGCGGAAGGCGCCTGGGCACCGAGTCCGGCGCGGCACGCTACGTGCTTCATGCTATGCGTTTCGCAAGTCTGCTTTCGGACGGTCACGCAACCGCCTTGCGCAATCGTCACCATGGCGCGGTGTGTTCTGCCGTCAAGCTATATGCCGAAGCGGACAAGCGCACAGTCGCTTGCAACTCGTTCGGTAAAATTGAGTCCGACTGAACGATATGCGCCGCGCGACGGCGCGCGCAGTCACGAATTTGCGAAACAGGGGAGTTTGTCGGACGAACAGCGCGTCCGTCACTCGTTGGTAAGAACGTCCATACGAGAGTAGAAACGTTGAACCGTTTTCCGCTGCCGGCGCTGGCGCGGTACACATTGCGTTAGATACATCATGGCCACGTCAGAGTGCATAACCAGCTTTTCAAGCCATAACATCAAGATGAACGGAGTATTGAGGCTCGATCAGGCCACGATCGTGCTCGTGGAAGACGATCCGCAGAACAGGGAATCGTTGAAGATTTTGCTCGAATCGGAAGGCGCCCACGTCATCGCCGTGGCGGATGCGGAAGAGGGTGTCGAGGCGGCCGTGCGGGCGTTGCCCGATGCAGTCGTCTGCGATCTCGATCTGCCCGCTATGGACGGCTTCTATCTGATTCAGCGCGTACGGGATCACGAGATTCGCGGCGATCATTCACCTTCGGTCGCAGTGGCCTTGACGGGCCATACCGATGAAGCCTACCGGCTGCGCAGCATCGGCGAAGGATTCCAGCATTTCATGACGAAGCCGGCGCCGCCCGAGGCGCTGGTGACGCTATTGCATGACGCGATAGGCGCGCGCGCCGCCGGTTTGACCTGACGCTCGAACCGCGGCGCTTTGACGGGTGTGTTCAGCTGCCGGCGGCTTGCGCCGCCTGGCACGCGGAACACAACCCTTTCAGCTCGATTCCATCACCGGCGAGCCGGTATCCTGCGTTTTCGATTTGCGCGACGAGTGCTTCGCGCAGCGCCGGCTGATGCAGTTCGGTGACGTTGCCGCATTGCTGGCACACCACCAGAATGCCGTGCTGGCATTGCGTGAGATCGTGGCAGACGGCGAACGCGTTGATCGACTCGATCTTGTGCACGAGCCCGGCGGACAGCAGGAAATCCAGCGCGCGATACACGGTGGGCGGCGCGGAGCCAGGGTGAATCTGACGCATGTCGTCGAGCAGCGAATACGCCTTGGTGGCGCGGCCCGACGTCAACAGCAACTCCAGCACCTTGCGGCGGATCGGCGTGAGCTTTTCGCCGCGCTCGCGGCAGTATTCTTCGGCCAGCGCGAGAGCCGCCTCGGCCGAGGCAGGCGTGCCGTGCGCGTGATCGTGATGCGGGTCGTCCGCGTGCGAATGCGCGTGATCTGCGGCATGCGCGTGATGCGCATGACCCGGCGTGGATGCAGCGTCGGCAGCGGTTGGCTTGGCGTTTTTCATCCGCTGATTATACGGTGCGTCAATCGAGCTTCACGTCGAACCCGCGCTTCACGCCCGGACGTGCGAACAGCGTCTCGTACCAGCGCTTCACGTTCGGAAACTCGGCGAGATCGACCTTGTGGCGCTCGTGCCGCCACGCCCAGCCGAGAATCGCGAAGTCGGCGATCGACAGGTCGCCCGCCACGTATTCGCTTTTGGCAAGGCGCGCGTCGAGCACTTTGTACAGGCGCCGCGTTTCGGTGGAAAAGCGCTTGAGGCCGTAGCGCTTGTCGTCTTCGGAAGCGAGCGCCGCGAAATGATGCACCTGGCCCGGCATCGGCCCGAAGCCGCCCATTTGCCACATCAGCCATTCGAGTACGGGCACCCGGTCGCGCAGGCTCTGCGGCAGGAATTTGCCCGTCTTTTCGCCGAGATACAGCAGGATCGCGCCCGATTCGAACACGCTGATCGGCTTGCCGTCCGGTCCGTCGGGATCGACGATCGCGGGAATCTTGTTGTTCGGGCTGATCGCGAGAAAGTCCGGGTCGAACTGCTCGTCCTTCGTGATGTTGATCAGCTTGACGGCGTACGGCAGTGCCATTTCTTCGAGGGCGACGCTGATCTTGCGGCCGTTCGGCGTGCCCCATGCATAAAGCGAGATAGTCATATTCAGGTCAGATCGAAGTCGACGTATAGCTTGAAGCCGGAGCGGGTCGACAGCCGCTGATACCAGCGTTCGAGATTCGGCAGCGACGCACGCTCGACGCCCGGCAGCCCGAACCAGCGCTTCGCATACGCGCCTAGCACGATGTCCGCCAGCGTGAACTTCTCGCCTTCGATGAAGAAGCGCCCTTGCAGGTGCGCATCGAGTATCTTCCACAGCTTCGCGACGTTGTCGATGTCGGCGGCGAGCTTCGCGTTGTCGCGCTCGGCCTCGGGCGTGCGCACGATGGCCCAGAACACGGGACGCTCGGCAGGCTGCAGCGTGGACAGCGACCAGTCGAGCCAGCGGTCGATGCTGGCGCGCGCCTTCGGTTCATCGGGGTAGAGTACGCTCGATTCGCCGTACTGCATGACGAGATAGCGCAGGATCGAGTTCGATTCCCACAGCGCGTAGTCGCCGTCGACGAGCGTCGGCACCTTGCCCGTCGGGTTTATCGCGAGGTATTCGGGTTCGTCGTTGCGGCCGAACTGCAGGCCGGCGTCGATGCGGTTGTAGGGCAAGACCAGCTCGTCGCACACCCACAGGATCTTCTGCACATTGACCGAGTTGGCGCGTCCCCAGACTGTAATCATCCGGTAATCCTCTTTCGTCTTCTTGATTGGCAAGCCGCGCTGCGCGCGGCGTTCAACCAGCAACGATACACGAAGCGGCCTTTTTCTTCCGGCAGCGGCCAATGCCCCTACACGCGTTGCGTACAATGGGCGCACCCCATTTTGACGAGGCGCGCATGGCCCGCATTGTCCCCGACGACTGGAAGAGTCTTGCCGCCACGGGCGCTGCCTCGCGCGAGCGCGAAACGCTGGCGCTGCTCGAAGAAGCGCTGCCGCGCGAGTACACGGTCTATCACGGCGTGCACTGGACACGGTTGCACGAAGGCTTTTCGGTGTTCGGCGAGGCGGACTTCGTGATCGTCAGTCCGGCGGGGCGGGTGATGATCGTCGAGCAGAAAACGGGCTTCCTGCGCGAGACGCCGAAAGGGCTGGTCAAGGTCTATATGCAGACCGAGCGCAACGTCGCGATTGCGCTCGCGCGCACGATCGAAGGGCTGCACCGGCGCTTCACGGCGGCGTTCGGCGCGGGCACGTATTTCATCGAAGAGCTGCTGTACTGCCCGGATCACATCGTCAAGGACGCGGCAATCTCAGGCGTGAACCCGGCGCGTATTGTCGATGCGACGCGCAAGGACAAGCTCGTCAGCATCATCCGCGAGGCGCTGCCCGAGGACGAGCCGCGTCTGCCGTGCGCGTCGAAGATTCACCATTTCCTCGCCGACGAACTGGCGCTCGCGCCCGACGCGAGCGCGCTGGTCGGCCAGGCGGGCACGCTCGTCACCCGGCTCGCGGGCGGTCTGGCCACATGGGCGCGGCGGCTAGAATTCGCGCCGTTCCGGCTGCGCGTGATCGGCACGGCGGGCTCCGGCAAGACGCAACTCGCGGTGCAGGTGATGAAAGACGCCGTCGCGCGTGGCGCGCGTCCGTTGTATGTGTGCTTCAACCGGCCGCTCGCGGATCACATTGCGCGCGTTGCGCCGCCCGAGGCGAAGGTCGCGAACTATCACCAGTTGTGCGACGAGATCGTGCGGGATAGCGGCCGCGCGCCGGATTTCCAGAGCAGCGACGTGTTCGAGCAACTCGAAAGGGCCTTCGCCGACACGCCGATCGACGCGCGCTTCCAGTACGACGTGCTGATCGTCGACGAAGGCCAGGACTTCCAGCAGCCGTGGGTGCCCGCGCTCGAGCGGCTGCTGAAGCCGGGCGGCGCATGGTGGTGGCTCGAAGATCCGCTGCAGAACCTGTATATGCGCGAGAGCGTCGCGCTGCCCGGCTGGACGGTGATGCGCGAATCGACCAACTATCGCAGCCCGCGCGACATCCTCGACTATCTGCGCGGCGTGGTCGGTGCAACGGTGCCGCTGGCGGCGGGCCTCGCGGCGGGCAGTCCGTTCGACGGCTCCGAAATTTCGCTGTCCACCTACGACGAAACCCAGCTGCCCGAAAGCTGCATCGACGCGACCAAGCGCGCGATCACCCAGGCGCTGGCGCTTGGCTTTCGCAAGCAGGACATCGCGGTGCTGTCGTTTCGCGGACGCGAAGGCTCGGTGCTGTGGCCGCTCGATCATCTCGGCCCGCACCGGCTGCGCAGCTTCACGGGCAAATACGATCTGTTCGGCAATCCCGCGTATCGGGAAGGCGATGTGCTGCTTGACTCCATCTACCGCTTCAAGGGTCAGTCGGCGCCGTGCGTGATCCTGAGCGAGGTGGATTTCGACGCGTTCGACGAGCGCAACGCGCGCAAGCTCTTCGTCGGCGCGACCCGCGCGACGATGAAGCTGATCGTCGTCGCGTCGCAGCGTGCGGCGCGGCATCTGCAACTTGGGGACACGAAGGAGCAGGCGGACTGAGGAATCGCTAGCGCGGCGGCGCGGGAAAGCTCAGCGCCGCGAGCGTGGCGCGCTTCGGCAAGCTCAGCGCCAGGCCGACGCGCTGATCAGCGTGCCTGTGTGCTTGAGCGCGTCCCACCAGATCACCCGCAGCAGCGGCGCGAGCTTCGCGATGAGGAGCGCCTGCACGGGATCGCTTTCGATGAAATGCGTGACGCCGCAGCTCAACGCCGCGGCCGCCTTGTGCGCGGCTGCGCCTTCGGGCGTTTCGTCATGCGCGTCGGGCGTGCGCATCACCAGTTCGAGATGACCGAAACCGTGCCGCTCGAGCCATGCGCGCGTGCGTTCCAGGTCGGCGTGCGGCCGGCCCGTGATGACCGCGCGCACTTTCTGCAGATCGACGTCGGGCAAGACCTCGTACGGCAACAGCGCGTCGCGCTCGTTTAAAGCGGCGGCGAGATCTTCGTCATACCGTGACAGCGGCACGTCGGGCAGCAGGATGCCGTCCAGATCGATCGCATAGGTCGCGTATTCGTGGTCATCCGCCATTTTCCCGGTCGAACCGGACTCGACTCTCAGCCAGTCGTCGCGATAGTCGTCCGTATAGGCCTGGCGTTCCCACGGGAACAGCGCGAAGAAGCCCGACGCGTCGTTCGCGAAGTCCGGGCGGATGCGGCTGATTTCGTCGAAGGCGGCCGTCAGCGTCTTGACGATCAGGCCGTGCTGTTCGAGAAACGCAATGCAATCGACCAGCGTGAAGCCACGGCCCGCGATGTCCTCGCACAGCAGCACCTTCGAGCCGGGCGGCGGCAGCGGTTGGGCCGAGTCCCACGTGACGTGGCGCGCCCTGCGGTCATAGCTGAGAAACGCGACAGGCACGCCGATCGCATGCGAAGCCATCAACGCGAGCGGTGCGCCGCCCCGTAGAATGCCGACAGCGGCGGCGAAGCGCTCTTCGAGCAGTGTGGGCTGCAACGATTCGATCCAGTGGTCGAGCTGTTCGTAGGTCAACGGTAGAACCGGCTTTTTCATGACGGATGTTGCGCTTGTGGTGGGCCGGATGAACGTGCGTCGGCGAAGCGGCTTTTTTTGAGATGGAGCCGATATTATGCACGCCATGTAAAGATTCTGTGTCGGGGCTGGTCCGGCCGCGCTGTAGTTATCGTCTGATGAGGTTGTCAGGCACAATGCGGGCACGACTAACAACAAGACCACACTAGAGGGACCTGAAAGTGCACTACAAGAAATGCGGCGGATTGCGTGCGTTCGCGCTGATGTCCGCGCTGGTCACCGCGCTGCTCACCGTCTTCGCGCTGGCGTTCGCTTCGTTCGGAGCGTCGGCCGCGCCGCTGACGACCACGCTCGCGCTCGACGTCAAAGGCAAGATAGCGAAGACCAACGACGACGATCACACCGTTTTTCACTTTTCCGAAGCCCAGTTGCTCGCGCTGCCTGTCCATAGCATTTCGACATCGACGACATGGACGGCAAAATCCACCTTCACGGGGCCGCTGCTCGCGGATATCCTGAAGACCGTGGGCGCGTACGGCGATCAGATCGAAATCCATACGCTGGATGACTATACGTACACCGTTCCCGTGTCGGACACGGGCCGGTACGGCGTGATCGTCGCGTACAGCATGAACGGCAAGCGCCTGCAGGTCAGCGACTTCGGGCCGCTGTTTCTCATCTATCCGCGCGACCAGTTTCCGGGCGAGCTGGCGGGGGCGTCGGCGGACGCGAAATTCGTATGGCAGATCAAGGCTCTCATCGTCAAATAGGACGGCGCCCGCTGCGCCGTGTGGTGCTCGTCGTCATCTGGATCGCCGCGCTCGCGGCGCCGACCGCGGCGATCAGCTATCTGCTGTACTCGGCCCTTCTCAATCCGCGCGCCACCCAGCAGCTGACGGGCACCTACGACGGCTTCTACTGGGACGCCGCGCAACTGCAGATCGCCTACGCGCGGCTCGAAAGCCAGCTGCTGCAATACGAGACGGGCGTCGATAGCGACTATCAGCGGCTCACGCTGCATTTCCAGGTGCTGCAATCGAAGCTGCGCGTGATGGCTGGCTCGACGCAGCGCATGGCCGCGCAGACGGAAGCCGTGCAGCGCCAGCAGGAAGAGATCGTGCGGCTCTCGGAGATGCTGGTCGCGATGCAGCCTTCGCTCGACGCGCTGCCTGATTCGCCCGCGCTCGCGTCGCGGATGGTCGACGAACTGCGCAAGCACTGGAAGGAAGTCAACGATCTCGCGCTGAGCCGGCGCTACGTCGACCTGCAGGACCGCGAGGCGATGAATTCGGATTTCATCGCAAAGCGCCAGATGCTGTTCGCGGGCGGGCTGGTGCTGCTGTTGCTGTCGGCGGCGGCGACCACGCTGCTGGTGATGAACGGCCGGCGCCGCACCAAGCTGATTCTGCAGCAGCACGCCGCGCTCGATGCCGAGCATCAGGCCAGCCGCGCCGCGCGCGAGGCGAGCCTCGCCAAGGACGCGTTCCTCGGCATGATCAGCCATGAGCTGCGCACGCCGCTGCACGCGATCGTCTCGTCGATCGAACTGCTCGGCTTCAACTTTCACTCCGACGCAGACCGCAAGGTGATCCAGCGGCTGGAGACGGCCGCACGCCATCTCGAAGCGCAGATGAAGGATCTGACCGACTACGCGCGCCTCGGCGCCGGCAAGCTCGAATTGCGCAACGAGCATTTCGATCCGCGTGAGCTGCTAACGTCGATCGTTGACGAGCACGAGCCGTTCGCGCGGGCGAAGGGTCTCGTGTTCGAAGGTAGCGCGAGCGGCCGGGTGGGGCTCGTCGATTCCGACCCGCACCGCATCCGGCAGATCGTCAACAACCTCGTGACCAACGGGATTCGCTACACGGAGCGCGGTACCGTCACGCTGCATTTCGACCAGCGCGACGACGCGCTGGCCATCGTCGTCACCGACACGGGCGCGGGCGTGCCGGACAAGCAGATTCCGCTGATCTTCAAGGAGTTCACGCAGCTCGACGCATCGCGCACGCGCCGCTTCGAAGGCGCGGGGATGGGGCTTGCGATCGTGCAAGGTCTCGTCGATCTGTTCGGCGGGACGATCGATGTCGACAGCGAAGTCGGCAAGGGCACGCGCTTCACAGTGACGATTCCCGTGAAGCCGGTCGCCACGCCCGCCGGCGCGTCCGTCGTGCCGCATACGGCTCACGGCGAAGGACGCCCGCAGGTGCTGATCGTCGACGACAACCAGCTGATTCGCGAGTCGCTGTGCGAAATGCTCGAACACATGGGATGCGACGCGGCCGCCGTCGCCAATGCCGACGATGCGCACGCATGGCTCGCCGCGCGGCAGTGCGATCTGGTGCTGCTCGATCTGCACATGCCCGACAAGGACGGGTACGCGTTCATGACCGAATATGCGGAGAAGGTGGAAGGGGCGGGCGAGGCGGTGCGCACGCCTGTGATCGCGGTGAGCGCCTATGCGCCCGATGGCAGCGTGCGCGCGGAGGCGGATCTGTTCTTCGACAGCCTGACCAAGCCCGTTCACTACGAGGTGCTGCGCGACGCCGTGCAGCGCGCGCTGGCAGCGAGGCACGGGGCGTCCGTCGCGGGCTGACGAGCGAGCCCGCGCTTAAACCCGTGACTTACGCGCGGCTAAGACGCTTCGACAGATCGGCGACGAGAATCGCCATGCGCGCCGGCTTCTCGTAACAGGCCACATCGTAGTTGCGCACGATGTCGCTGATTTCAGACTCGCTCGCCTTGCCCGTCAGCAGTTCGCCCGTCAGTACGAAAATGGGTGCATCCGGATTCTCCGACGCGCGCACGGCGCGGATTGCTTCCGCCGACGTCTGCGGGCCGAACAGCCAGTCGATCACCACGCCGTCGAACACCTGCGTCTGCAGCGTCTCGGCGAACGCCGCGAGGCCATAAATCGCGATGGCCGCGAAGCCGCTGCGTTCGAGATAGTCGCGCAGATTGTCGGCGGACGCCTGGTCGTCGTCGACGACGGCGATCAGCGGCTTGTCGGTTTCGGCGCGGCGCGGATAAATCTCGATCTTGTGGACTTCATACGCGTTCTGATAGAGCGCGCCGTCGTGCCGCACGACGCGCCACTGATCGAGCTTCGACCACGCGATGAATTCCGGCCGGCTGCCCGCTTCGATCGGCGCGCCGATCCACGCGGTACACGCGAGCTCGATTCCGCCGATCGCGAACACGGCTTCCTGCGCGGTGGCGCCGACCATGCCGGGGTCGAGCGATTGCGCGCCGAACAGCTGCGCCGCCGGCTCGCCGAAAACCTCGGCGACCTTCTTGATCTGCGAGAGCGTCCACGGGCTATTGCCGCGCAGCTTGCGGTGACCCTGCGAAAAACTCAAATCGAGGATCCGGCAAAGCTCGCTGGTTTGCTGACGCTTGCCGATGCCGTGACGGCTCATCAACTCGCGCACGCGTTCGGCGACGGCAAGCGAGTCGGTTGAGGTGGCTTCGTTGGACATGCGCGAAGAGTGTGTCGGTATAAATAGTTGTATATGACGCGGCGTCGTGGCGGCAGCGCGGTGCCGCGTGGCACGCCGGGTGGGCGTGCTGCCCTCGCAGGACCGCAACTGTACCGCAAGACTTCGGGCGCGCCTGGTGTCGCGCCATATCCGCATTGATCGAGCTTTTTTCGACGAACCCGCCGATTCTAATGAGTTCGACCGCCTCACGCGAATGAGGCGGTGTTCGAACCATGCAAAGCCTGTCTATTTTAGCGGTGAAATATATGCAAATCGCATGAAATTAATCGGTAAGGCTTGGGACTTTGCGCGTTTTTTGCGGCGGATCATCGGCCCGAAGGGGGATTGGGCTGGCGCGGGCGCTCGCGACGGCCGCCTTTCTGACCGGGATTGCGGCGCGCGGGCGGGCCTGAGAAGATGCTGTCCCTCGACACGGCCTCGGCGCCATATCTTTCTCGCATTCCCGATGACGACCACCTATCCGCTGCACGCCAACCTGAGCCCGGCCGACACGCCGTTTCCCGATCAAGCCGACGTCGTGATTGCGGGCGCGGGCATCATGGGCTGCGCGGCGGCGTACTACTTGGCGCGCCGGGGCGTGAAGGCGGTGGTGCTGGACAAGTCGCGCATCGCGGGCCAGCAGTCGACGCGCGCGTGGGGTTTCGTGCGCCAGCAGGGCCGCGAGGCCGCCGAAGTGCCGCTGATGATGGCGGGCATGCGTATCTGGGAGCAGCTTGAACGCGAGCTGGATTTCGATCTCGAATGGCGGCAGGGCGGCTGTCTCTACGTGGCGAACAACGAAGAAGACTGGACGTCGTTCCAGCAATGGATGGACGTCGCGAAGCAATATGGGCTGGATACGCGCGTGCTCGACCGCGCGCAGATCGACCAGCACGTGCGCGGCATGCAGGGCAAGGTGCTGGGCGGTCTGTACACGCCGACCGACGGCCAGGCCGAGCCGCGCCGCGCGGCGGCCGCATTCGCGGCGCGGGCTATCGAAGCTGGCGCGCGGTTTTTCGAGGGTTGTGGCGTGGTTGCGATAGAACGGGCGGCGGGCGCCGTGACGGGCGTCGTCACCGAGCGCGGCACGATCCGCACGCGGCAGGTGATTTGCGCTGCGGGCGCGAGTAGCTGGCGGTTGCTCGATACGCTGGGTATTGTTTTGCCGCAGCAGGCAGTGCGCGGCACGTGTATGCGGACGAATCCGCTGCCTGCGATTACGGCTTCCACATTCTGGGGGCATGGGCTTGGGATTCGCCAGCGTGCGAACGGCGCGATCAATCTCGCTGACGATATGCAGGTTGATGTCGATATGACGTTGGGGCATTTTCGGGCGCTCAAGTGGTTCTTGCCCGAGCTTTGGGCGCAGCGCGAGAAGTTCAGCTTTCATCTGAATGGCGCGTTTGTGCGTGATTTACGCGAGCGCGTGCCGGGCTTTTTGTCTGCTGACGAGCGTGTGTTGCATCCGCGGGATCCGAATCCGCAGCCGAATCGTTCGCATGCGCCGCGGGCGTTGCAGAAGCTGCACGCGTTGTTTCCGGCTTTGAAGGATGCGCAGGTGGTTGAGTCGTGGGCCGGGTTGATCGATGTGTTGCCCGATGGGATTCCAGTGCTCGATGCTGCTTCTCAGGCGCAGGGCCTGTTGGTCGCTACCGGATTTTGTGGGCATGGCTTCGCCATGGGGCCTATTGTTGGGCGGCTTATGGCTGAATGGATCGTTGATGGGCGGCCGTCGCTTGATCTTTCTGCGTTTCGGTTGCAGAGGTTTTTTGATGGGACTATGCAGAGGCCTCGAAGCATGCTGTGAGTTTTTTTGTCTGCGACGCTGGGTGGTTTGGTTTGGCTTTTCGCTGGCATCCGCGTTATGGTGTTTGCCGTTCACGCGTCGCCCCTGTGCGGGGCGGCACCTACTTTTCTTTGCCGCCGCAAAGAAAAGTAGGCAAAAGAAAGCGGCTAACACCGTCAGTTCTAGTTCTTGCCTGAGGGCCCCCAACCGGTCCTACGCTTCACACGGCAACCACGTGACTCATGTTTGTCGCCAACGCTTCGAATGAGCGCCTCACCCACTTCAAGCACCCGCTCAAGGGCTGGCGGCAGCGAATGGTTTGTGCCGCCCAGGTGGCAAACTGTGTGTAGGTTGTCGCACCGTACAGGTTAGTGCTCTTACCAGAACCACCGAGCTTGCTTTTCGGTCCGGAGTGGTGCGCGTATGGCGCGAAAGCCTACACACAGTTTGCCACCTGGGCGGCGGAGGAATATCTGGCACGGCATGCCGCAACGCGGGCGCATGAAGCGGGTGAGGCGTACAGAGAGAGCGTTGGCAACGCAGGCGAGCAGATACCTTGCCGCGTGAAGCGTGGGACCGGTTGGGGGCCCTCAGGCAAGAAGAAATGTTGGCGGTGTTAGCCGCTTTCTTTTGCCTACTTTTCTTTGCGGCGGCAAAGAAAAGTAGGTGCCGCCCCGCACAGGGGCGACGCGTGAACGGCAAACACCATAACGCGGATGCCAGCGCAAACTCCAAAAAACCAAACCGCCTGCGCCACGAAGCCAAACCGCGGATGCCAGCAAAAACACAAGCAAACCACACCAGCGTCGGCAGACAAAAAAAACCTACTTAGGCGCTATATCCCTCCGCACTCGCCTGATGTGCTGCTCGACATAAAACGCAGCCGCGTCGGCATCACCATCAACAATGGCCTCATAGATCAACCGATGCTCAGAAACATAAAGCCTGATCCGCCCAGGATCATGAATCCCATCATCCTTTAGCCGTTTCCACAAAGGCTGATCCATAGCCTTAGCCACTTCGTCGGCGATCTTGACGAGCAGGGCATCGCCCGTCATCACAGCAAGCTGCCGATGAAACAAACGATCGCTATCGTTCCATAGCGCGCGCTGCACGGCATCGGTGACATCGTCGATCGAATCCATCTGCGCAAGGTAATGTTCGGCAAGCTCGTCACGCTGCGCATTGGCGGCTGCGCGGCGCGCGATGGCAGGCTCCAGGATCAAACGGACATCGAGCGCCGACGTAGGGCTGAAATCTGCATCACCCGACACCTCGCCAGAAGCCGGCGCCGCCGCCAATCGCTGCAACGCGTCCGCGCAGACGTAAGTGCCCGAATTGCGCCGCGTAACGACCAACCCCTCGTTCTGCAACGCGCCCAGCGCCTCCCGCACAGCGGGCCGTCCAACGCCAAACCGCGCCGCGAGATCGCGCTCCGAGGGCAACCGCGCTTCAGGCGCGAACTGACCACTGCGAATGTCGCCGCGCATGCGCTCCGCGACCTGCTCGTAAATCTGCTTCGGGCGAAACGCGCGTTCCAGTGCGAATGAGGTCGAGGCCATGGATGGATACCGTGCGACAGATGACAGTGTGATGTGTGCTGGGTTCAAACCAGTTTGATGGATAAATTTTGAAACTGGTTGATCGTCAACCAAAGCTGGTCTACATTTCGATCCAGTATAAGACAAAGACGATGGAGCGAGACGATATGTTGGACAGGCAACGGCCCGAAGCTTTCCTGCGAGGAACGAACGCATCATGAAGCTGAACCGCATGATCAGCACGGTCGAAGTACATACGGGCGGCGAACCGTTTCGCATCGTCACGAGCGGGCTGCCGAAGATGTCCGGCAAGACCATCGTCGAGCGGCGCGCGTGGCTCAAAGAGCACGCCGATCATCTGCGCCGCGCGCTGATGCTGGAGCCGCGCGGCCACGCCGACATGTACGGCGGGTATCTGACCGATCCCGTCACGGAAGGCGCGGACTTCGGCATCATCTTCGTTCACAACGAGGGCTATAGCGACCATTGCGGCCACGGCGTGATCGCGCTGGCGACAACGGCCGTCTCCCTCGGCTGGGTCGAGCGCACAGAGCCGGAAACGCGCGTCGGCATCGATGCGCCTTGCGGCTTCATCGAAGCGTTCGTCAAATGGGACGGCGATCACGCAGGCAGCGTGCGCTTCGTCAACGTGCCGTCGTTTATCTGGCAGCGCGACGTGAGCGTCGAGACGCCGGGCTTCGGCACCGTGCGCGGCGATATCGCGTTCGGCGGCGCGTTTTACTTCTACACATCGGGCGAACCGTTCGGACTCGACGTGCGCGAAGACCAGGTGGACCGGCTGATCCAGTTCGGCGCCGAAGTGAAGCGCGCGGCGAATGAAGCATTCAAGGTCGAACATCCACATATTCCCGAGATCAATCACATCTACGGCACGATCATCGACAACGCGCCGCGTCACGCGGGCTCGACGCAGGCCAATTGCTGCGTGTTCGCCGACCGCGAAGTGGACCGCTCGCCGACAGGTTCGGGTACGGCCGGGCGCGTCGCGCAACTGTATCTGCGCGGACAACTGGGCAAGGACGAGACGCTCGTCAACGAGTCGATCATCGGCACGGTGTTTCGTGGGCGTGTGTTGTCCGAGACGAAGCTCGACCGCTTCGATGCCGTGATTCCCGAGATCGAAGGCGACGCGCATATTTGCGGGTTCGCGAACTGGCTCGTCGATGAGCGCGATCCGCTGACGTATGGTTTTCTGGTGCGCTGAACGCGCAAGGAGCAGCCCCGATATGAGCAGCACGCCGATTTTCGACGCCGCCGGCACGGCGCGCCTGATTCCGTTTCGCGCGCTCGTCGACGCGCTGAAGACAGCCGCCGCCGACTACGCAGCCGGGCGCGTCGCGAGCCCCGAGCGGCTCGTCGTGCCGCTGAACGACAACGGCATCATGCTGTCGATGCCCGCCGCGGCATCCGATCTCGCGATCCACAAACTCGTCAACGTCTGCCCGCGTAACGGCGAGCGCGCACTGCCGACCATCCACGGCCAGGTGATGGCGTTCGACCCGGACACGGGCAAGACGCTGTTCATTCTCGACGGGCCGACCGTCACGGGACGCCGCACGGCCGCGATGTCGATGCTCGGCATCGAGACGCTCTCGCGCGACGCACCGAAAGACATTCTGCTGATCGGTACGGGCACACAGTCCGCGAGCCATCTGCGGGCGATCGGCGAGTTGTATCCGGAGGCGCGTGTGCGTGTGCTGGGCACATCGGCGGCGCGTGCGCAGGCTTTCTGCGACGCACAGCGCGGCACGGTGCGCGATCTGCAAGTCCTGAGCGACGCGACGATTCCCGATTCCGTCGACACCGTCATCGCGCTGACGACGAGCCGTCAGGCCGTCTACAACGAAGCGCCACGCGCGGGGCGGCTCGTGATCGGCGTCGGCGCGTTCACGCCGCAGATGTGCGAGATCGGCGCGCGCACGCTCGCGGGCAGCACGCTGTATGTCGACGATCTCGCGGGCGCAAAGCACGAGGCCGGGGACTTCATCCAGGCGGGCATCGACTGGTCGACGGTGACGGGCATCAAGGACGCGCTGGCGAGCCAGCCATCGTTCGATACACCCGTCGTCTTCAAGACCGTCGGTTGCGCGGCGTGGGATCTGGCGGCCGGGCGTGTTGCGCGAGGAGCGCTGGGCGCGGGTTGAGACCTCGCGCGTCCTTTGTCGCCGCAGACCGCGTGTAAGGGCGAAGCGGAACGAACGTGCGTGCCGTGTCACGACAGTAAGCGTGCAAACAATCCTAAAACGTTGCAACATAGTCGTCTCGCGCAAACCTGCCCGATTTCAGCGCTGCCTGAAAGGCTGGTCCGGACGGGCTTGCGTTTTTCCCAGCAGTTAATTTTTGCGACCGCGCTATGACGACTTCCACCGCTCCTGCTTCGCCGGACCGCCCGCTCGACATGATCATTTTCGGCGGCGCCGGCGACCTGTCAGCCCGCAAGCTGCTGCCCGCGCTGTATATGGCGCACACGCACGGCAATTTGCCCGCCGAAACGCGCATTCTCGCGATCGGTCGCCGTGAATGGGTGCGTGACGATTATCTGAAATGGATGGACGAGCAGAGCCGTCCGTTCATCGAATCCGGTGCGTATGAATCGGGCGCATGGGACCGCTTCCTGTCGCTGTTCGAATACGTGCGCGTCAATGTCGACCAGGCCGCCGATTACGAGCGCCTTGCCGAGGCATCGCGCCCGAATGCGCTGCGCGTGTTCTATCTGTCGACGTCGCCGGAACTGTTCACGACGATTTGCGACAACCTCTCGTCGCACGGTCTGCTCGACGAGTATTCGCGCGTCGTGCTGGAAAAGCCGCTGGGTCACGATCTGGCGTCGGCACAGGCGATCAACGATTCAGTCGGCAAGCATTTCTCCGAGCATCAGATCTACCGGATCGACCACTATCTCGGCAAGGAGACGGTGCAGAACCTGATGGTGCTGCGCTTCGGCAACGCGATCTTCGGGCCGCTGTGGCAGGCGCCATATATCCGCAGTGTGCAGATCACGGTGGCGGAGTCGGTCGGCGTGGGCACGCGCGCAGGTTTCTACGATCACACGGGCGCGATGCGCGACATGGTGCAGAACCACTTGCTGCAACTGCTGTGTATCGTCGGGATGGAACCGCCCGTTTCGCTCGACGCCGATGCCGTGCGCGACGAGAAGCTGAAGGTGCTGCGTTCGCTGCGTCCGATGACGGCCGAGGACATCTCGCGCGATACGGTGCGTGGACAGTACACGGCGGGCGCTGTCGGCGGCGAGCCGGTGAAGGGTTATCTGGAAGAAGCGAACGTGCCCGCCGATAGCCGCGCGGAAACCTTTGTCGCGTTGCGCGCGCATATCAACAACTGGCGCTGGGCGAACGTGCCGTTCTATCTGCGCACGGGCAAACGGATGGCGAAGAAGCTGTCGGAGATCGTGATCGAGTTCGCGGACCTGCCGTTTTCGATCATGCCGAATAGTCCTTGTGGTCCGCGTAATTGTGGCAATCGACTGGTGATCCAGTTGCAGCCGAATGAATCGATTCAGTTGCAGATGCTTGCAAAGGAGCCGGGTAGTGGGATGCGGACGTTGCCCGTCAATCTGAATCTCGATCTGGAGCAGGCGTTCACGAGCCGTCGCGCGGAGGCGTATGAGCGACTACTGATCGACGTCGTGCGCGGCAGGCTCACTCACTTCATGCGTCGCGATGAACTGGAAGCGGCATGGACGTGGGTCGATCCGATCATCGAAGCGTGGAAGCGCAACGGCGACAAGCCGAGGGGCTATACGGCAGGGACGTTCGGGCCGGGGGCTTCGACGGCGATGATGGCGCGGGATAATATGGTTTGGTCGGAAGAGTCGTAGGGCGGGCGAGGGCGGACTACGTGTCCGCCCTTTTTTCGTCTCCAGCGGTCCCGCGTCGTCATGCAAAGTATGAAATAAATGCGGCGCGCATTCCTGATTAGGCATCGATATCATTTTTGACGCTCTTTTACATAAAGGGCGGCGGCTGTCGGTTATCCTCATTGAAGCTGTTGTGTTTCGGCATTCAAAGGAGACCGAATCATGTTGGAAGTGACGCTTAACAAGTTCGTATTTTGTTCCGTTGCCATCGGCTCGCACGCCGAGCAGCGAAGCCGGACTGCTTGCCCGGTGAGCTTGTGATGCAGAGACTTGCCGTTGCAGGCGACCGGACAACGACCGGTGGCCACGTCATCCGTGGCACTTCGACCGTCTTCGACGAAAAGCAACGCCCGTATGCGCTGAAAAACGATCTGGCGACATGTGGAAACTGCAAAGGCGGTTTCCCCGTCTACGGTTCCGCGAATGATTGCCTGGTCGATGGACGCCCCATGGTCAAGCATTTGGACCGGGTGATGTGTCCATGTGGAAAGAACTTTGTGCTTGCCAGCGCGGCATCGACATTTCTGTTTACGGGTGGAGACGGAGCGTCGGGCTCAGCAACTAAACCTGGGAAACCAGGAAATGGAAAGGCCATCGTCTGGTTTTTGGTAAGCGATGTCACCACCGGAGAGCGATTGGCGAATCAAAAATTCATCGCGGATGTAGCGGGTATTCGGCAATCTGGGATGACGGACGGAAACGGATACGCGATGATCGAAACGAATGGTGAACAAGCAGTAAATGTTCACGCCATATATTCCTCGCCGAAACGCTCCTTAAGGCACAACGAAGGAAACTGATCGTGCAAACGGATTACGACGTCGAACATTGGACATCTGCTTGCTCTGCGATCGGCAGCACGAAAGCTCAAGCTGTTGAAATCAAGGTTAATAACCGCGCGGCTACGCGACAAGCCATCATCAATCTCGTTCAGGTCCGAGGCTTGAATTTCGTCACACGATCGGACTGGGCGGCCCACAAGAACCGCTCGGAACGGATGATTGATGATTGGAATTACAGCAAAATCGCAATACACCACGCCGGACGAAGTTTTTCATGCGGACCCGCCGCGCTGCAGTTGCAGGAAATCCAGGAAATGCAGATGGGAAAACGTGCTGCGGCAATGGACGACATCGGCTATCACTACGCGCTTGACTGCTTCGGCAACGTATTCGAAGGGCGCGACATTCGGTTCAAGGGCGAGAGTGTTCATAACTACAATACGGGGGTAATTGGCATCGTATTGCTTGAAAATCTGTCGGCACCTTATGAAGGCAATGATGGCGTCGCGGCGATTCGTACCTTGCTGGATCGCGTTGGTTTCATTCAGCGTCCAAAAATAGTTGAGCGGCAACAACGAGCGTTGCGGACACTCATCGACATATTGAGCGAGTTCTTCTTCATCGAAACACTCGGCGGGCATCGCGAGTTTCCCGGGCAATTGGGCGAAGGTAAAATTTGTCCCGGTAGCGTTGGTTTGGCGCTGGTTCAGGAGTTGCGGCGCGCAACAGGACTGAACGCGCCATGAAGATGCAGCGGGTGTATTTGCCGTGCGTCTTCATCGTGGGAATCTGCGCGCTCGTAATTGCAAAGACGGGTTACGTTCGATCGTATCTGGATGACGAAGTACAAACTACGTTTTTCATAAAGCGTCACCCCACATTAATAATGGAATTCTACGATCCATTTGCCAATGAAGGTGATGACAAGTCGATCGATCAATTATCAATTTCTGAAAGATCGCGTTTTGCCGAGTATTGCAAATATCGATTGGGTATCGACAATAACAGTACTCAGGCACTTGAAAAATGTAAGGCGCTAAAGCCTGGATACTTACAATAAGCACAGTTTGCGGACAGCGTGTCAAGCGTGTTCTATGGGGAGCGTGCCACCCTCAAAACACATCCACTCTCCCCGGAAACGTCTCCTCATAAGCGACCGCCGCATCCCCCTCAACCGGCGTTCCCCCACGCTGCTCTCTAAACATCACCGGCGGCATCCCAAACTCCTTCCTGAACTCGCGCCCCAGGTGCGACGCATCAGAAAACCCGCAACTCGAAGCGATATCCGCGACCGTCCGATCCGAACTCGTCAGCAGCCACGCCGCCGTCCTCAACCGAACCTGCTTCGCAAACGCCTGCGGACTTTTCCCCGTCTCTGCCTTGAACAACCGCTCCAGTTGCCGAGGCGACAAATCCAGCTTGCAAGCCAGCTCCTCCAGCGGCAACGTACGCCCGACATGTTGCTCCATCAACAAAATCGCGCGCTTGACCTTCGGATGCGTCGCCGGCTCCAGCCCAGGCGGATGCGGCTGCGGCGCGTTCCCTTTCTGCATTTCGCCGACAAGCAGAATCCGCAGCGCCTTCTGCACGGTTGCCGTCTCAAAGTGACGCAGCAGAATTGCCGCCGCCACATCGATCGAAGCCCGTCCGCCCGAGCACGTAATCCGTCGACGGTCGATCACGAACAGCCGGTCCGCGATCAGCGCATCCGAATTGACGGAAGGAAAGCGCTCGACGAAATCCCAGTAGTGAAACCAGCTCACGCAAATCCGGTGCTCGTCTAGCACGCCCGCGCGCATCAGCGCGAATACGCCCGTGCAGATGCCGACCAGCGTCGTACTTCCGCGCGCGGCGGCTCGAATGAACTGCAAGGTCTCGTCGTTCGCCTGCGGCCCCGAATGCAGCAACCCGCCGACGACGACCACATAGTCGAACGGCTCCGCGTCGGCGAAGGTTTCCCACGGCGTGATCTGGATGCCGCAACTCGCGCGCACGGGCGCGAGCGTGTCGCCGATCACGCTCCACGAGCAGCGTACGGGCTTGCTGTAATCGCCTTCGTCGGCGGACAGACGCAGCATGTCGACGAAGCCGGAAAACGCCGTCAGCGTGAAGTTCGGCAGCAGGATGATGCCGAAGCGGATGCGCTCTTTGGGCAGCGCATCGATGGAAGTCAACGGTAGCGAATCAACGATGGTCATGGCGCGATGGCGCAGTGGTCCGGCAGGTTCAATCGACTGATAACAAAAACGCGAAACCCAAACGCGCCCGCACGCGGGATAACCCTAGCGTCGCCGATTCGCGCTTGCGGCTCTTGTCCTTTTCCGACACCGACTTGCGCAGATGCGAAGCGCGTTCATCCCCACGTGGCTTGGGCTCCGGCACGCTCGTCCCGGGCCCGGACTTGCGTTTTTCCGTCACTGAGTTGCAGAGAAACGAAGTCCGGGCGCCATCTGGCGTCGCCATCCCACGTCGATGCCGTTTTTGTTCTATCGGCGGATTTTACGCTTTGGTGTACTGGCGTCACTGCGGAGTCCACGCGTTTCCGCCCACCTACCTGAGCAAGGTTTCCATGAACGTCAGCGTTTTCGACCTGTTCAAGATCGGCATCGGCCCATCGAGTTCGCACACAGTCGGCCCGATGATCGCCGCCTGCCGCTTCGCTTCCCATATCGAGGATGCGAACCTGCTCGCATTCGTGCGCCGCGTGAAAGTCGAGCTGTACGGCTCGCTCGGCGCGACGGGCAAGGGCCACGGCACCGACAAGGCCGCGTTGCTTGGCCTCGAAGGCCATCTGCCCGACACCATCGATCCCGACCTGATCGAACCGCGCCTGGTCGATATCCGCAAGGGCAAGCGCCTGTCGCTGCTCGGCAAGCACGAAATCGACTTCGACGAAAAAGAGCACATCGCCTTCTTCCGGCGCTTGATGAGCGGAACGGGTAGCGTCGTGCATCCGAACGGCATGCGCTTTCAGGCCTTCGACGAGAACGGCCAGCTGCTGGTCGAGAAAGAGTATTACTCGGTTGGCGGCGGCTTCGTCGTGAACCGCGAAGGCGATCGCGTCAACGGCGTGCGCGCGGGCGGTGAAGTGCCGTATCCGTTCCGCACCGGCGACGACCTGATGCGCGTGTGCCGCGAAAGCGGCCTGTCCATCGCGCAGGTGACGTTCGCCAACGAATGCGCGTCACGCGCGCCGGAAGACGTGCGCGAAGGCCTGCTGACGATCTGGCGCACGATGGCCGCCTGTGTCGAACGCGGCTGCAAGATGCATGGCGAACTGCCCGGCCCGATGCGCGTGAAGCGCCGTGCCGCTGATCTCACCGTGCAATTGCGCACGCGTTCGGAAGAGTCGCTGCGCGATCCGCTGTCGATGCTCGACTGGGTCAACCTCTATGCCATGGCCGTCAACGAAGAGAACGCCGCCGGTGGCCGCGTTGTCACCGCGCCGACCAACGGCGCAGCGGGCGTGATTCCCGCCGTGCTGCACTACTACGTGAAGTTCGTGCCGGGCTCGAACGAAAACGGCATCGTCGATTTCCTTCTGACGGCGGCCGCGATCGGCATCATCTACAAGGAAACGGCGTCGATCTCGGGCGCGGAAGTGGGCTGCCAGGGCGAAGTGGGTGTTGCGTGCTCGATGGCGGCGGCGGCGCTCGCGGCCGTGATGGGCGGCACGCCGTCGCAAGTCGAAAACGCCGCCGAAATCGGCATGGAACACAACCTCGGCATGACGTGCGACCCGGTCGGCGGCCTCGTGCAGATTCCGTGCATCGAGCGCAACGCGATGGGCGCGGTCAAGGCGCTGAACGCATCGCGCATGGCGCTCAAGGGCGATGGCCAGCACTACGTGACGCTCGACAACGTCATCAAGACGATGCGCGAAACGGGTGCCGATATGAAAACGAAATACAAGGAGACGTCGCGCGGCGGTTTGGCCGTGAACGTCATCGAATGTTAATGGTAACGCGCAACGAGGGGTCTGCAAGATGAGCCGCTATTCGATATTCAGTCTGTTCCGCAACGGGTTGTCGTATCACGAGAACTGGGAGCGACAGTGGAGGAGCCCGGAACCGAAGAAGGAATACGACGTCGTGATCGTCGGCGGCGGCGGGCATGGTCTTGCAACCGCGTATTACCTTGCCAAGGAACACGGCGTGAAGAACGTCGCGATTCTGGAGAAGGGCTGGATCGGCGGCGGCAACACGGCGCGTAACACGACGATCGTGCGTTCGAACTATCTGTGGGACGAATCGGCGGCGCTGTACGAGAAGGCGATGAAGCTGTGGGAAGGCTTGTCGCAAGACCTGAACTACAACGTGATGTTCTCGCAGCGCGGCGTGCTGAATCTCGCACACACACTGCAGGACGTGCGCGACACCGAGCGCCGCGTGAACGCGAACCGCTTGAACGGCGTCGATGCAGAATTCCTCACGCCCGAGCAGATCAAGGAAATCGAGCCGACTATCAACCTGAATAGCCGTTATCCCGTGCTCGGCGCATCGATTCAACGTCGTGCGGGCGTCGCGCGTCACGATGCCGTTGCTTGGGGCTTCGCACGCGGCGCGGATCAGGCGGGCGTCGACATCATCCAGAACTGCCAGGTGACGGGCATTCGCCGCGACGGCGGCCGCGTGACGGGCGTCGATACGGTGAAGGGTTTCATCAAGGCGAAGAAGGTCGCGGTCGTCGCAGCAGGCAACACGACGACGCTCGCCGATATGGCGGGCATCCGTCTGCCGCTCGAAAGCCATCCGTTGCAGGCGCTTGTTTCGGAGCCGATCAAACCCGTCGTCAACACGGTGATCATGTCGAACGCGGTGCACGCGTACATCAGTCAGTCCGACAAGGGCGATCTCGTGATCGGCGCGGGCGTCGACCAGTACACGGGTTTTGGGCAGCGCGGCAGTTTCCACATTATCGAAGGCACGCTGCAGGCCATCGTCGAAATGTTCCCGGTGTTCTCGCGCGTGCGGATGAACCGCCAGTGGGGCGGCATCGTCGACGTGTCGCCGGATGCATGCCCGATCATCAGCAAGACCGACGTGAAGGGCCTGTACTTCAATTGCGGCTGGGGCACGGGCGGCTTCAAGGCGACGCCGGGCTCGGGCTGGGTGTTCGCGCACACGATCGCCAATGACGAACCGCATCCGCTGAACGCGGCCTTCTCGCTGGACCGTTTCTATTCCGGCCATCTGATCGACGAACACGGCGCGGCTGCCGTGGCCCACTAAACGCACGCACGCTGAGAGAGACAATCATGCTGACAATCGAATGCCCATGGTGCGGGCCGCGCGCCGAATCCGAATTTAGCTGCGGCGGTGAAGCTGACATTGCACGTCCGCTCGACACCGACAAGCTCACTGACAGGGAATGGGGCGAGTACCTGTTCATGCGCAAGAACCCGCGCGGCGTGCATCGCGAGCAATGGCTGCACACGCAGGGCTGCCGCCGCTGGTTCATGGCGACGCGCGATACCGTCTCCTATCAGATCCTGGGCTACGAGACCTTCAAGACAGGTAACACGTCCGCCGACGCACAAGGGGGCAACAAGCAATGAGCCAGAACAACCGCCTCGGCGCCGGTGGGCGCATCAACCGCGCGATTCCGCTGACCTTCACGTTCAACGGCCGCACGTATCAGGGCTTTCAGGGCGACACGCTCGCCTCGGCGCTGCTCGCGAACGGCGTGCACTTCGTCGCGCGCAGCTTCAAGTATCACCGCCCGCGCGGCATCGTCACGGCTGATGTGGCTGAACCGAATGCCGTCGTGCAACTGGAGCGCGGCGCGTACACGGTGCCGAATGCGCGCGCGACGGAAATCGAGCTGTATCAGGGGCTGGTTGCGAATAGCGTGAATGCCGAGCCGAATCTCGAGCATGACCGCATGGCGATCAACCAGAAATTCGCGCGCTTCATGCCCGCGGGCTTCTACTACAAGACATTCATGTGGCCGGCAAAGTTCTGGCCGAAGTACGAAGAGAAGATTCGCGAAGCAGCGGGTCTGGGCAAGTCGCCCGAAGTGCTCGACGCCGATCGCTACGACAAGTGCTACGCGCATTGCGACGTGCTGGTGGTCGGCGGCGGGCCGACGGGTCTCGCTGCGGCGCACGCGGCGGCCGTGAGCGGCGCGCGCGTGATTCTCGTCGACGATCAGCGCGAACTCGGCGGTAGTCTGCTGTCGGGCAAGACGGAGATCGACGGACGCGCGGCGTTGAGCTGGGTCGAGAAGATCGAAGCGGAACTGTCGCGCATGCCCGACGTGACGATCCTGTCGCGCAGCACGGCGTTCGGCTATCAGGACCACAACCTCGTCACGGTGACGCAGCGTCTGACGGATCATCTGCCCGTGTCGATGCGAAAGGGCACGCGCGAACTGCTGTGGAAGATCCGCGCCAAGCGCGTGATTCTCGCGACGGGCGCGCACGAGCGTCCCATCGTGTTCGGCAACAACGATCTGCCGGGCGTGATGATGGCGTCGGCGGTCTCGACGTACATCCATCGTTTTGGCGTGCTGCCGGGCCGCAATGCCGTCGTGTTCACGAACAACGACGCGGGCTACCAGTGCGCGCTCGACATGAAGGCGTGTGGCGCGAGCGTGACAGTCGTCGATCCGCGTGCCCAGGGCAGCGGCGCATTGCAGGCGGCGGCGCGGCGTCATGGCGTGAAGATCATCAACAACGCGGCCGTGATGACGGCGCACGGCAAGCTGCACGTCACGTCGGTCGAAGTGGTCGCGTATGCGAACGGCAAGACGGGCGCGAAGCAGGCGGACCTCCCGTGCGATCTCGTCGCGATGTCGGGCGGTTATAGCCCTGTGCTGCATCTGTTCGCGCAATCGGGCGGCAAGGCGCACTGGAACGACACGAAGGTGTGCTTCGTGCCGGGCAAGGGCATGCAGCCGGAAACGAGCATCGGCGCGGCAGCGGGCGAATTCAGCCTCGCGCGCGGTCTGCGTCTTGCCGTCGATGCGGGCGTCGAAGCAGTGAAGTCGATCGGTTACGCGGTGACGCGTCCGCAAGTGCCGCAGGCCGCAGAAGTCGCCGAGTCGCCGTTGCAGCCGCTGTGGCTGGTCGGCAGCCGCGCGGAAGCGGCGCGCGGCGCGAAGCAGTTCGTCGATTTCCAGAACGACGTGTCGGCGGCGGACATTCTGCTGGCTGCGCGCGAAGGCTTCGAATCCGTCGAGCACGTGAAGCGCTACACGGCGATGGGCTTCGGCACCGATCAGGGCAAGCTCGGCAACATCAACGGCATGGCGATTCTTGCCGATGCGCTCGGCAAGACGATTCCCGAAACGGGCACGACGACGTTCCGTCCGAACTACACGCCCGTGACTTTTGGCACGTTCGCGGGCCGCGAACTCGGCGATCTGCTCGATCCGATCCGCAAGACGGCCGTGCACGAATGGCACGTCGAGAACGGCGCGATGTTCGAGGACGTCGGCAACTGGAAGCGGCCCTGGTACTTTCCGAAGAGCGGCGAAGATCTGCATGCGGCCGTGAAGCGCGAATGCCTCGCGGTGCGCAACAGCGTCGGCATTCTCGATGCGTCGACGCTCGGCAAGATCGACATTCAGGGGCCTGACGCAGCGAAGCTGCTGAACTGGATGTACACGAATCCGTGGAGCAAGCTCGAAGTGGGCAAGTGCCGCTATGGCCTGATGCTCGATGAAAACGGCATGGTGTTCGACGACGGCGTGACCGTGCGCCTCGCCGATCAGCACTTCATGATGACGACCACGACGGGCGGCGCGGCGCGCGTGCTGACGTGGATGGAACGCTGGCTGCAGACGGAATGGCCGGACATGAAGGTGCGCCTCGCGTCCGTCACCGATCACTGGGCGACGTTCGCCGTCGTCGGTCCGAAGAGCCGCAAGGTCGTGCAGAAGATTTGCAGCGATATCGACTTCGCCAACGAGGCGTTCCCGTTCATGTCGTATCGCAACGGTACTGTCGCAGGCGTGAAGGCGCGCGTGATGCGGATCAGCTTCTCGGGCGAGCTTGCCTACGAAGTGAACGTGCCGGCGAACATGGGCCGCGCGGTGTGGGAAGCGCTGATGGCCGCGGGCGCGGAGTTCGACATCACGCCGTACGGCACGGAAACGATGCACGTGCTGCGCGCGGAGAAGGGCTACATCATCGTGGGCCAGGATACGGATGGTTCGGTTACGCCGCACGATCTCGGCATGGGTGGGCTGGTCGCGAAGACGAAAGACTTCCTCGGACGTCGTTCACTGGCGCGTTCGGATACCGCGAAAGATGGGCGCAAGCAGTTCGTCGGCCTGCTTACCGACGATCCGCAGCTGGTGCTTCCCGAGGGCAGCCAGATCGTCGCCGGTCCGTTCCAGGGCGATACGGCGCCGATGCTTGGACACGTGACGTCGAGCTACTACAGCCCGATTCTGAATCGTTCGATCGCGCTCGCCGTGGTCAAGGGCGGCTTGAACAAGATGGGGCAAAACGTGACGATTCCGCTGGCGAGCGGCAAGCAGATCGCCGCGAAGATCGCCAGCCCCGTTTTCTACGACACCGAAGGAGTGCGTCAACATGTGGAATGAAGCTAGGAACAATGCACCGGGCGCAACATCGGCTGTCGCGAACCGGGTGGCGGGACAACCGTGGCAGGAGTCGCCGCTCGCCGGGGTGGGCGAACTGGTGAAGAAGCATGTGGCCGCGCCGTCGAAGAAATTTCATCTGCGCGAGAAGGCGTTTTGCGATCTTGTGAGTCTGCGTGGCGATGTGGGTGATGCCGGGTTTCTCAGCGCAGTCGAAAGCGTGACGGGTTGCCGTCCGCCGGCGAAGCCCAATACCGTTGCGCGCGGCAATGGCTATGACGTGTTGTGGCTCGGGCCCGATGAATGGCTCGTGCGATCGCAGCAACCTCAGGCGCCGGTTGCCGAGGACAAGCTGGTCGAAGCGCTGCAAGGGCAGTTTGCTTCGGCAGTGGATATCGGCAGCGGCTGGACGGTGCTCGAAGTGAGCGGCGAGAAGGTGCGTGACGTGATTGCGCGGGGCTGTCCGCTGGATCTGCATCCTCGCATTCTTGCGCCGGGGCAGTGCGCGCAGAGTCATTACTTCAAGGCGTCGATCGTGCTCGTGCCTGTTGCGGATGATGCGTATGAGATCGTCGTGCGCCGTAGCTTCGCCGATTACTTCGTTCGTATCATGCTCGATGCGGCTGAGCCGCTGCTGTCGTGAAGCCGTTCGAGGGGCCGTTGGCGGCTTATGTGCGGGCTTCTTCTGATGCGCGTGGCGCGGCAAGAGGCAAGGGCTGGCGTGTGTTTGTCGATGAGCTTGTCGTGGCGACGCGAATTGGTATTCATGCGCATGAGCATCTTGCGGCGCAGCCGGTTGTGATCGATGCGAGTCTTTCTTATCGGTGCGAGCCTTCGGAGGAGGGCTTGCACGCGATGATCGACTATGAGCGGTATTGCGATCGCGTGAGTGAATTTCTTTCTACGAAGCCGCATACGCGGATGCTGGAGACGCTTGCTGTTGAGATTGCTCTGCTTTCGTTTGCAGAGTGGCCTGCACTTGAGGCTATTACGCTGGCTTTGCATAAGCCTAAGATTCGTGAGGGCACGAGGCGGATTGGGGTTGAGCTGGACTGGACGCGGGGCGATTTTGAAGCGCATTCGGCTTCGGCTTTAGGCTGAACGATTGATATGTCGCGTGCGCAAACGTCCGAACTGGTCAAGCGTGCGTATGCGGCTGGAGACGCCGATGCCGCCGTCGCGCTGCTCGATCAGAGTATTGCGCTTGGGCATCGGCGGATTGCTTTGATTCGGTATTTGCAGGCGCAGTATCTCGAGGCGGCGCTCGATGCCCGGCATCATGAGTATGTGCGGGGTATTGCTGCGCGGATGAGTCCGGATACTCTGGCCAGAGTTGTGGGGGAGGCGAGAATGCGCGCGGGGCGGGGTGGGCGAATGTAGTCGGCTTTGCTTTTTGCCTGCGGCGCTGGGGTGGTTTGCTTGTGTCTGCGCTGGCGTCCGCGTTTTGCCTTCGTGGCGCGGTCGGTTTGGTTTGCTTGTGTTTTCAGTGGCATCCGCGTCATGCCTTCATGCTTCAAGCGTTGCCCCTGTGCGGGGCGGCACCTACTTTTCTTTGCCGCCGCAAAGAAAAGTAGGCAAAAGAAAGCGGCTAACACCGCCAGCTCTTGTGTTTGCCTGAGGGCCCCCAACCGGTCCCACGCTTCACACGGCAATCACGTGACCCATGTTCGTTGCCAACGCTCTTGCGGTGCGCCTCACCCGCTTCACGCACCCTCGCTTCACCATGCCGTGCCAGATATTCCACGGCCGCCCAGGTGGCAAACTGTGTGTAGGCCGTAGTGCCTCACACGCCTCACTTCGGACCTCAGGATTACCCACATTTTTACTGAGCATGCTATCCGCTTTGCCTGAAGAGCTGATACATCTTCGTAATTTCGTGCAGGACGAGAAATCCACGCCATATGACTGTCGGTCCTGGTGGGCGGTCATGCGTGCGATTCAGATAGCCGCCAAGCATGCCTATCCACACGATGGTTTGTTGCAGCGTTGGAACCTGCTCTGGCAGTTGCGTGGTTGCGTGGGTATGGCAATAGAGCGCCTGCCATTCAACTGGCTGGAGCAATACTTCGCAGCACAGCTGCGTGCCCGTTCGCGCAAGCAGCGTGGCATACAGGATGCGCCACGCGATGACGGCAAACAGAGCAGTCGCTCTCACAAACCGCTCGAGCGTGCCGAACTGGCGCGCCTCGATACGGCAGCCGCTTTTGAGCACACGGTGCCACGTCTCAATGGTCCAGCGTCTGGCGTACCAGGCCAGCCGTTCGAGAACTTCTTCAAGCGAGCTCGTGGGCACCGAACTGAGCAGCATCCATTCAAGCGGTTCAACACCGTTCGGGGGATTATCCTCAATGGCGTGAATCGCAAAGACGTCGACCTCAGGCAGGCTGCGGCGGCTTGCGCGCGCTCTTGGAGATTGCAGTCGCACGCTCGCACAACGCAACGTCAGTCGCGCTATGCGCTGAGGAAGTTTGCTTCTGGTTGGTATCCGCAGTTCAGTGTTGCCAAGGGGCGTGGTGGCCAGAACAGTTTCCCAAAGGTAGCCTTGCGGATGACGCGCTACACGGTTGTGTGTTGCGCGGATCAACCAGTCCACTCCGGCGGGGCGTTCGGCGGAAAACAGTTCGTAAAGGTCGCTCTCGCGGTCTCCAACACAGACAAACCGCGTCTGTTCGCAACGTACCTTGAGTGCCGCGAGATGATCGATTCCTTCAAGCCATTTGACGCTTTCCTTCTGTTCGATCGGGCGCGTGACTGCGGGGGCACTCTTGCCGAACACCGCTTCGGGGCGTACCCAGGTCTTCACGCCCAGCACGCCTAGCGGCAAGCCATCGGGCGTGACTGCCAGCAGGCTGTGCATCATGAAACCCTGCTCATTGTTGCCAGTGCCGCGCCCCAGCCCCTCCGTCGCAGGCAGATGCGACAGGTTGAACTCCGTTGTGTCCTGAATCGCCAGCACGATCGGCACCTGTCTCATGCGATCAAGTGTTTGCGCAATATGGGGCGCGAGAATCCCGTTCGTGTCGACCTGCGTATTATCGAAGAAACGGTAGGCAGCCTTCAGTTCGGCCGGCTTGAGCGATTGAGGAAATGAACCTTGCGGACTGCACGCGAGTCGGCGAGCCAGCGCAACAAGACGCTGCGCCAGGCGCGCATCACCCAGATCAGCCTCGCCAAATTCGGCACTTGCCCAGTCATCTGTCTCGTTCTCGTCGACCAATCCCGACTACCGTTGCGAACAGAATGGGCCAAAGTTAACATCGACGCCGACTGTTTACAAGCGATCATTCACCACTCTCCTTGCAAGATGTGGGTAATCCTGAGACTTCGGACCGATAGCGCATGCGTTCCACCCTGTAAGAGCGCTATCCTATACGACGCGACAACCTACACACAGTTTGCCACCTGGGCGGCAGAAGCCATTCGCTGTCGCTCGCCCGTGCACGGGTATTCGAAGCGGGTGAGGCGCTCATTCAAAGCGTTGGCAACGCGGGCGGACAGATACGTTGCCGTGTGAAGTGCAGGACCATTTGGGGGCCCTCAGGCAGGAAGAAAGATTGGCGGTGTTAGCCGCTTTCTTTTGCCTACTTTTCTTTGCGGCGGCAAAGAAAAGTAGGTGCCGCCCCGCACAGGGGCGACGCTTGAATGGCAAACACCGTAACGCGGATGCCAGCAAAAACACAGGCAAACCACACCACAGCGCCGCAGGCAAAAACGCGGATGCCATCGCAAAAGCAAAAAAAACAAACCGGCTGCGCAGCAATCCACCTCGGCGAACACCACCAAAAAAAGCAAAAAAATCAAGCCACGTGCAAGTCACCTTGCATCAACATCCTCACCCGCGACAAATCCGCCTCAACATGCCCTTGGTGTTCAAACAGCTCAGCGAGCCAATCAACAAACGCCCTGACCCTTGGCGACACCCGCCGCCCTTTCACATAAGCAACCGAAACGGGCATTGCCACAGGCTTCCACTGCGGCAAAACCTCTCTCAGCAGCCCTTTGTCCAATAGAGCCTGCGCAGCGATCCTTGCTGGCTGAATCAACCCAAGCCCCTGCAGCCCGCAAGTCAAATAAGCATGTTCATCGCTGACCTTGATAAACCCATCCACCTTCACGGTAAGAGGACTCCCCCCAACGTCAAAATCAAAGTCAACAGCACGCCCGGTAATCATCGACATGCAATTAACCGCGACATGCCCGGAAAGATCATCAAGACTCTCAGGCATCCCATATCGCTCAAGATAAGCCGGACTAGCACACGTCACGTGCTCCAGTGACCCAAGCCGCTTCGCAGCCAGCCCTGAATCCGGCAACTCACCAAGTTGAATACTGCAATCCACCGCCTCGCCGACAAGATCCACATTGCGATGACTCACACCAATCGCGAGATCAATACTCGGATAACGCTCATGAAAATCATCAAGCGCGGGCAGCACGATCGAAGTCGCCACCGCCCCAGGCATCTCCACCCGCAAGCGCCCACTCGGATTATCGAGTGTCTGACGCAGCGTCGCTTCCATCTCATCGATATCGGCGAGAATCTGCGCGCAGCGCTCGTAATAAGCAGCGCCCTCGGGCGTGAGATTAAGACGCCGCGTCGTACGCACAAGCAACGTCGTGCCCAGCAGCGCTTCCAGGTTCTGAACAATCGTTGTTGCCGTCGCGCGCGGAATCTCAAGCGACTCGGCGGCGCGTGTAAAGCTATTGGTATCGACGATACGCATGAACGTGCGCATCGCCTGGATACGATCGATCACGGAACTCTCCAAAAACGGGACATTCCAGAAAAAGACAACGAGCGGAAAACACCACGGCACACCCCGTCCCGGTAGGGAGGCGCGCCGATACTGCACATGCAATGCTGATGCGAGGCGGGAAGCAGGGACAGGCCGCCGTCCTGCGCGGCCTGGATGGAAGGGGTAAAGCGGTTGGGTCCTGCTGCCCGTTACTTGCGGAGCGAGTCGAGATCGATGACGAAGCGGTACTTCACATCGCTCTTCAACATGCGCTCATATGCTTCGTTAATCTGCTGCATCTGAATCATCTCGATGTCCGAGGTGATGCCGTGCTTGCCGCAGAAGTCCAGCATTTCCTGAGTCTCGGCAATGCCGCCGATCAGCGATCCCGCCAGACGACGGCGCTTCATGATCAGGTTGAACACCTGCGGCGACGGATGATCGTGCTCCGGCGCACCCACCAGCGTCAGCGTCCCATCGCGCTTCAACAGGTTGATGAATGGATTCAGATCGTGCTGCGCCGCGACCGTGTTGACGATCAGATCGAAGCTGTTCACATGCGCTTCCATCTCGGCCGGGTTCTTCGAGATCACCACTTCATCCGCGCCGAGGCGCTTCGCGTCTTCGATTTTCGATGCCGACGTCGTGAACAGCACGACATGCGCGCCCATCGCGTGCGCGATCTTCACGCCCATGTGGCCGAGGCCACCCAGTCCGACGACGCCAACCTTCTTGCCCGGCCCCGCGCCCCACGTGCGCAGCGGCGAATACAGCGTGATGCCCGCGCACAGCAGCGGCGCGACGCCAGCGGGGTCGAGGTTTTCCGGCACGCGCAGCACGAATTCTTCATCGACGACGAGTTGCGTCGAATAGCCACCGTACGTCACAGCGCCCGTCTGCTTGTCGTTGCCGTTGTACGTGCCGACAAAGCCGTTCTCGCAATACTGCTCGAGGCCTTCCTGGCAACTCGGGCACGTGCGGCACGAATCGACCAGACAACCGACGCCGACCAGCTGGCCGACCTTGTACTTCGTCACTTGCGACCCAACGTTCGTCACACGGCCGACAATCTCATGGCCCGGGACGACGGGGAAAATCGTGTTCTTCCATTCGTTGCGAGCCTGGTGCAGGTCCGAATGACAGACCCCGCAAAACAGGACTTCCATCTGTACATCGTGTTCGCGCAGGTCGCGACGCTGAAATTCGAACGGCGCGAGTTTCGATTGCGCGTCGGTTGCGGCATAGGCGTAGGTCGTGGACATGAGGGCTCCAGCTTGTAGATGCAATTGCGCGAGGCGCCGCGCAGCATGCTCGCGCGGCGGTTGAATCTGTCGTGCGCCGAGGCACGCGGAATGTCCGCCGTGAGGTCCGTCCGATGGGCGTAAGCGCTGCATGCAAGCGGCAACGCGGGGTTGGCGGGCCTCGTGCGAGGCGCCGGACGGTGTGTCGCGGACAGGTAGCGGGCTTTGCGACAGGGTTCCCATGTTAGGGACCGCGCGCCTCCCAGGGAATACCTGAACATCTTGAAGGCTTGCCTATTTCTCCTGGAGGCATCCGCGGTCGGCCATTTAATGCTAGATTTCAAGCCATATTCTCTGGCGGCACATGTTTTCGCCGAATGGATTTCATCATGTCCGACACAAAACTTTCAAATAGCGCGCCCCACGCGGAGCGCTCGCCGCAACAGCGCATGGTCGAATTGCTGCGCACGCTCGCGCCCGCCGAAGGCATGACGGACGCGCCGCTCGAAGGCGTCAAGTTCCTGCGCGCGAATCATCCGATGCCGCGCCGTCCCGTGATGTACGAGCCGAGCGTCGTGATCGTCTGCCAGGGCCGCAAGCGCGGCTACCTCGGCGACCACGCGTACATTTATGACGCGCAACAGTATCTCGTGCTGTCCGTGCCGCTGCCGTTCGAGTGCGAGACGGAGGCGAGCGTGGACGAGCCGTTCCTCGGCATTTCGGTTCGCGTCGATCTGACGATGGTCGCCGAGCTGCTGATGCTGCTCAACGAAACCCACGGCGCCGTCGACAGCGAGCCGCGCGGCATCTACTCGACGCCGCTCGACCAGCCGCTAAGCGACGCCGTGCTGCGCCTGCTCGAAGCGCTGGTGTCGCCTGTCGACGCCCGCATTCTCGCGCCGTCGATCGTGCGCGAGATCTGCTATCGCGTGCTGACGGGCGTGCAGGGCAATGCGATACGCGCGGCGCTCACGCATCAGCATCACTTCGGCCGTATCGCGAAGGCATTGCGCCGCATCCACACCGAGTACGACGGTGATCTCGATGTCGAGACGCTCGCGCGCGAATCGGGCATGAGCCTCGCGGTCTTTCACGCGCAGTTCAAGAACGTCACGTCGACTTCGCCGATGCAGTATGTGAAGACCACGCGTCTGCATCACGCGCGTCTCTTGATGGTGCAGGACGGGCTGAACGCGGGCGCGGCGGCGGCGCGCGTCGGTTATGAAAGCGCGTCGCAGTTCAGCCGTGAATTCAAGCGTCTGTTCGGCCTGAGTCCCGTCGATGAAGTGAAGCGCATGCGCGGCACGCTGGACCCCGTCGTGCCGCCGCAGCCGCAACGCGCCGTCCCGAAGTACGTGACAACGAACTGAAGCGGCGCACGAAGTGATGCTGTCACCCGGCGTCGTGGCAGCACACGCAAAGCTTGTTTCCGTCGAGATCGCGGAAGTAGGCGCCGTAGTAGTTCGCGTGATATTCGGGGCGCAGCCCTGGCGGACCTTCGCACGCGGCGCCATTCGCAAGGGCCGTCGCGTGCACGTGATCGACTGTGACACGGTCCGCCGCCAGCAGCGCGACCATATGCCCATTGCCCGCAACGGCAGGCGCGCCGTCGAACGGCTTGCCGACGAGAAACAGCGGTCGCGCGACGCCCGGCTTCATCCATCCCGCCCAGGGCCGGTCGTCCTCGTGAAACTTCAGTACGAGTCCGAGATCGGCAAGCACCGCCGAATAGAAAGCAAACGTCCGCTCGAAATCGTTGACGCCGATGAATACGTGGGAAAGCATCGAATACGGCTCCTTTCAGGCGGAAACAAGGCAAGGCAGGTAACGCCGATACCAGCATGAATGCTGATCTGGCTACGCTTTTGCGTGGTGGTTACGATGGCTGCGCTGTCTATTCAAATAAAACTCGCGAACAACACTCGCGAACAACACTCACGGAGCCCACCATCATGAAGCGTTTTCACATCGCGCTCGCCGTTGCGAACCTCGACGAATCGATTGCCGACTATAGCGAGCGTCTCGGACAACCGCCCTCGGCCGTCGTGCCGGGTCAGTACGCGATGTGGCGCACTGATCTGCTTAACTTCTCGATCAACGAAAAGCCCGAAAAAGCAGGGCAGTTGCGCCATGTCGGCTTCGAGGACGACGCGGTCGAAGGCTATTCGAGCAGCCTCGACGTCAACGGGCTCGAATGGGAGCTGTTCTCCGCGGCCGAACAGGACAGGCGCATCGTCGGCACATACGGCGTGCCCGTGAAAAGCTGACTGCGCCGCGAAACGAAAAAGCTTACTTCTGCGCGCCGTTTGCTTCCTGCGATGTGTAGTGCGCGCGCTTTTCCTCATACATCAGCAGATCGGCGCGCTGCACGCCCGCTTCGATCCGTTCGCCGCGCTGCACGGTCGCCATCCCCATCGAGAAGGTGATCGGCGAGCCCGGATAGAACTGGTTGTTCAGATCGACCAGCTGACGGATTGTCTCGATCATCATCGCGCCGCCGCGCTCGTCGGTGCCGGGCAGCAGGATCGCGAACTCGTCGCCGCCTATACGCGCCGCGTTGAACGGCGTCTCCATCGCTTTCGCGAGCACTTCACCGGCGCGGCGCAGCAGCGCGTCGCCGGCGGCGTGGCCGAGCTGATCGTTCACGCGTTTGAGGCCATTGAGGTCGGCCATGATGACCGTCACCGGGAACGGCCCCTTGCGTTCGAGCCGGTTCAGTTCATCCACATAGAACGAGCGGTTGCGCAGCTTGGTCAGCACGTCGTGCTTGCCGAGGAACTCCAGATACGCTTCGGCCTTCTTGCGCGCGGTGATGTCGGTGAGCGCGACGAGCACCAGGTCCCATGTGCGCTCGTGTCCCGGCAGCACGGAGAACTGCAGATGCACGTGCACCTCGTTCGCTTCGAGCGAATAGTTGAGCACTTCGCGCTGCTGGAACAGCTTGCCGTCCCACAGGTCGATCAACTGCTCGCGGAAATGCGGCCGCATGTCGTCGCGGAACACTTCGGGAAGGCGGCCGAGCAGCGTCTTCTTGTCGGGCGCAGCGAACATCTCCAGCGTGTGCTGGTTGACGTCGAGCACATGAATCTCGGCCATGCAGCGCTCGACGAACTCCGGGTGCACGTCCGTGAAGGTGCGGAAATCGGTGATGCCCGCCGCGCGCGCGTCGTCGAGCAGATGCTTGACGGCGCTGAAATCCTCGACCCACAGCGACACGGGCGAATACTCGAAAAGCCCGCGCACGTACTGCTCGGCCGCCGTCACGCGATGGCGCGCCCCTTCCAGTTCAGTAATGTCTTCCGTCGACACCAGCACGCGGTCCCAGCGTTCCTCATGGCCCGGCAGCACTTTGCCCTTGAGCAGCACGTCCAGACGCCGGCCGCCCAGCGTGTAGTTGACCGTCTGGCTCGTGAAGTGCGATTGGCCGGACCAGAGCTGGCACAGCTCTTCAAGGTGCGTCTTCAGCATGTCGTCGCGAAAGATCGCCGACAGGTTGTCCGTCAGCGCGCTGAAATCCGCGGCTTCGAACAGTGACAGTGTCTGCTGGTTGACCTTGATGACGCGGATGCGGCTCGCGCACTCGGCCACGCGCTTGATGTCCTCGCCGATGTGCGCGCGCAGATCCGTCACGCCTTGCGCGCGCCAGTCTTCGAACAGCGCCCTTACGCCGCTGAAGTCTTCGAGCCAGAGCGCGACGGGCGCGAGATCGAACATTTCTGAGTCGTCGTCGGCTGTGGAGCGCGGGCGAGGGTGGTTGGGCATGACAGGTCCAGAATCGAATTTCTCGCTATTCTACGGTGCCAATTGGGCCCGGAGAAAATGTCGGGTGTCCGGTATCGGCTCGGCCAGATGCGGCCGCAACCGTTATAACGGCAAATTGCAGCAATTCTGCAGCCGTCGCGCGGAAGTCGAGCACAGACGACTAGTGTTTATCCCGCGAGTACTGAAACAGTTGTTTGAAACGCATCGCGGCAAAGCGCGGCGAGCCGCGTTGCAGTCTGCTTCAGCCGTGCTGGATCGACGGACAATGCGTTTTCGACGCCTTCAGCAATCCCGTTTACGCGCACAGCGATGGGCTGGTCCGCGTGTTCCCACGTTTGCGCGAAAGCCGTCTGCTTGCAGGGCCGCGCGAAGTCTTCGTCGTGCAGCAGATTGATGCGCGGCAACGCATGCGCGATCGCGACGACCCGGCCATGCAGGCTGCTGCCGATATAGCCGCGGCTGTGCGCGAGCAGCGCGCAGATGTCCCAGATATTCAGCGAATCGAAGAGATGAACGGACGGCGCGCGCATGCGCGCAGCCGTACGCTCGAAGCACGACAGGTCGTCGTGCCACGGCGCCGCGCCTGCGCGGAAGAACACGATAGCGAGGTCATGCGCGTGGGCGGCTTGGTCCAGTTGCGCGGCGATCTGGTCGAGCGTCGCGTCGTCGCCGAAGTCGGCGCTGAATTGCACGGCCAGATAGCCGCGCGGTGCGGCTTCGCGTATCCGCGCAACGGCCTGCTTCGATGCATGTGCGCGGATCGTGTTGCCGAACAGTTCGGCGACCATCACCGCGGAATCGGGCGCGAGCCGCGCTTCGATACCCGACTTCGCGAGCAACGCTTGCGTATGGATGTCGCGAACGCTGATATCGTCGGCGCGGGCGAGTTTGGCGAGCACTTCGTCGCGCATCCTGTCGACGCGATGATCGAGCGTCACGCCGCCGACCGCATTGAACAGAACACGCGTGGCACACGGCCATCCATCCTTTGACACGACATACGGCGCAAGCTCGCGCGTGCCGAGCACACGTTGCGCCCATTCCGATCGATCGTGCGGCTGCGACGCGATGATCCATTGCGCGTCGTGGTTCGATTGCAGCATCAGGGCGGCGTCCCACGCATCGCAGGTGAGAATCTCTCCGCCGACATGAAGCAGATCGACCGCACGTTCGTGCAACTGTCGAAGTGCTTCAACGCGATGCCCGCCTTGCGCGCGCAGATCGCGCACCACGAGTCCCGCGATGCGTATGTCGCGACCTGCAAGCATGCGCGCAACGACATGAGGAAACAGCATGTCGCCGAAATTGTGCCGGTCGAACGCGCCGAACAGCACGACGGGTAATGGATGCGCACTCATCGATCTATTCCGCCATCTCTTGGCGAGCGCCGCGTGCCACACCATCGCCGAGTTGACTTTCGCATTTCCATGCCCTACGAATCGAATTAACCGGTCGTCGGTTATATCGGTGCGAAGCTTCATACAAGTCACTGAATTCTGTTCGGAGGGTACACGCAATTCCCAATTGGCCGCGCAAACACGCTTCGCGGCACTGCACGCGAGCGGCACGCGCAATACGAGGAAGACGTGTTTTCCGGTGAAGGCATTCGACGCGCTTCGCCGTGAAGCGGGCGACGATCAGTCTGCAACGCGCCGGCATGCCGGTGCGCCTCGTCATGCCTTGAAGCAGAGAATCGTCATGTTCGCCTACATCATCGTCGTCGCCGTGTCGGCCTTCATTCCCTATGTCGCGACACCTGCCGCGGAAGCGGGCGTCAAGGCCGTCGTCTCGCATCACAACGATATGGAAACCAGCGACGCGGCCGTCACGCCGACGCTCGTCGCGCAGGACGCGCCCGTCGCGTCCGTGGCAAATACGCAGCCTCGCGAAGCGCATTGACGCAGCGTACAGCGCAGTTTCATCAACGGCGTCTTGAATCCTGACTGCACGAAGCGGGCCGCATGCCCGCCGTGCACGTGTTGCGACGGCGCGTCCTGATCGACCACGCCGAGCCGGCGCTCGTCCGCATCGATGCCCTTCGTCTGAAGGATGTTTTATCGGCCTGTAACATGGGTGTCGATAATGATCGATCCAGCCGCCGCGCGGCGGCTTCATGCGTCACCACCGAAAGGAGTGCAACCGAATGAGCACGATCACCACGAAGGACGGCACGCAGATTTACTACAAGGACTGGGGCTCGGGCAGTCCCGTCGTCTTTTCGCACGGCTGGCCGCTCGACGCGGACGCGTGGGATGCGCAGATGCTGTTCCTGCTGCAAAACGGCTTTCGCGTGATTGCGCATGATCGTCGCGGACATGGCCGCTCGGATCAGCCGTCGAACGGCAACGACATGGACACCTACGCCGACGATCTCGCCGCGCTGCTCGACGCGCTCGACATCCAGGGCGCGACGCTCGTCGGCCATTCGACGGGCGGTGGCGAAGTCGCGCACTATATCGGCCGGCACGGCACGAAGCGGGTCGCGAAGGCCGTGCTGATCGGCGCGGTGCCGCCGTTGATGCTGAAGACGGAAGCGAATCCCGGCGGCCTGCCGATGGACGTGTTCGACGGTATCCGCAAGGGCGTCGCCGACAACCGCTCGCAGTTCTACAAAGACCTTGCGATGCCGTTCTTCGGCTTCAACCGGCCGGACGCGAAGGTGTCGCAGGGCACGATCGACGCGTTCTGGGCGCAGGGCATGGCAGGCGGTGCGCACGGCCAGTACCTCTGCATCCGCGAGTTCTCCGAAGTCGACTACACGGAAGACCCGAAGAAGATCGACGTGCCGACGCTGATCCTGCACGGCGACGACGACCAGATCGTACCCATCGACGCAGCGGGCAAGCTGTCCGCGAAGATCGTGAAGAACGCGACGTTCAAGATCTACGAAGGCGCGCCGCACGGCATGTGCGTGACGGAAGCCGACAAGGTCAACGCCGATCTGCTCGCGTTCATCAACAGCTGACATCCGGAAAATATGTCGAAAGCGGCGCGCCCTTGCGGGACGCGCCGCTTTGCTGTTTCATCCGCAGTGTGCTGCATCGCCCGATGCAGCTGACGAAAGGATGACCTCACGCATGACAATCGAACTGGACAAGGACGTGCGCAGCGAAGCGATTGCTTCGCTGCAGCGCTACTTCGCGGAGAACATGGACGAGCCGATCGGCAATATCCAGGCGGGCGCGCTGCTCGGCTTCTTCGTCGAGGAAATCGGCCCGGTGATCTACAACCTCGCCGTGCAGGACGTGCAGGAACGCATGCAAGCACGCGTGTCGGAACTCGATATCGAGTGTCACGAAGACGCGTTCGGCTACTGGAAGAAGTACGGCAAGCGGCGCTGAATCGCGCCCATCCGCTTCATGCCGCGTCGCGGCTGCGATTGTCGCGCAGCACGAAGCCGACGAAGGCGCGCTGCGGCGCGGGCATGTGCTCGCGGCTCACGTAGTAGAGACGCGGCCCGGTGAACGATTGCTACCAGTCGTGCAGGATCGGCACGAGCGTGCCGTTGTCGAGCGCGGGGCGCAGGAACTCGCCGAACGAATAGACGATGCCAAGCCTGTCGACAGCCGCGCGCTGCTGGATCTCGATCACGGAAGCAACCCGCGGCCCGTTCGGCACCTCAGGCAGGCGATCCTGTCCTACATAGTGAAATTCCAGGCTTGGCATCTCCTGCCGCCCGTCAAGACGCGCGATCCGTAGTCGCGGGCAGGTATGTTATCGCAGGCGCTTTTGGGACCTCCTGAAAACTGTCAGAGCAGATCGCAGTCTTACAAATAGAGGCTCTGCGGAGAAACCGCCAGATTTTACCGAGATGGACCCGACGCCTCCCTCCGGGGGACGCTAACGCACTCACCCAGGCGTGCGGAGCTTCATCATGGAAATCGACGTCAGACAACGCAGGCGGACGGCCGCCGTTATGGCCCCCCATCAGGCCGCACACACCGCTGTCGCGCCATGCGTGCGACCAGTTGTAGACGCTCTGTACGCTCACACCAAGCTGCTCGGCAATGACTGGGGCTTGATCCTGCGCCCGAGCATCAGCAGCCCGCCGCTCGCGTGCGCGTGTCACGACGCCCGTGATTGATCGACAACTGTTGCAACGTCGTTTCCTCGGCCTCGCTCAGTTCTACGACACACTTCATCCGCTACCCCGGCGTCAAGAAGGCGCCAGGTTGGCGAAATTCAAACAGATTTGCCAGGGCCACTTAGGATCACCACCGTGCGTATGCAAGTGGACCTTGGTTCAATTGCATAATGCCGCGCGGCGCGCAAGATGCGGATAAAAGACGCGAAGTGGACGAACTTCGATGGTCGTGTATTTCGTGGAACACGGGCAACGTCACGCAATGAAAACAGGGGCGCCGCGCTCCGCGTCGAAGATCAAGGGCGCTTTACGCGCACTACCGGGGACGGAGGTTACATCGTGGACCACCTCGTTGTCGCATTGATTGCGTTCCTATGCATTTTCGGCAGCGCGCTGCTTGGTTCCTGTCTGCGCGCCGTGCTGCCGAATCACCACCTTAGCGATGAATCAACCAGTGTCGTCAAACTGGCGACTGGCATGATCGCTACCATGGCCGCGTTGGTACTTGGCCTGCTGGTCTCGTCGGCGAAAGGCTCGTTCGATACGACGAATGGCGAGGTTGTGCACAGTGCCGTCGACATCGTTCGTCTTGATCGCGTGCTGTCGAGTTACGGGCCCGAGACGCGTGATATCCGCGAACAGCTTAGACGCAACACCGCCGCGTCGATCTCGTTACTCGCTACCGCCGATCCCGCACAACTCGAGCGCATGACGAGCCCGCAGGCAGTAGCCAAGGCAGAAGACTTTCAGCGGCAGCTGGAAAAGCTCTCGCCGCACGACGCGGCGCAAAGTCGATTGCAGGCGAAGGCGTTGCAGATTGTCGATGAAGTGTTCACGGCGCGCTGGCTGGCATTGCTCCAGGAGAAGAGTTCAATCCCCATACCGCTATTAGTCGTCCTGGTGGTGTGGCTGGCCATTATCTTCGGCACGTTTGGCTTGTTCGCCCCTCGCAACGGCACAACTATAACGGTCCTGGTCCTGGGTGCTCTGTCGACTGCCGGCGCGATTTTCATGATCCTGGAAATGAACACGCCGCTCGATGGGGTAGTCAGAGTCTCCCTTGGACCCATGCGGGCCGCGCTTGCCATCATCGGGCAGTAACCGCTCGATCGCGCGTTTGCTCTGCTGGTCACGCGCTCAAGCCTGATCACCGATTGAACCAGCGATACTGGAGCGCAACCGAGACCGTCTGGAAATTGCCGCCGACGCGTGTTATCAGCCCCTGCGACCACGCGAGCTTCGCAGACCACTTTTCGGCAAGCGGAACCGACAGCGTGACGCCGTAGCGCACACTTCGCTGGAGGTCCTTATCCTGGACGCCATTTACGCTTGTCCGACCACCCGTGAAATACGTCACATCGGCGGCAAGCCATAGCCCGGGCCGCCAGTTGTAGCCGCCGTGCAACTGGAACACGGGCATCGGATCCTGACTGCGCCTCCGCCCGTGGAAAAAATCGCTGTTGTCTGTGAAGAACCACACGCCCGCGGCTCCCTCCACGAACCAGTCGCCGATCGGCTGGGACAGTCCGACCTCCGGTTTGACCGACCAGCGGTTTGCCCCCACGTTGATCAGGCGGGACGGTACGTACTGACCCGTCGGCGCAACCACGCTCACACTTGCACCGAAGATAGTGGTGGGGCTGCGCTGCGCGAATTCCTGCGGGGTCATCGCCGGATCGCCGAGAAGATTCACGGCAAACCTGAAGCGGACGTCGCCCAGTCCCGAACGGTACGCATGCTCGGGCATACCCTCGACGTCGCCCGTCACGTTTGCGCTCGCATACGGCACGGATATCGCAACGCTTGCGGTATGGCCAGCGATGCCGAAGCTGTGGGAATAACCGATTGCATAGCTATTGATCTTCGCCTGCACGTTGGTGATCGGCAACGAAGGGTCGAACGAGACGTCGCCGCTCGATCGTGAGTAGTTGACGGCCACGAAATTCGTTCCGACCGGTGCAGCCGAATAGGTGCGCGGCTCCATTTCCTGGGCCCCCGACAATGCCGGCCAGAGCAGAGCGACGCAGGCAAGTTTCTTTCGAAAGTGCCCGACAGCACGCTTCATCGACTTGATCCTGGGCCGGTGACCAGATCTGAAGGAGTGGTTGGAGTCGATCGATGTTTTCGGCATTTTCGCGACACTTCGTCCCTGATCGACGCTCGTTGAGTTCAGCGACGTGAGCATCATTCGTTACGGTGTTCGGGGCCGTTCCGGCTTTGCATTGCGGCGGCAACGCCGGAAACGTTACGCCCAGGATCAATGTGCTATCTGACGTATAAGAAGGCCGGATCATCGCTGCTCGCAATAGGACTAAAGTGCAATGTGCACGAGAGTGAATGCAGCTAATCTGGAAGATGCGTCAGTCCGGCCGCATCGTCCCTTGGGGGAAAGTCGCAAGGATCTTGCGCCGGTCACATCAGGAGGTGACTATGAAAATTCTGTTCATGTTGATATGTGTAGTGCTGTCCTCGAACGCGTTCTCGGAGTGCGTCACCAACGCTCGTGGCATGACAGAGTGCAACAACGGACAGGCGGCCGGCGGCTATAACGCGAATACGGGCAACGCGTGGAAGGCTCAAAAGAATCAGAACGGCGTGACGACGACGCAAACAAGCAAGGGCGGAGAGGCCAAGACGAAGAACGGCAAGGGTGTCTACAAGAGCCCGAGTGGAAAGACATGCTATCGCAGCGCCAACAGTCAGGGTTGCAATTAAAAATAGAAAATGGGATGCGGATGCGGAGCGGCTCATCGCAACGGACGCGGCTGCAAATGCCATGGGAGCCATCCGTGCAAACAGCATGCCGTTCCGGCAATTTCGCGTGTACAGCGGCAGCGGCGCGGGTTATCGTGTAACGGGGTCAGCTCGGTGCCACGCCTCCGATCGCGCCGCCGCCGGTTCATTTTCACTGCGAAGAAATAACACCCGCACACAAGGCCAGCAAGCGTTCAGTGAGCGATTGGCTCCCGCGTAGACACCGCGCGCATTGGCGTAAAGATGTGTTCACTACTTGACCGGTGCGCGATGCGAGTGTTTCGGGTCCGCACCGGAATTCTATGCAGGCGCCGGTATCACGCGGTAGTAAACGCCATTCGCACCGTAAGACGGTTGGAACCACGTATTGCCGCACAAATAGTAGGTGGAACCCTGAACCTTGGGCGAGATGCAGCCAGCGGGCAATGCCGCGTAGACGGCACCCATCGCGAACGTCCCGCCAACGGGAGCGGCGTTGTACGCACTGGCGCTGCCGGCTGCGACACCGGCGTTGTATGCGTTCGATGTCGCGGCTGCCGTGTTGGCTGAAGCGATGGCCGCGCCGGCTGCTACACCGACTACAGCGCCCGCGGCGGCTGCGCCTGCTGTGGACCAGCCGCCGCAGTTGTAGCAGCCGGACCCGTAGTTATTCACGACAACGGGCGGATGGTACGCAGCATATGTCCCACCGTAGTAGGGACTGTGATAGGCCGTCGCGCCCGATGAGTTCGTATACGTCGTATAACCGGATCCAGTTGCGTGGGTCGCCGTGCCGCCGTAAGCGTTGGTCGCGGTGGTGCCCTGACCATATGTATGGGTCGCGCTCCCGCCGTATGGATTGGTAACGGTCGTTTTCCCGGATCCTTCCTGGTGGGTCGCAGTATCACCATAGCGGCCGGTTGCGGTCGTGCCTTGCCCGTATGTGTGCGTTTCGCTGCCACCCCAGGCGTTGCTGCGGGTTGTGGAATCCGAACCGGGCGCGTGCGACGTGCTGCCTCCGCGATAGTTCGCATGCGACCACGCGCCGGCTGGACCGGTGACGAGCGCCGGGACGAGCACACTCAGGAGGCGGATGACGGCGGTCTTCATGATGCGTCTCCTCATTGGGTTCCTCGCGGCTTCGTCTTCGGCGGCGGCTTCATTCCTGGGGCGTCGCTCGAGTCCGGGCGCGCGAACGCGATGTGCTCCGCACTGGTCGCTTTGGACGAAGCAAAGGCATCTGCGGGGACAGTCACATCCAGTTGCCAGTTGGACAGTTCCAGCACATGACGCAGCCTGGTCCGGTCGTTGAGGTAGACCGCATATACGCGGCGCGGCAGCTTGTCCTGCGCGCCGATCCAGATCTGCACGAACACATCCCCGGTGACATAGGCCACCATGTCCGTTGTCGTATCGCCGACCACGCGCGATTGACCGATATAGAAAGCGACCTTCAGTCCGTCGGCAATGTCCTTATAGGGATCCGCGACGATCACATCGGTAAACGGGAAATAAATCGCGGCGGAGTCGTAGGCGACCTGTAGCGCGGCGTCGATAGTCGGTGGCGCGTCGGCGACGGCGACCAGGTTGTCCGCCGGCTCGAACGCCATCATCGCCTTGCCGTCGTAGTAGAACTCCGAGGGCGGCCCGTCGCCGAGGGTGATGACCTTGAGCTTGTCCGGCCGCTGCAGTGTCACCTCCGATTTGGTCGAATAGACGAGGGGAGGACCGAGGCGGCTCGGGCTCTCATAGGAGACGACTGCCGTGAATGCCATTGATCGCGCGGCGGCCAGGCGGGCGCACGCCGCTTTGAGGACGTCGATCGCGCGCGGTTCGAGTCCTGGCTGGAACGACGGCGCGGCAGCCTTCGCGGGCTTGGCTGCTGCCTTAGCCGTGTGCTGTGTTTTCTGCGGCTGCTGGGCGTGGCCGCTCGCGATCAGGCATAGGCCAAGCGCGGCGAAGGTAACGCAGCACAGGAATTTCGCGTAGGTCATCGCGGCCTCGATGAGTAGTCCAGTTCAGCGGCACACCCGGCGACGATCACGGGATCATGCCGCACTCGAACATCTTGCTGGCGATGGGAGCAGCCACCTTGTCGATGAACGCAGCGCGCATTTGTGGATCGTTATGCAGCAGTTCTACGGCCTGCTGCTCCTTCTCCGATTTGGGCCGGCTTTTTTGCTGGGCTTTTTCCTGCCATAACTGCTCGCATGACGATTGCTGATACTTTTGAACGAGCTTGCCGGCAACCATATCCAGAATCGGGTATTGCGCGGCGGCCGTACCCGCGAACAGCAACACCGGTACGATCGCAAACCATAAGAGACGCTTGTTCATGACATCGCCCTCACATAGCCATCGAACGGTCATCAACGAGGAAAAGTGTCGCGATCACCGCTTCCGTAACAATGACCTGGTTCCTGATTTCCGCAGGCCGATTCCTGGAAAGGGCAATCAAACGCACGTGCCCAAGAGACAGAATAGGGGACCCGTACGGACACCGATATTGAACCTTGGTCTAATGTGTGTGCGGAACCCGCTGCCTCGTCACACGTGCCCGAACGTCCCCGTTCGGTTCGGTGCGTTAGCGAAGCGGGCATTGCCCACGGAAGCATTGTGAAGTCGCGTTGAGAGCCTTGGGGATATTGCTGGGATGCCGGGGCTTACTCCGCGAGATAGTCATGGACGACCGTGCCCAACCCGAGCGTCAGGTCCGTCAGGATGTGCACGCCCGATATCACTTCAAGCACAGGCAAGGCCGCAACCGGCGCGAGCGCGTGATGGAACAGCTCAAGTGCGGCCGGCCCTTCCCACGCGCCCTTCACGGTCACGTCCTCGCAGAAATAACGCACGAGTTCGCATATCCGCGGCGAGCCGTCCACATGAGGAATGATCTTGAGCAGAAAGCCAGGTGCGGACAGCGACGCGGCAATCTGGTCGTGCGGCAACGCACGGTGCTTGTATCCCATCGTCGCCACCGCAACCGGGACCGGGCCGTACCTGAGGACGCCGCCGATGGTGTCCTTGGCGACCCTCAGTTCGGGTGATGCGAGCTTCTTGGGAAACCCCCAGATTTCGCGGCCGCCAGCAATCGGCGGTTCGTCATCGAGAAACATGGCATGGACATAGCCGCCGCGTTGGCCCCGAAAACTGACGGGAATGACCTGGCCGCTTTCGGTGTAGTCGCCAAACCCCGTCGAATCCGGCATCCGGATGAACTCGAATTTCACCAGTGGTTCGGTCATTTCGAGCGGAGCAGGAATGACGGCAGCCAGCACATCGGGGTCAGTGCGGTACGTGATAATCAGAAACTCGCGATCGACGAATCGATAGGGCCCGCGCGGATAGGCAGGGCTTGTCAGCGGCATGGCAAATGCGCGCTCTTTCACATCGGCTTCAGTCATGCGCCTGCTCCTCGTACATGTTTCGCTCACCCGGCAGGTCACCGGGTCAAGTCGTAGATGTGAACCCCACTACCCAGATCGGTTGCTTCCCGCCATTGCGGGTCCGAGACCGACTTGCACGCATCGCTGTAACCGAAGTCCCATAACTCCATCACGGTCGCGCGTGAGAACTCGTAATCCTTGAAGTTCGCCGAGCGCGTGTTGTGCCGGTTGATGAAATGGACGAGGGCGACCGCGCCTCGCGTGCTGATCGCGCTGAGTTTCTGTACATCGGGGTCGTCCTGAAACGAAGGTGGCAGCTTTTCGAGAACCCGGCGCAGCGAATTGCGGAGCGCTTCGATCTCGCTGACACGGGTCGAATTGAAACGTGTTTTACTCGCGTACTGGATGTCCTTTGTGCGTTCCTGCACTTCCCCGAGCGTCTTGGGCAACTCGCCCGCGCCGCTGAATACGTCCACCTGCAGGACCAACGCACTCATTCGATAGTCCTCGTCCACCACATACCAGAGCGGCGAGTTGCACGAGATGCCGCCATCCCAGTACCACTCGCCGTCGATCTGAACGGCGGGGAAGCCAGGCGGCAGCGCACCACTCGCCATCACGTGCTCGGGCCCAATCGTGGTTTTGCCGTTGTCGAAATAGACCGAATTGCCGGAGCGCACGTTGACAGCGCCCAGTGAAAGGCGCACGGCTTTGCTGTTGATCAGATCGAAGTCGATCAGTTGTTCGAGTGTCGCTCTAAGCGGCTGCGTGTCATAAAGGCTTAACGTGTTCAGGTGTTCGTCGCTCACGGTAAACGGCGGTGCTGGCCGCGGTGAGAAAAAACCCGGTACGCCGAAAGCGACTGAGGATGCTGCACTCATGAAGTTGAAAACCGGCCGCATCGCGTCGAGTGACACGGGCGGCACGAATGGCGCATGCGCCGATACGCGTTCCCAGAACTCGCGCAATCGCGCGACGCGACGCTCAGGCGGATTGCCTGCGATAAGCGCGGCATTGATCGCGCCGATCGAAACGCCCGCGATCCAGTCCGGAGCGACGCCAGCCTCGGCGAGGCCGGTATAGATGCCGGCCTGGTACGCGCCTAAAGCGCCTCCTCCCTGAAGGACCATGACGGTATGGTCGAACTTGCCCCAGCTCGAGGTTGCGAGTGACGGTGCAACGGGGTGAGCCTTTGTCATGACTGTCCCAGGTCAGAGATGCTTATTCGCAACACGCGATAGAGCGCGGCCAGTTTTCGTACTGCCCATCGTGCCGCTATCGTTCCATTGCCTTCGCGGGCTCGATTGACGCTAGTGCCGCTGTGTCGCCGCCGGTAACGTCATGCGAATCTAACTGCTTCCTATTCTCCAACTCTCACTAGTGCACGTTTGCCAGTAGCGTGCCGACGGCCGGACGACACAGGTCTTTCCCAACTCGGATGTCACATCATTCAGACTATATGCGCTGTGGCGTGTGAACAATTGGCCTTTGGTTCAATCCAGTGGAAATTCAGCGTTTAGCACACCTGTCTTCCACTCCATATATCAAAGAATCCAACAACTCGACATTTACTATTGTTTGCACCGGTACTACGATTAACTTACCGTTCAGTAGGGTTTCGCGTGTAGTAGTTACCTGACTCGTCATTCGGCTGACCACGCCTGCATGCAGTCCTGTGCGGACCAATCCCCTTGTATCGTCGCCAGGACGAACAAGGTGGCGAACCGACAGCCCGGTAAAGACGCTGCGTGAAAAACCGCTCGAAGGCGAACGACGGTCCTCACTATCTGGCCAGCGTCGCAACACGTAGCAGCGGAATCAGTCTTCTGATCAACGCGCTTCACCTCGTGGAGATCCTGAGGGTGCATTATCGTTAGCCCTATCTCCAGGCGCGAGCCCTCGAGAGGAACTCCGGCCATGGGCATCGTCATGCCAGTGATCATTGTTCTGGAAACAGCCATCATTCTGTGGCTGTTGATGATGTTTACCCGGCGACGGCGGATGGCGTTCGCGATCTCTAGTATTAAACCGCTAGGTTTTGCCGATTATGTCGAACGTGCGATGACCCGTCTGCATGCAAGGCGTGCGCAGACTTCCACATCGTCTGCAGGAGCAGTTCCACTCGATGGGGGGGCGCGAGCCGGTTCGGCAGGAGATGGGCGTGTGAACAAACGTCGCATGGCGGAGGACGCGGGTGCGCCGGAAGCCGCTCAACGTCCATCACGCGCGGAGCGTTCAATGCCGGAGAGAGTGCACGCGACCGCTTCCGCCCGATCAGTTCGCCGCCAGTTGCATGAAAGTGGCGCACGAACGGTGCCATTGAACGATACCCATGCCAGTGCTCTGGATAGAGAAAGCGGCGAGGCCTACTTTCGCGACGCGCTCGGACTGCTGCCTATTTCGATTGTGATGCTCGGTGAGCGTGGCCAGATGTTGATGGTCAATCCGCAGACCGCCAGGCTGTTTGGATACGAATGCGACGAACTGATCGGCAAGCCTGTCGAACTGCTGGTGCCGGGGCTGCATGTCGACAGTCACGTTCCGATGAGAGCGGGGTTGCTCGCATCGCAGGCGTCCGGCGACAGAACGGCATTGCACGAGTTGTCGGCGCGGCGCAACAATGGCACGGAATTTCAGGTGGAGATCGGCCTCAATGCGTTTCACTTCGACGACGACAGCGTCACGCTTGCATTCATCATCGACAGAACCGAGCGATTCGAGCTGGAGCGCAACCGGCGGGATCTCGCGCATCTGACTCGCGTGTCCACAGTGGGTCAGCTCGCGTCATCGCTAGCCCATGAACTGAACCAGCCGCTTACCGCGATTCTGAGCAACGTGCAGGCTGCGCAGCGCTTTCTCGCGGCCGATCCCATCGATCTGGCTGAGGTAAGAGAGATTCTGAATGACATCGTGCAGGATGACTATCGCGCTAGCGAAGTGATCCGGCGCATTCGCGCGGTCGTCAAGAAGGGCGATCTGGAAGTGGTATCGCTCGATCTCGCGGGCATTATCCGCGACGTCGTCCTGCTGGTGCGCAGCGATGCGATCGTGCGTGGTACGAGAGTGACCCTCGACATCGAGGACGATCTGCCGCCCGTGTCTGGCGACAAGGTGCAGCTGCAGCAGGTCATGCTCAATCTCCTCCTCAATGCGTTCGACGCGATGAACGATGTGCCGCCCGTTGACCGCGTGGTGTCGGTGACGCTCAGGCACGAGAGCAAGAATATGGTTTGCATCGCGATCAGCGATCGTGGTCATGGACTGACCGCCGACAAGCTGGACAAGATATTTAAGCCGTTCTTTACGTCAAAACCTCAGGGCCTCGGTTTGGGTTTGTCGATTAGCCGCACCATCATTGGCATGCATCGTGGGCGACTATGGGCCGAAAACAACATCGACCGAGGCGCGACGTTCTTTGTTGCATTGCCAGTTGGGAATGCGACGGAGCAGGATGAATCGCGAGAGAGACCATGACAGATTCCGCTTCGATTGTATTCGTCGTCGACGACGACGATTCCGTGTGCCGCGCGCTGGCGCGTCTGATCCGGTCGGCGGGCTACCGGGTGGAAACATTCGGTACGGCACGCGCATTTCTCGACAGGATGCCGGCCGATGCCTGTCCCGCGTGCGTCGTGCTGGATATTCAGTTGCCGGATCTGAGCGGGCTGGAACTGGCGCGCGAACTCGATGCGGCGCTACCGATCATTTTCATCACGGGACATGGCGACATCGCGATGGGTGTCGGTGCGATGAAAGCGGGGGCAACCGATTTTCTGCCCAAACCCGTTTCCGATACCGACTTGCTGCGAGCGATTGAACAGGCGCTCGCGCGTGCGGTGCAAACGCGCGCGATCCGGCATGAACTCGACTCGCTTCGTGGTCGCGTCGAGCGGTTGACGCCGCGGGAGCGCGAAGTCATGGCACTCGTCGTGACGGGCCTTCTGAACAAGCAGGTGGCAAGCGAACTCGGAACGGTCGAACAGACGATCAAGGCTCATCGCAGGCGCGTGATGGCCAAGATGGAAGCCACGTCGCTGGCCCAACTCATTCGTATCGCAGACAAGGTCGGCATTTCAGGCGTCGCGTAATCACGCGCGCGTCGTTGAGCGGCCACGAGCCGGCTTGAACGGCCGGTCGTCCGGGCATGCTACGACCCCTTCGTCCACATTGCACCAAGGTCCACTATCGGTATTCGCGCCTGACTCGTAGTCTATGGTTTGGGGGAGTGCAGCACCCCGTGCATTCCCGGACACCGGACTACGTACAATGGGAAACCTCAAACCATTCGTTGTCATCGTCGATGACGATGAATCGGTGTGCAGAGCGATCAAGAGACTCCTGCGCTCGGTCGGCATCGCTGCTGAAACGTTCGCGAGCGGCGACGCGTTTCTCAACGTGCTGTCGTCCATTCCGTCATATCGCCCTGACTGCGTCATTCTCGATGTGCAGATGCCTGGACTCAATGGACTCGAGGTCCAGCGGCGTCTGTCGGGCAGTGGCACGCCTGTCGTTTTCATAACCGCCCACGATAACATCAGCGTGCGCGAACAAGCCTTTGCGGGCGGTGCGGTCGCCTACATTCTCAAGCCGTTCAACGATGATCTGTTCATCCGGACCGTACGTGCGGCACTGGAAGGGGGACAGGCGTCCTAGTCGGGACATGTTCGCGCTGAACCGGTATTGGACCAAAGTTCAATTGCCAACGGACGGATCCGCTACCAATACTAGGAGTACCTGAGGCGCGGCGCGCGCCGCTCTGGGACCCGGTCACGCAGTGACTCCTTTTGAATGGAGCGTCCTATCATGTTCAAGCTTGTTCGCCTGATGGCAATGATTCCAGTCCTGCTCGCGGCGGTTGCCTGTTCGAGCATGGACTCGTCCAGTTCCGGGTCGGGCTCCAGCTCCGCATCCGGGTCAGCGCGTCCTGACCTGGAACAGAAAGCACGCGATGCGTATCGGACACTGATTGAGAAAACGCCAAAGGCAGGGGAACTGGCGACCAAGGCAACTGCGGTCCTGGTGTTTCCGGACATCGTGAAGGCGGGATTTCTTGTCGGCGCGCAGGAAGGAAACGGCGTGATGTTCGGTCCGGACGGCAAGGTGATGGGCTACTACAACGTCACGGCACTGTCATACGGGCTGCAGGCTGGGGCGCAGACCTTCCATCAGGCGTTTTTCCTGATGACACCGGCAGCGCTCAGCTATCTGAACAGCAGCGACGGTTGGTCCGTCGGCATGGGGCCGAGTGTCGTTGTCGTGGACGAAGGCAAGGCGAAGTCGATGACGACGACCACATTGCAGTCCGATGTCTACGCATTCATCTATGGCCAGGAGGGTCTGATGGCGGGCCTCGGCGTGCAAGGCCAGAAGATCACCAAGACCAAACCATGAGTCCGCGACTTGACTGCGCCGTCTCACGTTGACGTCGGATGGCCGTGAGTATGTGCCGGAACTGGATTGTCGAGGAGGCGTTTCGCCATGCAACACCTGATGCGAGTCTCGTTCGGACTTGCGCGGCGATTGGTGCGGTCGTCGACACGGCAGCGGGCGGGATACGAAAGCACCGCACGCAACAGGCGGCAACCGCGCAGCGCCAGTCCAATCAACAGCAGATGTCGCAACAACTGGCCACTTTCAACCGCGCGGTGGGGCATGTATGACCGGCCGCGGGTACACGGTTCAGTAGCCTCCGCAAGCAGCAGGAGATGCGGCCATGAAAGAGAGCACGTTCCGTATGGCGCTCGCAGTGTTCTTATGTTTCGCTTCGGCCACGCTGTCCGCGGCTGAATTCGACGGCAGCAAGCCGCTGCTGTGCGCGACCATCGACGCGCATGCCTGCGATGCAGGGGAAACCTGCTTGCGCGCCTTGCCGTCGGAGTTGGGCGCACCGCAGTTCCTGCGCATCGACTTCGCGAAGAAGACCGTTACCGGCCCTCAACACACGACGCCGATCCGCTTCATGCAAACAGATGAGAAACAGATTCTCCTGCAAGGAACCGAGTTCACGTTCGCGTGGACGATCGTGCTCGACACGGTGGACGGCACGATAGGCGTGACGCTCGTCAACCGTGAAAACGCCCTGGTGCTGTTCGGTGCTTGCACCGCCATGTAGCTGCGACGGGTGATCCGATGAGACACGTAACGCTTGATCGTTTCACGCTCCGGTTGTCACCCGGCGCTCTGGCGCGGGTGCTTGCCTGTGCAACGTTGGCGCTCTGCGCCGCCTGCCACAAACCGGCTGCACCTCCGCCAGCCGCTGCGATCGATGTGACAGTCATGAAGGTCGAGCGGCGCGATACGCCAGTGGTTTTCGAATTCACCGCGCAGACGCAAAGTTCACGCGAAGTGGAAATCCGCGCCCGCGTCGACGGTTTTCTCGACAAGCGCGTGTACACCGAGGGTCAACTGGTCCATACGGGACAGACACTCTTTCTGATGGATCCCAAGCCGTTCCTGGCAGCGCTGCAGACTGCAAAGGGCCAACTCGCGCAGCAGCAGGCGAGGCTCTATGTGACGAAGGCCAATCTCGCCCGCGTGATACCGCTCGCCGCGCAGAACGCATTGAGCAAAAAGGATCTGGACGACGCGACCGGCAACGAAAAGAGTGCGGAAGCAGCCGTGATCGCCGCCCAGGGCGAGGTCCAGACCGCCGAACTCAACCTCAGTTATACGACGATCAAGTCGCCGCTCGACGGCCTGTCGAGCTTCGCAAGACAGCAGGATGGCAGCTACGTGACCGCGAGCGCGACGGGCCTGCTCACCTACATCTATCAGCTGGACCCGATGTGGGTGAACTTCAGCCTGTCGGAAAACGAGCTGTTGAAGGTGCGCAGCGACGCCGCTAAAGGGCTACTGAAGCTCCCGTCAAATAGCGACTTCGAGGTGACGGTCGTGCTTGCCGACGGCACAGTGTTTCCTTCGACCGGCCACATCAACTTTACCAACCCGGCGTTCAGCACCCAGACCGGCACGTTCCTCGTGCGCGCCTCGTTCGCGAATCCGCAAGGCACGCTGCGTCCGGGCCAATTCGTGCGTGCCCAGGTCTCGGGAGCAATCCGCCCGAATGCCATCCTCGTCCCCCAGCGGGCGGTCCTGCAGGGTGCCAAGAGTCATTTTGTCTGGGTGGTAGATAACGACTCAAAGGCGCGTCAACGCGTGGTCGAAGTGGGTGAATGGCATGGCGACGACTGGTTCATCAACAGCGGGTTGCAACCCGGCGAACGCATCGTGGTCGACGGTGCAATTCGAGTCCTCGCGGATACCCCCCTGAAGATCACCGGGGCGCCCCAGCCAGGTGCAGCCACCGATGCGCCGCCGGATGAAGGACAGCATCTCGCGACGCGCCAGTCCGATCAGACCGTGACGAAGTGAGGAGCGGGCGATATGAACATCTCCCACTTCTGCATCGACCGCCCGATCTTTGCGTCGGTGATCTCGATTGTCATCACGCTCGGCGGCGCGCTGGCGATGCTGGATCTGCCGATCGCCCAGTACCCCGACATCACGCCGCCGCAGATCACGATCTCCGCGACATATCCAGGCGCGAGTGCGGATGTGATGTCGAACAATGTGGCCGCGCCGATCGAGCAGCAGGTCAACGGCGCGGACAACATGATCTACATGTACTCGTCGAGTTCGTCGACGGGCGCCTACACGCTCAATGCCTTCTTCCAGATCGGCACCAATCCGGAGCTGGCGCAGGTCGATGTGCAGAACCGGGTGAACCTGGCCTTGCCGCAATTGCCCTCGTCGGTGCAGTCGCAGGGCATTCAGGTGCAGAAGAAGTCGTCGGCCTTCATGATGGTCATTGCCATCTATTCGCCCAGTGAGCGTTACGACGCGACCTATATCGCCAACTACGCGAACATCTACGTGCTCGATGCGCTCAAGCGCATATCGGGTGCGAACCAGTCGGCTATCTTCGGCACGCCCGACTACGCGATGCGCATCTGGCTGAAGCCAGACCGGATGGCCCAACTGGGCATCACAGCGGCCGACGTGCAGAGGGCCGTGGCCAATCAGAACCAGCAATTTGCGGTGGGACGCATCGGGCAGTCGCCGACGGGCACAGCGGTCGAACAGTCGTTTGCAGTCACTACCACCGGCCGGCTGACCGACCCCGCTGAGTTCGACAACATCATTATTCGTGCCGCAAATGGCGACGTCGCGATTGTGCGGCTCAAGGACATCGGGCGCGCAGAACTCGGCCAGAAAGATTACTCGATCCGCAGCAAGTTTCAGGGCAAGCCAGCAACGGTCATTGCGGTTTATCAGCAGCCGGGCGCCAACGCACTCGACGTGTCAAAGCAGGTGCGCGCTACGCTCGCCGAGATGAAGAAGTCGTTCCCGGAAGGCATCGAATACAACATTGCGATGGACACGACGGACTTCACCCGTGCATCCATCGCAGACGTCATTCATACCTTCTTCGAAGCCCTCGTGCTGGTGGTGGTCGTCGTATTCGTGTTCCTGCAGAGCCTGCGCGCCACGCTGATACCGGTACTTGCGGTGCCGGTATCGATCGTCGGCACGTTCATGGGCATGCTCGCACTCGGTTTCTCGATCAACATGCTGACACTGTTCGGTATGGTCCTTGCGATCGGTATCGTGGTGGACGACGCGATCGTGGTGATCGAGAACGTCGAGCGCAACATGAACGTCCACAAGCTGAGTCCGAAAGACGCCGCCAAGCGGGCGATGGACGAGGTCGCCGGCCCGGTCATCGCGATCGTGCTGGTTCTGTGCGCCGTGTTCGTGCCCGTGGCCTTCCTCGCTGGCATCACGGGACAGCTGTACAAGCAGTTTGCCATCACTATCGCGATTTCGGTGGTGTTCTCGGGACTGGTTGCACTCACGTTGTCGCCAGCGCTGGCGGCGCTGCTGCTCAAGCCGGGACACCATGAAAAGCGCGGCTTTTTCAAATGGTTCGACAACTGGTTCGCGCGGATGACGATCGGCTACTCGAACATGGTGAGGCTGGTCATCAAGCGGTTCGTCGTGGCGCTGTTGCTGTTTGCCGGCATGATCGCGCTGTCGGTCGTCATGGTGCGGGCGGTTCCCACGTCATTTCTGCCGCCCGAGGATCAGGGCTACCTGCTTGGCGCGGTCATCATGCCGGACGCGGCGAGTCTCGATCGCACGGGAGATGTCTCGCAGCACGTCACGGACTATTTCATGAAGCAGGAGGCCGTGAGCAGCGTGGTGGTGGTTGACGGATACAGCCTGCTGGATAGCCAGAACAAGAACAATGCAGGGACGTTCTTCATCGGCTTCAAGAGCTTTGACGAGCGCTACAAATTCAAGAACATCAGAACGCAGAACGCACGCGCGGTGCTGATCGGCGCGTACGAAAGCCTCTCCTCAGTGCAGGAAGGGGTGATCTTGCCGGTGAACCCGCCGTCGATTCCAGGCCTCGGCACGACGGGCGGCACCGAGGTATGGATCCAGGCTCAGGGCGATGCCACCATCGCGCAACTTGCCACGGTGGTGGACAATTTTATCGCCAAAGCCAAGGCGCGACCTGAACTGGCACGCGTGACGTCGACCTTCAATGCATCGGCGCAGCAACTACTGGTGAACGTTGACCGCGACAAGTCGGAGACGCTGGGTGTGCCCATCGAAGAGGTGTACAGCGCGATGCAGACGATGTTCGGGTCGCTGTACGTGTCGCAGTTTAACCGTTCGAGCCGGTTGTGGCAGGTGATCCTGCAGGCCGAGCCTTCGTATCGGTTGACGCCGCTGGATCTTGACCAGATCTACGTGCGCAGCAAGACCAACAGCATGGTGCCGATCAAGGCGGTGATGACATCGAAGTACGTCACTGGCCCGGATCTGGTGACGCGGTTCAACAATTTCCCCGCGGTCAAGGTGACGGTCAATCCCGCTCCGGGCTACAGCTCGGGACAGGTGATCAGCACGATTGAAGAGGTCGGGGCCCAGGTGCTGCCCGAGGGCTATACCTTCGGGTGGAGCGGCGAAGCATACGAGTCGAGGCAGGCCGGCAGTACGTCGGGGCTGGTGTTCGTATTCGGCCTGATCATGGTGTTCCTGATTCTGGCCGCGCAATACGAGAAGTGGAGCTTGCCGCTCGGCGTGCTGATGGCGGTGCCTTTCGCGCTGTTTGGCGCGCTGCTCGCGATCATGCTGCGCGGCCTCGAGAACGACGTCTACTTCCAGATCGGTCTGACGATGCTGGTCGCACTCGCGGCCAAGAACGCGATTCTGATTTTCGAGTTCGCGGTGCTGAATCGGGAGTCGGGCGAAACGGTGTACGACTCCGCGCTTTC